>JAYRDK010000016.1:0-61789 GCA_041909435.1 Lacunisphaera sp.
GGCATGCACGGCTACCTGAAGTATTTCCGCGCCAAGGACGAGATGGGCCAGTTCAAGGCCTTCACCAAGCACGACCTGAACAAGTGGTTCTCCAGCGTCGAGGTCGGCACCAGCTACACCGACCGCTACAAGCGTGACGGCGAGGGCCCCTCCGGCTTCATCTCGCCGGCCAACGGCGCCAACACCCTGGCGCTGCCGGCCAATGTCGGCACGACCGACATGAGCTTCCTCGGCCTCGGCCGCATCTACGCCTACGACCCGCTGGCCGCCTACAACTCCGGCATCTGGGCCTACACGCCTAACACCGACGCGGGCATCGTCGCCAACCGCTACGAGATCCGCGAGAAGGTCGCCCAGCTCTACGCGCTGTTCAACCTCGACACCAAGCTCGGCGGCCTGCCGGTCTCCGGCAACGTCGGTGTCCGCGCCATCCACACCGACCAGTCCTCCAAGGGCTTCTCGGCCAATGGCAGCACGCTCACCGCGGTCAGCGACGGCGACAAATACTGGGAGTTCGCGCCGAACCTGAACCTGAACTTCAAGCCGACCGACGACACGATCGTCCGCTTCAGCGTCGCCCGCCAGCTCGCCCGCCCGCGCATGTATGACATGCGCGCCTCGCGCACCTGGGGCTACAACCCGGCCAACGCGGCGTCCACCAGCCTCGCCCAGAGCCCCTGGAGCGGCGGCGGCGGCAACTCGCGGCTCCGCCCGTGGGCCTCGAACTCGGTCGACCTCTCGATCGAGCACTACTTCGCCCAGAAGCGCGGCTACTTCGCCGTCGCCGGCTTCGCCAAGAAGCTCACCAACTACATCTACGAGGCGCAGTCCGTCGCCGACTTCACCGGCTACCCGGTCTCGGCCGGCCCGGCCCCCGTCCTCCGCCAGGGCATCGTCTCCCAGCCGGTCAACGGCTCGGGCGGCAGCCTCAGCGGCGTCGAGGTCTCGCTCTCGCTCTCCTCCGAGCTGTTCAACCGCGACATCAAGGGCTTCGGCCTCGTGATGGGCGGCGCCTACACCGACAGCGGCATCAAGCCCTGGGGCCCGGCCAACGCCAGCGCGCCGATCTCCGGCCTCTCGCGCCACGTCGCCAACATCACGGCCTACTACGAGCGCCACGGCTTCTCGGTCCGCGTCAGCGACCGCTACCGCTCCGAGAACCGCCAATACATCACCACGTTCGGCGTCCCGAGCCCGAGCGGCGACGTGAACCCCAACGGCGGCTTCTCCGTCGCCCAGCCGGAAAACGTCATCGACGCCCAGGTCGGCTACGCCTTCGAGAAGGGCCGGTTCAAGGGCCTGTCGGTCCTCCTGCAGGCCTACAACCTGAACAACGAGCCGCTGATCACCTACGACAACAACGATCCGCGCCGCGTCATCAACTACCAGACCTACGGCGCCTCGTTCTCGTTCGGCGCGTCCTACAAGTTCTAAGCGGAGCCACCCCAACTCCCGCCCTTCCCGCGGCCACCAGTCCGATCCTGGTGGCCGCTTTCATCCCCTTCGCCCGCTGGCGGCGGACTCCCTCCCGGGGTTGAGCCGAGCCAACGGCCGCCAGCGCGCGAACCCCGCTCCCCGTGCAGACCGCCCCCGTCCCCCTCCTCATGGAACACCCGCCCCAGTCGTGGCTGACCACCCGCACCGCCGGCGTGCTCGCGCACGTCTCGTCGCTGCCCGGGGCCTACGGCATCGGCAACCTCGGTCCGGGCGCGCGCGCGTTCGTGGATTTCCTCGCCGAGGCGAAGGTGCGTTACTGGCAGATCTGTCCCATCGGCCCGACCGGCTACGGCGACTCGCCCTACCAGCTGTTCTCCGGCCGCGCGGGCAACCCGTATTTCATCGACCTCGGCGAGCTGCAGGCCGCCGGCCTGCTCGAGGCCGCCGAGCTCGCCCCGCTGCGCGCGCTGGCGGCGGACCGCGTGGATTACGGCCGGCTCTACGAATCCTTCTGGCCCATGCTCGCGCGCGCCCACGACCGCTTCGCCGCCTCCGGCGCGGACCGGCTCGGCGGCCTCGACTCGCTGCGCGAGTTCCGCCGCCAGCACGCCGACTGGCTCGAGCCCTTCGCCGACTTCATGGCCCTCAAGGCCCACTTCGGCGGCCGGGCCTGGACGACCTGGCCGGAGGAATACCGCCAGTGGAACGCCGCGCTCCGCGCCACCGCGCCCGAGAGCATCCGCCGCGAGGCCGACCGGCACGCCTTTTACCAATACGTGTTCTTCGGCCAGTGGGACCGGCTCCGCCGCCACGCCGCCGAGCGCGGGGTCGGCATCATCGGCGACGTGCCGATCTTCGTCGCCCTCGACAGCGCCGACACCTGGCAGAACCGCGCCGTCTTCCGCCTCGACGCCCACGGCCAGCCGCTGGCGGTGGCCGGCGTGCCGCCGGATTATTTCGCGGCGACGGGCCAGCTCTGGGGCAACCCCCTCTACGACTGGGATTATCTCGCCCACACCGGCTACGCGTGGTGGATCGACCGGCTCAGCGCCGCCTTCGAGCTCTACGACATCATCCGGCTCGATCACTTCCGCGGCTTCGACACCTACTGGGAGATCCCGGCCGGCGCCCCCGACGCCCGCGGCGGTCGCTGGCTCAAGGGCCCGGGCCGCGCCTTCTTCCACGCCGTGCGTGCCGCGCTGCCGGACGCCCGCATCATCGCCGAGGATCTCGGCTACATCGGGCCCGACGTGGTCGAGCTGCGCCGCGCCGCCGGCCTGCCGGGCATGAAGGTCCTGCAGTTCGCCTACGGGCACGACGCCAACAACGTCAACCTGCCGCACTTCTACCCGCCCGACAGCGTCGCCTACACCGGCACGCACGACAACGTCACCACCCGCGGCTGGCTCGAGTCGCTGCCGCCGTCGATCGCGTCGATGGTGGACGATTATTACCTGCTCGGGGGCGCCCGTTCCGCCTGGCCGGTGATCCGGGCCGCCCTGGCCACGCCGTCACGGCTGGCGGTCATCCCCATGCAGGACTTGCTCGACCTGCCCGCCTCGGCCACCCTGAACCGGCCGGGCACCAACGAGGGCAACTGGCAGTGGCGCTTCACCGCCGCCGCGCTCTCATCGCTCTCCGGCGAAAAGACCGCCAAGCTCTGCCATTGGATCAAGCTCTACGACCGCACCGGCGACCGCCCGCTCCGCGACTACAGCGAACCCCCCGAACACTGACCGCCCCATGACGACCTTGCGCCCCATGACCCTGCCGGCGATCTGGAACATGAGCTTCGGCTTCTTTGGCATCCAGTTCGGCTGGGGCCTGCAGATGGCCAACATGAGCGCGATCTACGAGTTTCTCGGCGCCTCCGAGAGCGAGATCCCGATCCTCTGGCTGGCCGCGCCGCTCACCGGCCTCATCGTGCAGCCGATCATCGGCTACTACAGCGACCGCACCTGGGTCCGCGGTCTCGGCCGCCGCCGGCCCTACTTCCTCGCCGGCGCGATCCTTGCGAGCCTCGCCCTGGTCGCCATGCCCAACTCCTCGGCGCTGTGGATGGCGGCGGGCCTGCTCTGGGTGCTCGATGCCTCGGTCAACATCAGCATGGAGCCCTTCCGCGCCTTCGTGGCCGACCTGATGCCGCCGGCGCAGCGCCAGGTGGGCTTCGCCATGCAGAGCCTGCTCATCGGGCTCGGCGCCGTGCTCTCCTCCGCGCTGCCGTGGCTGCTGACGCGCTTCGGGCTCGTCGAGGCCGCCACGACGGGCATCCCGCCGTCCGTGAAGATCTCCTTCTACGTCGGCGCCGTCGTCTACATCGCGGCCGTCGTTTACACGGTCGTCACGACCCCGGAGTTTCCGCCGGAGATCACGCCGGCGGCGGACGCGCCGAAGCCCGCGTCCTTCTTCGTCGAGATCTTCCACGGCATCGCGAACATGCCGCACGTGATGCGCCGCCTGGCGGTCGTGCAGTTCTTCACGTGGCTGGGACTGTTCTGCATGTGGATCTACTTCACGCCGGCCATCGCCCGCGGCGTGTTCGGCGGCGCCCCCGGCTCGCCCGAATACCAGCGCGGCCTCGAGTGGGGCGGCGTCTGCTTCGCCGTCTATAACGGCACGGCCTTCGTGGTGGCGTTCGTGCTGGTGGCTCTCGCCGGGCGCGGCGTGCCGGCCAAGCTCCTGCATCGCGCCGGCTTGCTCTGCGCCGGCGCCGGGCTGTGCTCGGTGGGATTCGTCAAGACCCCCGAACTGCTGTTGCTCTCGATGGCCGGGGTCGGCATCGGCTGGGCCACCATCCTCTCGATGCCCTATGCCCTCCTTGCGAACGCCATCCCGGCGAAGCAGATGGGTTTCTACATGGGCGTGTTCAACTTCTTCATCGTCCTCCCGCAGATCCTCGCCGCCACGCTCCTCGGGCCGGCGGTGAAACACCTGCTCGGCGGCCACGCCATGGCGGCCGTGGTCATCGGCGGCGGTTGCCTGGTGCTCGCGGCCGTCGCGCTGTCCTGGGTGCCGGAAGAAAAGGCCGCCGCCTGATCCTGCCATGAAAAACCTCCCCGCCTTCCTGCTGGCCGCCCTGCTGGCCGTCGCCCCGGTTTTTGCCGCCGCGCCGGCGGACCCCTATCAACCGCAGCCCTACGTCAGGGTGGTCCACCCCGAGTGGTCCAAGGACGCGACCATTTACCAGGTCAATGTCCGGCAGTTTTCCCCCGAGGGCACCTTCGCCGCCGTGGAAAAGGAGCTCCCGCGCATCAAGGCGCTGAACGTGGACATCATCTGGCTCATGCCCATCCACCCGATCGGCGAGAAGAACCGCAAGGGCACGCTCGGCAGCCCCTACTCGGTGAAGGATTATTACGGGGTGAACCCGGAGTTCGGCACCCTCGCCGACCTCCGGCGCCTCGTCGACACGGCGCACGGGCTCGGCCTCAAGGTCATCCTCGACTGGGTGCCGAACCACACCGCGTGGGACAACCCGCTGGCGGCGCAGCACCCCGACTGGTATCAGCACGACTGGAAGGGCGGGTTCCGCCCGACGCCGTGGTTCGACTGGTCCGACATCATCAACCTCGACTACCGCGCCCCCGGCCTCCGCCAATACATGACCGAGGTCATGAAATACTGGGTGCGCGACGTCGGCATCGACGGCTACCGCTGCGATGTGGCCGGTTTCATCCCGCTGGATTTCTGGAACAACCTCCGCCGCGAGCTCGATGCCATCAAGCCGGTCTTCATGCTCGCCGAGTGGGAGTCGCGCGACCTCCACGCCGAGGCCTTCGACGCCACCTACGCGTGGAGCTGGTATGAGAACGTGCACAAGATCTGCCGGGGCCAGGCCGACGTGGGCGCGCTCTTCAACTACTACGCGTGGAACGAGGGCTTTTACCCCGACAACATCATGCGCATGAACTTCGTCTCCAACCACGACAAGAACTCGTGGGAGGGCACGGAGTTCGAGAACTTCGGCGCCGGCCTCGAGGCCGCCATCGTCCTCTCCGTCGTCAGCGAGGGCATCCCGCTCATCTACAACGGCCAGGAGGCCGGCTACAACAAGCGCCTGCTCTTCTTCGAGAAGGACCCGATCCAGTGGCGCGACCACCCGATGGCCGGCTTCTACCGGAAGCTCTTCGCGCTGAAGAAGGCCAACAGCGCGCTCTGGAACGCGAAGTGGGGCGCCAAGATGGTGCAGGTCGTGAACAGCGACGGCACCAAGGTGTTCAGCTTCGTGCGCGAGAACGCCCGGGACAAGGTTTTCGCCCTGATGAATTTCTCCGGCGAGACCCGGAAGGTGAAGCTCACCGACGGGCCGTATGCCGGCCGCTACACGGAATTTTTCAGCGGGGAAAAGGTTGAGTTTGCCGAGGGCGCGGAGCTGACGCTCCCGCCGTGGGGCTACAGGGTGTTTCTGCGGTAGGGGCGGTTGCCCGCAACCGCCCGCCCGGCTCACTTCCCCGCGCCGTCCGTCTTCCCCGCCGGCACGCCGTGCGTGAAGTCGAGCCGGTCGTGATAGACCGTCTTCGGCTGCTCCTCCTGCGCCTGGCGCGAGGCCTCGAGCTTGGCGCGGTAGACCTGCGGGGTCGTGCCCTTGTGCTGCTTGAACACGCGGGCGAAATACGCCGGGTCGGAAAAGCCGCTGGCGTAGGCGATCTCGGAGATGGTCAGCGTCGAGGTCTCGAGCGCGAGGATGGCGCCGTCGATGCGGATGCGCTGGATGTAGTGCGTGAGGCGCTCCTTCGTCTCGGTGTGGAACAGGTGCGAGAGGTAGTCGGGCGAGCAGCCGAGCAGCTCGGCGATGTGCGACACGCCGAGGTCGGCGTTGGCGAACTGCTCGCGCACGAGGCATTTCGCCTGGAAGACCTTGCCGATGTCGCTGTTGAGCTGGCCGGAGCCGGTCTCGACGATGTTGCGGAACAGCCCGAGCAGGGCGAGCAGCAGGCCCTTGAGCACGGCGTCGCGCGCGGGGCCCTGCATGCTGTGGGTCGCGGCGGTGGTGTTGGCCAGCGTGAGGAAGACCTCGAGGTTTGGCGCGTCGAAGAACTCGATCACCTCGATGTCGGGCTTGCCCGGCCGCACCTCGTGGGCGAAGTGCAGGCTGAGCGTGTTGTTGTAGAAACCGGCGACGAGGTTGCGGAAGGGTTCGCCGGCCCCGGGCTGCACGACCTCGCCGTGCGGCACGCCGGCGGGGATGATGCAGATCTCGTCGGGCCCGAGCCGGAAGGTCTCGCGCGGGAAGCTGAAGTCGGTCGCGCCCTGCAGCCCGAGGAAGATCTCGGGCCGGTAGTGGTAGTGCATGCCGCGCTTGTTCTGCACGGTCTTGGACTCGTGCGGCACGCGCAGGACCAGGCGGTTGCGCTCGGCCAGCTTCAGCGCGTGGTCAAAGGCCGCCCGCATCTCGGCGCGGTTGTGCGCGCTCATCGAGCGGGCGGTGAAAAGGGCGTGCGGAACGCCGGGGGCGGACATGGGGTTCAGGCCGGCCGGGGTGTGACGGCGGCCCGGGGTTAGGGTTGGCTGCAGCATTGTCCCCAAACGCCGCATAACTCAAACGGGAAATCGGCGCCGGGCCGGGCGCCCCTTGACAGGAGCACTTTGCGGGGTATCCGTGATGAAGGCATGATCAAGTTTCACCAACAGTCGCACCGACCGAGTCATGGGGCTCCGGGTATCTTCCCGGGCACGCCCGGTGCCGCGACTGCTTGCGTCTGAGGGCCTGAACGCCCGACCGGGGCGCAACCAGGGCTGACACCGGGGTAACACAGGAGCGAGCGTTTCGCCCCGCCGGACATCGTCCGCCCCCCTTCGCGCGCCCGGGGCCCGGCCCCCGTCCGTCGCTTCCGCCCTTGCGCGGATAAATCCCGCCGCGCCCCCCGGCCCGCGGCCCCGCCCCAGATCGATCATGACATGAACCAAAGAAAATTTGGCCGCACCGGCCTGCCCGTGTCCGAGCTTTGCCTCGGCGCCATGCAGTTCGGCTGGCTCACCAACGACGAAACCTCCCGCGCCATCCTCGACGCCTATCGCGCCGCCGGCGGCAATTTCATCCAGACGACCACCTGCGGCCCGGCCGGCGCCGGGCCGGCGCTTTGCCGCTCCGAGGAGATCGTGGGCGCCTGGCTGCGGGAGAACCCGCGGGCCCGCGACAGCCTCGTCCTCTCGACGCGCATGCGGTTTGCCCGCCCCGTCCCCGGCTTCCGCGCCGGGCTGGCCGACTCCATCCGCCGGCAGTGCGAGGAATCGCTGCGCCGGCTCCACACCAGCCACCTCGACCTGCTCGTCATCGAGTGGAGCGACGCGCTGCTGCCCATGGACGACGTCCTCGGCTCCATCGACGACCTCGTGCGCGCCGGCAAGCTCCGCTACGTCGGCGCGGCCGGTTTCCCGGTCTGGCGCTTCATGGAATCGCTCGGCCGCTCGGCCCGGCGCGGCGGCAGCCGGCTGGAGTCGTTCCAGGCGGACTACTCGCTGCTGGAACGCGCGCCGTTCGAGCCCGACGCGATGGAGCTCGCCCGCGAATACCGCGTGGCGCTCCTCGCCCAGTCGCCGCTCGCCGGCGGTTTCCTCACGGGGTTCTACCACATCCCGCAGGTCCCCGAGACCGCGCGGACCCGGCGCCTGCGCGAACGCTACGGCAACGTGCGGGGCCACGCCGTCCTCGCCGCCCTGGGCGACATCGCCGTCGAGCTCGGCGCGACCACCGCGCAGGTCGCCCTGGCGTGGGTGCTCACCCGCGGCTGCGTCACGGCGCCGATGCTCGGCTTCCTCTCGCCCGCCCAGGTGGACGAGGCCGCCGCGGCCACCGGGCTGAACCTGGCCCCCGAACACCTTGACCGGCTGGAGGCGGCCGCCCGCCGCCTGCCCGGCGTCATCGAACATTCCTTCGCAGAAACCAACCAACCCTGAATCCAAAACACCTCATGAACGACCAGCCCAACCTCTATCTCTCCTCCCGCGACCACCGCCTGCTGAGCCAGCTCATCGCGGCCGTGGGCAACAAGCACGGCACGATCGACCGCCTGCGCTGCGAGCTCACCCGCGCCATCGTGCTCGATCCGGCCGCCGTGCCGGCGAACGCCGTCGGCCTCAACAGCCGCGTGGAACTCGCCGACCTCGACACCGGCGAGCGGGAGGCCTACGTGCTCACGCTGCCCGCCGCGGCCGACCCGGACCAGGCACGCCTTTCCGTGCTCGCGCCCGTCGGCACCGCGCTCCTCGGTTACCGCGAGGGCGACGAGATCGAGTGGCCGACCCCCGGCGGCCTGCGCCGGCTCAAGCTCCTGCGCGTCACCCGCGAGCCGGAACCGGCGGTCCGCTGAGGTGCAGCCGGCGCGTCTCGCCGAACTCCAGCGTGGCAAAGTCCGCCGGCGACACCCCGTGCGCCGTGCGGGCCGTGGCGAGCTCGTGCAACGGGGCGTCGATCGCCTCGTCCGTGAGCTGGAACGTGCCGAAGTGCATGCCGATCGACTGGCGCGCACCCAGGGCGACGTGCGCGCGGACAGCCTCGTCGGGATTCATGTGCACGGGCTCCATGAACCAGCGCGGCTCGTAGGCGCCGATGGGAATCAGCGCGAGCGCCGGCGGGCCGAGCCGGGCGTTGATCTCGGCGAAGTGCGGCGCCCAGCCGGAATCACCGGCGAAAAAAACCAGCCCGGCCGCCGTGCGCAGCATGAAGCCGCCCCACAGTGTCCGCCGCGCATCCCACGGCGTGCGCGCCGCGAAGTGCTGCGCCGGCGTGCAGATGGCCTCGAGGTTCGCCGCCGCGTGATGCGACTGCCACCAGTCGAGCTCCGTCACCCGCCCCACCCCGCGGGCTTCGAGCCAGGCCTGGTTGCCCAGCGTCGTGACAACCGCCGGGCGGTGCTGGCGGGCGAGCCACCGCAGCGCGGCGAGGTCGAGGTGGTCGTAGTGGTTGTGGCTGAGCAGCACCACGTCGATGCGCGGCAGCTGCGAGAGGCGCAGCGCCGCCGGCCGGGCGCGCTTGGGCCCGAGCAAACCGAAGGGGCCGGCGTGGGAGGCAAAGACCGGGTCGGTCAGGAGGTTCAACCCCGGCAGCTGGAGCAGGAACGTGGAATGACCGATGAACGTGACCGCCAGGTGTCCGGCGGGAATGCCCTCCGGCAGCACCGGGGGGCGCGGTGCCGGCACGGTGCGCGGCCAGCGCGAGCCCCGGCCCTGGACCAGCCGCTGCCACCACCACTTGGGCAGCTGGGAAAATCCCCGCATCTGCAGCCGGCCCGCCGGGTTGAAGAAATGCGTGCCGTCGCAGTGGTCGCTGACGGGGAAGCGGGTGTTCATGTTTGATTGGCAGGGGCGCTTGCCCTCAAGCGCCCAAGGAAGGGCCGTTGGGGGCAACGGCCCCTACCCCAGTTTCCGTTGGGCCTGCGCCCAGTAATCCAGCAGCGCGCGGAAATCCTGCTCCTTGGTCTTGCTGTGGATGACGTAATCGTAGGAATTCCGCTCGGCCAGCTCGAGCTCCGCGCTGTGCATCCGCCGCTCCAGCTCCTCCGGCGTGACGGCCCCGCGGCCCTGCAGGCGCTCGCGGAGGACGTCGAGCGAGTCGGGCGCGACGAAGATCGTGACCAGCCGCTCCTTGAGCAGCGGGATGGCCTGCGCCGCGGCGCGGATGCTGCGCACCCCCTGCACGTCGATGTTCATCACCAGGCTCGAGTGCGGCAGCCGGTCGAGCACGGCGGACTTGAGCGTGCCGTAGCGGTATTTGCGGTGCACCCAGGCCCACTCGAGAAAATCGTTGGCGGCGAGCCGCGCGTCGAACTCGGGCTCGGACAGGAAGTGATAATCGCGTCCGTTGACCTCGTTGGGGCGCGGCGGGCGGGTGGTCGCCGTGATGGCGCGTTCGAAGCCCGGCACCTCGCCGACGAGGCGGTCGCAGAGCGTGCTTTTGCCGACGCCGGCGGGGCCGGCGAGGATCAGGAGCACGGTCTTGGTCGCGGCCATGCTCAGTAGGTGAAGGCGGCGGCGGCGGTCGCCAGGCCGTAGGACAGCAGGATGGCGCCGGCCAGCCGCACGCGGGCCGGCCGCTGGAACAGCCACTCGAAGAAATCCCGCAGCCGGTAGGGCGCGGCGGCCAGGTAGAGCGCGAGCGCGAGGCCGAGATAAACGGCGGAAACCATGAGCAGCCGCTGCGGGTGCTGGTATTCCATGTAGGCGGCGTAGAGCAGCGGCTCGGCGGCGAGCAGCATCAGCACGCACAGGCCGCGCACGGCCAGGAAGTCCGGCGTGTAGATAAAGGCCAGCACGGCGAGCACGCCGAAGCCGATCATCACCGGGCCCGGTGTCTTGAAGAAGATCAGGTCCGACTCGTTGAGGTGGGACAGCCGCCACAGGAACCAGGCGGTGCCGGCCCCGAAGAACAGCCACGCGCCGCGGTTCGAGCGCGGCAGGGCCTTCGCCGTCGAGCCGACCAGCGAGTTGGGCCAGAGCAGCACCGCGCCGAGCAGCGCGAGGAACAGGCCGGGAAGCAGGGTGGCGAGGAAAAGGCTCATGAAACGGATGGCCACGAACAGGCACAAAAAGACACGAAAACGGAAGAACTCTTTTTGGGCATATTTGGGCCTCTTTGTGGCTAGGGGTTTTCCACCCCGGCCAGGGCGAGTGAACCATACAGCACGGCCGTGGACACCCGCTCGATTTTCACCGGGACGAGCTCGCCGACCAGCCGGGGATCGGCGGCGAAATGCACGATCCGGTTGCCGCGCGTGCGGCCCATGAACTGGAGGCCCTTCTTGTCCGGGCCCTCGACCAGCACCTCCTGCGTCGTGCCGAGCAGCGTGGCGTTGCGGCGGTTGGAGTTGGCCTCGAGCAGGCCGAGCAGCTCCTGGTTGCGCGCCTCCTTCACCCCGTCGGGGATCTGGTCGCCCATGTCCGCCGCCGGCGTGCCGGTGCGGATGGAATACTTGAAGATGTAGGCCATGTCGTAGTTGCAGGCCGCGAAGAGCTCGCGCGTCTGGCGGAACTCCTCGTCGGTCTCGCCGGGGAAGCCGACGATGACATCGGTCGAGAAATACATGTCCGGCCGCACCGCGCGGAGGGCGGACACGATCTCCAGGTAACGCTCGCGGGAATAGGGCCGGTTCATCGCCTTCAGGATCCGGTTGGACCCCGACTGGAGCGGCAGGTGCACGTATTCGCAGAGTTTTTCGAGGCGGCCGTAGGCCTGGATCAGGTCGTCCTTGAACCCGCGCGGGTGCGGCGAGGTGAAGCGGATGCGCCGGATGCCCGGGATGGCGTTCACGCGCTCGAGCAGCTGCACGAAGGGCGTGACGCCGCCGGTGTGCGCGTAGTCGCGCCGGCCGTAGCTGGTGACGATCTGGCCGAGGAGCGTGATCTCCTTCACGCCGCGCTCCGCCAGCTGCTCGCATTCGCGCACGATGTCGTCCATCGGCCGCGAGCGTTCGTCGCCGCGGGTCTTGGGCACGATGCAGAACGCGCAGTCCATGTTGCAGCCCTGCTGGATGGAGACAAAGGCCGAGACCTGCTTCTCCTCCAGCACGTGGTCGCGGATGGTGTTCTGCGAGCCGGCCTCCTCGGCGATGTCGACGATGGTCGAGCCGATCGGCACGCCGGCGGCCTGCGCGGCGCGGAGGTTGTCGAGGTAGTCCGGGACCTGGTGGAATTTCTGCGTGCCGACGATGAGGTCGAGGTCGGGCAGGCGGTCGAGGAGCCCGGCGCCGCGGTTCTGCGCCATGCAGCCGAGGATGCCGAGGATGAAGTCCGGCTGCTTCTTCTTGCGGGCGGAGAGGTAGCCGGCCTTGCCGATGGCCTTCTGCTCGGCGGCGTCGCGGACGCTGCAGGTGTTGAGCAGGAGGATGTCGCAGTTGTCCTCGTCCGGCACGATCCGGTAGCCCCGGCCGCGCAGCAGCGCCGCGACCGCCTCGCTGTCGCGCTCGTTCATCTGGCAACCGTAAGTCTTGATGTGGACGCGGTTCATCCGGGAATGGGTCTAACTACCCGCCCACCCCGCCCGGTCAACGCGGTAAAAAACCGCCCGGAATCAGTCGCCCTTGCGCCGGCCCTGGGCCGGGCCCCGGCGGTTGGCCGGGCCGTATTCGCGGTTGATGCGCCAGGTCTTGAATTCCTCCCAGCCCCAGACGGCGACCAGGGTCAGGACCACCGTGGCCAGCACGATCAGGAGCACCTCGATCCAGCCGAATTTCATGACCGGCGGTCTCCGGTGGCGGCAAAGGATGAAGACGGGCCCATGCCGGTGATTAAGCCGAAAAGAAGCCCGGTGGCACAAGCCACCGGGCCTAGGGGAATCCCTGATTTTGGAAGCCCCGGGGCCTCAGCGGGCCAGGCCCTGCTCGCGCACCCACAGGGCGGCGCGCGCCACCAGCGCGTTGGCGTGGGGCAGGCCGAGCTTGCCCTTGATGTTCTCGCGGTGCGACTCGATCGTCTTGATGCTCACGTTGAGCGTGGCCGCGATCTCCTGGGTCGAGCGCCCCTGACCCAGCTGGATGAAGACCTGCAGCTCGCGTTCGCTCAGCGCGGCCAGTTCATGCGGCGCCTGCGGTCCGGACTTGGCCGGCCTGGCGCCCGGGCCGGTCTGGCGCAGCGCCGCGACAATCGCGGCCGGCCCTTCCAGCTTGGAGACGAAGACATTGGCGCCGGCCTGCAGCGCCTTCGGCCGGTAGACCGCCGCCTCCAGCATGGAGAGCACGACGAGCCGCAGGGCCGGCAGGTCCGCGCGCAGCTCGCGCACCAGCTTCAGGCCGTCGTCGTTTTGCAGCATCAGGTCCACCACCGCGGCGTCCGGTTGCAGGCGCCCGGCGAGAGCCCGGGCACTGGCGGCGGTGTCGGCCTCGCCGCAGACATCCAGATCGGCCTCCCCCTTCAGCGCGGCGACGACGCCGGCCCGGAAAAGAGGATGGTCGTCGACGACGATCACGCGGAGCCTGGATTTTGAATCGATGGTTTTGATGACGGTTGAATGAGAGGATAACAACGGCCCGGACAAGCGGGATCTTGCAGGAAACCGTTGGTTCCCAGCCGGTCTCTAGGAAAAACACCCAGGCGCCGCAGGGCAATCAGCCGGACGGCTGATCCTGTTGCAACGCGTCGAGTGCGGCGGCACAGCGCGGCCACCAACGCGTGGCGGCCGCGGCGTCGCCCGCCACCGCCGCCTCCTCCAGCCCGGTGCAGGCCTCGAACAAGGCGGTCGCCTGGACGACGAGGGCGCTGTTGCGCAGGTAATGCGTCGTGGCGCGGACCCGCGTCCAATCCGCCGCGTGCATGGCCGCGGCGAGCTCGGCCCGGCGGGCGGGCAGCTCCCGGCCGAATTCCTCCCGCAACCGGTCGCGCAAGGCCGCGGGCAGCTCGAAATGCGGCCGCGGGGCGGCCGGGGCGGGCGGCGCGCCGATGACGGCGGCCCACAGGGCGGCAAGGGGCACGGGCTTGACGATAAACTCGTCCATGCCGGCCGCGAGGGCGCGCGCCCGCTCGGCGGGGCCGGCATGCGCGCTGACGCCGATGATGCGGGCGCCCGGGGCCAGGGCGCGGAAACGGGGCACCAGGTCCGCGCCGTCACCATCGGGCAGCGCAAGGTCGAGCACGATCACCTCCGGCGCGGCGGCGGCGGCGCGGGCCAGCCCCTCGGCCCCGGAACCCGCAACCCGGCAGCGGGCGCCGCGCTCGGTCAGCGAGGTGACGAAGAGTTCCCGCACCAGGCGGTTGTCGTCGACCACCAGCACGCGCGGGGCCGGCCCGGCGGGGAGGGCGGCGGGGGCCGCGGCCTCCACCGGGGCGTCCGTGGGGGTGACGAGGAACGTGGCGGTGAAACAGCTGCCCGACCGGCCGTCGCTTTCGATCGTGATGCCGCCGCCCATGGCGCGACACAGCGCGGCGGACAGGGCCAGGCCGAGACCGGAACCCTCCTTGTCCGCCGTCTGGGCGAGGCGGGTGAACGGACTGAAGAGCCGTGCCTGCTGCTCGGCCGGGATGCCCGGGCCGGTGTCCTGCACCGCCAATATCAGCCGGTGGCGACCCCCGTCCGCGGGACCGGCATGGAGGGAGACGGTGACGGCACCCCGGTCGGTGAACTTGATCGCGTTGCCCGCGAGGTTGGTCAGGACCTGGCGCAGGCGGCCGCCGTCGGCCGTGACCCAGGCCGGGATCTCATCGCCGGTCTCGCCGCGCAGGGCCAGGCCCTTGGCCGCGGCACGCGGCCGCAGGCTCTCGACGGTCTGCTGCAAAAGATCAGCCGGGTTCACGGCCTGGGCGGCAAGCTGGAAGGACCCGCTCTCGACCGCGCTCAGGTCGATGAGATCGTTGACCAGCCGGGTCATCAGCTCGCCCTGCTGGCGCAGGGCGTCGAGCCGCGGATGGGTGGCGCCGCCCAGTTCCTGGCGCAGGAGTTCGCTGTAACCGAGGATGCTCTGCAACGGCGTCCGCAGCTCGTGGCTGACGTTGGCGAGGAAGGCGGTCTTGATCCGGCTGCCCTCGGCGGAGACCGCGGCGGCGCGCAGGGCGATCTCACGCTCGCGCCCGATCTGGCGCTGCATGAACACCAGGGTCAGCAGGACCACGCCGAGCGCCGTCATCAGGAACGGCCCGGCCCGCCAGCGGCGCTCGATGCTCAGGTAGTATTCCCGGCGCACGCAGTCGAGCCAGCCCAGCATGTGCCCGTCCGGCCCGATGATCGGGGCGCGGCAGTAATAGTCATAGCCGATCTCCGGCACGGGGGATTCCTCGACGTAGGCCTCCTTTTTCTGCCAGCGGGCCAGGTCGTCCGGCGTGGCCCGCCGCAGGACCTCGATCTCGCCGGGCCGGACGGCGTTGTCGGAGGACAGCACGGCGACCAGCCAGCCGTCCTGCAGCCGGATCAGGCGCGCGTGGTCGAGAAAGGGGGTGGCGAGGACGACCTCCTGCAGGCGGAGGCGCGCGGGTTCCGCCGCGCCGCCGGCGAGCCAGGGGGAAAAAGCCGGGGCGGGCTCGCCGGCCGCGGATTTCCATTCGATCCGGAACTCCGGCCGTTCCAGCGGCTCGAGCAGGGTCGGGTCAAACACCTTGGCATGGGCGGCGGCCGTGCGCAGCCGGTTCTGCTGGATCTCCCGCCGGTTGTCCCGGCCGGTCTGGATGCCCCACGTCAGGCCGACGGCCAGCAGCCCCGCGATCCCGGCCCAGAAAATGCGGCGATCCCGCCGGAAGGCCGGCAGGGTTTCCGTGGGCAGACGCTCCGGCAGACCGCGGGCCAGGCAGCCCAGGACCAGCCCGCCGAGCAACAGCTGGAAGAGGGCCGCCCCCAAGCCCATCGGGGTCGGCGGCCCCGTGCGTTGCGCGACCTGCAGCGCCACGGCGAGCGGCCCGACGGTCGACAGCACCGGCAACAGTGTCGCGCCGGCCAGGGCCAGGCGCGCCGCCGGGTCGGCCCGCACGTGGCGCCGGAGCAGAAAGACGGCGAGCACGGCGGCCAAGGTCAGCAGCCAGCAGCCGATCGTGGCATCCGCGGCATGGAGGGCGGCGACCCCGGTCAGCAAAATCGCCGGCAGCCACCGCAGGTGCGGCCGGCCGGCGCGCCGGGCGGCCAGCCAGCCCCAAAAGGCCGCCATGGTCGCCAGCGTCGCGCCGATGAGGGCATCGCCGAGCCAGTAGGGGTCGATCAGCGCCGGCCGGTAGTCGGACAGCGTGCCGGGGATCAGCCGGTCCTGGAAGAAATCGAACGTGGGGTTGAAAATGCCGAACTGCAGCAGCGCCGTGCCGACGGTGGCAAAGCCGGCGCCGGGCAGCCAGGCCCAGGCGGTCCGGCGTTGCGGGTGCCGCCACCAGAGGATCAGGGCCAGGCCCCAGACCAGCAGGGAAAAGAACCAGAAGAAATCCTGGTGCACGCTGATGCGGCCGAGCCACGTGGCGGCATCATAGGTGGGAACGGGATTTTCCATGGCGCGGGGCAGGAGGCTTGCGTGGTTTTTTTGCGCGGACAAGCTGCATCCCGATGCGCTCCCGCCTCCTCACCCTCCTGCTCCTGGCCGCGACCGCCACCGCCCGGCCGGCCGCGCCGGAAGCCTTGGTGATCCTCGCCGGCGACCAGCATTCGGCCTACGAGCGCACGGCGCAGGTGGTCGCGACCGTGGACCGATTGAAGGCGCAGAATCCCGGCTTGCCGATCGCGGTCCTGCTCAACGGCGACACGCTGGAATACGGCAACATCGTCGCCCGGCGCAGCGCCGGCGCGGTGGACTTCGCGATGTTCGCCGCGCTCGCCCGCCGCGCCCCGACCATCGTCAACGTCGGGAACCACGAGCCGGAGTTTTATGATCTCACCGAGACGATCGCGCGCCTGCAGGCGACCGGCGTCACCGTGGTCTGCAACATCACCAACCGTGCCACCGGCCGGCCGTTCGCGCCGGCGTCAGCGAAACTCCGCCTGGGCCGCGAGGAGTTCAGCGTGGTGGGCGTGACGACCGACAACCTCGCCACTTACCGGGTCGCCGTCCGCCCGGCGCTGGACCTGGCCGATCCCGTGGTCTGGGCGCAGCGGAATTTTCCCATGCTGCTGGGCGGCGCGCCCGCCATCGTGCTCAGCCACGCCGGCATCAAGGCCGATCGCGGCCTCATGCCGCTCGTGCCGGCCGGCACGCTCCTGGCCGGGGCGCACGACCATCAGCGTTTCATCCATCCATTCGACCGCGGGATCTATGTGCATTCCGGCTCGTGGAACGAATACCTGACGCTGGCCTGGCTGCACCGCGACGAGACCGGCCGGCCGCGCTGGGTCGTGGAACAGATTCCGGTGCCGGCGGACGGGCCGGCGGACCCGGAACTGGCGGCACTCATCAGGGAAACCCGCGCCAAACACCTCACGGCCGAGGACACGGCCGTCGTTGCGCACACCACCGCCGCACTCGGGCCCGCCGAGGCGGCGCGGACGGTCGTCGCCGCCCTGCGCGAGGCGGCCGGCGTGGACGCGGCCTTCGTCGGCAACACGACCTTCGGGGCCGGGCTGCCCGCGGGTGCCGTCACCCGCGAGGAGTTCGACGCGTGCGTGCGCTTCGACGGGACGATCTTCACCGCCGAGGTGGACGGGGCGCGGCTGCAACAACTGCTGGCCGCCGCCAACCTCGGACCCGACACGCCGTTTGAACTGCGCCGCGGCGAGTTTTCGCACGCCGCCGGCCCGGCCGGCATCGATCCGGCCAAAACCTATCGCCTCGCCACGACGGACTGGGGCGCGAAAAACACCGCGCGTTATTTCGGCGAGCCGGCCATCAGCTGGCGCGAGCAGGCGGGTCTGAGGCTGAAGGCGGCGGTGCTCGCCAGACTCAACGGCACCAACGCCGCGTCCGCCGGCCGCTGAGGCCGCTTCAGTCGCCCCGGCGCCGGCCGCGGGCCCGGGCGCGCCGGTCCTCGCGGCGATGGTGCCGGGTGGCCCGCCAGTCGATGATCTCCTCGCGGGCCCACAGCGCGATGAGCGTCAGCACGACGGTGCCGAGGCCGATGAGGAGGATTTCGATGGCGCCGAATTTCATGGACTCCCCGGTAACGCCGTCCGGCCGCCGGTTCTTTCAGCAAAACCGCCTCGCTTCGGGCGCGGGGATTCGTTTGCTGGCGCCCATGGGATTCTTCGACCGCAAGCCTGCCGACCAAACCGTGGCCCCGGCCACCCCGTCCGCGACGGAAAAGCCCAGCGCGGCCGGCGGCGTCCTGCCCCAGCTCGCGGCGGCGCGCGAAAAGCTCCGGGCCAAGGACATCGCGGGCGCCATGGCGGTCTACGAGGGCGTGCTCGCCGGCGCCGGGGACCGGGCCGACGTGCTCGTGACCATCTCGGGCGACCTGGGCACCGCCGGCCACGTGAAGGAGCTCATCGAGCTGCTGGCCCCACGCTACGACGCCCAGCGCCACGGCGCGGCCGCCGGCATCAACCTGCTCCAGGCCTACCTCGTGACGCGCAACGCCGAGGCCGCCCAGCACCTGCTGGACCTGCTCTTCTCGCTCCAGCAGCCGGCGCTCGAGGCGCGGCTGGTGGGTTTCTCCAACGCCGTGGCCGAGCTCTTTGTCAGCGAGGGCGAGGCGGCGGAGCATCACGCCATGGCGGACCCCGAGGCCAAGGTCAGCCTGGTCAGCCTCAGCAAGCCGGTCTGGTTCTATGGTCTGGAGACGCTCGCCCCGCACCTGCTGCCGCCGGGGGAAGGCAAACGCCGCCGCGTGGCCTTCGCGCAGTGCGCCGTGCTCGGGCTCGACAACGCCGCCGCGCGCGCGGCGCAGCCCGAGGAGGCGCTCGGCCGCCTGTGCCGCGGCCTGCCGCTGTGGTTTGCCGAGACCTTCGCCTACAGCGCCGGCTACGAGCCGTTCGCGGCCATCGGCGCCTCCGACCGGCGGCACTACGCGCTGTTTCCCACCGAATGGGTCGCGGAGAACGTCCGCCAGGTGCACGAAACCACCGAGGGCGGGCTGGACTACGTGGTCACCGGCGCGCTCCGGAACCGCAACGAGGATTTCGAGCTCAGCCTCCGCATCTGGGAAGTGAAGAAATTCCGCGAGCTGAAGGTTTTCACCACGCGCTGGACCCCGTCGGATGCCGACGTGGAGCTGGGGAAATTCCACGAGCTCGTGCGCGGCTACATGGAATGGAAGGCGCTGTCCGGCGGCCTGCCCTACGCGCCGCCGGCGGCCCCGCTGGCCTACGTGCACGCGCTCGGCTCGGCGCTCACGCATTTCCTCGGGGAAAAGGGCGTGCTGGCCCCGGAGCAGGTCCCGGCCGGCACCGAGGTGCTGCTGCAGTCGGCCCGCGCCAACCCGGACGATGCGCGCGCCCAGCTGGCGCTGGTCGCCGCCCTGCTCCGGCTCAAGGCGCAGGGCCTCGCGCCCGATCCCGCCGCCCAGCAGCACGCCAGCGCCTGGCTCGCCTCCCCGGCCGCCCAGGCCGCCGACGCCTCGGCGCTGATCATGAAGCTGGGGTGAGGCGCGGGGGCGGGACCAGCCGTCCCGCGTTTTGCAGAATGTAGGTGGCGTGCTTGCACGCCACGTTGCGCGCAAGCGCGCAACCCACACGAAGACCGGCCGGAGGCCAATCCGCGGGACGGATGGTCCCGCCTCCAATCAGACCCAACAAAAAGGCCCGGCTTGGGGCCGGGCCGGAGATCAGGATTTCACGCCACCCGCTTACGGGTGCTTGGCGTTGTAGTAGCCGATGAAGTCGGCCGTGAGGTCGAGCTCGGGCTTGGCGTCGAGCAGGCCCTCGCCGAGCTTGGCGATGTCGAAGAGCATCGAGATGTCGCGCTCCTGGGCGAAGGCGCGCAGCTCCTTGCCGAGCTCCACGCTGACCGGGCCCTGCAGTTCCTGCTGGCGCTTGCTGAAGGCCTGCTGGGCGGCCTGCTGCTTGGACTGGAATTCCTGCTGGAGGGCGAGACCGGCGGTCTGCTTCTCCTCGATGGCCTTGGCGTCCGGGGCGGCGTCGGCGCGGAGCTTGTTGAGCTCGCCCACGATGGTGCGGAGCTTCTCCTGGAGCAGCGCGAGCTCGCTCTGCTGGGAGCTGAACTCGAGCTCGAGGGACTGGAAGACCTTCACCAGCTGCTTCACGCCGGTGGCGGGCTCAAGGAAGGCCGAGCTGTTAACGTAGGCCACGCGGGCCGGCTCGATGGCCTTGACGACGGGGGTCTTGGCGGGCTGGGCCGACGCCGAGAGGGTCAGGGCGGTGGCCAGGACGGAAAGGATCAACAGGCGAAAGGATTTCATGGGAAGCTGACTCGTAGGGTTCCGGGAGGGTTTGGCAAAGGTTAAATCTGGGGGTTTTTCCGGGGGAAAACTCAGGCGCGGAGGGTCGCCAGCTGGCCGCAGCCGGCGGCGATGTCGATGCCCCGGCGCTGGCGGACGGTGCTGGGCAGGCCGTATTCCTTGAGGATCTGCTGGAAACGCTTCGCCGCCTCCCGGCCGGTGGGGGCGCCGCCGTAGCCGGCGGTGGGATTCAGCGGGATCAGGTTAACCTGGGCGTTCTGGCCGTGCAGCAGGCGGCCGACGGCGTGGGCGTTGTCGGCGGAATCGTTTTTTCCCTCGATCAGCGTCCATTCGTAGAAGATGCGGCGCTGCTGCTTGGCGATGTAATGGCGGCAGGCGGCCATCAGCTCGTCAAGCGGCCACTTCTTCGCCACCGGCACGAGCGCGGCGCGTTCTTCCTGCGTGGCGCCGTGCAGCGACACGGCGAGGTGGATGGGCCGGCCCTCGTCGGCGAGCCGGAGGATGCCCGGCACCACGCCGACGGTGCTGAGCGTGATCTGCTTGGTGCCGAGCGACAGGCCGGCCGTGTCGCACAGGATCTCCGTGGCGGTCATCACGGCGTCGTAATTGTGCAGCGGCTCGCCCATGCCCATCAGCACGATGTTGCGGAGGCGTTCGCCGGGATTCGTCACGCGCAGCACGCGGTTCACGTGCAGGGCCTGCGCGACGATCTCGCCGGCGGAAAGGTGGCGGGCGAAACCCATCTGGCCGGTGGCGCAGAACACGCAGCCCATGGCGCAGCCGGCCTGGCTGCTGATGCAGGCGGTCACGCGGCCGGTGAAGCGCATCAGCACGGTCTCGATCCGGCGGCCGTC
This sequence comes from Lacunisphaera sp., assembly GCA_041909435.1. Taxonomy (GTDB): domain Bacteria; phylum Verrucomicrobiota; class Verrucomicrobiia; order Opitutales; family Opitutaceae; genus Lacunisphaera. Next base: position 20,973 of record JAYRDK010000016.1, read on the forward strand.
GGCGAGCGCCAGCAGGTATTTCTTGGTGAAGCCGTCGCTGCTGTGCGACTCGGTGGCCACGGGCAGCGCCGTGAAGGCCAGCTCGGACTCGGCCTTGGCGCGGAAACGCGCCGGCAGCTCCGGCATCAGCGCCCAGTTGTCCACGTTCTCGAGATAGACATAGGCCCACAGCCGCGCCGCGTGCACCGGGCTGAAGCCCCAGCGCACGACCAGCAGGCGCAGGGCCTCGCGGGTCAGGTCATAAAAGTTGGTGCGGCCGGCATTCACGGGTGGCCAGCCAAAATGAAACGGCGAGGATTTGCCACAAGCGTCCTTTTTGCCCCACCATTCTGCCCATGGCAAAAGTCATCCTGGCCGGCGGCAGCGGGTTCCTCGGGCGGGCGCTCGGGCGGGCCCTGTCCGCCGGGGGCTGGGAGGTGGTCGTGCTGACGCGCGATACCGACCGGGTCGTCCTGTCGGACGAGACCCCGGCCCTGCGCGGGGTCATGTGGAACGGCGAGACCGGGGGCGCCTGGGCGGCGGAACTCGAGGGGGCCGCGGCGCTCGTCAACCTCGCCGGCCGCAGCATCAATTGCGTGCACTCGCTGGAAAACAGCCGCGAGATCCTCGATTCGCGGCTCAACGCGGTGAAGGCCCTGGCCAAGGGTTATGCGCGGGCGAAGAACCCGCCGCCGGTGTGGGTGCAGTGCAGCGCCACGGGTTTTTATGGCAACGCGGGCGACCGCTTCTGCGACGAATCGCTGCCCCCGGGGCCGGGGTTCCTCGCGGAGGTCTGCCGCCGGTGGGAGGAGGCTTTTGCCGCGGTCGAGCTGCCGGACGTGCGCCGCGTGGTGCTGCGGCTCGGCCCGGTGCTGGATCAGAAAACCGGCCCGTTTCCCGCGATGCTCGGCCTGACCCGGAAATTCCTTGGCGGCGCGGCCGGCGGCGGCCGGCAGTTCCTGAGCTGGATCCACCGGGACGACGCGGTGGCGGCGTTCGCGGCGGCCGTCAACCGGCCGGAAATGTCCGGCACCTACAACCTCAACGCGCCCGGCGCGGTCACGAACGCCGAGTTCATGCGCGAGCTGCGCGCGGCGGTCGGCCGGCCCTGGGTCCCGCCGGCGCCGGAGTTCGTCGTGCGCTTCATCGCCGAGCACCATTTCCACACCGACGGCAACCTCGCGCTGCACGGCCAGCGCTGCACCCCGCAGAAGCTGCTCGCGACGGGCTTCAAGTTCGCGCACCCGGCGGTCGGCGGCGCGATCCGCGACTTGCTGGGGAAAGCTTGAGTATTTTGGAGGGCCCAGCTCCTGCTGGGCCGCGAACGCGGCATGGTCTGCGCGCGCACGGCCCGGCTGGAGCCGGGCCCTCCAATTGAATCTTGGCACTTTGCGGTGCGCCGCGCACCTTTGCGTCATGCTCGACTGGCTGACCAAGTTCCTGCAGGCCTTCATCCCGCTCTTCGTGGCCATCGACCCGATCGGGCTGGCGGCCATCTTCCTCGGGCTCGGCCAGAACATCGCGGCGGAGCGGCGCCAGAAGATCGCCGACCAGGCGGTCTGGACCGGTGGCCTCGTGGCGCTGGGTTTCCTGCTGCTCGGCAAGAGCATCTTCGCGGCGCTCGGCATCTCGGTGGGCGACTTCCAGATCGCGGGCGGCCTGATCCTCTTCATCCTCGCGGCCAAGGATCTCGTGCAGTCCGCCGCCGAGCCGGAGAAGCTGCCGGAGGACTTCGGCGTGGTGCCGCTCGGCATGCCGCTCATCGCCGGACCGGCTTCCATCACCACGTTGCTCGTGCTGGCGCAGAACGAGGCCATCGGCCTCGTGGTCACGCTCGTGGCGCTGGCGGTGAACCTCATTCTCGTGGTGCTGGCGCTGCATTACAGCGAGTGGCTCGGCCGCAAGGTCGGCGGCACCGGTATGCGCGCCATCTCCAAGATCATCGCCATGCTGCTCGCCGCCATCGCGGTCAGCATGATCCGGCAGGGGTGGAAGTCATGATATGAAACGACTCGCGATCCTTTTCCTGGGCGGTGCCCTCCTGGCCGTTGCGCGGAGCGTCCCCGCCCCGCCGGGGTCGCCGCTGCAGGCGGTGGTGGACCGGGCCGCCATGGACACGGTGGCGGAGTTTCGCGCGCCGGAGCTCCGGCCGGAGCAGCTCGCGGTGACGGTGATCGATTTGCGCGGACCGGCCCCCGTCGCGGCGGCTTTCCGCGGCGACGAGCGCTTCTATCCCGCCAGCGTCATCAAGCTCTTCTACCTGGCCGCCACCCACCGCTGGCTGGAGGACGGGAAGATCGCGGACACGCCCGAGCTGCGGCGGGCGATGCACGACATGATCGTCGATTCGTCCAATGACGCCACCAACCACCTCGTCGATGTCCTCACGGGCACGACCGGCGGGCCCGAGTTGCCGGACGAAGAGCTCAGGACATGGAGCGAAAAGCGTGGCGCGGTCACCCGGTATTTCGAGTCGCTCGGCTACAAAAATGTGAACGCGAAGCGGAAAACCTGGGGGGACGGCCCCTTTGGCCGCGAAAGCCAGGACATGAAGGCGCATCCGCCGGCGCGGAATTACCTTTCGACGAACGACACCGCGCGGCTCCTGGTGGAGATCGCCACCGGCCGGTGCATCACGCCCGCGCGCTCGGCGGAGATGCTGGAGCTGATGGCGCGGGACCCGTTCACGAAGTCGGCCGACCCGGACAGCCAGAGCGTCGGCTTCACCGGCCCGGCGCTGACGCCCGGCATGAAACTCTGGTCCAAGGCCGGCTGGGTCAGCTGGGCGCGGCACGACGCGGCGCTGATCGGGCTGCCGGGTGGCGGGCGCGTCATCATTGTCACCTTCACCGACGGCCGGGAGCACGCGCAGAACCGGGCGATCATCGCGGCCGTGGCGCGGCGGGTTCTGGCGGGCTTGCCGCCGGTCGCACCCTAAGCCGCGAGACTAGTGGTTTTTAACCACGGATTTCACGGATAAAGACGGATGTAATGCCACCCCGTCTAATTGCGGCATCCTGATGCAGGTGAAACCAGCGAGGGGTTAGAGCCGGTTTGATCCGTCTCAATCCGTGAAATCCGTGGTCAAAAAAACGTCCGCTTCACCCTTTGAACGTCGTCAGCAGATCCGCGTAGATCTTGGCGGAGTCGGTCAGGTCCTTGAGCCGGGCGCGCTCGTCCACGGCGTGATAGTCGAGCCCGCTCGGGCCGTGGCCGAGGGTCGGGAGCTTCAGCACCGAGGCGAAGTAGTGCATGTCGTTGAAGCCCGTGGACACGGTGAACTTCGCCGGCCGGCGGCGGACGCGGGCCACGCTCGACCGCATCGCGGCGAACAGCGGGTGCGTGGGCGCGGTGTAACACGAGTGGTTGTCGGAGATCTTCTCGATGGTGATGCGGCACTGCGGAATTTTCTTCGCCGCGGCCTTGAGCCAGGCGCGGAGCTCGCGCTCGGCGGCGCGCACGCTCTCGATGGGCAGCACGCGGCGGTCGATCGAGAAGCTGGCGGCGGCGGGCACGGTGTTGACCTTGCCGCCCTCGCCGGACGCGAAGACGCCGCCGAGGTTGATGGTCGGGTGCAGGCGGCGGCCGTCGGGGGCGCGGAAGGTGCGCCGGGCCAGCTCCTGCTTGTAGCCGTTGAGCGCGAGCACGAGCGCGGACATCTTCTCGAGGGCGTTGATGCCGGCCTCGGGCGTGGAGCCGTGCGCGGCGCGGCCGTGCACGCGGACGTTGAGCCATACGACGCCGTTGTGGCCGCAGCACACGCCGTCGCCCTCGCCACCCTCGCCCACCACGGCGTAGTCGGCGCGGAGTTTGCCGTGACTCGCGACCCAGCCGGTGCCGAGCGTGCTGTCGGTCTCCTCGTCGGCGGTGAAGGACACCTCGACGTTGAAGTTGGGTTTGACGCCCGTGGCGCGCAGCGCCTTCAGGGCAAAGACGATGCTGGCGATGGCGCCCTTCATGTCGGCGGTGCCGCGGCCGTAGATCCAGCCGTTCTCGACGACGGGGTTGAACGGGCTGCCGTGCCGCCACTTCCCGGACACCGGCACGACATCGTAGTGGGCGTTGAAATGGACGGTCTTCTTCGCGCCGGTGTCCCAGAAGCCGATCACGTTGTGGCGCGGATAATCGAGCAGCTCCGGCTGGGTCTTCTTCTGCAGCGAGCGCGGGACCGGCAGACGGCGCACGGACAAACCAAGGCCGCGCAGCGTGTCCGCGAGCAGGGTCGTGATCTTGCCGTAGTTCTCGCCCGGAGGGTTGACCGTGCGCAGCCGGATCAGCTGCTGCAGGAAGGCGACGAGGTCGGCTTGGTGGCGGTCGAGATAGCGGGCGGGCGACATGCGGGCATCATGGGCCCGCGGTCAGGCTGGCGTAAATGAGTTTCAGCGCCACGAGGGAGGCCATCACGAGAAAGATGGGCCGCACGAAGCGCGCCCCGCGCGTCATGGCGAGGTGGGCGCCGAACTGGCCGCCGATCAGCTGGCCCGCCCCCATGGCCAGGCCGGGCAGCCACGCCACCGTGCCCGCGAGGGCGAAGAACGTCAGGGCGGCGACGTTGCTGGCGAGGTTCATCACCTTGGTGTGGGCCGCGGCGCGCACGAAGTCGTGCCCGAGCACCGTGACGAACGCGATGGTCCAGAACGAGCCGACGCCCGGGCCGAAGAAGCCGTCGTAGAACCCGAGCCCCAGCCCGAACAGCAGGTAGAAGGGCCGCAATTCCATCCGGTGGTGCCGGCTCGTTTCGCCGAGCTGCGGCCGGAAGATCATGTAGATGACGATGGCCCCGAGCAGCCACGGGATGAGCGTGCCGAGGAACTGCGGGTCCACCGAGCGAACGGCGAAGGCCCCGCCCGCGGCGCCGAGGACGGTCAGGCCGGCGCCCTGGCCGCACTCGCGCAGGTCCACCGCGCCCCGGCGCGCGTAACTCCAGGTGGCGGAACCGGTGCCGAAGACGCCCTGCAGCTTGGCCGTGCCCAGGGCAAACGGCGCGGGCAGCCCGAAACCCAGCAGCGCCGGCAGCGTGATCAGCCCGCCGCCGCCGGCGATGGCGTCCACCGTGCCGGTGACCAGGCCGATCGCGAAGAGCACCGGGTAGGCCCACAGGGGTAGTTCGGGAAAGGACGGCATGTCGGGGGTCGAGCGTGCAGGATCAGGATGCTTTTGACAGCGCGGAGTGCGGGCGCACCATGGCGGCACCATGGCACTGGCCGACATGCGCAGGGATTACAGCCTTGCGGGGCTCCTCGAAAAGGACCTCGCGAAGAATCCGTTCCGCCAGTTCGAGCAGTGGTTCCAGGAGGCCGAGGCCGCGAAGATCCCCGAGCCCAACGCCATGACGCTCGCCACCACCGGCCGCGACGGCCGGCCCGCCGCGCGCACCGTCCTGCTCAAGGGCTGCGACGGCCGCGGGTTTGTCTTCTACACCAATTACGAGAGCCGCAAGGGCCGCGAGCTCGACGCCCACCCGCGCGCCACCCTGCTCTTCCCGTGGATCGCGATGGAGCGGCAGATCACCGTCGAGGGTCCGGTCGCGCGCGTCACGCGCGAGGAGTCCGAGGCTTATTTCCACAGCCGGCCGCGGCAGAGCCAGCTGGCGGCGTGGGCCTCGCCGCAGAGCACCGCGGTCGCGGGCCGGGCGGTCCTCGAGGAGAGCTACCGCGTGATCGAGAAGAAATACGAGGGCCGCACGGTGCCGCTGCCGCCCAACTGGGGCGGGTTCCGGCTGGCGCCCGAGACGGTCGAGTTCTGGCAGGGCCGGCGCAGCCGCCTGCACGACCGGTTGCGCTACCGCCGCGAGACCGGCGGCGACTGGGTGGTGGAACGGCTCGCCCCCTGACCGATGTCCGCGCAGAAGGCGAAGCCGGCCCCGGCCAAGGCGGTGGCACCCGCCACCGGGTCGTCGGGCCTCCCCCCGGCCATCGAGGAGCTGGCGGCGACGCTCGGGGTTTTCCATGACGCCGCCGTGATCACGCGCGACCGGTGGCAGGGCGGCGGCGTGGAACTGCGGCTGGCCAACGACCGGTTCGCCGAGCTGACCGGCTACGCGGCGGCCGCACTGCCCGGGCAGAACACGCGGCTGCTGCACGGGCCGCGCACCGACCTGCTGGCCCCCGGGCCGGCCGCGGCCGGCCGCCTGGCCGTCGGCGAGGGCTGGCTTTACCGCAAGGATGGCACGGAATTCTACGCGGGCTGGACCTTTTCCCCGCTCCTGATCCGGGGCGAGCCGAGCGGCTACCTGGTCGGGCTCTACCGCGACCTCACCGAGACGCGGCGCCTGCGCGAGGCGCTCGTCCTGTCCCAGAAACTCACCACCGTGGGCCTGCTGGCGGGCGGCGTGACGCATGACTTCAACAACCTGCTGTCCGTCATCAACGGTTACTGCGAGATCCTCGCCACCAAGCTCGCGGCCGTGCCCGCCGCGCAGAAGGACCTCCAGGAGATCCACCGCGCCGGGCTCAAGGCCTCCGCGCTCACGCGGCAGATCCTCGAGTTCAGCCGGCGCCGGGAGCGCGAGGTCAAGGTCGTCAACTTCAACACCCTCATCCGCGAGATCGCCGAGATCATCCGCCGGCCGGCCGGCGAGGAGATCGTGGTGGAGCTGCGGCTGGCCTCGGACCTCGGCAACGTCCGCATCGACCCGACGCAGTTCCAGCAGGTGCTGCTCAACCTCTGCATCAACGCCCGCGACGCGATGCGGCGCGGCGGCAAGCTCACGATCCGCACCTTCAACCACCGCGTGTTCGGCCCGGCGGACCGCCGCGCGCCGGAGATGGCCGACGGGGCCTATGCGGCGATGCAGGTCGCCGACACGGGGCCGGGCATTCCCGTCGCCGAGCAGAAGAGCATCTTCGAGCCGTTCTTCACCACCAAGCCCCTGGGCACGGGCCTGGGCCTGCCCACCGCGCTCGGCATCGTGCGCGAGAACAACGGCCACCTCGTGGTGCGCAGCGTCCCCGGCGACACCCAATTCGAGCTTTTCCTGCCGGAGACGGCGGAGCCGGAGCAGATCTCCGTCACCAAGCTCGGCACGCTGCCCGCGATGCGGGGCACGGAAAAGGTGCTCATCATCGAGGCGGACGAGGTGCTGCGCAAAATGATCGCGGGCATCATGGCCACCGACGGTTACCGGGTCACGTCCACCGCCAACCCCGAGGAAGCCGCCGCCTTGCTGACGCGGACCGGATTGCAGCCGGAGTTGCTGCTGGCCCCCGGGGGGACGAAGGCCGGCGCGGCGCTGGTGCGCCGGTTGCGCACCACCCTGCCGCGGCTGAGGGTCATCAGCACCTCCGCGGCGCCGCCCGCCGCGCTCCTGCCGGAGTTTCCGGCCGGGACGCTGGTCCACCTGCCGAAGCCCTTCGCCCTGAGCACGCTCCTCCTCAAGGCCCGCGGCCTGCTCGACCTGGCGGTGAATTGAGATGGTCGCCTTGGGGGGAGGGGCTTTACGCCCCGACTTCTCGGCCGAACCTGATTTTGTCGGGGCATAAAGACTCTCCCACCCCGGCGTTCTGGGAAAAATCCGGTCAAAAATATCCGCGCCGGCTCCGCGCCGTTGGCCCGGGACAAGCAAAGGCATTGCGCCGGCGCCGGGAAAAATGCAGCCTGACGCGCTCGCATGGCCCCTGACACGAACAACCCCCTCGGCACCAAGAGCCCCCTGGGTCCCGGCCAGCGGTCGCTCGCCGCCATCGTGTTCACCGACGTGGTGAGTTTCAGCGCCCGGATGCAGTCCGACGAGGAGGGCACGCTGACGCTGCTCAAGCGCGATTTCGACGCGATGCGTGAGATCTGCACGCAGCACCAGGGCTCCGTGCTCAAGACCACCGGCGACGGGCTGCTGCTCTATTTTTCCAGCGCGGTGCAGGCCGTGGCCTGTGCGCTGGCCATGCAGCGGTTTTTCCTCGAGCAGGCCAAGACCCGGCCCGCCGCCGAGAGCCTCGTCCACCGCCTCGGCATCCACCTCGGCGACGTGTTCGTCAACGAGCAGGACGTGATGGGTGACGGCGTCAACATCGCGGCCCGGCTGCAGGCCGAGGCCGAGCCGGGCGGCATCTGCATTTCCCAGACGGTCTACGACGTGGTGAAGAACAAGCTCGCGCTGCACGTCACGCGCCTCGGGCCGCGCGAGCTGAAGAACATCTCGCAGCACATCCCGATCTACAAGCTGCTGCTCGAGGCCGCCGCGGCCGGGTCGGCCCCCGAGGAGCCGCCGGCCGGTGACACCACCCCGCCCCGGCCGAAGGCGCCCGCGAAGCCGCTGGGCCGGAACCAGAAGATCGCCCTCGCGGCCGGCCTGGCCCTGGCGGCGATCGTGCTGATCGGCCTGGGCGTGAGCGCGCAGCTCCGGGCGAAGGCGGAAGCCGCCAAGGCGGCGGAGGCGCAGCAGGCCCTCGCCAGCCTGATCGCCGAGACCACGCCGGATGCCGCCAGCCGCGAGCGCATCGCGGGCACGCTCGCCGCCTGGCGGACCGAGTTGCGCGACCAGCGCTCGCGGGCCGCGGAGGAATACAACTTTGCCGAGCTCGCCCGGTCCGTGCGCGACCCGCGCTCCCCGGTGGCGGGCAAGCCCGAGGCCCAGCTCCGGCTGCAGGTGCTGGGGCGGATGCAGGGTCTCTTTAACTGGATGGCCACGACGCTGCAGGGCTACAACCGGGAGCAGCCGCTGGTGGTCCACGAGCTTTCGGGCACGGCGCCCAAGGAGATCAAGGTCTTCGTCGGCGCGGACCGGCGGCTTTATTACGCCGAGGGCGGCGCGATCCGCCAGCGCAACTGGGCGGAGCTCCGGCCCCCGGTGATGGCGGCGATCATCGCCGGCGCGATGCACGAGGCGCAGCCCTTCCCGCCGCGCGAGGCGGTGCTGGGCGCGCAGGCCTTCGCCGGGTTCTACGGGCTGCCGGAGCTGATGGAGGCGTTGCGCAAGAACCGGCCGAAACGCATGGGCAAGTGATGCTGCACGTCCTCCCTGTCCGCACCGGCGCCGCCGCGGAGAACATGGCGCTGGATTTCCTCCTCCTCCAGCGCTACCCCGCGCCGGCGGTCCCGCGCTTCCGGCACTACGAGTGGCGCGGCCCGGCCTTCACCTTCGGCTTCAGCCAGAAGATCGGCTTCGTGCGGGCGAATCTCCCCGCGGACGGGACCTTTGACCTCTGCCGCCGGCCCACCGGCGGCGGCATCGTCGACCACCGCCACGACTGGACCTACACGCTCGTGCTCCCGCGCGGGCACGCGCTCTACGACGAGCGCGCCGCGCAATCCTACCGCATCGTCCACGAATGTCTGGCCACCGCGCTCGCCGCCCTCGGCCAGCCGGCGGCGGTGAAGATGGAATGCGACCCGTGCGCGGACGGACCAGGCGTGTGTTTCCAGCGCGCCGAGCTTTACGACGTCGTGAACACCGCGACCGGCGCGAAGATCGCCGGCGCCGCCCAGAAGCGGAACAAGCACGGCCTGCTTTTCCAGGGCTCGATCGAGCGGTCCGCCGTCGGCCCCGTGGACTGGGAGGATTTTTCGGCGCGGTTTGTGGCCGCCCTGGCGCTGGCCTTGCGCGTCGAGGCGCAGGCCACCCCGTGGCCGGACCTCAACGAGCACGAGGTCGAGGGCCTGACCGAGCAGTATTCGGCGCCGGAGTGGGTGGAATACCGGTAGGGCGAGTCGTCCCCGACGAGCCGCGGCTCATCCAGAGGATTCGCCCTACCTCCATGATTGCCTCGGCGGCCCGGGCAACAATGCTCGACCGCCTATGAAATCCCCTCGCGTCATCGCGTTTCTCCTCACGCTGGCGCTGTCCATGACGGTTTGTGCCGCGGACAAGCGCCCGATCACCCCGCAGGACCTCTGGGCCGTCAAGCGCCTCGGCAGTCCCGCCCTCTCGCCGGACGGCAAGACCGCCGTGTTCACCGTCCAGGAATGGTCCATCGAGAAAAACAAGAGCACGACCAGCCTCTGGCTCGTGGACGTGGCCGGCGGCGCCCCGCGCCGGCTGACCAACGCCCCGGTTTCCGACAGCGGCCCGGCGTGGAGCCCGGACGGCACGCGGATCGCCTTCACCTCCAAGCGCGGGGAGGACGCGAGCGCCTCGCTTTATGTCATCAACCTCGCCGGCGGCGAACCCGAGAAGCTCCTCGAGCTGCCCTACGGCGTGGCGCAGCCCAAGTGGATGCCGGACGGCACGGGCGTGATCGTCGCCACCACCGTCATTCCCGAACTGGCCGGTTCGCTCGCCCAGGCCGACCTCGCGGCGATGAAGAAGGAGATCAAGCGCCGCGCTGACTCCAAGATGACCGCCAAGGTCACCGAGGACCGCCAATACCGCTACTTCGACCACTGGCTGACCGACAACCTCGCCAGCCGCCTCGTGCTCGTGAACGTGACGACGAAGGAGTTCAAGGACCTCACCCCGAAGTGGAAGGTGCTGTTCCAGACCAGTGGTGACGTGAACTATGACATTTCCCCCGACGGCAAGCTCGTGGCGCTGGCGGTCAATGTCACGCCCCCGCCCTACAGCGGCTTTCTCAACGTCGACATCCACCTGATCCCGACCGACGGCTCCGGCGAGATGAAGAACGTGACCGTCGAGAACCAGGGCGATGACGACGTCCCGGGCTTCGCTCCCGACGGCAAGTCGCTGCTCTTCGCCCGCACGGAGGTGCCCTACGGCAACGGCGAGTCCGCCAAGCTCTGGCGCCATGACCTCGCCACCGGCAAGAACACGCCGGTGACCGACGCGCTCGACTATTCGATCGCCAGCGCGGAATTCTCGTCCGACGGGAAGACACTGTGGACCACCGCCGAGGACAAGGGCGTCGTGCCGGTCTTCAAGCTCAACGCCGACGGCAGCGGCCTGACCGCGGTCTACCGGGAAGGCACATCGAGCAGCCTGACCACCAGCAACGGCAGCATCGTGTTTCTCAACGACACGACGAGCCGGCCCAACGAGCTCTTCGCCCTCGACGCCACCACCGGCGCGGTGCGGCAGCTGACGCACTTCAACGACGAGCTGATGACCAAACTCGATCTCGGCAAGGTCGAGAGCTACTGGTTCACCGGCGCGGCCGGCGACCAGGTCCACGGCTGGCTCGTGCTGCCCCCCGGCTACGACCCGAAGAAGACCTACCCGCTCGTGCAGCTGATGCACGGCGGCCCGCACACGATGAACCGTGACAGCTGGAGCTACCGCTGGAACACGCACGTCTTCGCCGCACCGGGCTACATCGTCACCTGGGTCAACCGCCACGGCTCGACCGGCTTCGGCGAAAAGTTCGCCCAGAGCATCATCAACCAGTGGGGCGACATGCCGCTCGAGGACATCCTGAAGTCCACCGACTACCTGCTGCAGCGCTTCCCCAACATCGACCCGAAGCGGATGGCCGCGGCGGGCGGCAGCTACGGCGGCTACATGGCCGCGTGGGTGGCCGGCCACACCGACCGGTTCGCTGCGCTGATCAACCACGCCGGCGTGAACGACTTCATCACGCAGTATGGCGCGGACGTCACGCCCTACGGCTTCACCCAGGTGCTCGGCGGCACGCCGTGGAAAAACCCCGAGGGCATGCAGCGCAACAACCCGACGACCTACGCGAAGAACTTCAAGACCCCGATGCTCATCATCCACGGCGAGCTGGATTACCGCGTGCCCTACGTGAACGGCACGGCGCTCTATGCGATCTACCAGTCGATGGGCATCCCCTCGCGCCTCGTGATCTTCCCGAACGAGAACCACTGGGTGCTCACGCCGCAGAACGCGATCTACTGGCACTGGGAGATGCAGAGCTGGCTGAGCCGCTACATCGGCGGCAAGCCGGCGCTGGAGAAGCCGGTGTTCGATACTGACGCCAAATAAGGTAGGGGCCGTTGCCCCCAACGGCCCGGGCGCTTGAGGGCAAGCGCCCCTACCCTCGCCACTATCATTAAACAAAGCAGGCGCCGGTGAAAAACACCGGCGCCTTTTCTTTTATGGCCAGCGGCCGCGTGAGCGGTCGGGGGTCGCAGCACTCAATGGTGCTGTTTGTCGGCGCGGCGCCACAAATGCGGCACAGCGCAAGGAACTTTCTGGGGGCATTATCGCACTTTTCCCGAAAAAAACCACCGGGAGTTATTCACCAAGCTCCCTTGGTGGAACCCGGCCTCCGGACGGGTTTTCAGGATGCGCATCCAACTTTGAGGACGCATATGCAATAAACCCGTCCGGAGGCCGGGTTCCACCTTTGCATGCTAGCCCTTCGGCGCCGCCAAACTGTAAACAAAATGGTCCACATGCCGGTCGTAGAGCCACTCGGCTTTTTTAAGCATGCTCACCTGCTTGAAGCCGAGCCGCTGCGGAATTTTCTGCGCGCGGAGATTATCCGTGGCCACGGCGACAACCAATTGCTTGAGCTTGAGTTCGGTGAATGCGTGTTCGATGACGGCGCGGCAGCACAGGGTCATGATGCCCTGTCCCGCGCTGTCGGGCGCGATCCAATAGGCCGGAAACCCGACGCGGTTGGCCCAGTCGATCCGGTTGTGGCCGATGACGCCAACCAGCCGGCTCATGGACCAGATGCCGCAGGTGAAGGCGCGGGTCTCCCGGTCATCGCGCACCGTGCCCTCGATGTAGGCCCTGCTGTCGGCGACCGTCTTGGTGGCGTCCACCCACGGCAGCCACTCGCGGAGTGAGGCCCGGTGCGCATCCACGACCGCGAACAACGCCGGCGCATCGGCCGCCTGCAGCGGGCGCAGCTCGAGGCCGGGGTTTAATTTGCGGGCGAACATCGGTTTCGGGTTTACGGGAATGGTAGGGCGAGTCCTCCGGACGAGCCGCGGCTCATCGGGACGATTCGCCCTACCCCTTCACCAGCGTGATCACACACTCGAGGTGGCGGGTCTGCGGAAAAAGGTCGAAGGGCTGCACGGCGGTGAGCTTGTAACCGGCGGTGAGGAATCCCTTGAGGTCGCGCATCTGCGTCGCCGGGTCGCAGGACACATAGACGACCGCGCGCGGGCCGAAGGCGAAGAGCTGGTTCAGGAAAAGCTCGTCGCAGCCCTTGCGGGGCGGGTCGATGACGACCGCGGTCTCGCCCGGCGGGAAATCGAGGCCCGCGAAGATCTGCGCGGCATCGCCGGCGCGGAAGGCGGCGTTGGCGATGTTGTTGGCCGCGGCGTTCTCCGTGGCGAACTTCACCGAGGTCTCGCTGAGTTCGATGCCGGTCACCCGCTCGAAGGCCGGCGCGCAGCTCAGCGCGAACAGCCCGCTGCCGCAGTAGGCGTCGACCAGGAACTTCGCGCCGGTGGCGGCCGCTTGCTCGCGGACATAGCCGGTGAAAGCCGGCAGGATGAACGGGTTGTTCTGGAAAAAGTCGCGGGCGAGGAAGTGGAGGCGGAGCGGCTTGGAAGGTGGAACCCGACCTCCGGGCGGGTTGGTTTGCGAAGGCGGCAAGCCTGCCCGGAGGTCAGGCTCCACCCCGATCACTTCGTGAATGACAGCGTCGTAATCCGTGACGACGCCCTCCTGGGCATGGCGCAAAAGCAGGGTTGAATCGCGTTTATACTCACCGGCGGCGAGCCGGGTCTGCGTCTTGGCCCGCACCTCGGTCAACTTCTCGTTGATCTCGGGCGTGGCGATGTCGCAGCGCGGCACGTCGAGGAGGTCGAAGCGGGTGCCCTGCTTGAGGAAACCGATGGGGTGTTGTGGTAGGGCGAGTCCTCCGGACGAGCCGTTTGCACGCGGCTCATCCGGAGGATTCGCCCTACCTGCCCGGAAGTGCGGCGTGATCTTGGACCGGTAGCCAAACTCCCGGGGCGAGCCGATGACGGGGTTCACGGCAAACTCGACGCCGGCCATGAATTTCAGGAGTTCCTCGACCTGCTGGCGCTTCCATTTCAGCTGCTCGGCATAGGCCAGGTGCTGGTATTGGCACCCGCCGCACTGGCCGAACAGCGGGCATTTCGGGTCGATGCGGTGCGGCGAGGGCGTCAGGACGGCGACCAGGTCGGCCTCGGAGTAGTTCTTGTGGTTGCGGTAGACGCGGACGCGCACCTTTTCGCCCGGCAGGGTGAAAGGCACCATCACGACCCAGCCGGAGGAATTTTCGATTTTGGATTCTCGATTTTCGATTTTTCCGGAGGCAGGAACCCCTGCGGAAGTCCGTCCTCCGTCCTCTGTCTTCTGTCCTCTGGCCATAGGCAGCGGCACCCGGCCGAGGCCGACGCCGAGGTTGGTCAGCGTGGCGATCTCCATCTCGAGCTCGTGATGGTAGGGAAAGGGCTGGTCGTTGAATTTCTTCTTTTTCACCACGAAACACACGAAACACACGAAAAGGGGAAAACAGAAGAGATTTTATTTCGGATCTTTTGTCATGGCCCATGGCCCGGGGGTTTTCCGAGAAGCCATCAGTCTCTGTTGAGGTGACCACTAATGGGCTTTCGCCAAAGGCGAAAGCTACGTTTACCCCTGCGGCTGATCGCCTCCGGAATTGTTTTAAGGGGTCTGCTAATCGCAGACCGTTTCAACCAGCCGGCGATCAGCCGGTCCCCGGAACCAATCGGCGGCGACGATCAGTCGCCGCACACTTTGAAGGATTCATCCTTTGATGAATCCCATTAGTGGTTAAGAAACTCCGGGCATTGGTTCTGTTTTAGGATTGGACTGTGGGTCGGCACGAAGCGTCTTATTTCTTTCGTGTCTTTCGTGTGTTTCGTGGTGAACTTCTGCCCGTGCTTCCGGAAAAGATCACCAGCCTGCAGAATCCGCGCGTCAAACAGCTCGTGAAGCTGCGGGAACGGCGCGAGCGCGACGATGCGGGCCTGTTCCTGGTCGAGGGCTACCGCGAAATCCGCCGGGCCTTGGAGAAGGGTGTGCAGCCCAAGGAGCTGTATTTCAGTCCCGACTGGTTCCTGGGGGAAAATGAGCCCGCACTCATCGAGCAGGCCAGGCAGGCCGGGGCCCAGCTTTTTGAATTGTCGAAGGACGCCTTCGCCAAGGTCGCCTACCGCGAGCGGCCCGACGGCCTTCTCGCCGTGGCGCCGCAATGGAAGCGCGGCCTGGATGACCTGAAACTTTCCGCCAAACCCTTCCTGCTGGTGGTCGAGTCGATCGAGAAGCCCGGCAACCTCGGCACCATCCTGCGCAGCGCCGACGCCGCCGGCTGCGATGCCGTGATCGTGTGCGATGCCGTGACCGACATCTTTAATCCCAACGTCGTGCGCGCCTCGACCGGCGTCCTGTTCTCCGTGCCGATCGTCGTGGCGGAAAGCACCGCGGTGCATGCTTGGCTGAAGGCGAAAGGCATCCGCACGGCGGCAACCACGCCGCACACGACCAATATCTACACCGCCACCGACCTGCGCGGCCCGCTGGCCATTGTGATGGGCAGCGAACAATACGGCCTCAGCGAATTTTGGATGAAGGGCGCCGATTTCCTCGTCCGCATCCCGATGGCCGGCCAGGCCGATTCGCTCAACGTCGCGATGGCGACGATCATCACTCTGTTCGAAGCCGTTCGGCAGCGGAACGGATGAGGTGGGATTGCGGCACAAGACCGATCTTGAACCTTACGCTCGCGAGCTGTATCCGACGTTAATGAAAGGATGCCTCACGCTCATTGTTGTAGTGTTGGTGGCTGCCGTGGGCCCCGTGATGCTTTGCGTCACTGTCTGGCGATGGCTTCAAACCTCAGAATGGGATCCAGTCGAAAATATGTGGCTACTCGATGTTAGCCCAGACTTACGCGAATGGCTGATCGATCCTCGATCTTGGTTTGGCCTGCATAAAATTGCGTATTTTGCCTTCAAATACATTCCATTCGGAATGATATCATTACCCATCGCGTATATGATCCTTACGGCAGATTTAGACTTAGAACCGACGAAGACAGAGGGCAGCGAACAAGATCCGACAAAAAGGGATTCGTGAAACCCCAGGCCCTCAGTCCTTGAAGAGGGTCTCTAAATATTGGATCGCTTCGGTGCTGGTAGACCACGAAAAACTCGGTGCCCCACAGAATCCTGTATTCTGAATAAGGTTAGACATGGGTCGGTCACAAAGCACGACATCCGCATCCGTGAGGCCCACGGCGAGGCGGGTAAGATCGAAGTAATCGTTTGGGTCGGTTTTTCTGGTTGATCGCAAATGCTCAAATTCCAGTTGTGCGCACAGGCGTGAATGCCAAAGCAAGGTCGGAGTTTGTTCCCACTGTCGCTCGCAGATCAAAGCAATCAACCGTTCACATTCATTGGTTTCTATGCCAATTTTTTGTAAGCGAAAAGCGGCACCCAATGCGAATTCCCATTCACTAAATCCGGTTTCTAATGGCCGCCTGTCTCTAATCGCTTGAGTAAGTCGTAACATGGAAGCGCATCGCCACTTTAAGATTTCATGGTAGATGCCCCAGGCATCCATATTATTGGAAAACCCCGGCGGAGGATTCGGGCTCTGATGCAAACGAGCTTCGTAGATTTTGACACCCTTGCGCACCTTGATTCCTAAGCCGTCTATATCTTGGGGAGGGGCGAGTGTTCCTGAGGTGAGGCGTTGGGGCTTATAGCCTGGGCGCACTAGTTGCAGTGTTTCGTCAGAGATTGACCAACTGAAGTCACGAAATGCTTTACCTGAGCACAAAGCGCTCGCGGTCTGAAATATTCCGGATCGTTTATCGGGAGGCGCCTTGCTGCCCTCTTCAACCAGTTCGTGCGAATGCACCGGACATACCGCTTTGTCGGCTTTGACCGCCGACTCAAGTAACGCGAATAACCGCGAAGCATTGTGATGTTTCTTCGTATAGAATTCCCAGAGAAAGTTTTGATCTAAGGAGATTACAACCACAGGAAATACTCCTCATTTCAGTATTCGTTCTCCGCCCTGTAATGCTTGATCAACTCCGCGGTGCCGTCGGCCATCGTGACGAGCGGGTGGTAGGCGAGGTCGCGGCGTGCGGCGGAAATATCGAACCAATGGTCCGTGGCCATTTCCTTGGCGACGAAGCGCGTCATCGGCGGCTCGCCTTTCAACGGTAGCACTCGCCATAACGCCTCCATCACGCCGCCGGCGGCGTAGGCTACGGGCAACGGGACATGTTTGGTAATCTCTGGGATGCCCACGCCGCGCAGCAGCTGGTTGATCCAGTCCCAGAGGATGACCGGCTCGCCGTTGGTGATGAAGTAGGCGCGGCCGCCGGAATTGCTTGGAGGGCGGGCGCCCCCGCCCGCCGTTTCGCGGGGTGAGGGCACCCCGCCTCCATTCAATAAGGCGCCTTCGGCGAGAAGGTGGGCGTCCACGACGTTGCTGATGTGCGTCACATCCACCTGGTTGCGGCCGGAGCCGATGATCTTGAGTTTTCCGGTGCGCGCCAGGGCGAGCACGCGGGGCACGACGTTCTTGTCCCCCGGGCCCCACACGAGGTGCGGCCGCAGGGCCACGGTCGCCAGCGCCGGCCCGTGGGCCGCCAGCACCTCGCGCTCGGCGGCGGCCTTGCTGGTCGGATAGGCGCAGGGGGCCTCGGTGCAGAGGGGGGCCGACTCGTTCACGCCGGCGAGGTCGCCGCCGTTGTAGACGACACTCGGCGAGCTGGTGTAGACGAGGCGCGGCACGCCGGCCTCGCGGCAGGCGTTGATGACGTTGCGCGTGCCGCCGACGTTGACCGCGAAAAAATCCCGCGCCGGGCCCCACACGCCGACGCGGCCGGCGACATGAAAAACGGTCTCGGCGCTCTGGCAGCCGCGGCGCAGGGCCTCGCGGTCGTCGAGGTCGCCGGGGATGACCTCGGCGCCCAGCGCCTCCAGATGCGGCAGCGGCCGGCGGGCGAGGACGCGCACGCGGCGACCCTCGGCGAGCAGGCGCTCGGCGATCTTGCCCCCGATGAAGCCGCTGGCGCCGGTGATGAAGGTCGGAAAGTTTTTGCGGACGATTAGCACGGGAATTACAGAGAAGGCAGGATCAGACCCGATCTACCAAGGCGGTTTTAGCCACAAAAAGGCGCAAAAAATCGACAGCGCATGTGACCTGCAAGGCGCCTATAGGCGCGCGGAACATGGGCGAAGTCACGGCAGACACTTTTTGTGCCTTTTCGTGGCCAAAAAACAGATGGGTTGGACCGCTCATTGTTTCAGGACGTCGCGGGAGATGTCGCGCTTGTCGAGTTCGTAGCCGTGGTGGCCGGCGGCCCAGCGGGCGAGGGCCAGGCGGTGGATCTTGGCGTTGTGCCGGACATCGACCGGGAAATGCGGGTGCAGGTAGGCGAGCCGGATGAGGTCGGTGTGCGGATGCGCGGCGCCCAGCTCGCGCAGTTCCCGCACCAGCTTGCGGCGCAGGGAGGGCGTGGCCACCACGTCGCGCGAGACGGGTTCGACGACGATGGCCGGGCGGCGGCCGTCATGCCCGGTGGCGATGAGCGCGCTGCGGGCGACATTCGGGTGCGTGTTGAAGATCGGCTCGACCTGCTCGGTGCAAAGCAGGCCGTGCTGGGTTTCGACGCGCTCGGCCTTGCGGCCGCAGAACCAGAGGCGGCCCGAGGCGTCCAGATAACCCAAATCCCCGATCCTGTGCCAGACAGTGGACGCCCCATTTTCGATTTTTGATTCTCGATTTTTGATTTTGGCCGAGGCCGTTGCCGCCGGAAGCTGATCGTATTCCTTGGTGACCACCGGGCCGGAGACGATGATTTCGCCGATTTCGCCGGCGGGAAGTTCGCGGGCGTCGGCGAGGGAGGTCAGTGGCACGTCCGTGATGGCGATGATCTTGATCTGGATCTCGCGCACCGGCCGGCCGACGCAGGTGCCCTTGCCCGTTGCAGTGGCCGCCGCGATCTCGTTGAGCACCTCGGCGGCGCTGATGCTGGCGACGGGCAGGGACTCGGTGGCTCCGTAAGGGCTGTGCGCCGTGCCGTTGGGCAGGATTTTCTGCAAATCGGCAAAGAGTCCCGGCGGCACGGGCGCCCCGGCCAAAAGCACGCGCTTCACCGAGGGCAGCGTGAGATTGTTTTTCAGGCAGTGGCGGCTGATGATCCGCCAGAGCGTGGGCGAACCGAAGGTGTTGGTCACCTTCTCCTGCTGGATGGCGCGGACGATCTTCGCCGGGTCCACCGTGGCCGGCCGGCTGGGGTCGATCTCGGGGACGACGGTGGTCATGCCCAGCGCGGGATTGAACAGCGCGAAGATCGGCAGCATCGGCAGGTCGACCTCGCCGGGCGAGATGCCGTAGGTGTCACGCACCAGCCGCACCTGCGCCTCGAACATGCCGTGTTCGTAACACACGCCCTTGGGTGCGCCGGTGGAGCCGGAGGTGAAGAGGATGGCGGCGAGGTCGGTGGCGGAGCTGGCAACCGGATCGACGGCCCGCAGGGACGCGGGCCCTCCAGTTGACAGGCGCGCGGTCGAAGAGCCGCTGGCCCAGATGCGGATTTCCACGGTCTTAAACGCGGAGCGAAAGACGTGGCTCATCACCTGGGCGAGCGGGATGCCGAGCAGGGCGCGGGGCTGGGAGCGGGCGACGCAGGCGAGGAAGTTTTTCCGGCCCATGCCGGGGTCGATGATCACCGGCACGGCGCCGAGCTTGAAGAGCGCGAAGGCCGCCGCGATGAGCGGCAGTCCCTGGCGAACCATCACCAACACGCGGTCGCCGCGGCGCACGCCCTGCGCGGTAAGCTTGGCTGCCCACGCGTCGACCTCGGTGTCCAGCTCGCGGAAGGACAGGGCAAGATAGTCGATGCCGCCGCTCCCGGTGCGGCCGCGCGGGATCTTGACCGCCGGGTGATCCGGCTGGTGCGCCGCCATCAGCGGCAGGTGGCGGGCGATGTTGGCGGAGTCGGACATTGTTCGAGTGGGCCAGCGAGCTAGCTCGCGCCGGATGTGCGCCTGCAAGCAGGCCGCCCACAATTAACAGGAGGCATCATACGTTGCTCAGCTCCGCCAGGCCGGCTCGGCCTTGATCAGCCTGGCCTGCCAGGGCAGCAGGACTTCCTCGATGGACGAGGGATCGCGGGCGATCTGCACCAGCTGCGTGCGGGTGGCGATGAGGGTGGGATCGAGCTGGAGGCCCGCGGCGAGGCGGTCGCGGTCGGCCTTGATGCGGTCCTGCCGGGCGAGCTCGTCAGGCGTCATCGGGCTGAAGTCGCGGCGGCGTTCGCGGCGCGGCAGCGTGTTGGGGTCGGTGGCGAAGCCGCGGCGGACGGCCTCGGCCAGCGAGGGGAACAGGCGGTCGTGGCGGCGGCCGAGGTTGACGCGCATGACCTCCTCGGGCGGCGCGCCGTCGTCGGCGGAGCGGGCGATGCGGACGAGCATCTCGTTGCCGACGACCTTGAAGGGGGGCGTGTTGATCTTCTCGGCCCAGCCCTCGCGCCAGTGCCAGAGGGCGTGGAGCACGGCGAGGCCGCGGCCGTGGAGTTTTTCCGAGCCGTTCACGCGCCAGGCGTTCTCGTCGGGGGTGGCGAAGCCGTCCTTCGCCACCGACATCTGCCAGCGGCAGCGCTGCTCGAGCCACTCGAGGCGGCCGAGCTTCACGAGGTCGGCGCGGAGCTTGTCGCGCAGGGCGAAGAGGTGGAACACATCCATCGCGGCGTAGTCGAGCATGTCCCGGTCGAGCGGGCGCTGGGACCAGTTGGCCTTCTGGTGGTCCTTGTCGAGCTTCACGCCGAAGTTCGTCTCGAGGAGCGCGGCGAGGCCGAAGCGCGGGATGCTCAGCAGCTGGGCGGCGAACATGGTGTCGAACAGGCTGTGCGGCTGGAAGCGGCAGAGCTCCCAGAGCAGGCGCAGGTCGTAGTCGCTGCCGTGCATGATGAGCGGCTTGGCGGCGAGGCGTGGCCAGAGCGCGGCGAGGTCGAGGTCGGCCAGCAGGTCGACGAGGTAGATCTCGCCGACGACGTGGATCTGCAGGAGGCAGACGCGCGTCTTGTAGCGGAAGAGGTTGTCGGCCTCGGTATCGAGCGCGATCTCGGTGCAACGGTCGAGCGCCGCGAAGAGCGGCGCCAGCTGCTCGGGCCGGGTGATGAGTTGGTAATGCGGGACGGTGTTCAAGGGTTCAGTCTTTCCAGGTGGTGAGGAAGGCGTCGATCAGCTGCGGCAGGTCGGGGCTGTAGCCGCCCTCGAGGACGGCGGCGGCGGGCAGGCCGCTCTCGCCGAGCCAGCGGCCGAGGGTGGCGAAGTCCTCGCGCTCGAGGGTCATCTCGGTGATGGGATCGCGGGCGTAGGCGTCGAAACCCGCCGACACGAGCACGAGGTCGGGCTTGAAACCGAGGACCTTGTCCCAGGAGCGGGCGAGGTCCGACATGTGGGCCTCGCGCGGGGTGTGCGGGGCGACGGGGAAGTTCTGGCAGTTGGCGAAGGACGTGGTGCCGGTGCCGGGGTAGCCGGGATACTGGTGCACGGAGACGAACAGCAGGTTCGGCCGGTCGCGGAGGATGTCCTCGGTGCCGTTGCCGTGGTGGGCGTCGAAGTCCCACACGGCCACGCGGTGGCCGGTGGCGGCCGCCTGCAGCGCGGCGATGGCGATCTGGTTCAAATAACAGAAGCCCATGGCCTGGGCGCGGGTGCAGTGGTGACCCGGCGGGCGCATCAGCGCGAAGGCGTGCCGGCCGGCCAGGGCGTGGTCCGCGGCGGCGAGGGCGGCGCCGACCGCGCGGCGGGCGTGGTCGTAGATGCCCGGAAAATGAGGGGTGTCGGCGTCGATGTCCGGCGCGTGCTGGATGCGCTTGATGAGCGCTGGGGTGTGGGCGGTGAGCAGGAGAGCCTCGTCCACGGCGGCGGGTTTCTGCCAGGTCCAGCCGGGATGGGCGGCCTGCAGATGGGCCGCACTGCGCAGCACGCGGGCCGGCTGCTCGGGTCGCATATGCGAGCCGTATTCGGCGCAAAGAGGGTCGTGCAGGATGATCATCAAGATTGTCCGCCCACGGACAGCAAGGAGCCCCGAAAAAAGCCCAATTCCCGGGCTCAGTAAAGCGGGATTATGGTCGGATCTGGAGGCGAGTGCCGCGTGGTTTGGGCTGTGGCGGCGGTCTGTGACCGCCGGCCAAGCCGCCCCACCCCCTCGGCGGTCATAGACCGCCGCGACAAAAGGCCGGAGGATGTCCGGTGGCTGGTTGCGGCCGGAGATTTCTTGTGTCCCTTCCCCCTTTGCGCCCCCATGGCCTCCACATGAAAGTCGTCGTGCTCTGCTCCGGCGGGATGGATTCCGTGACCGCGCTCCACTGGGCGCGGTGGCGGCACGACGTGCGCGCCGCCGTGAGCTTCGACTACGGGGCCAAGCACAACCACCGCGAGCTTCCCCTGGCCGCGGAGCAGGCGAGGATCGCCGGCGTGCCGCACACGGTCATCCCGCTCGATTTCATCGGCCGGCTGTTCGCCTCGGACCTGTTGAAAAGCGGCGGGGAGATCCCCGAGGGCCACTACGCCGACGCCAACATGCAGCGCACGGTCGTCCCCTTCCGCAACGGCATCATGCTGGCCGCGGCCGCGGGTTTCGCCGAGAGCGCCGGGGCGGAGGGGCTGGTCATCGCCGCGCACGGCGGCGACCACGCGATCTATCCCGATTGCCGCGAGGATTTCATGTCGGCGATGGGCCGGGCCATCCAGCTCGGCACCTACGCCGGCATCCAGCTGCTGCGGCCGTTCATCGCGATGACGAAGGCGCAGATCGCGACGGAGGGCGCGCGGCTCGGCGTGGACTTCGCGCGCACTTGGTCGTGCTACAAGGGCGGGGCCATCCACTGCGGCAAGTGCGGCACCTGCGTGGAGCGCCGCGAGGCGTTCCAGCTGGCGGGGATGGCGGACCCGACCACCTACGCGGCCACGCCGCCGCTGCCGGACAAACCATAGGTCTTATAAGACCCATAGGGCCTCTATTTCTTGAGCATGCTGATTTCCGAGATCTTCCATTCCCTGCAGGGCGAGGGCGAGCTCACGGGCGTGCCGTCGGTCTTTGTGCGCACCAGCGGTTGCAACCTGCGCTGCAACTGGTGTGACACGCCCTACGCGTCGTGGAATCCCGGGGGCACCCCGATGCGGGTGGAGGAGATCTTGGCCGAGGTGCGGAAGCACCCGGCAAAGCACGTGGTGCTAACCGGCGGCGAGCCGATGGTGGCGAAGGAGATCCGCGAGCTCGCCGCCGCACTGAAGCAGCTCGGTTATCACATCACCATCGAAACCGCCGCGACCATCGCGCCCGGGGGCATCGCCTGCGACCTCGCCTCGCTGAGCCCGAAATTGAAAAACTCCGGTCCCGACGACCGCCTGCCGGCGGCGTGGCGCGAGAAACACGACGCGCTGCGCTGGCAGCCGGAGGTCGTGCGGGCCTGGCTGGCGGCGTATGGCTTTCAGCTGAAGTTCGTCGTCGCGCAGGCGGCCGACGTGGACGAGATCGAGGGCATGCTCGCGCAGCTCGGCGGCGCCCTCCCCCGCGCAAAGGTGTTGCTGATGCCGGAAGGCACGACGGTCGAGGCCCTGCGGGCGAAGGCCGGCTGGCTCGGGGAGCTGTGCAAGGTCCGCGGCTTTCGCTACGCGCCGCGGCTGCACGTCGAGCTCTACGGCAACAAGCGCGGCACATGAAACCGGCGCCGGTATTTTTTTCCTGTAGGTTGCACGCTTGCGTGCAACGTGGCGTGCGCCTGTCGGCCGTAGCCTTGGCGAAGGCTGAAGCGCGCCACCTACACCAGCGCGGCACATGAAGATCCCGCTGAAGGCCAACCGGCCGCCGCCGCGCAAGCTCTCGGTCGAACTCGCGGACCTGCGTGACCGGTCGGCGCGGGGCGCCGTGACGCTCCGCGAGGTCATCTACACGCTGCACGGCCGCGCCTACATGCTGCTGGTGCTGCTGCTGGCGCTGCCGTTCATCACGCCGGTGCCCCTGCCCGGGCTTTCCACGCCCTTCGGCCTGGCGATCATGCTGATCGCGCTCCGCCTGTCGCTCGGCCAGCGACCCTGGCTGCCGATGAAGCTCCAGCGCAAGGAGCTGCCGCCGGGGTTTTTCGCCAAGGTGTTCGCCTTCGCGGAGAAGGTGCTGCGGATCTTCGAGAAATTCCTGCGCCCGCGGCTCGCGTTCCTTTCCGAAACGCCGTTCCTCGTGCAACTGCACGCCCTGCTGATGCTCACGGCCGCGCTGGTGCTGCTCCTGCCCCTGCCCATCCCGTTCACCAACAGCTTTCCGGCGTGGACCATCCTGCTGCTGGCCGCCGGGCTGCTGGAGCGCGACGGCCTGTTCATCCTCGGCGGCTACCTCGTGTTCATCGCCGGCGTGTTTTATTTCATCTTCCTCGGCGAGGCGACGGCTGCGCTGCTGCACGAGCTGATGCAGTGGCTCCGGGGCTAGGGCTTATCCCCGGCCGGCCGGCACCGGGCGCGCGGGCAGGAGCAGCGAGGCGCCGACCGACGCAGCCAGCAGCGCGCCGATGATGCCCAGCGACCAGGTGATGGGGAACTTGCCGCCGAAGGCCTCGTTCAGCCACACCATCTTGAGGCCCACGAAGACGAGGATCAGGCCGAGGCCGTATTTCAGGTAGCGGAAACGGTGCATGACGCCCGCCAGCAGGAAAAACAGCGCCCGCAGGCCGAGGATCGCAAAGACGTTCGACGTGAAGACGATCAACGGCTCCTTGGTGAGCGCGAAGATCGCCGGGACGCTGTCCACCGCGAAGACGATGTCGGTGATCTCGATGAACACGAGGCAGACAAACAGCGGCGTGGCGTGCCAGACGCCGTCGAGCTTGGTAAGGAAACTCTGCCCGTGCAGCCGAGGCGTCACCGGGAGAAGCTTCCGGAGCAGGCGGATGACCGGGTTCTTTTCCGGCTCGAGGGGTTTTTCGGGGGCGAAGAGGATCTTGATGCCGGTGAGGATCAGGAAGCCGCCGAAGAGCCAGATGACCCAGTGGAACTGCATCAGCACCGAGCCGAGGCTGATAAAGATGATGCGGAAGAACAGCGCGCCGAGGATGCCGTAGAACAGCACCCGGTGCTGGTATTGGGCCGGCACGGCGAAGTAGCCGAAGACGACGACAAACACGAAGATGTTGTCCACCGAGAGCGATTTTTCGACGACGAAGCCGGTGAG
Source organism: Lacunisphaera sp. (assembly GCA_041909435.1). Taxonomy (GTDB): domain Bacteria; phylum Verrucomicrobiota; class Verrucomicrobiia; order Opitutales; family Opitutaceae; genus Lacunisphaera. The sequence continues at coordinate 45,949 of JAYRDK010000016.1, forward strand.
GTATTCCAGGCCGGCCTGTTTCGCCAGCGCCGCGTGGTCCAGTCCCGCCAGGCGCGGATCCAGGGGAAACTTCCAGAGACCGTAGTGGTAGAGGCCATAACCGAACGCGAGGGCCAGGGTGATCCACACCGTGCTCCAGCCCACCGCCTCCCGGACGCCGACCACATGCGCGTCACGGTGAAAGACGCCGAGGTCCAGCGCGAGCAGGCCCAGCACGAACAGCGTGAAGGCGCCGTAGAACCACCAATAGTCGGCGAAGGGGAAAAGCGGGATGTATTCCATGCGGGGGCGTGAATGTCGGCGCGGCGGCCGGGTTCAAGCGCGACCGGACTGGAAACCCGGACCGGGTTTCCAGGGGGCGCGGGTCAGGCGTTTTCGGGCCACGGCCGGCCCTGCGCGGCCCAGTGCGAACGCAGCGCGAGCTGGTTGCGGTGGTAGACCGTCTCCACCAGCAGCGCGTCATCGAGCAGCCCGATCTCCGGCAGGGCGTCGGGAATCAGGTCGTAGCCCTTCAGGAAATAGAAGAGCACAAAGGCCGTTTCCCGGCGCTCCGCCGTGCCGCCGCCGGCGGCGGTCTCCTCGAAAAAACGGGCCAGCAGTTCCACCCGCTCGCGCAGCCGGGCGGAGTCGGTGATCGCCGCGTTCTTTTTCCGGACCTGGGGCAGCAACTGGCGCAGGCCGGCCAGATCCGCGGGGGTGACGGTGTCGGCGCCGTTGACCACATAGGTCGTGGGACTGGTATGATGGCCGGCGCCTGGCTTCTGGGACAGGTAGCGGCCAAGGGCCGCGGAAGGGAGGGTCTTCATGGGTGGCGGGGGTTGCAGGCAGGCAATCGCTCCCGGGCAATCCCACAAGCCGGACCGGACTGGAAAACGGCGCGGCGTTTCCAGCCGGGCAACGTCAGATCACCAGCCCGATCTTGCCGAACTGCGCCGCGGCTTCCATGTGGCGCAAGGCGGCGTCGGCCTGGTCGAGCGGAAAAACCCGGTCCACCACGGGCGTGATCCGGTGCGCGTCGACAAACTTCGTCATCCCCGCGAAATCCGCCGGCGAGCCCATGGTGGTGCCGAGGAGGTTGATCTGGCGGAAGAAGCTCTTGCGCAGGTCGAGTGCCTTGGGGTTCCCGGTCGTCGCACCGAAGAACACGATGCGGCCGCCGGGGGCGGTCAGGTCGATCAGGCTCCCGAAGCCGTCGCCGCCGGCGCTGTCCACGATCACGTCGAACCGGCCGGATTGTTTCTGCAACGACGCGGCCCAGTCCGCGTCGCGGTAGTTGATGCCGCCGCGCGCCCCGAGGGTCTTCGCCCGGGCGATCTTGTCGGGAGACCCTGAGGTCACCCACACCTCGGCGCCCGCCGCCACGGCGAACTGGAGGGCGAACAGCGCGGCGCCGCCGCCCACGCCGGTGACGAGCACGCGTTCGCCGGACTTGAGCTGGGCGCGGGTGAAGAGCGCGCGCCAGGCCGTGAGCCCCGCGAGCGGGAGCGCCGCGGCCTGTTCCCAGGAGAGATGCGCGGGTTTGGGCGCGAGGTTGGCGACGGGGATGGCGACCTGCTCGGCGAAGGTGCCGTTGTCCGGCAGGCCGAGGATGCGGAAGTTCGGACCCTGCGCCCGGGGGTCGGCACCCCAGTCGAGCGCGGGATTGATGATGACCTCGCGGCCGACCCACGATTGGTCGCCGGGCGAACCGACCGCGGTCACCGTGCCGGCACCGTCCGAGCCGAGGGTGATGGGCAGCCTGATGTTCGGATAGAGCCCGAGTTGCGTCCACAGGTCGCGGTGGTTGAGCGCGGCGGCCTTGAGGCGAACGACGGCCGAGCCGGGCGCGGCGACCAGGTCGGGAACGGCGCGGACCTCGAGCGGCTTTTTGACCTCGGTGAGAACGGTGGCTTTCATGAGCAAGATTCTGCTTACAAAAGCGCGGCACACAAGCGCCGCGGCCAGACAGCTGGGCGCATTTTTTGGAGGGTCGGTCTCCTGACCGACCGTGGGTTTGAGGGTGGAGCGCCGCCTCTGGACGCGCTTCTATCATTCGAGCAACCCGTCCGGAGGCCGGGTTCCACCCACAAGCCGGCGGGATCAGCGATCCCGCCCGACAGTTTCACCCGAATCCAACCAGACAGTCGCCCGTCGCTTGCAACCGCAGTCCGGTCGGCCATCTTCGGCCGGCAACATGAGCCAGACCACCGCCCGCCCGCGCCTGCACTATGCCTGGATCGCCGCGGGGGTGACGTTCTTCACGCTGCTGGCGGCGGCCGGGGCGCGGGCCACGCCGGGAGTCATTTTGCTGCCCCTGGGCAACGAATTCCAGTGGAGCCGGGCGACCGTGTCATCGATTGTCTCGATCAACATCTTCCTCTACGGGCTCATCGGGCCGTTCGCGGCGGCGCTGTATCAGCGCTTCGGGTTGCGGCGGACGATGGTGGCGGCGATGGCACTGCTGACGGTGGGTTACGGCCTCTCGACGGTCGCGACGCAGTATTGGCAGTTCGTCGTGCTCTGGGGCTTCGTGGTCGGCGCCGGCTCGGGCTTGGCGGCGACGGTGCTCGGTGCGGCGGTGGCGAACCGTTGGTTTACCGAACGGCGCGGGCTGGTGATGGGCCTGCTCACGGCCAGCACGGCGACCGGCCAGCTGATTTTCCTGCCGAGCCTGGCCAGCGCGGTGACCTCGCACGACAACTGGCGCGCGGCGCCGTGGATCGTCGCGGGCGCCACGCTGCTGGCCATCCCGGTCATCTGGTGGCTGATGCGCGACGACCCGCGCGACGTGGGGCTGCGGCCTTACGGTGAAACGGGACCCGTCCAGGCGGCCGTGTCCCGGGCGACGGGCAATCCGGCGAGGCACGCCATGCGCGTGCTGTTCGAGGCGGCGCGGGTGCGGGATTTCTGGCTGCTGGCCGGGTCGTTCTTTGTGTGCGGCGCGAGCACCAATGGTTTGATCGGCACGCACATGGTGGCGGCGGCGTTTGACTGCGGCATCCCCGAGGTGCGGGCGGCGAGCCTGCTCGCGGTGATGGGCTTGTTCGATCTCGTCGGCACGACGGCGTCGGGCTGGCTGAGCGACCGCTACAACTGCCGTTACCTGCTCTTTGGTTATTACAGCCTGCGGGGCATCTCGCTGCTGTTCCTGCCGACGGCGCTGCTCGGGCCGGTGGCGGGACTCGGGGTGTTCGCGATCTTCTACGGGCTCGACTGGATCGCCACGGTGCCGCCGACGGTGAAGCTGACCGCCGAGGTGTTTGGCCGCGAGAAGGCCGGCATCGTGTTCGGTTGGGTGGTGGCGGCGCACCAGGTCGGCGCGGCCTTCGCGGCCTACGGCGCCGGGGCGCTGCGCACGGTGACCGGAAGCTACACTTTCGCGTTCTTCAGCGCCGGGGCGTTGTGCGTGATCGCGGCGCTCGTCGTGCTGCCCATCGGCAAGGCGCGGCGCCTCGGGCCGCAGCCGGCGGCGGCGTGAGGGCGGTTGGGGGCAACCGCCCCTACCGTTTTAGTTTCGCCTGGAGCTTCCGGATCTCCGGGCTGACGGCGCCGCAGCTTTCGCTGCCGCAGCCGGGAGATTTTTTCTTCCCGAACCACGAACGCAGCAGCAGCACCGTCGCGATAACGACGATGGCGAGGGCGATGATGGACTGGAGCGTGGCGGACACGATCAGTAGCCCAGCGCGCGGCCGGCCTGGTAGAAGACCAGGCACACGAGCCACGCGGTGCCGGTCATGTAGAAGATCTGGAACAGCGGCCAGCGCCACGAGTTGGTCTCGCGCTTCACGACGGCGACGGTGCTCATGCACTGCATGGCGAAGACATAAAAGACCATGAGCACGAGACAGACGAGCGGGGTGAACAAGGCGCGGCCGTCCGGCCAGTGCGCCCCGCGCAGGGCGTCACGCAGCGGCGTGGTGTCGTCGTCCGCGCCCTCGACGCCGAAGATGACGCCCATCGAGCTGACAAAGACCTCACGGGCGGCGAAGGAGGTGATGAGGCCGATGCCGATGCGCCAGTCGAAACCGAGGGGCTTGATGACGGGTTCGATCAGGTGGCCGGCCTGGCCCGCGAAGCTCTGCGCGATCTGCTCGGTGGCCGTGGCGTCGGGGTTCGGGTGCTTCGGGTAGGTCGTGAGGAACCAGAGCACGATCGAGATGCCGAGGATGATGGTGCCGGCGTTCTTGAGGAACAGCCAGCCGCGCTCGAACATGTGGCGGAGGATCTCCTTGAACCGCGGCGGCTGGTAGGCCGGCAGCTCCATGATCATGTGCTGCGGGGCGCTCTTGAACAGGGTGCGCTTGAAGAGCCAGGCGAAGAAAAACACGCCGGCGGTGCCGAGCGCATACATGAGCAGCATGATGCCGGCCTTGGTGGTCGCGGGCACGACGTCCCCCGGCAGCAGCGTGGCGATCATCAACAGGTAGACCGGCAGGCGCGCCGAGCAGCTCATCAGCGGCGCGACCAAAATGGTGACGAGGCGGTCCCGCGCGTTCTCGATGGTGCGGGTGGCCATGATGCCCGGGATGGCGCAGGCGTAGGCGCCGAGCAGCGGGATGAAGGAGCGACCGTTGAGGCCGACCTTGCTCATCGGGCGGTCCATGATGAAGGCGGCGCGCGCCATGTAGCCCGTGCTCTCGAGCAGGCCGACAAAGAAAAACAGGATGAGGATCTGCGGCAGGAAGATGACGATGCCCCCCACCCCGCTGATGATGCCGTCCGTCAGCAGGTCGCGCAGGTCGCCGGGCGGCATGACACCCTTCACCCAACCGCCGAAGGCCGCGACCTGCTCGTCGATGAAGTTCATCGGCGACTCGGCGAGCGAGAAGATGGAGAAGAACAGGGCGCCCATGATCACGGCGAAGACCGCCCAGCCCCACACGGAGTGGCAGAGCACGGCGTCGATCCGGTCGGAGCGCGACGGGCCGGACTCCTTCGGGCGGCGGATGACGTCGCGGCAGAGCTGGCCGATGGCGTCGTAGCGGCTGCGGATCAGCACGGCGGACCAGTCGGTCCCCTCGGCGACCCAGCGCTGGCGCCACTGGTCGAGGAGCTCGTGCGTGCGGGCGCTGAGGGGCTTGGAACCGGCGACGCGCACCGTGTCGAAATCCGTCAGCAACAGCAGCGCCTCGGCGCGGGCGATGAGCGGGGAGCGCGCGTCCTGGTCGCGGAGCGAGGCCTGCAGCTCGGCGACGGCCGGGGCGATCGGCGCGGGGACGTCCCAGCGGTGGCGCGCGAGCGGCAGCTCGATGCGGCTCATGGCGAGCTTCAGCTCGACGAGACCCCGGCCGCGCACGGCCTCACAGGCGATGACCGGGACGCCGAGCGCGCCCTCGAGCTCGGCGGCGTCGACGCGCATCCCGGCCTCGGCGGCCATGTCCATCATGTTGAGCGCAACGATGACGGGGCGGCCGAGATCGAGGATCTGGTGGACGAGGTAGAGGTTGCGCTCGAGGTTGGCGGCGTCGACGACGCAGATGATGCGGTCGGGCTGCGGCGTGTCCTCGCGGCGGCCGAGCAGCACGTCGCGGAGCACGGCCTCGTCGGGCGAGCGGGCGGCGAGCGAGTAGGCGCCGGGCAGGTCGATGAGCTGGATCGGCCGGCCGTGCTGCGAGTAGGTGATGCCGATCTTCTTCTCGACGGTGACACCCGGGTAGTTGCCGACCTTCTGGCGGAGGCCGGTGAGGGCGTTGAAGAGGGTGGTCTTGCCGCAGTTGGGGTTGCCGACCACCGCGTAGACGGGGGTGCGATCGGAGCCGGACACCGGGCGCTTGCGTCCGGTCAGCGCGATATGGGCCGGAAGCTTCAACGCGCGCTGGCCGGGAGCTGCTCGACGAGAATGCTCATGGCAGCCCGGTGGTTGAGGGCGATGCGGGTGCCGTTGACGAGGCAGAGGCTGGTGGACGAGCCGGAAATCTTCGTGACCAGGGCCGCCTCGCCGAAACCCATTTCCCGGACACGCTGGCAGAAGCTGTCGTCCCCCGTCAGTTCGCAGACGCGGCCGGTGCTGCCGGCGGGCAGCTGGCAAAGCGGCGAGAGGTTGAGGCGCGGGGTGGGCATCGGGAAAGCTAACTTGTGAGACTCAGTTTCAATGTCAATGAAGGGAGCTTGCCGAATATTGCTTTTAACGAGTCGCCGGTTGCCCGTCGGTCGGGTTTACGGCCGCCGAACCTGTTAATGGGTAGCACCTAACCAACCGTCGCCACAGGGGCCGCCACCGGTGGGGATCTTCAGGTTGGTGACAGGCTCACCCCGGAGATTCAGGATGGGGTGGTAGAACTGGGCGATCTGGTCCGAGGCCTCGTCGATGTAGTGACCGATGAAGGTGCGGCGGCTGCGATCCTTGGTGCGGTTCGGGCCGGAGCCGTGGATCAGGTTGCCACCGAAAAACATCGTCGAGCCCCGCGGGACCTCGACCGGAACGGCCTTCGCGTCCTTGGGGAACGGTTTGATGTGGGTGTCGCCGTAACTCATCCACGTCGTGTCGGCGCCTTCGGCCGGGCAGTGGATGTTCTTGTGGTTCGAGCCGGGGACGACGTAGAGGCAGCCATTGTCGATGGTCGCGGCATCGATGGCGGTCCAGGCGGCGATGCAGGTGTGGGGCTCGGCCAGCAGGTAGAAATTGTCCTGGTGCATCCCCTGCCCCTTCGCGCCCGGCGGCTTGAAATAATACATCGTCTGCGCGAGCAGCGGGTCGCGGCCGAGCAGCGCGGCGAGCACGGCGGCCACGCGCGGGTGCAGCGCCCAGGCCTTGGCGCGCTCGCTGTAACGGTGCGGGTGCATGGCGCGGAGCTGCACCTTCGTCGGATCGACGTCCTCGAACTTGTGGCCGTTGTCGTAGACCGACAGGCCGAGGCGCTTGAAGTCCTCGAAGAAGGCCTCGATCGCATCGGTCTCCGCGGGACTGAAGAGTCCGTCCACGACGCAGTAGCCGTCGCGATGGAACTGCGAGACTTGGTCCGGCGAAATCAGCGGAGGGGAGGAGTGGGTGGGCGTGGCAACCACGGGGCAAGGCTACCACAACCCCCGGTCGCAAGGAATGGATTGCCGGCCCAAAGACATAGAATATCCTGCTACCCGTGAACCGTTCCGAAACGCCCCACCGACCGGTCGAAACCATCATGGCCAGCGAGTTCGACCAGGGCGCGGGCTACACGAACTGGCGGCCGCGGGGCAGCGGGGACTGGCTGCTGATCTACACGGCGGAGGGTGCCGGGTGCATCACGGCGGACGACACGCCGCGGATTCTCCGGCCGGGCGAAGCCGTGCTGTTCTCGCCGGGGGCCGCGCAGGACTACCGGACGGACGAGACGGCCGGACGCTGGCGGCTGCTCTGGGCGCATTTTCACCCGCGGCCGATGTGGCGGGCGTGGATCCGGTGGCCGGAGGTGGCGCATGGCGTGGGCTGGCTCGCGCTCCCGGCGGGCGACACCCGCGCGGCCTTTGAAAAGGCCATGAGCCGCACCGTGGCGGCGTTACGCGCACCGCAGGGCGACGCGGCGGAGTTTGCGTTGAATGCGTTGGAAGAGGCGTTGCTCTGGGCGCAGCGCGCCGGTGAGGGAAACGCACACAGGCGGCTGGATGAGCGGGTGAGGAAGGCCATGGATTATCTTGCCGCCCGCCCGGGCGAACCCTTCCGGCTCGATGCCCTGGCGAAGCACTGCGGGTTGTCGGAGTCGCGGCTGAGCCACCTCTTCAGCGAACAAACCGGGGAAACGCCGCAGGTTTACAGCGAGGAACTGCGGCTGCGCCTGGCGCAGCAGCTGCTCGTGCACAGCGGCTTGCGGGTGAACGAGGTCGCGGCGGAAACCGGCTTCGCCGATCCGTTCTATTTTGCGAAACGGTTCCGGAAATTTTCGAAATGCAGCCCCAGCGCCTATCGGGAGCGCGAGGCCCGTAAATAGAAGTCCGGGTCCCTTCGCTCTGGGGTTTGCGAACGCGAGGCGCGCCCCAGCGCGCCGGTATTTATGTCTTGGTTGGAGCCCGGCCTCCGGCCGGGCTTTCGGGATGGGTAACTTGGTTTGAAGTTCCGTATCCAATCAACCCGGCCGGAGGCCGGGTTCTACCTTGCGCGCCTCCGGCGCGCAGAAACAAAAAAGCGCGCCCGGCAGGGCGCGCTCGAAAAAATATCGCCGGCGTTTTTAGCGACGACGACGCTTCACCGCGAGCTGGACGCCGGAGTAGCGCACGAGGCTCTGCAGGTGCTCGTATTGCTGCGGGTCCATGTCCTTGGCGGCCCTGAGCTCTTCCTCGGCGCGCTTGAGCGCGGCCTCGACGGCGTGCTCGTCGATCTTTTCCTCGGTGATCGCGTGTTCCGCGAGGACGCGGACGCGATCGCCGTCGATCTGGGCGAAACCGCCGCCGACGGCGAGCCACGAGGTCGTGGCGCCCTTGGTGACGCGGAGTTCGCCGTGCTCGACCTGCGTGAGCAGCGGAATGTGGCCCGGGAGGACGCCGATCTCGCCCTCGACCGTCGGGACGACGACGGAGTCGACGGTGTCGGAATACACCTTCGCCTCGGGCGTGACGATTTCGAGCGTGAGGGGCATGGGAGTTACTTCTTGGCGGAAGCCGCGATGACCTCGTCGATGCCGCCCTTCATGTAGAAGTCACCCTCGGCGACGTGATCGAGCTCGCCGTCGAGGATCATCTTGAAGCCGCGGACGGTCTCCTTGACGGGGACATACTTGCCCGGCGTGCCGGTGAACACCTCGGCGACCGCGAACGGCTGCGAGAGGAGGCGCTGGATCTTGCGGGCGCGGTAGACGGTCTGCTTGTCCTCGGGCGACAGTTCGTCGAGACCAAGGATGGCGATGATGTCCTGGAGATCCTTGTAGCGCTGGAGGACGCGCTGGACCTCGCGGGCGACCTTGTAGTGCTCCTCGCCGACGATGTCGGGCTGGAGGGCCTTGGACACGGACGCGAGCGGGTCGACGGCGGGATAGATGCCGAGCTCGGCGATGGAGCGCTCGAGCACGATCGTGGAGTCAAGGTGGGCGAACGTGTTGGCCGGCGCGGGGTCGGTCAAGTCGTCGGCGGGCACGTAGACGGCCTGCACGGAGGTGATGGAGCCCTTCTTCGTCGAGGTGATGCGCTCCTGGAGGATGCCCATCTCGTTCGAGAGCGTCGGCTGGTAACCCACCGCGGAGGGCGAGCGGCCGAGGAGGGCGGACACCTCGGAACCGGCCTGCGAGAAGCGGAAGATGTTGTCGACGAACAGGAGCACGTCCTGGTTCTTCTCGTCGCGGAAATACTCGGTCATCGCGAGGGCCGAGAGCGCGACGCGCATACGGGCGCCCGGCGGCTCGTTCATCTGGCCGTAGACCAGCGCGACCTTGGACTTGCTGAGGTCCTGCTGGTTGATGACGCCGGCCTCGGACATCTCGTGGTAAAGGTCGTTGCCCTCGCGGGAACGCTCGCCGACGCCCGCGAACACGGAGTAACCGCCGTGCGCCTTGGCGATGTTGTTGATGAGCTCGAGAATGACGACGGTCTTGCCGACGCCGGCGCCGCCGAAGGCGCCCGCCTTGCCGCCCTTGATGAAGGGGCAGATCAGGTCGATGACCTTGATGCCGGTCTCGAGGATCTCGGCCTTGGTGTTCTGGTCGGCCAGCGCCGGGGGCGAACGGTGGATCGGGTATTTCTTGGTGAAGGTGACCGGGCCCTTGCCGTCCACGGGGTTGCCGGTGACGTCGAAGATGCGGCCGAGCACGCCTTCGCCGACGGGCACCGAGATCGGCGCGCCGGTGTCGAGGACCGGCATGCCGCGCACGAGGCCCTCGGAGGAGGACATCGCGATGGTGCGGGCGACGCCGGCGCCGAGGTGCTGCTGCACCTCGAGCGTCAGGTGCTCCTGCTTGCCGGAGACGGTGAAGTCCACGGTGAGGGCCTGGTAGATCGGCGGGATGGAGTTCTCGGCGAACTGCACGTCGACGACGGCGCCGATGACTTGGACGATTTTGCCGGTATTGCTCATGACTTAAACGGGTCGGGGGTGGTTAAAGGGATCAGGACGCGCTGCTGAAGGACGCGGCCGCGATTTCCAGGATTTCCTGGGTGATGCCCGCCTGGCGGGCCTTGTTGTATTCGAGAGAGAGGTCGCCGATCAGCTTCGTGGCGTTGTCCTTCGCGGTCTTCATCGCGACCATGCGCGAGCTGTGCTCGGAGGCCTTGGCGTCGAGGACGTGCTGGTAGACCTCGCGGTTGATGTAGAGCGGCAGCAGCGACTCGAGGACGCTCTGGGCGTCGGGCTCGAAGAGGATCTCGCGGTCGTCGGCCTTGACGGTCTCGCCCGCGTCGGAGCGCAGGTCGGCGATGACCTCCTGCAGGCTGTGCAGCGGCAGCAGCGGCAGGTTGGTGGCGACCTGGACGAGGGTGTTGCGGAAATGCGGGTAGATGATCTCGACCGTGTCGACGGCGCCCTCGAGATACTGCTTCACCATGAACTCGACGACGACCTTGACCTCGTTGAAGTGCGCGCGGTCGCTGACGGTGAAGTCGGCGAGGAGGTCGCGCTTGGTGCGGGCGATGAACTGGGCGCCCTTGCGGCCGATGACGGCGAACTTGGCGGGCCCCTTGACCTCGTCGACGACGAGCTTGAAGAGGTTGGCGTTGAGCGCGCCGGCCAGGCCCATGTCGGACGTGACGAGGATGATGCCGCGCACCTTGACCTCGCGACGCTCCAGGAACGGGTGGTGGCTCTCCTCGACGCGGCCGGCGACGGCGGCGAGCATCTCGGCCATAAGGCTGGCGTAGGCGCGGCCCGCGAGGGCGGCCTGCTGCGCCTTCTTCATCTTCGAGGCGGCGACGAGTTCCAGCGCCTTGGTGATCTGGCGGGTGTTCTTGACCGACTTGATGCGCCGGCGGATGTCGCGGAGGGAGGCCATGGATTAGTAGCGAGTGGTGGGTAGCGGGTAGTGAGTAGGGTTTTGAGTTATCGCTGGGTGATGCTCGCTACTCGCTACTCGATGCTGGCTACTGGTTCGTTGATTACTTCTTGGCGGCGAAGGTGGACTTCCACTCGTCGGCGGCGGCCTTGAGGCCGGCCTCGATCGCGTCGGTGAGCTTGGCCTCGTTGCGGATGGAGTTGAGGAGGTCGGCCTTGCGGGTCGTGAGGTAGTCCTTCAGCGAGTTGGCGGCGGCGACGACCTGCTTGGCGTCGATGGAGTCGAAGTAGTTCTTCTGGAGGGCCCAGAGGACGGCGGCCTGCATCTCGATCGCGAGCGGGTTGAGCTGCGGCTGCTTGAAGAGCTCGACGATGCGGGCGCCGCGGTCGAGCTGGGCCTTGGTCTTGGCGTCGAGGTCGGAACCGAACTGGGCGAAGGCCGCGAGTTCGCGGAACTGGGCGAGCTCGCCCTTGAGTTTGCCGCCGACCTGCTTGGTGACCTTGATCTGCGCGGAGGAACCGACGCGGGACACGGAGAGACCGACGGACACCGCGGGGCGGATGCCCTGGTTGAAGAGATCGGTCTCGAGGAAGATCTGGCCGTCGGTGATCGAGATGACGTTCGTCGGGATGTAGGCGGACACGTCGCCGGCCTGGGTCTCGATGACGGGCAGCGCGGTGAGCGAGCCCTTGCCGTCAAGGCGCGCGGCGCGCTCGAGGAGGCGGGAGTGGAGGTAGAACACGTCGCCCGGATACGCCTCGCGGCCGGAGGGGCGCTTCAGGATGAGGGAGATCTGGCGGTAGGCGACGGCGTGCTTGGAGAGATCGTCATACACGATCAGGGCGTCCATGCCGTTTTCCATGAACCATTCGCCGATGGAGGCGCCGGAGAACGGGGCGAGGTATTGGTTGGCCGGGTTGTCGGCGGCGGTCGCGGAGACGATGACGGTGTATTCGAGCGCGCCGGCGGCCTCGAGGGCGGCGATGGTGCGGACGACGTTCGACTGCTTCTGGCCGACGGCCACGTAGATGGAATAGACCGGGCGGAAGTCCTTGTTGCCCGAGGCGAGGCCGACCTTGTTGATGCGCGCCTGGTTGATGATCGTGTCGATGCAGATGGTGGTCTTGCCCGTGCCGCGGTCGCCGATGATGAGCTCGCGCTGGCCGCGGCCGATCGGGATCATGGAGTCGATCGCCATGATGCCGGTGAAGAGCGGCTGGTTGACGGACTTGCGGACCATGATGCCCGGGGCGATCTTCTCGACCGGGTAGGCTTCCTTGGCGTCGATCGGGCCCTTGCCGTCGACCGGGCGGCCGAGGGCGTCGACGACGCGGCCGAGCAGGCCGCGGCCGACGGGGACGGAGAGGAGCTTGCCGGTGGTCTGGACCTCGTCGCCTTCCTTGAGCTTCGAGATGTCGCCGAGGACGACGCAGCCGACCTCGTCCTCCTCCAGGTTGAGCGCGATGCCGATGGCGCCGCCCGGGAACTGGATCATCTCGTTATACATGACGTCCGAGAGACCGTCGAGGCGGGCCACGCCGTCGGCGACGGAACGGATGGTGCCGGTGTTCTTCTTGACGGCTTTCGTGGAAAGCTTGGCGATCTGCTGTTCGATTTGGGCGATGACGTTGCTCATGGCGAAATGGTTTTAAGGCGTAGGCGGGGTGATCAGACGGAGAGAGTGGCGAGCTGGCCGGCGACGGTGGACTCGTAGACATCGGAGCCGACGCGGACGCGGAGGCCGGCGAGCAGCTGGGGGTTGGCCTTGGCGGAGGCGGCGACCGGGCGGGAATACTTCCTGGTCATGGCGGCCGCGATGGACTGGAGGGCCGCGTCGCTGACCGGGCCGGCGTGCTCGACGACGGCGTTGGACTTGGCGAGCTCGGTCGCGATGGCGCGGTGATAGAGCTGGAGCAGCGCGAGCGACTGGCGCGGGGCGGCCTGCTCGATGTAACCGAGGACGCCGGTGACCTGCTCGGGGGAGACGGCGCCGTTGACGAGGCTCAGCTTGAAGAGCTGTTTCGCGAGGAGCTTGGTCTTTTTGTCGGCGCGCATTTTTTAAATCAGGAAACCAGTTCTTTGGTCGCGGCCTCGTTGTAGGCGGCGCGGTCGGCGTCGGTGAGCTTCTTGGCGAGGACCTGCTCGGTGGTCTTGACGACGAGGCGGGCGATCTCGCCGCGGGCCTCGTTGAGCATTTTCTTGTGCTCGAGCTCGATGGCCTGCTGGGCCTTGGCGAGGGTGTCGGCGGCGCGGGCCACGGCCTCGGCGTTCTGCTTGTCGGCGAATTCCTTCGCGGACTTGCGCGCCTCGTCGACGAGCTTCTGGGCGTCGAGCTGGGCGGCCTTGAGGAGGGCGGCGGTCTCGGTGGCGGTGGCGGCGAGCTTGGCCTGCATCTCCTCGGCGTGCCTGAGGCCGTCGCCGATCTTCTTGTTGCGCTCCTCCATCGTGGCGACGGTGGGCTTGATGCCGAACTTGTAGAGGACGCCGAAGAGGATGAGGAAGCTGACGACCTGCATCACCAGATACTTCGGCTCGACGCCGAAATGCGTGAAGGTCTGCTTGAGGCCCTCGATGGGGCCGGCTTCGGCGGCGTGGGCGGCGGGTTCGGCGAGCGCGAGCAGGGTGGTCAGCATGGCGGGAAAGGGATTGGCGGCGCGGAGCGGGGAAGGCGGCGCGCCGCCGGTTCAAACGGGGTGATTACTTCGCGAGGAAGAGGGCGAGGATGCCGAGACCTTCGGCGAGCGCCATACCGATGATGGCCTGGACGAGGATCTTGCCGGAAGCGCCGGGGTTGCGACCGACGGCCTCGGCGGCCTTCTGGCCGATGAGACCGACGCCGATGGCGGCGCCGAGGAGACCGAAGGCAGAGGCGACGTTGCCCGTGAGTTCAGCGAGGATGGGATACATATGGTGGATGGATTTGTGGTTGCGGTTGCCGCCGTGCGCACGCGAGGCACGCTCCCGGCGGTAAAGTCTCAGTGGTGCGCCTCAGCGGCGTGCCCCTCCTTGTGCTCGTGATCGTGGTCATCGCCGTGGTTGCAGATGAGCCCGATGTAGACGGAGGAAAGGAGCGTGAAGACGACGGCCTGGATGAGGCCGACGAGCAGCTCCATGAAATAGAACACGAAGAGGAAGCCGGTGCCGTGGAGCAGGTTCTCGCCGCCGAACACGTTGCCGAAGAGGCGGACCGAGAGGGTGAAGGGGCGGATGGCGATCGAGAACACCTCGATGCAGCCGACGATCAGGAACACGAGCGAGAGGAACGGATAGAGCCAGCCCGGGGTCTCGGCCTTGTCGGCCTTGTTGCCGAAAAGGTCCCAGAGGATGAGCTTCGGGCCGGCATACTTGAAGATGATGATCAGGTAGGCGCCGAAGGAGACCAGCGCGAGGGCGATGGTGCCGTTGAAGTCGGCGTTGAAGGGGCGGATCCAGGGCAGGAAGTGGTGGCTGCCGTCGCTGTAGCCGATCTCCGTGCCGATGGTGCCGACGCCCGGCAGGAGGCCCATCCAGTTGTTGATGAGAATGAAGATGAACAGGGTGACCAGCAGCGGGAAAGCGGCGGGGAACGCCTTTTTGCCGACGATCGGCTCGAAGAGATCGCGCAGGCCCTCGAGCAGGGACTCGAAGACGGCCTGGCTCTTGCTGGGCAGGAGCTGCGGCTTGCGGACGGCGAGCAGGATCAGGCCGATGAGCACGGCGGAGGTGGCCCAGCCGGTGGCCATGCTGTTCGTGATCGCCCAGCCGTTGCCGAAATCAACCAGCTTGCTGGCGGCCGGGGCGACTCCTTCGCCCTCCGAGGCAAACGAAACGGTCGCGGTGCTCAGGGCGGCGGCCAAACCTAGGAGTTTCTTGGCGATGGGCATTTATTTTCCGGTGAGGAGCGTTGGGTGAAGCCCAGATAGGTAGGTTTTAGCCTTTCAAAGCGTCAACCCCCGAAATCGAAAAACCGGGGGTGTTTCGCTAAATTAGGCCCGCCGCAACCCCGGCCAGTCCGAACTAATGAAACAGGTCGCGCTTGCTTCGGACCGGGTCATGGGGCCATTTGTAAAGGATGGATCCCGCCACCCGCGACCTGCTGACCCGGACCGAGGCGCCGCTGCGTCCAAACGGCGAACGCAAGCTGGCGCACAACGTTTTCATGCAGGTCACCTGGGGCCTACTGGGGGCGGCGGCCTTGGGGCAGCTGTTTCTGCTGGTCTGGCTGGATGTGATGTCCTGACCGCCACCAGCGACTGGTAAGCCGGCGCCCGGGCCTGAAAGACGGTTTCCTGCTCCAGCGGCCAAGGGGCGGCCGGATCCAGCCGCCAGGTCTTCAATGCCGGGATCAGGGCCGCGACGGCGCTGAAATACTCCGCATGGTCGGTGCGGAAATAGAGCCGGGTGCCCTCCCCCGCCCGCCCGGCCAGCGATTCGAGGAAATCCGCCTGCATGATGCGGTTCTTGTGGTGGCGCTTCTTGGGCCAGGGATCGGGAAAGAGCACCCAGACCTCCTGCAGGCTCACGCCGGCCGGCAGGGCGTCGAAGAACTCCCGGGCCTCGGCCTGCACGAAGTGGCAGTTCGTCAGCTTCGCCCGGTCGCGCTTCTTGGCGCTGCGGTTCAGGCGGTCGCGGATGATGTCGACGCCGACGCAGAATTTCTCCGGAAACGCCCGGGCATATTGCACCAGAAAGTGGCCGTGCCCCGAGCCGATCTCCCAGACCATGGCCTGGTCCGCCGGCAGCAGCGCCGCCAGCTCCGCGCGCAGGGCGGCGCGGCGCTCGGTGATGCGCGCGAGGAACTCGGGTTTGTAGGTCACGCGCCCTATTGGCCGGGAAAACCAGCAAACGCCAAGGGCCAAATGCTGGATTGTGGAGCAACTGTCTTGATTAGGCTGGGCTTGGGGCTGCATCGGAGAGGATGCGATTGAGGAAGACGAGGAGCTTTCTGGCGACGGCGACGTAGGCGACCTTGGCGGGTTTGCCCGCGGTCCGCAGTC
>JAYRDK010000017.1:0-61661 GCA_041909435.1 Lacunisphaera sp.
CGTGAGCTCGGCCACGAGCGGGGCGCACTCGCTGGGCTTGAAGACGACGGTGTTGCCCGCCAGCAGCGCGGGCACGATGTGGCCGTTGGGCAGGTGGCCGGGAAAATTGAACGGGCCGAACACCGCCAGCACGCCATGCGGCCGGAAACGCGTGACCGCCGGCCCGCCCCGGAACTCCGCGCAGCGCTGCGCATGGGCCTGCACGGCAAACCCGACCTTGCCGATCATGGCCTGCACCTCGGCGAGCGCCTCCCAGGCGGGCTTGCCCACCTCGGCGGAAATGGCGGCGGCCAGCCGCGGCCGGTGCGCCTCCAGCACCCGGGCGAAGGCCCGCAGCAGCGCCTCGCGTTCCGCGAGCGGACGGCGCGCCCAGGCGGGAAAGGCCGCGCGCGCGCGGGTGACGGCGTCCGCCACGCCGGCCGCGGTGGCCGCGGCGCCGGTCCAGACGGTTTCCCCCGTGGCCGGATTGACCGACGAGAAGGTCATTTGAGGGGACTGCAGGTGACCCGGTCGCCGACGCCCACCCCCAGCGCCCCGGCGCAGGCGCAATCGAGCACCGCGCCCGCGTCATCAAGCCGCACCGCGCCGAGGCAGGCGCGGAAATCCAGCCCCCCGTTCGCCAGCAGCATCACCGGCCCGGACAGCGCCGGGACGATCTCCCGCACGGGCGTGGTGCGGGATTCCCGGATCGTGCGGACCTGCGCCGTCTCCGCGCATACCAGCGGGCCGCCGTCGAAGATGTCGATCTCCCCCATCGGCGCAAAACCCTCGCCCCGCAGCAGCGCGAGCGCCGGCTCGGTGTCGCGGTGCGTGCGGCCGAGCGTCGCCTGCACCTCCGGCGGCAGCAGCGGCACGTAGATGGGATGACGCGGCATCAGGTCCGCGATGAACCCCTTCTCCCCCAGCCCGCTGAGCACGTCGGCGCGGTAAAAGTCGAAGTCGAAGAAATGCCGGCCCACCGCCTCCCAGAACGGCGCGCGGCCCCGCTCGTCCACGTAGCCGCGCATCTCGGCGATGACGGTGGCGGTGAAACGCCGCGGAAAGGCCCCGAGGAAGAGGAAGCGCGCCAGCGACAGCAGCCGCCCCGCCCCGCCGTGCCGCCGGTCGGCGCGCAGGAACAGCGAGCAGACCTCGGTGGGGCCGCGGTGGTCCTTCTTCAGGTGCAACACGGGGATCTCCTTCGCGATGCCGAGGGGCCGGTGGATGTGCGGCTCGCGGCGGATCTCGTAGCTATACCAGGGATGAAAGCCGCCGACGCGGGCGCCGATGCCGCTCACCCCGGTGATCTCGCCGGTGCCGGCGTTCTCCAGCGCGAACAGGTAGAACTCCCCGCCCGGCTGTTTCACCCGCGGCGAGAAGGCCCGGAGCGACTCCGCGATGCGGTCGGCGAGGAATTCCTCGTCGGGCGGCAGCGTGGTGAGCCCGCCGCCCGTGGCGCGCGCGAGCGCGACCAGGGCGGGCAGGTCGCTTTCCCGGACCGGGCGGAAAACCTGCATGGCCGGCTGGGCCGGGCCCGGGCGGGCCGTCGTGGTCGCCGGCTCTGCCCGGAGCGTGGTCATGACAATCAGAAGCTCGCCGTGAGGGAGAACTTGATGGTGCGCGGGAACGTGACGCCGAGCAGGCTGGCGCCGGCGGTGGACCACGCGTTCTTGTCCGTGATATTGTCGCCGTTGACGCGAGCGATGTAGTTCACTTTGCCGGCCTTGAAGCGGTAGCTGGCCCCGGCCGCATAGGTCGTGTAACCCGGCAGGAAGGCCTGGTTGGCGTTGTTGGCCGGGACGTAGCCGGTGTAGAAGGCGCCGGCCGAGAGCGACAGCCCCTTCATCCGGGCCGGGCGCCACTCAAGGAAGAGCGAGCCGGTCTTCTCCGCCGTGCCCTCGGGCGTGCGGTTGAGCGTGGTGGCGTTCTGCGCGTTGACCTGCTTGGCATCGAGCACGATGGCCGAGGCGATCACGGACAGCTCCGGGGAGATCTCGCCGGAGACGAACAGCTCGGCGCCGCGGTAGCGGGCGAGGCCGTTCGCCACGAAGGTGTTGGTCGAGTCGAGGAAGGTGCTCGGGCGCTCGATCTCAAAGACACTGACCTGCGCCAGCATGCCGCCGAAGAACTCGGCCTTGGCGCCGACCTCCCACTGCGTCGAGACCAGCGGCGGCAGGATCGTGCCGGCGTTGGTGGCCGTCAGCGGCGCGCTGCCGCCCTGCTCGGGCCCCTCCAGGTAGCTGACGTAGACGCTCGAGCGCGCCGTGGGCTTGAAGACCACGGCCGCCATCGGCCGCAGGTCGTTCTCCATCTCGTAGGTGCCGGCGGCCGCCTCGCTCTTGTAATTGGTGTTGCGCGCACCGACGGTCACCTGCAGGCGCTCCTGGAAGGCGCCGATGCGGTCGAAGAAATACAGGCCGGTGTCGTAGATCGTGGAGATGTTGTCCGTGACGGCCGACGGCGGGCCCTGTTCGGCCACCGTGACGGGATTGTAGTAGTTCTGGGGGAAGCTGCGGTTGCCCGCGCTGCGGCTGTTCTGGTAGCGCTTGTTGGTGGTCGCGCCGAAGGTGATGTCGTGCCGCACCTCGCCGGTCAGGAAGCGGCCGAAGAGCTCGCCGCGGTAGTTGTCGTTCTTGTATTCGAGGTTGGGCGCGTAGCCGATGCGCAGCGTGCCGGCGCCGGTGGTGAAATTCACGCTCTGCATCTGGCCGAGCAGGCGGTCGCGCGTGGTCTCGGCGTGGCCGGCCTCGACGAGGAACGTCCACTGCTTGGAAATCAGGTAGTCGGCGCGGAACAGGGTGTTGGTCGCCTCGGCGTCGTAACGCTGCCACGAGCTGGCGTAGTTCCGCGTGTTGGGCGGGAGCGGCGGCAGCGTGATGACGCCGGCGCCCGCGGCCGGCAGCTGGATCGCGCCCTGTTCCGGCACGTCCTTGTGGACATGCTCGATGTCAAACCGCAGCAGGAGCTTCTCCGTCACGCTCCAGTCGGCGGCCAGCGAGGCGAATTCGCGGTCACCGTCGAAATTGTCGATGCCGATGTCCTCGGTGCTCGTGGCGAGGTTCAGGCGGAGGCCGAACCTGTCCCCGGTCCCGAAGCGGCGGGCGACGTCGATGTGACCGCCGTAGGCGCCATGCGAGTTCATGTTCGCGGTCACGCTCGTCACCGGCTTCGGGCCGGCGCGCTTGGTGACCATGTTGATGATGCCGCTCGGCGGCACGAAGCCGTAATAGAGGCCCGAGGCGCCCTTGAGCACCTCCACGCGCTCCTTGTTCTCCATCGACATGTCCACGAGGTTGATCACGGGCAGCGAGCCGTTGAGGCGGTAGTTGCCCCGGTTCTCCACCACGATGCCGCGGATCGAGAGGTTGTCGTAGGCCGAGCCGCTGACCTGCGAGCGGGTGACGCCGGCGGTGTTCTTCAGCGCGTCGAAGATGCCGCGCGCCGCCTGCGCATCGAGCACCTCGCGGGTGATCACGTTCACGGAAACGGGCGTGTCGACGGGATCCACGTCGCGGAACGCGCCCATCTGCACCCGCTCGGCCTTGAAGCCCTGCGCCTGTTTCTGCGAGACGACATAGGTGTCGAGCGTGACCGGCGGCAGCTCGGCCGCGGGCGCGGCGGGGGCGGTCTGGGCGAAGGCGGCGGGCAGCAGGGCCAGCAGCCCGGCGGCCAGGAGGCCGGGGCCTGGCGTGAGGCGGAACGGGGACGGGTTCGGGTTTCTCATGGTGTTATTAGGGGTGGGGTGAGATGACGCCGACCGCACGGAATCCGGCCGGCGCCCAAGACGTGGCAAGCCCGCCCCGCCGCGGCAACGGCCGGGACTAGACCTATAGGACTAGCACCCGGCCTCGCCTCGCGGCAACCTTCGACCAAAGACAGGAGCATGGCCGATTGCACCGCCCCCGCCCTGTTCCCGCCGGCCGCCCGGTTTCTCGCCCTGTTGGCCGGACTCGCCACGCTGGCCGCCGGCCAGCCGCTGCCGGCCGGACCGGACCGGTTCACGCTTGAGAATCTCGGCGAACCCATCGAGGTCTTCACCCACAAGCCCGCGAACTACCGGGCGGGCCCCCTGCTGGTCGTCGTCCACGGCTCCGACCGCAACGCCGCGGAATACCGGGACCACGCCAAACCCATCGCCGAAAGCCTCGGCGTCCTCGTCGTCGCCCCGCTGTTTGACGCGGCCCGCTTCACGGACGAGCGCTACAAGCGCGGCGGCGGGATGACCAAGGACGGCCGCCTGCAACCGCGCGAGCAATGGACCTTCAACGTCATCGAGCGCCTGGTGGCCGAGGTGCGCCGGCGCGAAGGCCGGCCGGACCTGCCGTATTACGTGATCGGCCACTCCGGCGGCGCCCAGTTCACGGCACGCCTGGCGATGTATCTGCCGGGCGGGGCCAAGGGATTCGTGGCCGCCAACGCCGGCTCCTACACCTTTCCCGACCCGGAGGTCAGGTTTCCCTACGGCCTCCGCGGACTGCCGCCGGAACTCACCGACGAGGCGATCATCCGCCGCTATCTCGCCGCCCCGCTCACGCTCTACCTCGGCACCGGCGACGTCCTGCAGCTGGAGAGCGACGGCTTTGACTTCAGCCCCGAGGCCCTGCACCAGGGCCCGCACCGGCTCGCCCGCGGACACAATTTTTTCGCGACGATGCAGGCGCTCGCGGCGCGGCGCGGCTGGCCCTTCAACTGGCGGCTGGTCGAGACCCCCGGCATCGCCCACTCCGGCGCGCAGATGTTCGCCGCCAAGGAAGTGGCGGCCGCGCTTTTCGGAACGGAACCCGCCGCCGCGGCCCCGCCGAAGAAGTGACGGCGGATAATCGCTGGCCTGCCCCGGGCGCGCTGTTACGCTCCGCCGCATGAAGTCCTCCCCTGCCCCCGGGACCGTCCGGTGGCGGCCCGTCCTGCTGGCCGCCGCGCTGTGGCTGTCCGGCCGGGCGGCGGAACTGCCGCTGTGGGAGGCCGGCTACGCGGTGTTTGATCCGCCCGAGGCGCGCCGTTCGTTCGTCAGCGGCGCCGTCAACGCGCTGGCCTGCACCCCCGACGGCCTCCTGTTCGTCGGCTCAAACCGGCTGACGGTGTTCGACGGCCACAACTGGCGCCGCATCGAGGTGCCCGGCACCTCCCGGTTTCTGACCCTGGCCGCGGAGGAACTGCCCGGCCGCGGCACCCGCGTCTGGCTCGGGGCGGACGGGGCGATCGGCCACGTCGATCGCGGCCCCACCGGCGAGTGGCACCTCACCTCCCTCGCGGGCCCGCTGGCCGCGGCGGGCATCCACGACCTGAGCGACATCCGCCATGTGCAGCCCGACGGCCGGGGCGGCGCCACCTTTGTCACCCGTTCCCACGTGCTGCGTTGGGACGGCCGGGCGTTCACCTCCTGGCCCCTGCCCAATCCGCCCCGCTCCTTCATCTTCGAGTATCGCGGTGCCGTGCATGTTTACCAGGATGGCGTCGGCCTGCTCCGTGTCACCGGGCACGGCCCCACCGTCTGGCTCGCGGAGGCCGGCCTGCCCGAGCGCCAGCCCATCACCGGCCTGGTCGAGCTGCCCGGGGACGAAATGCTCGTGATGTTTTTCAACGACGAGATCTACCGCCGCAGCGCCGCCGGGCAATGGACCCGCCTCGCCGACCTGGCCCCGGTCATCCGCGGCCGGCGCACGCTCCACTTCGCCCGGGTCGACGCCGACACCATCGCCATCGGCTTCGCCTACGGCGGCGTGCTGCTCTGCCGCAACGACGGCTCGCTGGTCAGCCTGATCAACACGCAGAACGGCCTGCCCGATGACAACACCGACGCGCTGCTCAGCGACGGCCAGGGCGGGCTCTGGATCGGCACCGGCACGGACCTCACCCGGCTGGTCGGCCCGGGCCGGGCCTCGCTCTTCGACCAGCGCGCCCGCATCGCCAACGGCGTCATCCGCCGCGTGCTCGAACACGAGGGCCGGCCGTTTGTCGTCACTTCCCGCCGCGCCTACGACCTGGTGCCCACCCCGCTGACCGAGCCCGCCCGTTTCAACCGGCTGGAGATCATCTGGCCGCAATTGCGCGAGGGGGTGCGGCACCGCGGCGGGCTCTGGCTCGCCGGCACCGGCGGGCTCTGGCTTGTGCAGGCCGGGACCGCCGTGCGCGAGCCGGCGGTCACGAGCGATGTCTTCCAGGTGCTGGCCCCCTCGTGGCTGCCGGAAGGACTGGTTTACCTGGATCGCACCAGCACCCACGCCCTGCTGCCCGGCGAAAAAGACGGCTGGCAGTCGCTCGACCTGCACCAGCCGATCGAAAGCCTGCCCGTCTCGGTCATCGAGGATGCGGCCGGCCGGCTCTGGGTTTCCACCCGCGACGGCCATGTCTACGTCAGCACCTGGGATCCCGTCGCCCGCACCTTGCGCCAGACGGCCCACCACGCCCCCGGCCGGGGCGGTCTGCCTGCCGGGTTGCAGCGCCCGCAGCTCGCCCGGCTGGGTGAGGGCGTGGCCCTTTTCACCGACACCGACATCCTCGCGAGCGCCGATCCCGTCCGGGGCTTCGCCCCCGTGCCCGCCCTGGCGGGTTTTTCCGCGGACGCGGCCGTGCCGCTGCCCGACGGCTCCGCGTTGTGGAGCGTGCAGTTCAAGCCGGCCGGCAACACGGCGCCACATGCGCTGATCCGGGTGCGATGGAACCGGGAGCCGGACGCCTTCACGTGGGAACCCGTCGCCGCCCCCGGGCTCGACCACATTTCCGACGTCACCAGCCTGAGCCTGACCGGGCCGGCCGGCGAGGAAGTCCTGTGGGTGGGCGGGGAGACGGCGTTGCTCCGGCTGGAGAGGCCCGTCTGGCATCAGCCGCAGCCCATGCCCGCGGTGCGCCTGCACGAGGTGAAGGTGGATGCGGTCCGCCATGCGCTGCTGCAGCCCAAGGCGGTCGTCGGGTTCGACTCCAAGGTCAGCCGGCTGGAGTTCAACTTCGCCGCGTCCGTCAGCGACCCCAGCCTGCTCTTTCAGACGCGGCTGGCCGGGGTGGAGGACGCCTGGTCGGCTCCCTCCGCCTCCGCCCGGCGCGAGTTCACCGGGCTCGCGCCCGGCACCTACGAGTTCCAGCTCCGCGCGGTCGACCGCTTTGGCCGCACGGGCCCGGTGACGGGCTACGCCTTCCGGCTCGCGGCACCGTGGTATTTCCGCGCGCCCGCCCTCGCCGGCTGGGCGCTCCTCCTGGCCGTGCTGGCCCGCGGCGCGGTCAAGTGGCGCGTGCGCCGGCTCAAGCTCCAGGCCGCCCGGCTGGAGCAGCTGGTGAACGACCGCACGCGCGAGCTGTCCCTGTCGAACACCGCCCGGGCGGAGTTCCTCGACAGCCTCAGCCACGAGCTGCGCCGGCCGCTCAACGGCATCCTGTCCCTCATCCGGCGGCTGGAGGAGACCAGCCTGAGCGACCGGCAGCGGGACCACGCCCGGCTTTTGCGCCAGGGCACCGAGAGCCTCGCCCGCGTCTGCGACGAGGTCTTGAACTTTTCCGCGCTGGAATACGGGGCCGTGGCGCTGGAGGAGCGCCCCTTCCGCCTCGGCGACCTGCTGGACGCCGTCGTCGGCGAGTTCGGCGGGGCGGGTCCGGCCCCGACGGTGCGCCCGTCGGCGGAACTCGCGGAGGAATTCACCGGCGACTATGCCAAGCTCAAGACCGTCGTGGGAAATTTTCTCGCCAACGCGCTGCGGCATGCCGACGGGACGCCGGTCGAGATCGCCGCGGGCTGCACCATGATGCCCGACGGCCGGGCGAACGTGCTCATCGAGGTGGCCGACGGCGGGCCCGGCGTGCCGGCGGAGGAGCAGGAGCTGATCTTCAAGCGCTTCGTGCGCGGCAGCCAGGCCAAGCGGGCGCGCGTGCCGGGCACGGGCATCGGGCTGGCCACCTGCCGCGCGATGGCGCGGCTCATGGGCGGCAGCGTCGGCGTGGAGAGTCCGTCCGACCGGGCGCGGGAGCATGGCTGGCCGGGCCCGGGCAGCACCTTCTTTGTGCGGGTGCCGCTGCGCCGCACCGTGCCGGCCCCGGTCAGCTCCGCGGCGGTCCCTCCGGGATCCGGGTGAACCCCTTCTCGATGGCGTAGCGGATCAGCTGCGGCGTGCTGTGCATGTCGAGTTTCGCCATGATGTTCAGGCGGTGGTTCTTGGCCGTGCTCGCGCTGATCTTGAGCCGGGTGGCGATCTGGTCGTTCGTCAGGCCCTCGCCGATCAGGCGCAGCACGCCCTGTTCGCGGTCGGAAAGGATCTTGTCGAAGGCCGCGGGGTTCGCCCGCACCGAGGCCTTCAGCCGCTGCACCAGCGAGGACACGTATTGCTGGCCGTCGAGCACGGCGGCGATGGCCTCGCGCAGGATCCGCACCGGCTGCTCGTTCTTGTCGAGGATGCCGTGCACGCGCGAACTGAGGGCGCGGTGCAGGGTGAATTCGTCGATGTGCGAGGAGAGCGCGATGATCTTCACCGCCGGGGCCAGGGCAAAAAGGTCCGGCACCAGGTCGAGCCCGTCCCCGTCCGGCAGCACCAGGTCGAGGATCACCAGGTCCGGCGGAGCCTCGCGGCACAGCGCCAGCGCGTCCGCCCGGGTGCCCGCCGTGCGGACACCGGCCTTCGGCAGGGCCTGCTTGCAGGCCAGGGCGAGCAGCTCGCGGACCATCGTCTGGTCTTCGATGACGAGGACTTTCATGGCGCGGGCGCCCGGCTCAGCGCAGCCCCGCCTGCTCGGGCTTGAGGCCGCGGGCTTTCAGCGCCCCGGCCACGGCCTTCAGGTCGAGCTTCGCGCCGGGCTTCACGTCGTTCCGCTTGAACCAGCCCTGGTTCATCTCGAGGCAGAACTGGATGTTCCGGCTGCGCGAGATCACCGAACGCTCGTCGTGCGGATACATCGGGTAGATTTCCTTCAGTTCGCCCGCCGGGTCGAAATAGCCGATGTCGAGCGGCAGGGTCGTGTTGCGCATCCAGAAGCCCTGTTGTTGCGGGGCCGTGAAGACGAACAGCATGCCCTCGTCCTCCCCCATGGCCTGCCGGAACATCAGCCCCTTCTGCACCTCGGGCAGCTTGGCCGCCACCTGCATTTGCACGGTGCGGTCGCCGACCTTGATGGCAAAGCGGTCGTCCACCGTCTTCGGCTCCGTGTTCCGGGCGGCGTCGGATCCGCCGCAGGCGGTCAGCAGGGCAAACAGGGCGAGGAACGGCAGCGAACGGCGGGAAAACATTTTTGCGTTTTGGTGCGAATCCCTAGCTAATGCCGGCCGGCCACAATTCAACCCATCTCTCACGTGCCCCGCCCCACTCCGCCCCCGCTCCTCTACGCCGACACCCACACCAGCGCCGACATGCTCTATTTCGGCCGCGTCGAGGTGCACGACCCGTTCATCGCCTTCGGCGCCGGCGGCAAAAGGATCACGCTCCACGGTTCCCTTGAGTTCGGCCGCGTCAAGCGGACCTCCGCCTTCGACGTGGTGCTGCCGTTCGAGGACTGGCTGGCCCGCGCCCGCGCCCGCCACGGCCCGAAGGCGAACGTCCCCGAGATCATCGCCTGCGCCGCCCGGCACTACGGCATCCGCACCTTCCGCGTGCCGCCGAGCTTTCCGGCCCAGCTCCACCAGAGACTGACCAAGCTGGGCCTGAAGCTTGTCTTCCCGGACGGCCTGCTTTTCCCGGAGCGCGAGATCAAGTCCGCCTGGGAGGCCGGTTGCATCCGCGAGGGCAACCGGCTCTGCGCGGTCGGCTACACCGTGGCGGAGAAAATCCTGCGCGCCGCGAAGATCAAGGGCCGCACGCTCGTCCACCGGGGCAAGGTCCTCACCTCGGAGGCCCTGCGCTTCGAACTCGAGACCGCCATCCGCGAGCAGGGCGGCGACCCGCGCGACACCATCGTCGCCGGCGGCGACCAGGCCTGCGACCCGCACGAGCGCGGCTCGGGCCCGCTCCGGCCCCACGAGCTCATCATCATCGACATCTTCCCGCGCGTCCTGAAGACCGGCTACCATGGCGACATGACCCGCACCTACCTGAAGGGGCGCCCCCGCGAGGTGCAGCGCCGGCTCGTGGCCACCGTGCGCGAGGCCCAGAAGCGCGCGACCAAGGCCATCAAGGCCGGCGTCGATGGTCGCGTCGTGCACGCTGCCTGCACCGATTGTTTCACCGAGGCCGGCTATGAGACCAAGCGCACGAAAAATGGCGCCATCGGCTTCATCCACGGCACCGGCCACGGCCTTGGTCTGGCCGTGCATGACCCGGGTCGGATGTCGCCGAGCGTGGCCTACCCGCTGAAGCAAGGCTCCGTCATGACAGTCGAGCCCGGTCTCTACTATCCCGGCCTCGGCGGCTGCCGCTGGGAGGATGTCGTCTGGGTCACCGCCAACGGTTCGCAGCCGCTCTCGAAGCATCCCTATAACTGGGAAATCCAGTGAGCCGCGAGACCGATCATGTAGGTGGCGCGCTTGCGCGCCACGTTGCGAGCAAGCTCGCAACCTACACCAGCTAGCCCGCCATGCCCGAACTGGCCGAGGTTGAGTTCTTCCGCAAACGCTGGGCCGCCGGACACGGCGCCAGGGTGCTGACCGTGCGCCTCCATGAGGGCAAGAAGGTCTTCCGCGGCACGAGCACCTCGTTGCTGAAGAAAAAGCTTACCGGTGCCACGCTGCTCGGCTCCGAAACCGCGGCCAAGCAGATGCTCTTCCGGTTCAGCGGCGGTGGCTGGCTCGGCATCCATCTCGGCATGAGCGGCGAGCTGCGCGTCGAGGCCCCGGACTATCCGCCGGCCAAGCACGAGCACTTCATCCTCGTGCAAAAGGGCCGTCAGCTGGTCTTCAACGATCCACGGATGTTCGGCGGCGTGCTATTCGCGACCGGCCCGAAGCCGCCGGCATGGTGGACCCGCATCGCGCCGGCCATCCTGTCGAAGCAATTCACCGTCGAGGCGGTCGCCCGCTTCCTCCAGCGCCGCGCCCGCGCACCGATCAAGGCCGTGCTCTTGATGCAGGAACGCTTTCCGGGCATCGGCAACTGGATGGCGGACGAGGTGCTCTGGCGCGCCGCGATCCATCCCAAACGGCTTGCGGGCTCGCTGTCCCCCGTCGAGGTAAAGGCGCTGCACCGCGAATGCCGTAACGTCTGCCGCCTCGCGCTCAGAACCATCGCCGGAGCCGGCCGTTACCTGCCACCCCATCTGAACGCCCACATCCCGAAAACCTGGCTGTTCTGGCACCGCTGGGAGGACGGCGGACGCTGCCCGCGCACGAAAAAACCCCTAGTGCGCGAGGCAGTGGGCGGACGCACAACGTGCTGGTCGCCCGCGCGGCAGAAGCTACGCTGAAGCCATGGCCGCCAAGACCCGACTCGACGAACTGCTGGTGGCGCGCGGCCTCGCGCCTTCCCGTGCGCAGGCCAAGGCGCTCATCATGACGGGGCGCGTCCGCCACGGCACCGAGCGACTCGACAAGCCGGGCAAGGAATACCCCGCCGGCTTCGAGCTCAGCGTCGACCAGCCGCCGCGCTTCGTCAGCCGCGGAGGCGAGAAGCTCGCCGCCTTCCTGGAAAAGTTCCCCGTCGACCTGACCGGCGCGCACGTGCTCGACGTCGGCGCCTCGACCGGCGGCTTCACCGACTGCGCCCTGCAGGCCGGCGCCGCCTCCGCGACCTGTGTGGACGTCGGTCACAGCCAGCTGCACGACAAGATCCGCCGCGACCCGCGCGTCACCAATCTCGAGAAAACCAACGCCCGGCACCTCGCGCCCGGCATGCTGCCACGCGAGGCCTACGACGTGCTCGTCATGGACCTTTCCTTCATCTCGCTGAAGAGCGTTCTGCCCGCGGTATGGCCGTTCCTGCGCCCCGGCGGCACGCTGATCGCGCTCGTGAAGCCCCAATTCGAGGCCGGCAAGGCCGAGGTGGACAAGGGCCAGGGCATCATCCGCGACGACGCCGTGCGCACCCGGGTCATGACCGAGGTCCGCGAGTTCGCCCTGCGCGAACTGGCCGGGGCGCAGCTCCGCGGCGAGATGGAAAGCCCGGTCCACGGCGCCGACGGCAACCGTGAGTTCCTGCTCGGGTTGACCAAGCTGCAGGGCGGGATCGCCGACCCCGCCCTGCAATAAATTGGTGTTCCAATATCCGCGTTTATCCGCGTAATCAGCGGCCACCCACCATGTCGCCTTTCCGCAAACTGGCCTTCGTCTACAACTCGGAGAAACCGGGCGCCGCCGAGCTGGCGCAGGAACTCATGGAGATCGCCCGGCAGGGTGGCGCGAAGAAGCTGAAGCTCACCGGCGACCGCAAGCTGCCGCGCGACTACTTCAAGGACTGCGACGCCTGCTGCGTCATCGGCGGCGACGGCACGCTGCTCGGCACCGTGCGCGGGGCGGCCGCCGCGGACATCCCCATCATCGGCGTCAACCAGGGCAGCCTCGGGTTCCTCACCACCTTCTCGGCCGACGAGGCCCGCGCGCAGTTCGCCGCGCTGCTGGAGGGCGACTACCGGATCGCCCAGCGCGCGCTCCTCGACTGCAAGACCGGCCCGCGGCGCAGCGACGTCGCCCTCAACGATGTGCTCGTCAAGGACGCCAAGCCCTCGCGCATCGTCCGCCTCGAGGTCTTCGCCAACGACAAGCTGGTCACCGAATACACCTGTGACGGCCTGATCTTCTCCACGCCGACCGGCTCCACCGCCTACAACCTGGCGGCCGGCGGCCCGATCATCCACCCGCAGGCCGAGGTGATCGCGATGACCCCGATCTGCCCGCACACGCTGAGCAACCGCACGATCATCTTCCGCAATGACGTGAAGCTCCGCGTGGTCAACTGCACCGCCGGCTCGCGGCTGCTCGTCGCCATGGACGGCCAGCGCAACATGGTCGTGACGGAAGGCGCCCCGGTGGAAATCTCGATGGACAGCCGCACCCTCTCCCTCGCCCAGCGGCGCGACTATTCGCATTACGAGGTCATGCGCGCCAAGCTCAAGTGGAGCGGCGGTTTGCTGGACAAGAAGTGAATCTCCCCGGAGCAAGCTCCGGCCATTTGAATTAGTCCGTCAAGGTAGGTTGCGCGCTCGCGCGCAACGTGGCGTGCAAGCACGCCACCTACATCCAAGCCGGAAGCCTGACAGCCGCTGCTACATCCAAGCCGGAGCACGCCACCGACGGAGTGGAGGCGGGGCCATCAGCCCCGCGAGGCATCGGCAGCGCTGCCCGTAACCCGCGGGACTGATAGTCCCGCCTCCAACCATAGCGAAGTCCGATCCGGCGGTCGCAGACCGCCGCTACAGAAAACAAAAAGCCCCGGCTCGTGGCCGGGGCTGCAACGCAAGCCGGAAAACCGGCTTACTTCTTCCCTTCCTTGGCGGCTTTCTTGGCTTCCTTGGCCGCTTCCTTTTCCGCCTTCTTGGCGGCCTTTTCTGCATCCTCGTCGGCCTTGCGGGCGGCTTTCTCGGTCTCGTCGAGTTTGCCGTCCTTGTTGGTATCGTATTTGGCGAGGTTCTCCTCCCTGGTCGCCTTCGACTTGGCGGCAATATCGGCCTTCCAGGCGGCCATCTCGGTGTCGTCGAGCGTGCCGTCCTTGTTGGCGTCGTATTTCGCCAGCGTTTCCTTGGAGGGTTTCCGTTCCTTCGCCGCACCTTCCTCCGCCGAGGCCACTGTCACCGTGAACAAAAGCGCCAGTGTGCCCAGCGCGATCCTTAGGATGAAACCAAGTGTTTTCATGGGAGCACCAGGCTACCGCCCGGCCCGGCTCCCGACAAACTGCGCCCAGCGCCTGAATTCAGGCGCCTAAATTCATCATGGCCTGACCACCAGCTGCACGCGGCTCGCCGGCTGGAAATACCGCCGGGCAAAGGCCTGGGCATCGGCCAACGTGACGGCGTCGATGCGCGCGTCGTAGGTGCGCCAGTCGTTGACGGGCAGGCCGTAGACGGCGTTGAGCGCCGACTGCATGGCGCGGGCCGAGTTGGTCTGCATCCCCATCCGCTTGCCGGCCTTGAGGCGGGTCTGGCAACGCCCGAGTTCCTCCGCCGTCACGCCCCCACCCTGCACACGGGCAATCTCGAGGTTCAGTTCCTCGATGACCTCGCCATGACGCTGCGGGCTCGTGCCGGCAAAAAAATAGAACATGCCGGCGTCGAGGCCGACGATCCGGCTGGAGCGGACGAAATACGCCAGGCTCTTCTGCTCGCGCACCCGCTCAAAGAGATTCGACGACATGCCGCTGAACAGCTCGTCCATCACCTCGCTGACGTGATAATCCGGCGCATGCAGACCCGGACCGGGGAACGCCTGGAAGACGATCGCCTGCTGGCGTGGCTGCGCCACGGTGAAATCGCCCGCCTTGATCTTCACCGGAGCCGTCGCCCGGGCGGCCGGGCCCTCCGGCAGTTTCGCGAGAAAAGCCTTCAGTTTGGGCACGAGTTTCTTGGGATCAAAGTCGCCCGCCACGGCCAGCACGGCGTTGCCGCTCACGAGCAGCCGCCGGTGCAGGGCCCGCAGGTCGGCCACCGTGATGGCCTTCAAGCCGGCCTCGTCGCCGCCGCTCTCGATGGCAAAGGGATGTGCTCCGAAAAATTTCGCGCGCATCGCCTTCCGGCCGACCGTCACGACGTCATCGAGTCCTTCCTTGAGCGCGGCCAGCGCCGACTCGCGCTCGACCTCGAGCCGCGCGGGCTTGAAGGCCGGACGCAGCACGGCGTCGCTCATCAGTTCCAGCGCCAGGTCGGCGTCGCCGGGCAGCACCTCGGCCATGAGCCCGAAGCTGTTGTTGCCGGAAAAATCCTCGAACACACCGCCCACTTCCTCGATCGCGCGGGCCACTTCCTCGGCGGAGCGCTTGGTGGTGTCCATGGACAGCAGCGTGGCCATGAGGTTGGTCAGGCCGCGGCGGTCCGCCGGCTCGAACATCGGTCCACCGGCCAGCGCGAGGCGCAGGTGGAGGTTGGGCAGCTGTTTGTTCGGCTGGAGGAGGAGCTTGGCGCCGTTGGGCAGCGTGAGCTCGGAGAAATCGAGGGCGGCGGCCGGCCGGGAGGCCGGCCCTCCACCAGGGATGGCCGCACCCGCCGGATTCGAGGAAACCACCGTGAGTTTCTCCGGCACGAGGTAGGTGCGCATCACCCGCTGCAGGCTGGCGGGAGTCAGCGCGAACAGGCGCTCGAAATAGGTCCGCGAGTAGTTGATGTCGCCGACGACCACTTCGCCGGCGCCGAGGCGCGAGGCCTGGCCGGACATGGTCTTGCGGGAGTTGATCTCGGAGGTGACGGCCTGCCGCACGGCCTTGGCGAGGGCCTTCGGACTGATGCCCTTCTGCTCGATGCGGGCCAGCTCGGCCAGGATGGCCGCCTCGGCGGCGACGCGCTTGTCGGGGTCGGCCAGGTAGGAAATGTAGAACAGGCCGCTCGTGCCGGGGCTCCACGACATCGCGTCGATCGAGTGCACCAGCCGCGCCTTCTCGCGGATGGCCAGCCAGAGCAGCGAGCTGTCGCCGTGGCCCAGCACCATCGAGAGCATGTCGAGCGCCGGGGCGTCGGGATGCGTCAGGCCCGGAATCTGCCAGCCGAGGCCGGCGCGCGACACCTGGACGTCCTCGTGGAGGTGCTGGTCGCGGCGCGAAAGCTGGAGCGGCTCATCGGGCACGAGCACCGGCGCGAGGCGCACGCGCGGCGCCTTGCCGAAGTGCTCGGCGACGGCCGCCCGCGTGGCCGCCGGGTCGAAGGCGCCGGCGATGACCACCACCAGGTTGTTGGGCACATAGCGGGCGCGGTAATAGGCCAGCAGGTCCTCGCGAGTGTTGGCGGCAAAGACGTCGCGGTGGCCGATGATCGGCTGGCGGTAGGGATGCGCGCGGAACGCCGTCTCGAACAAGGCCTGCGAGAGTCGCTGGTCGGGATCGTCGAGGCACATGTCGATCTCGCGGAGGATGACGTCCTTTTCCTTGGTCACCTCTTCCGCCGGCAGGGTCGAATGCAGCGTGGCGTCGGCGAGCAGGTCGATGGCCACGGCGGTGTGGTCGGCCGGCACGTCGATGTAATAGACGGTGCGGTCAAAGGTCGTGTAGGCGTTGATGTAACCGCCGTGCGCCTGGACGGTCGCGGAGATCTCGCGGCCGGCGCGGCGCTCGGTGCCCTTGAAGAGCATGTGCTCGAGGTAGTGCGAGAGCCCCGCGCCGAGGTGCGCGCCCTCGTGGATGCTGCCGGTCTTCACCCACACCTGCACCGAGGCCACCGGCGCGGCGGTGTCGTGGCGGAGCAGGACGGTGAGGCCGTTGGGCAGCGTGTAGCGCTCGACCGGCTCGCGCCAGAGGCTTTCCAGCAGGGCAAGGTCGCGCGAACGGGCGGTCGGGGATTTGGCCATGAAATGAAGCGGCCCGCTCAGGCGGCGCCGGAATTGCCGCGCGTGCGCCGCGCCCCGGCGGGCTGGAAGGGCTTCACGAACGCCTCGTCGAAATCATAGATGTCCGCGAAATCCTCGCGCCGGTCGTTCTCGGTTTTGCTGAAGACATTATATTCGATGAGATTGAAGACGATGTCGCCGAAGTCGGTGCAGCGGCGGATGCCCCAGTTGGTGAGCACGGTCTTGGTCATCGGCCCGTATTGGTCGAGCGCGTAGGCGCGGATGCCCTCGAGCAGCTCGGCACCGGTGACATGCTGGGACTTGCCGGTGCGCTCGGGTTGCTTGCGCTTCACCTCCTTGACCGTGTGGTCGAGGGCCTGCCGGACAAAGTTGTAGGCTTTGCGGTCGAAACGGGCGTCCTCTTTACAAATCAACCCGACGATTTCGGAAAATTCCAAGTCTTGCATGAATTTCAGCGACAATGGCTAGCACAGCCATCGACCGGCCGCAACCCTGCAACGGAATGACCCTGAACCGTCCCGACGGGACGAGGACCGTGCATTTCGTCGCAGGAATCTAGCTGTTGGGAGAACTTCCACTCGCGTTCTCCCCCTCAAATGCATAAAAATAGCCCTATACCCCATGATTTCCGCGACTCAGTCGAACCACCCCCTGGCCGCTGTCGCCAGTTCAGTCCCCCCGGAATCCGCCTTGGAAGAAGCCCGCAGCCGCATCCGCCAGGCCCGCATGCGCATCACCAAGCCCCGCCTCGCGATCATCGAGTCGCTGCAGCGCCATGAAGGCCCGGTCAGCATCGAGCGCATCCACCAGGAACTGGGCGCCAAGGTGTGCGATCTGGTGACCGTCTACCGCTGCCTGGCGGCCTTCGAGCAGCTGGGCATGGTCCGCCGCAGCTACCTGCACAACGGCACCTGTCTCTACGAGCTGACGCTGGGCACCCCGCGCCATTACCACATCATCTGCAAGGCCTGCGGTGCCACGGACCGCGTGGATTATTTCCCGGTCGAGGGCGTCGAGCGCCTGCTGCAGGACCGCGGTTACACGCAGGTCAGCCATGTCGTTGCGTTCTTCGGCGTGTGCCCGCAATGCCAGCAGACCGCCCCGGCGCGCAACGTCATCCCGGCGATCCCGGGCGAGCGGCTCTGAGTTTCCGCGAGCCGGTTGTTTTCCCGGCGCGGCCCCAGCCGCGCCTTTTTATTGGCCGAGTCGGTTGACGGCCCGCACCCACTCCGCGACCGGCACCCCACCCTCAAGGTGCTCGCGCCGGATCCGGTCCAAGCGCTCGGGCGTCACCTGTGCATACCACACACCCTCGGGATAAACGACCAACCACGGCCCGTCGTGACACATGCGCAGGCACGCGGCCTTGGTCCGCAGCATCGGCTCCGGGCATTGCTTGAGCGAGGCCTTGAGGTGCTCCCAGGTTTTAAGCCCGTCCGCGGTCGAGCAACAATCCGGCCCGGTGCACAGGAAAAGGTGCCGGCGGGCCGCCGGACCGCCGATTTCCTCAAAGGTCTTGGCGCCCATGGGCCGCTCAACCCTTCAGCGCCGCGCCGTAGTTCGCCTCGGCCTGCGTCCAGTTGAGCACGTTCCAGAACGCGCTCACATAGTCGGCCCGGCGGTTCTGGTAGTGCAGGTAATAGGCGTGCTCCCAGACATCGAGGCCGATGATCGGCCTGGCGCCGTCGCTCAGCGGCGAGTCCTGGTTGGCCGTGGAGTGCACCACGAGCTTGCCGCCTTTCAGGCTCAGCCAGGCCCAGCCGCTGCCAAAACGTTTCATGGCCGCGTCGGCGAAGAGTTTCTTGAACTCGTCCATCGAGCCAAACGTCTCCGCGATCGCCACCGGCAGCTGCTGGACGGACATGCCGGCCGCCGGCGAGATGACCTGCCAGAAAAACGCATGATTCACGTGCCCGCCGGCGTTGTTGCGGATGCCGGTGCGGATCGTCTCCGGCACGCTGGCGAGGTCGCGCACCAGCGCCTCCGGCCCGCGGGCCAGCAGGTCCGGGTGGTCCTTGAGGAGATTCTTCGCGTTGGTGATGTAGGCCTGGTGATGCTTCGTGTGGTGGATTTCCATCGTGCGGGCATCGAAATGCGGCTCGAGCGCGCCATAGGCGTAGCCCAAGGGCGGCAGCTCCCAGCCGAGGGCCGGGGCCGCGGCGGCGGCTTCGGCCGCCCCGACCTTGGTCAGGCCGAGGCCGGCGACCGCCACACCGGTGCCGATGATCTTGAGGGCTTCGCGACGCGTGAATTGCGGGGTATCGGGAGCATTCATGCCCGCAACCATGACCGCAAATGCCGGCGATGCAAGGCGCGGCACCGTGTCGGCTGGTATCCGCCGGTCAGGCCAGTTGCTTCCGGACGATCGTGTCCACCAGCTGCGGGTTGGCCTTGCCCTTCGAGGCCTTCATCACGGCGCCCTTGATGGCGTTGAGGGCCTTTTCGTTGCCATTTTTGAATCCCGCGGCGGCGGCCGGGTTCGCCGCGATGGCGTCGGCGACCCACCGTTCCAGCTCGCCGGTGTCGGTGGATTGCTTCAACCCCTTCCGCTCGACGATGGCCTCGGGCAGGTCGCCGGTCGCGAACATGTCGATGAAAACCTCCTTCGCGATGTTGCTGGAGATGACGCCTGACTCGACCAGCGCCACGAGCCCGGCGATGTGCGCCGGCCGGACCTTGCTTTCGGCCAGGCCGATCCCCGCCGCGGAAAGTTCGCGCTGGAGATCGTTGGCGATCCAGTTGGCGGCCGCCTGCGGCTTGCCGCCGAGCTGCGCGGTCTCCTCGAAAAAGGCACACAGTTCCGGCTGCGGCACCAGCACCGAGGTGAGCGTGTAGGGCAGCTGGAATTTGTCCTGATAACGCCGCTGCCGGTCGAACAACCGCTCCGGCACCGTGGCGCGGATCGCGGCCAGCCAGGCCTCGTCCACCTTCACGGGCATCAGGTCGGGATCGGGGAAATAGCGGTAATCATGCGCCATCTCCTTCGAGCGCATGGCGGCGGAGGCGCCGGCCTCGCCGTCGTATTGGCGGGTCTCCTGCACGATGGTGCCGCCGCTGCCCAGGACCGCGATCTGCCGGCGGATCTCATGGGCGATGCCGTCGCGCACGAACGAGATGGAGTTGAGGTTCTTCAGCTCGACCTTGGTGCCGAGCTTCGTCTCGCCCACGGGCCGGATGGAAATGTTGGCGTCGCAGCGCAGCTGGCCCTTCTCCATGTCGCAGTCGGAGATGCCGCCCTGCACCATCGCGAGCCGCAGCGCCGTCAGGAAGGCGAACGCCTCCTCGGCGCTGTGCATCGCCGGCTCGGAGACGATCTCCATCAGCGGCGTGCCGGCGCGGTTGTAGTCCACCAGCGAGTCGCTGGCGCCGTGCGTGAGCTTGCCGACGTCCTCCTCGAGGTGGATGCGCGTCAGCGGGATCTGCCGGTGCTCGCCCATCACGTTGCGCGACGGGCCGGGCAGCTCGATCTCGACCGACCCGCCGACGCAGATCGGCTGGTCGTATTGCGAGATCTGGTAGTTCTTCGTCGAGTCGGGATAGAAGTAATTCTTGCGGTCCCACTTGCAGACCGGCGCGATGGCACAATTGAGGATGAGCCCCGCCTTGATGATCTTGTCGAGCGCCTCCTTGTTCATCACCGGCAGCGCGCCCGGCAGCGCCAGCACGACGGGATCGGTCAGCGTGTTCTCCGGCTCGCCGTAGCCGGCGGCGACGCGCGTGAACATCTTCGACGCCGTCTTCAGCTGCACGTGGACCTCGAGTCCGATGACCGCTTCGTAATTCATGACAGCACCGGGTGTTTGGCATGCCAGTCGTGGGCCGACTCGTAGGCGTGCGCCACCGCAAGCAAGTCCGCCTCCTGGAACGGCCGGCCGATGAGCTGCAGGCCGACCGGCAGGCCGGCGCCGGTGAAACCGCAGGGGATCGAGATGCCGGGCAGGCCCGCGAGGTTCACGCTGATCGTGTAGATGTCGGTCAGATACATCGCCAGCGGGTCGGCGGATTTTTCGCCGAGCTTGAACGCCGGCACCGGCGACGTCGGCGACAGCAGCACGTCGCAGTCGCGCAGGACGGCGGTGAACTCATTGCGGATGAGCGTGCGGACCTTCTGGGCGCGCAGGTAATAGGCGTCGTAGTAGCCGCTGCTGAGCACGTGCGTGCCGAGGATGATGCGGCGCTTGACCTCCGCGCCGAAACCCTCGGCGCGCGACCGGGCGTAGATGTCGATGGCGTCCTTCGCCGCCGGCGACCGGTGGCCGTAGCGGATGCCGTCGTAGCGCGCCAGGTTCGACGAGGCCTCGGCGGTCGCGATGAGGTAATACACCGCGATGGCATGCTCCGCCGCAAGCGGCAGCGACACCTCCTTGATCTCACAGCCCTGTTTTCGGTAAAACTCGATGGTCTGCTTCACGGCCGCGCCGATTTCCGGATCAAGGCCAGCGCCGAAAAATTCCCTCGGCACCCCGATGCGCCACGGACCCTGCTTCGCCGCCAGCGCGGCGCGATAATCGGGCACCTCCGCCTTGAACGAAGTCGAGTCACGCGGGTCGTGCCCGGCGATGACCCCAAGCAGCATCGCCGCGTCCTCCACGGTGTGCGCCATGGTGCCGATCTGGTCGAGCGACGACGCGTAGGCCGCCAGGCCGTAGCGGGACACCAGCCCGTAGGTCGGCTTGAGGCCGACGATGCCGCACAGCGCCGCCGGCTGGCGGATGGAGCCGCCGGTGTCGGAGCCCAGCGTCAAAGGCAGCTCGCCCGCGGCCACCGCGGCGGCCGACCCGCCGGAGCTGCCGCCGGGCACGCGGGTCAGGTCCCACGGGTTGGCCGTCGGGCCAAAGGCTGAATTCTCCGTCGAGGAGCCCATGGCGAACTCGTCCATGTTCAGCCGGCCGAATGGGATCGCGCCCGCCGCCTTGAGCTTCTGCGCCACGGTGGCGTCGTAGGGTGAAATGAAATTCGCGAGCATCTTGCTCGAGCACGTCAGCGGCTGGCCCTCGACGGCGATGACGTCCTTCAGGCCGACCGGGATGCCGTCGAGCGGTCCCCTCGCCTGCCCCGCAGCCCGGCGGGCGTCGGCCGCCTTCGCCAGGGCGAGCGCCCCGGTCTCGTCGTAGGAATTGAACGCCTTCACGCGGCCGTCGACGGCCTTGGTGCGCGCGAGGCAGGCCTGGAGCAGCTCGACCGAGGAAAGCTTCCCCGTGGCGAGCAGCGCCGCCAGCCGCGCGGCAGGTTGGAAAATGAGGTCGTCCGCCATCGCCTACTCCACGACTTTCGGGACCACGATCATGTTCTGCCGCTGCGCCGGCGCGTTGCGCAGCGCCGCCTCCACCGGCAGGCCGGGGCGGGCGACATCGGCCTCCCAGACGTTGAAGACCGGCGAGGCGTGGGCCATCGGCTCGACGCCCGTCACGTCCACCTGCTTCAGCTTCTCGACATAGTGCAGGATGTCGCCGAGCTGGTGGGCGAACTGGGCCTTCTCCGCGTCGCTCAGGGCGAGGCGGGCGAGGTTCGCCACGTAGTCGAGGTTAAGGTCGGGATTCGTGCTCATGAAGGCCGGCAGGGCGGTGTCAAAGCAGGCGGTGGAAATGACCGAAGGCAACCGACAAAATTTGACCAATAACCGTCATAAGGTTTCGCTCTGCCGGTCAACGGCATGTCTCAATCCAGCACCGACTCTCCGCGCCACGCCGGCCCACGTCAGCCACCCGCCATCCTGGTGGCGGAGGACGACAGCGTCACGCGCCGGCTGATCGCCTTCAAACTCCAGCGGGAGGGCTACGCCGTCCGGGATTTTGCCAATGGCGAGGAGCTGTTCGCCCACGCCACCGCGCATCCGCCCGCGCTCATCATCCTCGACCTGATGATGCCCATCCAGGACGGCTTCAGCACGCTGCGCCAGCTGAAGGAGCGCCCCGCCCTCGCGGCCGTGCCGATCATCGTGCTGTCCGGCAAGAACAGCGAGGAGGACATCGTCCGGTGCCTCAATGCCGGCGCCGCCGACTACATGGTCAAGCCCTTCAGCCCCGACGAGCTCGTCGTGCGCGTCCGCAAGCTGTTGCAGCCATGATTTTCCGCGCCGCCCCCGTCCGTCTCCTCCTGGCCCTGCTGCTGGCGGCCCGGGCCGGGGCCGCGCCGGCCGACGACGCGTTCGCGGCGAAACAGGCCGGGGACTACCCGCGCGCCATCGCCCTCTACCAGGAACTCGTCGCCGCCGAACCCGGCAACGTCGCCCACCTCTACCAGCTCGGCACGGTGCAGGGCTGGGCCGGACATTACGACGAGGCGCTCGCGACGCTGCGCCGCGGCCTCGCCCTCGCGCCGCGGGACACCGACCTGCGCCTCAGCCATGGCCGGGTGCTCGCCTGGTCCGGCCAGCTCGCGCAGGCCGAGGCGGTCTTCCGCGACGTGCTCGCCACCGAGCCCGCCAACCTCGACGCGCAGAACATGCTCGGCCGTGTCCTGGCCTGGCGGCGGCAGTTCAACGCCGCGGAGCAGACCTTTGACCACATCCTGACCGTCTCGCCCGAAAACACCGACGCCCTCGTCGGCCGTGGCGACGTGGAGAAATACCAGGAACGCTTCGATGCGGCGCGGGATTATTACCAGCGCGCCGCCGCCATCGAGCCCGCCTCCCGCGACATCCAGCAGCGCCTCGCCGGCGTCCGCCGCGCCGGCCGCTGGCGCCTGGACGCCGGCTATGGCTTCAGCACCTTTGCCGGCGACACCCGCGAGGATTGGACCGGCTGGGACGCGGCCCTGCGCTACGCCCTCGACAAGAAGACCGGCGTATCCCTCGGCGCCGAGTGGGCGGACCGCTTCGGTCTCGCCGACGAGCAATACACGCTCGGACTGGACCGGCGTTTCTCGGACGAGTTTTCCGGCTACGCGCGGCTCAGCGCCACGCCCTCCGCCGATTTCCTGGCCAAGCACATGCTCGCGCTCGGCGCCGCCTGGCGGGTGCGCGACGGCGACACCACCCTGCCGCCCACGGTGCTGCTCGCGGACTACCGCGCCGCGACCTACGGCCCCGGCACCGCCCACTCGCTCTGGCTCGGGGTCACCCAATACACGAATTACCGCGTGGCGGTGACCGCCAAGTGGCTCGCCACGCGCAACCTCAACGACCGCTGGACCCACGGCTGGCTCGCCCAGCTCGAGGGCGAGCCCGCGGACCACTGGCGCTGGCACGCCGGCTACGCCGACACCACCGAGTCGCTTTCCAGCACGGTCTTCGACTTCACCGTGGCCCAGCGCACGCGGGCGGTCTTTGCCGGCGTCTATTACGAGTTCTCCCCCGCCTTCGGCCTCCGGCTCGGCCTGACGCACGAGTGGTCCGCCGGCACGCCGGACCGCAACGCCTGCCATGCCGGCTTCACCACCCGCTTCTGACCCGGCGCTCCTTGCCGCGATCGTGCAGGCTTGCTGGGCGCTCAGCGCGGCCGCGGTGGCGGTGTGGGGCGGCGTCTTCGCGGTGCGCGTGCGCCGCCTGCGCCGCGCCCGCCTCGAGGCCGCGGCCGAGGAGGAGCTGACCGGCCGCGTGCTCGACCAGCTCTCCGGCTACGCCGCGAAATCCCCCGGGGTCGGCTTTGACCAGCTGCCCCGCTGGAAACGCGGCGTGCTCCTCCGCGTGCTCTGCCGCCTGATCGAGCAGACCAAGGGGCGCGACCAGGGGCAGCTCGTCAGCCTGCTCCGCGACGTTGGTTTCCGCGACCGGGCGCTGGCCCACCTCCACCAAGGCTCAGGCCTCCAGCGGCAGGATGCGTGCACCGTGCTCGGTTACTTCGACGACGAGGCCAGCACCACGGGCTTGCGCACGGCCCTGGGCGACCCGGACAGCGCGGTGCGGCTGACGGCAGCCCGGGCCCTGCTGCAAAGGGACCGTGTGACCTCGCTACGCGAGCTGCTGGACCGGCTCAACTTTTCCCGGGAAGACCCGCCGCTAATCCTGGCGGAAATCTTCGGCAACCTGCCCGCCCGCCTGCAGGACGAGGCGGTGGCGCTCCTGCGCACGCCGCTGCCACCCGAGTGGCTGCGGATGCTCGCCATTGCCCTCGCCCGCCAGCAGGTGCTCCCCGCCTTTGACGCGATCGCAAGTCTCCGTCACTCCCCCGCCCCGCGCGTCCGGGCCGCCGCCTGGGTCGCCCTGCACGAGCTCGGCGACCCGCGGGCCGGCGACCTCGTGGCCGAGGGCCTGCGCGACCCGTCGCCCGACGTGCGCCAGGCCGCCTCTCGCTGCGCGGGCCGGCTCGGCGGGCCCGACGCCCCGGCGCTGCTTGGTGTCCTCTTGCGGGATCCCGACTGGTGGACGGCTTTCCGGGCCGCCCGGGCCCTGCTCGCCACCGGACCCGCGGGCCGCGCCCTGCTGGAAGCCCACGCCGCCAACGCGCCCGAGGACGACGCCGGCCGCCAGGCGCTGCGCGAACAAACCGAGGAGGACACCCTTGCCGACTGAGCCCATGCCCTCCGGGTTGCTGACCGGCGCCACGATCATCGGCTGGGGCGTGCTCGGCCTGGCCGTGCTGCAATACGCCGTCTACACGGTGCAGACCCTGCTCGCCTTCTTCGAGATGAAGCGCTCGCGCCAGGAGGAGCGCCGGGCGCACGCCGGCTGGATGATCGGCGCCAAGTCCATCCCCGGCATCTCGCTGCTCGTGCCCGCCTACAACGAGGAGATGACGATCGTGGAGAACATCCGGTCGCTCCTCACCCTCCGCTACCCGCGCTACGAGATCATCGTGGTCAACGACGGCTCGAAGGACGGCACCGCCCGCGCCATCATCGAGGCGCTCAAGCTCGAGCGTATCGACCTGCGCCGCCCGCACCCGGCCGCCTGCAAGCCCATCCGCGGCATCTACACCAACCGCGACTACCCGAACCTGATCTTCATCGACAAGGAGAACGGCGGCAAGTCCGACGCCCTCAACGCCGCCATGAACTACGCGCGCCACCCGCTGGTATGCGGCGTCGATGCCGACTCCCTGCTCGACTACAACTCGCTGCTCAAGGCCGCCCGCCCGTTTGTCGAGCACCCGGCCACGCTGGTGGCCGTCGGCGGCACCATCCGCATCGCCAATGGCTGCGAGGTCCATGGCGGCATGGTGGTGAACGAGGGCGCGCCGCGCCGGCTGCTGCCGCTTTTCCAGATCGTCGAATACCTCCGCGCCTTCCTCATCGCG
Source organism: Lacunisphaera sp. (assembly GCA_041909435.1). Classification (GTDB taxonomy): domain Bacteria; phylum Verrucomicrobiota; class Verrucomicrobiia; order Opitutales; family Opitutaceae; genus Lacunisphaera. The sequence continues at coordinate 25,480 of JAYRDK010000017.1, forward strand.
CGGCTCTCCTTCAGCCGCCTCAACACCGTCTCCATCATCTCCGGCGCCTTCGGCCTGTTCAAGCGGAGCGCCGTGCTCGCCGTCGGCGGCTACACCCACGGCACCGTGGGCGAGGACATGGAGCTGATCGTGAAGCTGCACCGGCATTTCCGCGAACGGCGGGAGCCCTACAACATCCTCTTCGTGCCCGACCCGGTCTGCTGGACCGAGGCGCCCGAGACGCTGGCCGTGCTGCGCCGGCAGCGCACCCGCTGGCAGCGCGGCCTGTGCGAGGTGCTCTCCCGGCACCGGACCATGCTCTGCAACCCGCGCTACGGCCGCATCGGCCTGCTCGGCCTGCCGATGTTCGTGCTCTTCGACATCATTGGGCCGCTGCTCGACCTCGCCGGCCTGGTGCTGGTGCCGCTCTTCTGGTGGTGGGGCCTGCTGAGCCTCGAGTTCATGGCGGCCTTCTTCGCCGTGGTCGTGCTCTACGGCGTGTGCCTGAGCATGATGGCGCTGGTGCTGGGCGAGGTGGCGCTCTTCCGCACCACGCGCAAGCGCGACATGCTCCTGCTGGCCTTCGCCGCCGTGGCGGAGAATTTCGGCTACCGCCAGCTCAACATCCTCTGGCGCATCGAGGGCATCTGGCAGTTCCTCCGCAAACAAAAGGGCTGGGGCGAGATGACCCGCACCGGCTTCGGTTCCCGGAAGCCCTCCCCCCCGGCCTGAGCAAAACCCCGGGCTTGTGCCACTGCCTTTCATCCCTATAGGGTTCGGCCGGTGCTACTTTTCAAAAAGATCCTCAACTTCAAGGGGCCGGGGGGCGTGGGGGACAAACGCGGGGCCACGCGTTACCCCGTCGGCGTCAAGTTTCCCCTGAAGGCGAAGGTCACGCTCGTCGGCCGCGACGGCGAGGGCAACATCCTCCCGGCCGATCACAGCCGGGCCATGGACTGGGGCGGTCAGCTCGTGAACATGTCCTCCGGCGGCGTCAGCCTGCGCCTGCATCCCGCCGCCATGGCCGATCGCGGGGAAAACTGCCGGCTGAAGCTGGAGCTGGACCACCGCCTCTTCGAGATCGACGGCACCATCGCCCATGTGCGGGCCACCGCCCAGTGCGTCACCCTCGGCGTCGCCTTGGTTTTTCCCGACAGCCACACCCAGAAGGCCTTCCGGCAGCTGGTCGAGCCGGTCGCCGTCGGAGCCGGCCTGGAGCCGGTCGACAAGGTGAAGCAGGACGTCGAGGGCCTGCTGAAGGAGCAATATGCCAGCGACGAGGAAACCGTGCTGAGCATCTGGCGGAACGCCAGCGGCGACTCCATCGAGCACTTCGAGCTGCTCACGCATGGTTTTTATATCCGGGGCAGCGCCCAGTCCCCGGTCCTTCAGATCGGCGCCATCGCCGGCACCAAGGCCGGCCTGACACCCGCGCAGACGAACGAGGTGCGCGAGCTCTTCAAGCTGATCGTGCCGAACGTCTCAAAGAGCGTGCCGGCGGAAGTGCGCGCGTTTCTCGAGCGGTTCGCGGCCTAGCCGCTCAGGCCCGCACCGTCATCGATCCGTCGGCCGCGACGGCCTGCTGGATCTTCGCGAAGGCGGCGTTGACCTCGTCGTCCGTCAGCGTGCGTTCCGCCGAGCGGAAGGAGAGCGCGAAAGCCAGGCTCTTCTTCCCCTCCGGCAGGCCCTTGCCCGAGTAGACGTCGAACACGGTGACCGACTCGACCGCGAAGGCCGCGCCTGCCGTCGCCGCGCGGGCTGCCTGGAGCAACCAGGCCTGCACCTCGCCGGCGTGGCGCGAGGCATCGACGACCAGCGCGAGGTCGCGCAGGGCCGCCGGGAAGAGGCTGAACGGCTGGTAGCGACGGTGGCCGGCCACCGCGGCGAGCTTGGTCGGCAGGAGCGCGAGCGTGCCCGCCCAGACCTTGCCCTCGATGCCGGCGGCCCGGACCATGGCGAGGTTCAGCAGGCCGAAGCGCGCGGTCCACCCGTCCTTCATCTCGCCGGCGGCGGCCGAATGGCCTTCCTGCCAGCCCCAGAACGACCCCTGCACGGGCACGAGTCCGGCGGTGCCGAGGTCGAGCCCCGCGCCCTGCGCGAGCACCTCCATGTGGCGCTTCACCGTGTAGAAATCGGGTTCGGACCGGCCCAGCCAGGCGCGATCCTTCGGATTGTGGCAGAGCACGAAACCCACCGACACGCACTCCTGCACCGTGCCGTTGAGCTCGAGGAACACCCGGCCGGTCTCGAACAACCGCGCCGCCGGCACGCCGCGCGACTGGTTGAGCTTGAGCGACTCGAGGATGCCGAGGACGAGCGTCGGCCGCAGGTGCGACTGGTCGTCCACGAAGGGATTGGCCAGGCCGAGCTCGGCCGCCGCGGCGGCGGACACCCAGGTGGAAAGTTCCTTCTGCGCGCGCAACGTGTAGTTGACCACCTCGTGGAAATGCTGGCCGACCAGGTAGTCGGTCGCCCGGCGGTTGAAGGCGGCGATCGGGTCGTCGTCGCCGTCGATAAGCGCGGGACCCGCGCAGACCTGCGGCGGGATGCGGTCGGTGCCGTAGATGCGGAGCACTTCCTCGACGAGGTCGATGGGCCGGTCGAGGTCGCCGCGGTAGCTCGGGATGGTCACCGTCCAGCCGATGCCGCCGCCTGCATCGTGGTCCTCGGTGATGGGCAGGTGCAGCCCGTGGAAGGCATCACGCATCTCGTCGTCCGTGATGTCGAACCCCACCTTGGCGCGGATGTAATCGGGCGTGACCTTGATCTCGCGCGACCACGGGCGGTCGCTGCCGACCTGGAAGGACGGGCCGGCCACGGTGCCGCCGGCGGTCTCGAGGATCAGGTCGATGGCGCGGCGCGCGGCCTCGACCGTGCCATGCGGGTCGACGCCGCGCTCAAAGCGGTAGGAGGAATCGGAGGCCAGGCCGAGGCGCTTGGAGGTCCAGCGGATGGACTGCGGGCGGAAATAGGCGGCCTCGAGCACAATGTCCGTGGTGGTGGCATCGACGCCGGCGTCGTGCCCGCCCATGATGCCGGCGACGACGAGCGGCTTGGCCTCGTCGGCGATGACGAGCATCCGGCTGTTGAGCGTGCGCTCCTTCTCGTCGAGGGTGACGAGCTTCTCGCCGTCGGTGGCGCGGCGGACGATGATCTGCCGCCCGGCGATCTTCTTCGCATCGAACACGTGCAGCGGCTGGCCGAGCTCGAGCATGACGTAGTTGCCCACGTCGACGAGGTTGTTGATCGGGCGCAGGCCGACGGCGGCGAGGCGCTCCTGCATCCAGGCGGGGCTCGGGCCGACCTTCACGCCGGTGACGGCGATGCCCACGTAGAGCGGGCAGTCCTCGGCGGCGTCGACGCGGATGCCCTTGAGGATGTCGGGGCGCGGCGCACCCGCCCCCTTGCCGTCGAACTTGATGGCCGGGTATTGCAGCTCGGCCCGCAGCCAGGCCGCGAGCTCGCGCGCCATGCCGATGTGGCAGAGCGCATCGGGGCGGTTCGGCGTGACCTCGATGTCGAACACCGTGTCGCCGTCGGGCAGCGTCTCGTTGATCGGCTGGCCGATGGGCGCCGTGGGCGGGAGGATCAGCAGGCCGGCATGGTCGCCGGACAGGCCGAGCTCGTCGGCGGCGCACATCATGCCGTCGGACTGCTGGCCGCGGATCTTGGACTGCTTGATCTTGAAGTCGCCCGGCAGGACGGCACCGGGCAGGGCCACCGGCACGCGGTTGCCGGCGTCGCAGTTGGGTGCGCCGCAGACGATGGTGCGGACGCCGCCGTGGGCGGGGCCGACGTCGACGGTGCACACCGAGAGCTTGTCGGCGTTCGGGTGCTTGGCGCGGGTCTTGATCTCGCCGACCACGACGTTCTCCAGCGGCGGGAGGCCGGTGTTCTGCACGCCCTCGACCTCGAAGCCGAGGAAGGTGATGGCGCGCTTAAGTTCTTCGGTGGTGGCGTAGAGGCGGACGTATTGCCGGAGCCAGTTGCGGGAAAGTTTCATGAAGAAAGTAGTGAGTAGCGGCTAGCGAGCAGCGAGTAGATCAAGCCGTATCGGGCCCCATGCCGTTGATGTAACCCTGGAGCAATCGCGACACTTCCCCTAGATCAGACTGCAGCCCAGTCGTGTCCGAATAACCAAGATCATGAGCGAGGATCAACTGATAGAGGCATTCGTCAGCCGAGGCCTGAGCCATGTTGTAAAACCGAAGTTTGTCCGGCCGGGTGCGTTTACGAAACCCCTCCACGAAGTTCGAGGGCACGCTGGCTGCGGCCCTCCGGAGCTGCGAAGTAAGCCCAAAAAGCTCATGCTTGGGGAATGCCTCGGTAACGCGATAAAGCGCCAGGGTGAGCGCGTGGGCTTTTTGCCACACGAGCACATCGCGGAATGACTGGGATTTGTCTGCCATGCTCTCTACTCGCTGCTCGATGCTCGCTACTGACATCAGGCGAACTGCTTCAGGAAGCGCAGGTCGTTTTGGTAGAAATAACGGATGTCATCGATGCCATACATGAGCATCGCGAGGCGCTCGAGGCCCATGCCGAAGGCGTAGCCGCTCCAGACGTTCGGATCGTAGCCGACGCCCTCGAAGACGGCGGGGTCGACCATGCCGCAGCCGCCGATCTCGATCCACTCCTTGTTCACCTTGGGCAGGTGCTGGGCGGACAGGTCCACCTCGAAGCTGGGTTCGGTGTAGCCGAAGTAGTGCGGGCGGAAACGGGTCTTCGTGTCCGGGCCGAGCAGCGAGGCGAAGATGTAGTCGAGCAGCGCCTTCAGGTCGCGGACGGTGACGTTCTTGTCCACGTAGAGGCACTCGATCTGGTGGAAGTTGGCGCTGTGCGTGGCGTCCGAGGTGTCGCGGCGGTAGACGCGGCCCGGCGACACGACGCGGATGGGCGGCTCACCCTTGAGCATGGTGCGGATCTGCACCGAGGAGGTGTGCGTGCGCAGGAGGTATTTCTCCTCCGGGGTCTTCTTGGTGACATTGCCGAAGCGCGCCTTCTCGGGGAAATAAAACGTGTCCTGGGCGTCGCGCGCCGGGTGGTCGGCGGGCGTGCAGAGGGCGTCGAAGCAATAATACTCGGTCTCGACCTCGGGCCCCTCGACGACGGTGAAGCCGGCCTTGCGGAGGATGCGGCACATCTCCGCGCGCACGAGCGTGAGCGGGTGCGACGTGCCGGGGCCGGCGTCGGGCGACGGCAGCGTGGGATCGATCGCGGGCCCGAGCTGGGCGTTGATCTCGGCGTCGGCCAGGCGCTGGAGCGTGGCGTCGAGCTGGACCTGCAGCCGGGCCTTGGCCTCGTTGATCAGCTTGCCCATGGCGGGGCGCTCTTCCTTGGGCACGGTGCCCATCTGCTTCATCAGCGCGGTGAACTCGCCGTTGGGGCCGACGTAGCGGGCCTTGGCGGCCTCGAAGTCGGCGCGCGTCTTGAGGGACGGGAGCTCGGCCGTGGCCTTGGCGAGGAGGGCGGTGAGGGTGGCTTGCATGGAAAAATAAAAAGGACGGGCCCGCAGGGAGCCCGTCCTTCACTGAAATGGTCTTTTTGACCGGAAGGCGAGCCTCCAAAGGCCCGCCGGTTGATCAGGCCTTGGCGGCCTTGGACTTCAGCGCGGCCTGGGCCTGCTTGACGAGGGCGGCAAACGCCGTGGCGTCGGCGATCGCGATCTCGGAGAGCTGGCGGCGGTCGAGCTGGATGCTGGCGGCCTTGAGGCCTTCCATGAAGCGGCTGTAGGTGATGCCGGCTTCGCGGCAGGCCGCGTTCAGACGCACGATCCAGAGGGCGCGCATGTTCGCCTTCTTCTTCTTGCGGTCGATGTAGGCGTATTGCCAGGCATGCTGCACCGCTTCCTTGGCGTAGCGGTAGAGCTTGGATTTGTTGCCGAAATAGCCCTTGGCGTATTTCAGCACTTTCTTGCGGCGCTTGCGCGACGCGGGGGAGTTGGTGACACGAGCCATGTTATATAGGTGGTTTTAGTGCCGGCGGGTCGTCTCGTTAGGATTCACCCGCCTGGCAAGTTGTGGTTTTGCGCTTCGGCTTGCTTACCGGAGACCGGTGGGCAGGCAGCGGAGCAGCGGCTTCGCATGGCCTTCATCGACCAGCTTGTCGCGGGAGGCACGTCGCTTGGACTTCGTGCTCTTCGCGGCCAGCAGGTGACGGAAGCCGGGCGTGCGGCGGATCAGCTTTCCCTTGGCGGAAATCTTGAAGCGCTTGGCAACGGACTTTTTGGTCTTTTGCATGGGAGGAGCGGGCGAAAACAGAGCACGGGGTGGGTGTTGGCAAGTGTTTTGTCCAACAAAGTGCGACGCCCCGCCCCCGCCCGCCTAACCCCGCACCGGGCAGGAGCCTACAGGCCGGCCCCAGGACCTGGATTCCCGCGTAAAAACCCGATGGGGCCGCCCCCCCGCCCGGACCGGCCGGGGCGCTCCGAACGGGCGGCGGGGCCCGCGCGATGCGGGTCCGGCGGCGCCGGGGACGCGGCCGCGCGGGACTTTTTTGTCCGCAAAAATTTCCGGCCGGGCAAAACACCGAAATGTCGTTGACATGGCCCCCGCGATAATAACTTTTGCCCCTTCGTTTTTTGGCTTCCTAGCTCAATGGTAGAGCAGTTGACTCTTAATCAATTGGTTCGGGGTTCGAGTCCCCGGGGAGCCACCACTTTCCGTTTTTTGCAGTCCATTCCGATTTGTGCGCAGCAACGCCTCGCCGGCGTAGCTCAACGGTAGAGCACCTGTTTTGTAAACAGGCGGTTGCGGGTTCGAATCCCATCGCCGGCTCCATTTTTCCGTCGGTGATGCGCGAACAAGTCCGGCCGAAGCGCACGATTTTTCACTGCCCGATGGTGTAATGGTAGCACGAACGACTCTGACTCGTTCTGTCTAGGTTCGAGTCCTAGTCGGGCAGCCAATTTAATCAGTTGATTCTCTTACTCTGGGTTCGCGTGGATTAATTTGTCACACGGCACAAGAAAGCGCATTGACAGTCTAAAGTTAATCTCGGCAACATTCAGTTTCCCGACAGCTTTTTGGTCACATTGTCATCGCTTTCTCACTCCCTCCTCCCCTCGTCGCGCCGTTGGCGCCGCCGATGACGTGTCTGTTGCTGGCCCGCGCCCTGCTTACCTCCCCTTCCTGACTTTCCACTTAAGGAATATTACCCACGGTTAACTCAATCACACCACCCGCACTATGATCACCGCATCCCTCCCCTTGGCGATTCTGCTCACTAACCCGGACGGCAGCCCCATGACCTCCATGGAGCTCTTCAAGCATGGCGGCCCCATCATGTGGCCGATCCTGGTTGTCTCGTTCCTCCTGATCACGGTCGCCATCGAGCGCGTGCTGTTCATCGTCCGCGAGAACCGCCGCCGCGAGCCCGAGCTCGTCGACAAGATGCTCGAGAAGGTCGAGGCCAACGACATCGAGGGTGCCGTCGAGCTCGGCAAGAAGAGCCAGGACTACGTGGCCCGCATCCTCGTCTACGCCATCACCCACAAGGAGCACTCCCTGGCCAACGCCTTCACCCGCGCCGCCAGCCAGGAGATGCAGCGCTTCAGCCAGGGCCTGCCCACGCTCGACACCTGCATCACCGCCGCCCCGCTCCTGGGCCTCCTCGGCACCGTGACCGGCATGATGGGCACCTTCGCCGCGCTCAACAGCGGCAGCGGTGACATCGGCTCGGCCGCCACCAAGATCACCGGCGGCGTCGCCGAGGCGCTCATCGCCACGATGTGCGGTCTGGCCATCGCCATCATGGGCCTCCTGCCCTTCAACTATCTCAACGCCCGTTCCGAAGAGGCCCGCCACGACATCGAGGACGCCTCGAACTCGCTCGAGATCATCATCAACAAGGCCGAGAGCGCCAAGAGCCGCTGAGCGGCCCCGGCCCTCGCGACTTTTAACCTCTAACACCTACTGTCATGCACGGTGGCGGCGGCGGCACAGGCCCAGGCGGCACAAAGAAGGCGCGCATTGAGATCATCCCTCTCATCGACGTCATCTTCTTCCTGCTCGCAACCTTCGTTCTCTTCACCCTGTCGCTCAACAAGTCGAACGGCATCAGCGTCAAGCTGCCCGTCGCGGAGAGCAGCATCCCCCGCGATCCGAACGACACCGTGACGATCAGCGTCACCGACGAGGGCACGATCGCCTGGAACAAGGACCTCATCACGCTCGACGAGTTCACCCAGCGCCTCCTCAAGGAGCGCCGGGAGAACCCCGACGGCCGCATCCTCATCAACGGGGACGAGCGGGCCTTCTTCGCCCAGGCCATCTACGTGTTCGACGAGGCCCGCAAGGCCGGCTTCACCAAGGTGTTCATCGAAACCCGGGCCAAGTAACGCCCCGGACGTCTAAGAAACCGGCGCTCCGCGCGTCATACTCTACGCCCCGAGCCCCTCTCCCACATGGAAGGCACCAAAATCAAAATCCCCGCCCGCAAGAAGGCGCGCATTGAGATCATCCCGCTCATTGACGTTATTTTCTTCCTGCTCGCGACCTTCGTCCTCTTCACCCTGTCGCTCAACCGCATCCAGTCGGTGCCCGTGGATCTGCCGGTGGCCAAGCCGCCCAACCCGAATGACCCGCCGCCGACCGACATCGTGACCATCCAGGTCTCGGCCGACGATTCGCTCTTCTGGAACCGTGAACCGATGGAAATGAGCGACCTCGAAAGCCGCATCACCGCCTACAAGTCCCAGACCGAGGATCCCCGCCTGCTCATCGCCGGCGACGAGAAGGCCCGGTTTGGCGCCACCGTCCAGGTGCTCGACGTCATCCGCAAGGCCGGCATCGAGAAGTTCTCGGTCGAAACCCGCACCCGCCCGACGGGCAAATAAGCCGCCATGAACAAAGATCTTATCATTGGCCTGGTGATCTCGGTCGCCGTCCATGTCGCCGCCCTCAACCCCTTTGCCGGCAAGCAGCCGCCGCCGAAGCGCGAAGCCAAGGTGGAGGAAGCCGTCATGCAGATGGAGATGCCCCCCCTCCCCGAGGAGGAGGAGGAGAAGGTCGAGGAACTCGACGAGGAACCCGTCGAGAACGTCATGGCCCCCCCGAGCCTCGTCGACCTGCCGACCGTCGTGCCGGTCAACGCCTTCACCCAGCCGCTCCAGCCGCCCCCGCCCCCGGGCCTGGTCGCCTCCAAGGGCGCCATCAACATCCCGGTCAATCCCCCGGGCGCCAACTTCGGCCGCGGCATCAAGGATCTCTTCGACATCAACAACCTGGACCAGAAGCCCGTCGGCCGCGTCCAGAATCCCCCGCAGTATCCCTACGAGATGAGCCGCGCCGGCATCAGCGGCGAGGTCGTGGTCGAGTTCATCATCAACTCCAACGGCGACGTCGTCGACACCCGCGTGGTCCGCTCCTCGCACCGCGAGTTCGAGGTCCCGGCCATGCAGGCCGTGCAGAAGTGGAAGTTCAAGCCCGGCCGCAAGGGCGGCAAGGCCGTCGCCACCCGCGTCTCCCAGCTCATCGAGTTCAACCTCGAGGACGCCAAATAATCCGGTCCGCCATGCCGCACCTCACCTCCTCCCCCCTCCGCTCCGCCCTCGCCCTGCTCGGCACGGCCGCCCTGGCCGCCACCCTCGCCGCCCAGCAGCCCGTCCGCGACTACGCCTTCACCGACGCCACCAGCGAGGTGTTGCCGAAATACAAGCAGGTCGTCGACGCCAAGAACTACGACGCCGCCATCGCCATCCTTGACGCCCAGATCGCGAAGGTGCCCGCCGACAGCTACGACGCGGCGATGCTCTACCAGATCAAGACGCAGACCCTGCTCCAGAAGGGCGACTTCCCCAAGGCCATCGAGCCGACGGAAAAGGCGCTGGCCATCTCCGACTCGAAGTCCCCGACCTACTTCGAGGAGCGCATCACGCGCGACCTGCTCTACTTCCTGACCCAGCTTTATGTCCAGGAGGCCGTGCAGACCAAGGTCCCCGCCGTCGCCACCAACCTCTTCGTGAAGGCCGACGCCAGCATGCAGAAGTGGCTCAAGCTCACGCCGAAGTCCTCGGCCGACGCCCAGCTCCTCTACGCCCAGCTCCTCTACACCTGGGCCGTGCAGAATCCCGAGAAACCCGACGTGAAGCTCATCCAACGCGCCCTCGACGAGACGGAAAAGGGCCTGAAGCTCGCCATCCACCCGAAGGACACCTTCTACGTGCTCAAGCTGGCCGCGCTGCAGCAGCTGGGCCGCACGGCCGAGACCGCCGACATGTTCGAGCTGCTGATCAAGCAGAAGCCCGAGAGCTCCACCTATTACCAGCAGCTCGCCGCCACCTACCTGAGCTCCGGCCAGGACCTCCGCGCCGCCCTGACCATCGAGCGGGCCCAGGCGCAGGGCCACATGAACACGGCCCAGTATCACTTCAACCTGGTCGGCATCTACTTCAACCTCGGCCAGTATGAGAAGGCGGCCGACCTGCTGGAGAGCGGCCTGAAGTCCGGCACCATCGAAAGCGAGCTCAAGAACTGGGAGCTCTACGCCCTGTGCTACCAGCAGCTGGAGCGCCCCCTGAAGAGCATCGATGTGCTCAAGCAGGCCGCCACTGCGTTCCCCAAGGCCGGCCAGCTCGAGTTCATGATCGGCCAGGCCTACCATGGCCTGGAGAAGACCGAGGATGCCCTGATGCACCTGCAGGCGGCCGTGGCCAAGGGCAACCTGACCAAGCCCCACCAGGTCTACATGTATCTCGCCTACATCGCGTTTGAGCTGAAGAAATTCGATGTCGCGCTCGATGCCGCCAAGAAGGCCGCCGCCCTGCCGGAAGGCGCCAAGGACAGCCAGACCCTCGCCATGATCCGGGCCATCGAGGAGACCATCGCGGCCCGCGAGGCCAAGAAAGCCAAGATGTAACCCACCCCCTTAACGCATTCGCACATGAACAAAGTCTACATCATCGTCCCGCTGATCTGCACCCTGATCTTTGGCGGGTTCTACTACAGCTTCGACAAGAACTACGCCGCGAAGCAGGCGGCGATCGCCGCGAAGGCCGAGGCCGAGCTCAAGGCGAAGGCCGCCAAGGAGGTCGCCGACCGCGCCGCCGCCATCGAGGCCGCCGTCGAGGCCGCGAAGAAGCGCGAGGCCGAGCGGAAGGAGCGCGAGCGCATCGCCGAGCTCAAGGCCACCGCCCGCCAGGAGGCGGAGGACCGCCGTCAGAAGACCTACGACGAGCGCAACCGCGCCCGCGACCAGGTCGTCCGCCTCAAGAAGGACCTCGAGGAGGTCAAGGGCACCTTCGGCAAGCTCGAGGAGGAGAAAAAGAAACACATCGACGAGCAGGCTTTCCTCAAGACCTACGTCAAGCAGGCCGAGGCCAATGTGAAATATTACTACGATCTGCTCGAAAAGATCGACGCCTCCGAGAAGGCCAAGGCCGCCGCCGCGGCCGCCGCCGCCGCCGCGGCCAAGAAAGGCTAACCTCCCCCACCACCGAATCTCATGAACAAGTCATACGTCATCGTTCCCCTCGTTTTGCTGGCCGTGTTCGGCTTTTTCTACAACGGCGCCCTGAAGGAGATGGCCGACAAGGAAGCCGCGCGCGTCGCCAAGATCGAGGCGGCCGCCAAGGAAGAGGCCGACCGCAAGCGCGTCATCGAGGAAAAGGCCCAGGCCGAGGCCCTCAAGCGCCAGGAAGAACGCATCGCCAACGACAAGGCCAAGGAAGACAAGAAGGAGAAGGACTATCAGGACGCCATGACCGCCCTGAAGAAGGAGGCCGATGAATACACCGCCCAGATCGCCAAGCTGACCAAGGAAGCCGCCGACCTCGAGACCGAGATCCTCAAGACCCGCAACGACAAGGAGCGCCTCACCCGCGAGGCCCTCGAACTCGCCAAGCAGGTGGAGCTCGCCAAGATCAACCGCCGCACCTCCGAGCTGGAGATCCAGCGCATGATCGAGATGGTCTCCAAGAAACTGGCCGACAGCTCCCTCACGGCCCTCCCGCCCCCGCCCCCGCCGCTCAAGTAAGCAGGCCTCACCTTTCAAGCCGCACCCTGACCGGTGCGGCTTTTTTGTCGGCGTGAATCCGGTCCGGCCGGGAGGGGCTTTATGCTCCGACCGACCGCGCCGCTGTGCATGCGGGGGAATAATGGCCTCACCCGCCCGATACCGCGGGCATTCTAACCCGTTCCGGCCCAATGCCAGGCCGGAACGGTGTGTCATATAGCTGGTCGCCGGTTTTTAAACCATCCGGGTTGGCCCGCTGGCTGCTTTTATCCGGGGGCTGACACTCAGTCCAACCTACTACCAAACCTACACCATGAAGAAAGTCTCCCTCCTCCTCGCGGCGCTCGTCACGGGCGCTACGCTCTCGGCCGCGGATCCGGTTCCCGCCCCCGCTCCCGCGGCTCCGGCCTACTCGGTCACCGTGGACTTCCCTTACGCCAGCAAATACGTCTTCCGCGGCGTCCAGTATGCCGAGGACTCCTTCCAGCCCTCGGTCAAGCTGACCTCCGGCAGCTTCTACCTCGGCCTGTGGACGAACCAGCCGATCACCAGCAACATCGACAACGAGATCGACGTCTACGGCGGCTACGGCTTCAAGCTGAGCGAGACGTGGAGCCTCGATGTCGGCGCGACCCTCTATTACTACCCGGAGCTCGACGACAGCACCGGCCTCGATAACTCCACCTTCGAGGGTTATGTCGGCGTGACCGGCACCTTCGGCAGCTTCACCACCGGCCTGTATGCCTTCCAGGACTTCACTCTGGAGAACTTCACGATCCAGGCCACCGTCGGTTACAGCGTGCCGATCAGCGACAAGGCCACCTTCAGCCTGCTGGGCACCATCGGCAACGTCTCGCCCGACGCCGGCGACGACTACACCTACTACGGCATCGGCGCCACCGTGCCCTACAAGCTGTCTGACACCGCCACCTTCACCGTCGGCCTGCAGTATGCCACGCACGACATCGACCTGGTCGACGACAGCCACTTCTGGGGCACCGTCGGCGTGACCGTGGTGTTCTAAGACTCCTTCGAACAGCCATATTCAACCCGTCCCGCTCGCGCGGGACGGGTTTTTCTTTGGTAGGGCGCGGACTCCGCTCCGCGCCTAGCCGAGGCTCTCATCCATGCGATAGGGGCGGTTGAGGGCAACCGCCCCTACCAAACAGACGAGCCGCTCAGGCTGAGACCGGCGTCTTGAGCGAGTTCAGCAGCCGCTCGATCTTGTCGCAGGCCAGCGAGAGTTTTTCCTCGTTGGCCGTGAAACAGGCGCGCACATGGCCCTGGCCGGCGTCACCGAAGGCCGTGCCGGGCACGACCGCCACCTTGTGCTCGGTGAGCAGGCGGCGGGCGAAGGTGCCCTCGTCCAGACCGGTGGAGGCCACCGACGGAAAGGCATAGAACGAGCCGCGCGGCGAATGGCACTTGAGACCGGCCGCGTTGATGCGCTGCACGAACAGATCCCGGCGCTCGCGGTAGCGGTCGCGCATGAACCGGGTGGCATCGTCGCCCAGGCGCAGCGCCGCGAGGGCGCCTTCCTGGCTGATGCTCGGGGCGCACAACATCGAATACTGGTGCACCTTCATCATGGCCTCGATGAGCGGCGCCGGCCCGCAGGCATAGCCGAGGCGGAAACCGGTCATGGCAAAGGCCTTGGAGAAGCCGTGCAGGAGCAGCGTGCGTTCGCGCATCCCGGGCAGGCTGGCGATGCTGGTGTGCGTGCCCTCGAAGATCAGCTCCGAGTAGATCTCGTCGCTGATGACGATCAGGTCCTTCTCGATCGCGAACTTCGCGATGCGCTCGAGCTGCGCGCGGGAGCAGACGCCGCCCGTCGGGTTGCAGGGCAGGTTCAGGAGCAGGAGCTTGCAGCCGGGCTGCCAGGAGGCGCGCAGGGCCGGTTCGTCGAGCGAGAACATCTCGGCCGCGCTGGTCGCCACCGGCACGCCGACGCCGTGCACGAGCTCGACGGTCGGGGCATAGGAGACATAGCACGGCTGGTGATAGAGCACCTTGTCGCCCGGGTTGAGCAGGGCGCGCATGGCCAGGTCGAGCGCCTCGGAGACGCCGACGGTCACGAGCACCTCGTCCTCCCAGCTGTAGCCGACGTGGAAATAGCCTTCCACGTAGCGGCTGATCTCCCTGCGGAGGTCGGGCTGGCCCAGGTTGGAGGTGTAGTGCGTCTTGCCCGTGTCCATGGCCGTCTTCACGGCGTCACGGATGGGCTGCGGGGTGTCGAAATCGGGTTCGCCGATGCCGAGCGAGATCACGCCGTCGGTCTTCGCGACAAGTTCAAAGAAGTCGCGGATGCCGGACCGGCGCAGGCCCGCCACGTGACGCGCGATGAAACGCGTCGTATCAAGCGGCGGTTGGGAAGTTGGATTCATTAACGAAAGGGAATTTGAAGGTTGGAGGACGGTTGGCTGGCTTACGCGAGGCGCTCGCGGATCGCGGCGCCCATCTGGGCGGTCGTCAGCGGCTGCTTGGCGCCGAGATCGGCGGTGTGGCAGCCGGCTTCGAGGGCGGCGCTGACGGCCGCCTCGATAGCTCGGGCCTCGGCCTCCAAACCGAGGGAGTGCCGCAGCAACAGGGCCGCGGAAAGGATGGTGCCGGTCGGGTTGGCGATGCCCTTGCCCGCGATGTCCGGGGCCGAGCCGTGGATCGGCTCGTAAAGGCCGAGCTTCCCCTCGCCCAGCGACGCGCTGGGCAGCACGCCGAGCGAGCCGGCCAGGACGGCCGCCTCGTCGGTCAGGATGTCGCCGAACATGTTTTCGGTGACGATGACGTCGAAGGACGGCGCATGCGTGATCAGGCGCATGGCGCAGGAATCAACGAGCTGGTGCTCCAGCTTCACGTCGGGGAACTGTTTGCCGACCTCGATGGCGACTTTGCGCCAGAGACGGGACGACTCGAGCACGTTGGCCTTGTCGACCGAGGTGACGAGCTTGCGGCGCTTCTGCGCCAACTGGAAGGCCAGCGTGACGATGCGGCGGATCTCTTTCTCCGTGTAGATGAGCGTATCGACGGCGACCTCGCCCTCGGGGGTCTGGGTGCGGCCCTTCGGCGTGCCGAAATACAGGCCGCCGGTCAGTTCGCGGATGACGACGAAGTCCACGCCGGCCACGCGCTCGGGCTTCAGCGGGGAAAGCCGGGCCAGGGACGGATACGGGCACACCGGGCGCACATTGGCGTAGAGGCCAAGGGCCTTGCGGATGGCCAGGAGGCCCTGCTCGGGGCGGACCTTGGCCTGGGGGTCATCCCACTTCGGCCCGCCCACGGCGCCCAAAAGAACGGCATCGGCGGCCTGGGCGGCGGCGAGGGTCTCGTCCGGCATGGCCGTGCCCTTGGTGTCGATGGCGCAGCCACCGAGCAGGTGCTCGGAAAACTTGAATTCGTGCCCCTGCCGCTTGGCGATGGCTTCGAGCACGAGCCGGGCCTCATTGACCACTTCAGGACCAATGCCGTCACCGGGAGTAAGGACGATGCTTGCTTTCATGTCAGTAAATTGGGTTGGGAGGTAGGGGCGCTTGTCCTCAAGCGCCTTTGAGGGATGGGCTGTTGGGGGCAACAGCCCCTACCGGGAGCGTCAGGCCGTATTCGTAGCCGTCCGCCAGCGCCAGCCAGGTGGCGTCGAGGATGTTGCCGCCGGCGCCGACGGTGCTCCAGCGGCGCACGCCGTCGTGCCAGTCGATGAGGACGCGGGTGATGGCGGCCGTGCCGAGGCCGGAATTGAGGATGCGGACCTTGTAGTCGGCCAGGGAGATGTCCTTCACCTGCGGGAACAGGGGCTGCAGCGCCTTGCGCAGCGCCTGGTCGAAGGCGTTGACCGGGCCGTTGCCCGAGGCCGCCGTGTGCACCTCGTGGCCGCCGATGGTGAGCTTGATCGTCGCCTCGGCCATGCTGCGGTCGCCGTGGCGGCTGACCATGCCGCGGTAATCCTGCAGCGTGAACAGCGGCGCATAGCCCGGCGACAGCCGGCGCACGAGCAGCGCGACACTGGCCTCGGCCGCCTCGAAGGAGAACCCCTCGTGCTCCTTCGCCTTGATGACCTCGACGACCTTGGCGCCGGTGGCGGCGTCGACGTTCTGCAGGCCGAGCTCGCTGGCCTTGGAGACGACGTTGGCCCGGCCGGACAGCTCGCTGACGACCACGCGCATCTCGTTGCCGACCACGGTCGGGTCGATGTGCTGGTAGGCGTCGGGATGGCGCTGCATCGCGGCCACGTGGACGCCGGCCTTGTGGGCGAAGGCGCTGTTGCCGACGTAGGGCATCTGGTCGTTCGGGGCGAAATTGGTCACCTCGGCCACGAAACGGGCCGTCTCGTGCAACCGGGCCAGGGCGCCCGCGGGCAGGGCCCGGCGCTTGAGCTTCAGCTCGATGTTCGGGATGACGATGCAGAGGTTGGCGTTGCCGCAGCGCTCGCCGTAGCCGTTCATCGTGCCCTGCACGTGGGTTGCCCCGACGCGGATCGCCGCGAGGCTGTTGGCCACGGCGCAGCCGGTGTCGTCGTGCAGGTGGACGCCGACGCGGACCGAACCGCCCAGCTTGGCGATGACGTCGGTCACGATCGTCTCCATCTGCCAGGGGAGCGAGCCGCCGTTGGTGTCGCACAAGGCGATGGTCTCCGCCCCGCCCTTCACCGCCGCCTGCAGCGTCTGCAGGGCGTAGGCGGAATCGAGGCGGTAGCCGTCAAAGAAGTGCTCGGCGTCGTAGATGACCCGCTTCCCCTGCCCGCGCAGGTAGGCGACGGTCTCCTCGATCATCTTCAGGTTCTCCTCGAGCGTCGTGCGCAGGACTTCCTTCACCTGCATGACGGAGGACTTGCCGAAGATCGCGCACACCTCGGTGCCCGCCTCGACCAGGCCGCGCACGCTCGGGTCGTCCGCGGGCTTGAGGCCCGCGCGGCGCGTGGCGCCGAAGGCCACGATCTTGGCGTGCTTCCAGGTCATCGTCCGCGCCTGCTCGAAGAACGCGGCGTCCTTCGGGTTGGACCCGGGCCAGCCTCCCTCAATGAACGCCACGCCCAGCTCGTCGAGCTTGCGCGCGATGCGCAGCTTGTCGTCGACCGAATACGAAATGCCCTCGGTCTGCCCGCCGTCACGGAGGGTCGTGTCGAAGATTTCGATGCAGTCGGACTGGGGGGAGGCGGCCATGGCGGGTCAGCGGGAAACTTCGGTGGGCGCGCTCTGCGGGTGCTGGATGCGGCCCGTGGAATGGCGCGAAAGCACGTGGTTGAGGGAGGCGATGTAGGCCTTGGCGGCGGCGACGACGATGTCGCTGTCCGCGCCATGGCCGTGCGAGGAACGCTGCTCCTCGTGGCGGACGCGGACGGTGGCCTCGGCGAGGGCGTCGATGCCCTCGGTGACGGCGCTGATGCCGAACTCGAGGAGCTCGACCGGCAGGTTGACGATGCTGTTGATTGCCTTGTAGGCGGCGTCGACGGGGCCGGTGCCGAGGGCGGCGGCGCTGCGGACCTTGCCGTCCGGGTCACGGAGGCGGACGCTGGCGGTGGGCAGGCCCGTGGTGCCGCACATGACTTGGAGCGAGTCCAGCGCCCAGAGCTCGGGCACCGTGGTGCGCTCGTCGGAGGCGAGCGCAATGAGGTCGGCGTCGAGGACGCTCTTCTTGCGGTCGGCGAGCTTCTTGAACTCGTTGAAGGCCTTCAGCAGCGCGTCGCCCTCGAGCGGGTAGCCGAGCTCGGTGAGGCGCTTGGAGAAGGCCGCGCGGCCGGAATGCTTGCCGAGCACGAGCATGGTGTGCGATGCGCCGACGTCGGCCGGGCGCATGATCTCGTAAGTCTCCGCGTTCTTGATCATGCCGTCCTGGTGGATGCCCGACTCGTGGGCGAAGGCGTTGGCGCCGACGATGGCCTTGTTGGGCGGCACGGGGTAGCTGGTGCTGCGGGAGACAAGCTTGCTGATGCGGCAGAGCTGCGTGGCGTCGATGCCGGTCTGGAGGCCGATCTTCGCGCCGCGGGTGCGGATGGCCATGACGACCTCCTCGAGCGACGCGTTGCCCGCGCGCTCCCCGATGCCGTTGACCGTGACCTCCGCCTGGCGCGCGCCGGCACGGAGGCCGGCGAGCGAGTTGGCGACGGCCAGGCCGAGGTCGTCGTGGCAGTGCACGGAGATGACCACGTCCTTGGCGCCGGGCGTGTGCTTGATGATGCCGGCGATCAGTTCGCCGAACTCGTCGGGCATGGTGTAGCCGACGGTGTCCGGGATGTTGAGCGTGGTCGCGCCGGCCTTGATGACGGCGGCGAGCACCTTGTAAAGGAACTGCGGGTCGCTGCGGCCGGCGTCCTCCGGCGAGAACTCGACGTCCTTGCAGAGGGTGCGGGCGTAGGCGACCATCTCGACGGCCTTGGCGGTCATCTCCTCGCGCGACATGCGGAGCTTGTGCTTGAGGTGCAGGTCGCTGGTCGCGAGGAACGTGTGGATGCGCGGGTGCTTGGCGCCCTTGACGCCCTCCCAGGCGGCGTCGATGTCGTTCTTGGTGCAGCGCGCGAGGCCGCAGATGATGGGCGGCTGGGACTGCGGGCGGCCCTCGATGGGCGCCTGGCCGATCTCGGCGGCGATGGCCTGCACGGCCGCGAGGTCGTCGGGCGAGGCGGCCGGGAAGCCGGCCTCGATGACGTCCACGCCGAGGCGGGCGAGCGCACGGGCGACCTCGAGCTTTTCAGCCGAGGTCATGGAGGCGCCGGGCGCCTGCTCGCCGTCGCGGAGGCTGGTGTCGAAGATTCTGACGTAGTTGGAAGCGGAAGTTTTCATGGAAGTAAGAGTGTCGGGTTGGTTGGTGGCGAATCGGTCACAGTCGGTTGGACGGGAGCAGGCCGGCGTTCAGGCCGGCCCATGGCTCCCGACTATGTCGCAGTCGCAGCGCCCCGCAGGAGGCGCCGGACTGGTGACGTTGTTCGCGATCAGACATGAAACACTCTGCCTTCCGGATTACTTCGAGATGACGACCGGGTTGAGGAACGGCATCATCGCGCGGAGCTTGGCGCCGACGACCTCGATCTTCTGGCCGCGCTCGCGGTTGCGGAACTTGGTCATGGTCTTGCGGCCATACTTGTTGTTCTCGTCGATGAAGCGCTTGGCGAACTTGCCGTCCGTGATGTCCTTCAGGATGCGCTTCATCTCGGCCTGCGTCTTCTTGGTGACGACGCGCGGGCCGGAGACGTAATCGCCCCACTCCGCGGTGTCGGAGACGGAATAGCGCATGTAGTTGAGGCCGCCGCGATACATCAGGTCCACGATGAGCTTCAGCTCGTGCATGCACTCGAAGTAGGCGATCTCGGGCTGGTAGCCCGCGTCGACGAGGGTCTTGAAGCCGGCCTTGACCAGCTCGGCGCAGCCGCCGCAGAGGACGGCCTGCTCGCCGAAGAGATCGGTCTCGGTCTCCTCGCTGAAGGTCGTCTCGAGCACGCCGGCGCGGGTGCAACCGATGCCGCGGCCGTAGGACAGGGCGAGCTTCTTGGCGTTGCCGGTGGCGTTCTGGTGGACGGCGATGAGGCCGGGGACGCCGCCGCCCTCCTGGAAAACCTCGCGGACCCGGTGGCCGGGCGACTTCGGGGCGATCATCGTCACGTCGACGTTCTTCGGCGGGACGATGCCCTTGAAGCGGATGTTGAAGCCGTGGGCGAACATCAGCATCTTGCCGGCGGTGAGGTTCGGGGCGATCTCGGCCTTGTAGAGGCGGGCCTGCACGTGGTCCGGCACGAGCACCATGATGACGTCGGCCCACTTCGAGACATCGGCGACGGAGCCGACGGTCAGGCCGGCCTTCTTGGCCTTGGCGGCCGACTTGCTGGTCGGCGCGAGGCCGACGCGGACCTTGACGCCGCTCTCCTTGAGGTTGAGCGCGTGGGCGTGGCCCTGGGAGCCGTAGCCGATGATCGCGACTTTCTTGCCGCGGATGAGCGAGAGATTCGCGTCCTTGTCGTAGTAGATTTTAGCCATGGGATGAGTTGGTTGAGAGTTGAGTGTTGGGAGTTGAGGGAGGGGATCAGACGGACATCGAGATGCCGGAGTTGTCGTGGGCGTGGTGGTCTTCCTTGCCGCCGGTCGCACGCACCAGCGGCGGGTTGGAGGTCAGCGCCTCGTGGCCGCGGGCCATCGCCACGGAGCCGGTGCGGGTGATCTCGATGATGCCGTAGGGCTTCAGCACGAGCTCGAACTTGCCGATCTTCTCGGGCGTGCCGGTGACCTCGATGACGATCGAGGCCTCGTCCACGTCGACGACGCGGGCGCGGAAGACGTCGGTCAGCTGCAGGACCTCGCTGCGGGTCTGCGGGGTGACGCGCACCTTCACGAGGCCGAGTTCGCGGGAGAGCGAGGGCTTGTGGGTGAGGTCGTCCACGCGGAGCACGTTGACGAGCTTGTAGAGGTTGGCCTCGACGATGCGGGCGCCGGCCTCGGTGGCCTCGACGACGACCGTCAGGCGCGACACGCCCGGCTGCTCGGTGCGGCCGACCGTGAGGGAGTCGATGTTGAAGTTGCGGCGGCGGAAGAGCGACGCGATGCGGTTCAGGACGCCGGGGACGTCCTCCACGTAGGCGATGAGCGTATGTTTGGCCATGGGAGTGTTGGGTTAGCGGCGGGAGGTCTTGGCGGGCTTGCGGGCCGGCGCCTTCGCCGGCTTCTTCGCGGCCTTGGCGCGGCCGTTCAGGGCCTTGGCCTCGGCTTTCGCCTCGACGAAGACGTTCGGCAGCACGGACGAGGGCATCTCCCAGTCCTTGTCGGAACCGGACTCGAGCATGACATCCTGCTTCGGGCGGCGGATCATCTTGTCGAGATCGGCGCCGGCGGGGACCATCGGGAACACCGTGTCCTCCTTCTCGACGACGAAATCGATGACGACCGTGCCCTTGGCCGCGAGGGTCTTCTCGACGGTCGCCTTCACGTCGGACCGCTTGTCGCACAGCAGGCCGGTGAGGCGGTAGGCCTCGGCGAGCTTCACGAAGTTCGGGCCGGTCATCGGCGTGGCGGCGTAGCGCTTGTCGTAGAAGAACTCCTGCCACTGCCGCACCATGCCGAGGAAGGCGTTGTTGATGATGGCGACGTTGACCTTGATGCCTTCCTGCTCGGCCGTGGCCAGTTCGCAGGAGGTCATCTGGAAGCCGCCGTCGCCGACGACCACCCAGACGTCCTTGTCCGGGCAGGCGAACTTGGCGCCGATGGCCGCGGGGAGCGCAAAACCCATCGTGCCGAGGCCGCCGGAGGTGATGAGCGAGCGGGGCTTGTCGTGGTGGAAATACTGGGCCTCCCACATCTGGTGCTGGCCGACGTCGGTGACGACGATGGTGTCGCGCTTCTGCGTCAGGCGCCAGATGTCGTTGATGACATGGGCCGCATAGAGGTGGCCGCTGTCGGGCAGGTTCTTGATGTCGCGCACGGCGGAGTCGCCGCGGTTGACGTTGATGGCCGCCCACCATTCGGCGTGGTCCGCCTTCTTGATCTGCGGCTTGAGTTCGCCGAGGACTTCCTTGAGGTCGCCGATGAGGGCGACGTCCACCGGGACGTTCTTGTTGACCTCGGAGGGGTCGATCTCGACGTGGATCTTCTTCGCGTTGAGCGCGTAGGTCTTGAGGTTGCCCGTCACGCGGTCGTCGAAGCGCATGCCGAGGGCGATGAGCAGGTCAGCCTGCTGGATGGCCTGGTTGACCCACGCCTCGCCGTGCATGCCCATCATGCCGAGGTTGAACTCGGACGAGGCCGGGATGGCGCCGATGCCGAGCAGCGTCGTGGTGATCGGGATGTTGGCGGCCTTGGCGAGGGCGAGGACGTCGGCGGTGGCGCCGGACTTGATGATGCCCTGACCGGCGAGGATGAGCGGGCGCTTGGCGGAATTGATCAGCTCGGCGGCCTTGGCGAACTCCGAGGCGGGCGCCTGGTAGTTCGGGCGGTAGCCGGGCAGCTTCGGCGCGGCGGCCTCCCAGTCAAACTCGGCGGTCAGCTGCTGCGCGTCCTTGGTGATGTCAACCAGCACGGGGCCCGGGCGGCCGCTCTTGGCGATGTAGAACGCCTCGCGGATGGCGCGGGCGATGTCGCCGGGGCGCGTGACGAGGTAGTTGTGCTTGGTGACCGGCAGCGTGACGCCGGTGACGTCCGTCTCCTGGAAGGCATCGGTGCCGATCGCCTTGGAGCCGACCTGGCCGGTGATGCAGACGATGGGCGAGGAGTCCATCATGGCGGTGGCGATGCCGGTGACCATGTTGGTCGCGCCGGGGCCGGAGGTGGCGATGGCGACGCCGACCTTGCCGCTCGCGCGGGCGTAGCCGTCGGCCATGTGGGTCGCGCCCTGTTCGTGGCGGACGAGCACATGGTGGATCTTCGGATACTTGGTCATCGCGTCGTAGGTCGGGAGGATCGCGCCGCCCGGGTAGCCGAAGACGACGTCAACGCCTTCCTTCTGTAAGCATTCCCAAATGATTTCTGCGCCGGTGAGTTTCATGGATTTCCTTGTTTAGCGTGGTTTTTTGAAAGCGATCAGGTGGTGACGGCGCCGGAGGCGGCCGACGAAACGGTGTTGGCATACTTGGCCATGACACCGCGCGCATAGCGCGGGGCCGGGGCCTTCCAGCCGGCCTTGCGGCGGGCGAGCTCGTCCGGGGCGATCGCGACGTGCAGTTTGCGCGCCGGGACGTCGATCTCGATGGTGTCGCCCTCGCGGACAAAGGCGATCATGCCGCCCACGAACGCCTCGGGCGCCACGTGGCCGATGGAGAAGCCGCGCGTCGCGCCGGAGAAACGGCCGTCGGTGAGCAGGGCGACCGAGTCGGCCAGCCCCTGCCCCGCCAGCGCGCCGGTCACGCCGAGCATCTCGCGCATGCCGGGGCCGCCCTTGGGCCCCTCGTAGCGGATGACGACGACGTCGCCGGCCTTGATCTGCTGCGCATTGGCCGCGGCCATGGCGGTCTCCTCGTTCTCGAAGACGCGGGCCGGGCCCGTGATCTTCTCGCGCGAGCTGCCGGCAACCTTGAGCACGCAGCCCTCCTCGGCGAGGTTGCCACGGAGGATGACAAGCCCGCCGGTGGGCTTGAAGGCCTTGGCCGTCGGACGGATCACCTGCTGGCCGGGGGCCTCGAAGGCGCCCGCGACTTCCTCGGCGATCGTGCGGCCGGTGACAGTGACGCACTCCTTGTTGAGGTAACCGCCCTCGAGCAGACGGCGGAGCAGCAGCGAGATGCCGCCGGCCTTGTGCATCTCGACGGCGGTGTAGAGGCCGCCGGGCTTGAGCGTGGCGATGGTCGGCGTCCTGGCGCTGATGCTGTCGAACTCGTCGATCCTGAGCGAAATGTTGGACTCCTTCGCGAGCGCGAGCAGGTGCAGCACGGCGTTGGTCGAGCCGCCGGACGCGGCGACGGACGCGATGGCGTTCTCGAACGCCTGGCGCGTCATGATCTGCGAGGGCTTCAGGTCCTTCCGGACGAGGTCCATCACGATTTCACCGCAGCGGAACGCCGCCTTGTTCTTCTCCTCGGCCGTGGCCGGGATGCCGTTCAGGCCGGCGGGCGAGATGCCGATGGCCTCCATGATGGTCGCCATGGTGTTGGCGGTGAACTGGCCGCCGCACGCGCCGGCCGTCGGGCAGGCGGCGTTCTCGACGCAGTGGAATTCCTTCGCGTCGATCTTGCCGGCCGTGAACGCGCCGACCGCCTCGAAGACGTCCTGCACCGTGAGCGCCTTGCCGTTGTGGTGGCCGTGGTCGATCGAGCCGCCGTAGAGCGCGAGGCCGGGGATGTCCATGCGGGCCAGGGCCATCATGACGCCGGGGTTGGTCTTGTCGCAGGCGGAAAGGCAGACGAGGCCGTCGAGGCTGTTGCCGCGGGCGACGAGCTCGATGGAGTCGGCGATGAGTTCGCGGCTGATGAGCGAGGTCTTCATGCCCTCGGTGCCCATCGTGATGCCGTCGGAGATGGAGACGGTGTTGAATTCCAGCGGCGTGCCGCCGGCGGCACGGACACCCGCCTTGACGTGCTCGGCGAGCGCGCGGAGGTGGTAGTTGCAGGGCCCGATCTCGGTCCAGGTGTTCGCGATGCCGATCAGCGGCTTGGCAAGATCTTCGTCGGTAAACCCGATCGCTTTCATCATGGCGCGGGCCGGGGCGCGGCTCGGGCCGTCGGTGACAAGGTGGCTGTGGCGTTTACCGGAATTCATGGGGGTAAAGGTCAGGCCACCTTGCCGAAACATTTGCGGCAGGGCGAGTAGTGGGTGGTTTGGGTCTGCGTCATAACGGGAATTGGCGGGCAATAAAAAAGCCGCCCCTTGGTGGGCGGCTTCCTCTTTGAGTTTTTTGTTCTCTTAGGAGCTTTTGGCTTTGGCGAGCCGCCCATGTGGATTGAGGTCCGTGGCCACCAGGGCCAGGACGACGGTAATAAGCACA
The DNA here is from genome assembly GCA_041909435.1 of Lacunisphaera sp. GTDB lineage: Bacteria > Verrucomicrobiota > Verrucomicrobiia > Opitutales > Opitutaceae > Lacunisphaera. The sequence goes on from JAYRDK010000017.1 coordinate 49,792, forward strand.
ATAAGGGCGACGTTGGTCATTGAGAACGGCGTGAAGCTGTTAATCGGCCCAATCCCTGTCAACCCCTAGTTTCATTATTTCCGGATAAACCCGGGACAATCCGGCGCAAAGCCGGAATACGTATCATCTTTGATACAAATGATAGGGTTTGGCCGGCCGCTTACCGACGGCCGCGCATGTTCTGCGCGAGACGGAGGATGTCCGCCAGCACGCCGGCCGCCGTCACTTCCCCACCCGCGCCCGCGCCGCGGACGACCAGCGGGTATTGCTTGTAGCGTTCCGTGTGGAAGGCGACGAACGCCTCCGATCCGCGCAGCGAGGCGGCCGGATGGGTGACATCCACATCGATCGGTCCGACGGTGACCTTCGGACCTTCCGCGCCGGGCGTGATGCGCGCCAGGTAGCGCGGCAGCTTGCCCTGCTGCTTGCTCGCGGCCACGCGGGCGCCGACCGAGGCGTCGAGCTTGGCCAGGGACTGCATGAATTTTTCCGGATCGTCCTCGCGCAGGTTCTCCGCCGGCACGAACGGCTCGAGGGCCACGTCGCCCAGCTCGACCTGCAGGCCGAGCTCGCGGGCGAGGATGACCGCCTTGCGCGCCACATCGAGGCCCGACAAATCATCGCGCGGGTGCGGCTCGGTGTAGCCGAGTTCCTTGGCCTGTCGCACCGCCACGGACAGGGCGTCACCCTGCACGAGGCGCTCGCAGAGGAACCCGAGTGTGCCCGAGAACGCGCCCTCGATCGTGATGACGTGATCGCCGGTGCGCACCAGGTTCTTCAGCGTCTCGATGACCGGCAGCGCGGCGCCGACGGTCGTCTCATAGTGGTAGGCGCGGAAATTCTTGCGGGCCGAGGCGAGCAGGGCCACGCGCTCGGGCTGCGGGAGCGCCAGCGGCTGCTTGTTGGCCGACACGACGTTGATACCGTGCTCGAAGGCGGCGCGGTAAAGTTTCTCCATGCCGGCCGCGGCCGAGCAGTCCACGAGCACGGGATTCGGCAGCTGCGAGAGCTTCTTCAACAGCGAGCCGACATCCTTGGCGGCCTTGCCCGTGGCGAGCGCCTTCTCCAGGTGGGCGATGGCCTCGAGCGGCGGCAGGCCCTCGGCCTCGAAGAGCGCGCCCTTGCTCGAGCCGATGCCCACGAGGCGCACCTGCACGTCGTGCTCGCGGCCGAGCGCCTGGTTCTGGCGGTCGATCTGCTTGAGCAGGCTGCCGCCGACCACACCCTTGCCGAGCAGGAGGACGCTGAGCTGGGTGTGCGCGAGGTTGAAGGCGCCGTGCACCGTGCGCACCGCGGTCGCGGTCTGGTCGGCGTCCACCACGCAGGAAATGCTGCGGGCCGACGCGCCCTGCGCCACGGCGCGCACCGAGATGCCGGCCGCGCCGATGGAATTGAGGAACTTGCCCGCCACGTTCGGCTGGGCGCCCATGTTCTCGCCGACGAGCGTCACGAGCGTGACCGGCGAGATCACCGGCTCGATGCGCAGGTCGCCTGACTGGATCTCGGGCGCGAGCGCCTCGGCGATGCTCTGCTTCGCCCGGGCCTCGTCCACCTCGGGGATCACGACGGAGAAGGACTGGCCGAGCGTTGACTCGGTGGTCATCCACACGCGCACGCCGGCCTCGCCGAGCGCGGCGAGGATGCGGCTGCCGAGCGGCTTGCCCAGCCCGGTGCGGCGCGACTGCACGCCGATGAGCGCGAGGCGCTCGAGGCTGGTGACGCAGGTCGGGCGGTTCGGGTCGGGATTGCCCTTGGCGTCGATGCGCGTGCCGGGGGCGTCGGGCTGCGTGGTGCTGCGGATGACCAGCGCCGCGCCGCACTCGCGGAGCGGGATGATGGTGCGGGGGTGGAACATCCGCGTGCCGAAATACGCCAGCTCCAGCGCCTCGTCGTAGGACAGCCGGTCGACCGGCGACGCCTCGCGCACGAGCGCGGGGTCGGCGGTCATCACGCCGAGCACGTCCGTCCAGACGGTGACGGCGCTGGCCTTGAGCAGGCCGGCCACGAGGGTGGCGGTGTAGTCGGAGCCGTTGCGACCGAGCGTGGTGGTCTGGCCGTCCTTGGTCTTGCCGATGAAGCCCGTGACGATCGGCACGCTGCCGGTCCACTTGGACTTCAGGGCGGTGAACTTCTCGGTCGTCGCACCCTTGTCCACCGTGGCGGCGCCGAAGCTGGCGTCGGTCACGACGAAATCGCGCGCGTCCACCGGGATGGCGGGCACGTCGCGCTCGGTCAGGGCGCGGGCCAGCAGGGCGACGGAGATGCGTTCGCCGGTGCTGATGATGGAGTCGAGGGTGCGGCTCGAGCACTCGCGGGTCAGCTCGACGCCGGAGAGCAGGCGCTCCACCGGGGTGAGGATGTCGTCGAGATCGTGCTTGAGGCCCTTCTGGCTCTGGCTGTTGAGGACGGTGCGGCCGGTGGCGGTGGCGAGCTCGCGCACCTGGGCCAGCTCGCGGCGGGCCTGGCTGATGTTGCCGTCGGCCGCGGACTTGGCGGCGAGGATGAGCCAGTCGGTGCTGTCACCGAGCGCGGAGACGACGAGCGCGAGCGGACGCGGCGCCGCGACGACCAGCTCCAGCACCTTGGGCAACCGCCCCGAGGTGCCGAGGGAGGAGCCGCCGAATTTATAGACCTGCCAGCGTTCGCTCATTGGGTGGGAGCCTGCAGATGCAAGGCCTTTGTCAAGAGAGGTCCCAGCGTCTTCCACTCGATGAGGAAGGCGTCGTGGCCGTGGATGCTCGCGACCGTCTCCCGCGCCACGCGGGCGCCGGCGGCCTGCAGCTGGGCGGTGAGGGCCGCGGCCTGGGCCGGGGTGAAGAGCTGGTCGGTGTCCACATCGACCACCAGCGTCGCCGCGCGGACGCGGCTGATGGCGGGCTGGGTGTCGCCGGGCAGCGGTTGCGTGAGGTCGTGGTGGTCCATCGCCGCGAGCTGCAGCTCGTAGGCCTGCGCGGCGAAACGGTTGCGCAGCTTCTTGCCCTGGTGCTCGAGGTAGCTCTGGACCGGGTAGCCGGCGTCGGTGCCCGGTGCGGGGCGCGGCTGGCGGGCGTCGAGGCCCGGCTCGGCGCGATAGGTGAGGATGGCGAGCTGGCGGGCGATCTCGAGGCCGCGGCCGACATTGTCCGGATAACCCGGGTCGAGCCGCAGGATCTGGCGCGCCACATGGTTCCAGCCGACGACCCATGCGCTGGCCGACACGCTGGTCGCGAACGGCAGGATGCGCTCGAAGCGTTCCGGCGCGAGCGCGGCGAGCGTGAGCGTCACCATGCCGCCGAGCGAGCCGCCGGTCGTCAGGTGCACGCGGCCGATGCCGAGCTTGTCCAGGCCGAGCAAAATGGCGCGGGAAATGTCGAGACCCGTGAGGTCCACGGTCTTCATCGCCGGGAAACCTTCCACGCCGGGACCGCTGCTGCCGTAGCAGGAGCCGAGGTTGTTGAAACAGACGAGCCGGTAATGGGCGGGGTCGAGCGCCTTGCCGGCGCCGATGAGCGGATCCCACCAGCCGTCCTTGCCGCCGGCCACGGCGCTGCCGGTCAGGGCGTGCACCAGCAGCACGGTCGGAACGTCCTGGGCGGGGTTATCGGGGGTGTCGCCCTCGCGGCTCCACCACCAGCCCTTGGCCCGGTGGGACGTGACTACGCCGCCACGCGCCAGCGCGAGGTCGGGCAGGCCCAGTTCAAAGATACGCGGTGTCGCGGCAACGGTCGGCATGACGATGGGGGGCATGATGCTTCCATCTCACAGAACCGGCGTCAACGCGCCGGGGGCCGATTGTTGCTGAACCGCCATGCCTTCCGTCACGTAGTCACCACCGTTGGTGGTGCAGCGCTTGGGATCGGAGGGTTTGGCGGATTTCGTGTTCATGGGGGGATTGTGTTGATTTTGTGTTGGTTCCAAGGGACGGCACGGCGCCAGTTGAGACAAGGAAGTGACGTGTCATACCCCCTGGCCGTTTGACCCATACGTGTCATAGCCAAGCAGATCCCGGGCCGTCCGCAGGATTCCGGCTTGTTGCGCGCGCCGCGCTGACTACGCTGCAAATTTCATGGCTAAACGTTCCCAGCGCATCGTGCTCAAGTTCGGTTCCGGCATCCTGTCGACCGAGAAGGGCCTCGGCTTGAGCCGCCCGCAGATCGCCCGCCTCGCCCGCGAGGTCGGCGCGCTCGTCCGGGCCGGCCACCAGTGTGTCATCGTGTCCAGCGGCGCCGTCGCCGCCGGCCTGGCGACCCTCGACCTCACGGCCCGCCCCAAGGAACTCGCCGCCAAGCAGGCCTGCGCCGCCGTCGGCCAGTCCCAGCTGATGCACGCCTACGCCAGCGAGTTCGCCAAGCAGGACATCGCGGTCGCCCAGCTGCTGCTGACCCACAACGACCTCGACAGCCGCGTCCGCCACCACAACGCGCGCAACACCCTCGCCCACCTCCTTTCCCGCGGCCACGTCGTCCCGATCATCAACGAGAACGACTCCGTCGCCGTCGAGGAGCTCAACTTCGGCGACAACGACCGCCTTTCCGCCGAGGTCGCCATCCTCATCGACGCCGACCTGTTGATCATCCTCACCAGCGTCGATGGCCTGCAGGACGCCGACGGCCACACCGTGCCGGTCGTGCGCGACTTCAGCGAGGTCGCCGGCCTCGTCCGCTCGGACAAGGGCCACGTCTCCACCGGCGGCATGGTCACGAAGCTCCAGGCCGCGCAGCTCGCCGTGAAGGCGGGCATCCCGGTCAACATCGCCAGCGGCCGCAAGGCCGGGCTCGTCTACCAGATCGTCGCCGGCCAGCGCGTCGGCACGCACTTCCCGGCCAAGTAAGTCCGGCTCCCCGCTCCGTGCTCCCCGCTTCCTGCTTCTGACATGGCTGATCTCGCCCAACTCATCGCCCAACTGGGACAGCAGGCCCGCGTCGCCGCGCGCTCGCTCGCGCTCGCCCCGGCCGCGAAGATCGACGCCGCGCTCAACGCCATGGCGGCCGAGCTCGTCGCGGCGCAGATGGACATCCTCAACGCCAACGCCGCCGACGTCGCGGCCGCGCGCGCCAACAACCAGACGCCCGCCCTCCTCGACCGCCTCACGCTCACGCCCGAGCGCATCGCCAAGTGCGCCGACGGCCTGCGCGAGGTCGCCAAGCTCCCCCACCCGCTCGGCGAGGTCCTCCGCGAGTGGACGCAGCCCAACGGCCTCAGGTTCGCCAAGGTCCGCGTGCCGCTCGGCGTCATCGGTTTCATCTACGAGTCGCGCCCCAACGTCACCGTCGACGCTGCCGGCCTCTGCCTGAAGAGCGGCAACGCCGTCATCCTCCGCGGCGGCTCCGAGGCGCTGCGCTCCAACACCGCCATCGCCACCGCCCTTTCCCGCGGCCTGGCCAAGGCCGGCCTGCCCGCCCACGCCGTGCAGATCGTGCCGGTCACCGACCGCGACACAGTCCGCCTGCTCGGCGAGTCCGTCGGCCTCATCGACCTCCTCATCCCGCGCGGCGGCAAGGGCCTCATCGAGACCGTCGTGAAGTCCGCGCGAATCCCCGTCATCAAGCACTACGACGGCATCTGCGCCGTCTACGTCGACAAGGCCGCCGACCTCGCCATGGCGGAAAAACTCATCGTCAACGCCAAGGTCTCCCGCCCCGGCGTGTGCAACGCCGCCGAGACGCTGCTCGTCCACAAGGACGTCGCCGCCCGCGCCCTGCCGCAACTGGGCGGCGCCCTCCACGCCGCCGGCGTCCTGCTCCGCGCCGACGCCCGGGCCCTTGAGCTCCTCCAGCAGGCCGGCGTGCCGGCCAGCCCCGCCACCAACGACGACTTCAAGACCGAGTTCCTCGACCTCATCCTCGCGGTGAAAATCGTCGACGACTGCGCCGCCGCCATCGCGCACATCGAGGCCAACGGCTCGCATCACACCGACACGATTGTTACGGCCGACGCCGCGACGGCGGAACAGTTCCTCGCCAGCGTGGACAGCGCCGTCGTGCTCTGGAACGCCTCGACGCGCTTCAACGACGGTCACGAGTTCGGTTTCGGCGCCGAGATCGGCATCAGCACCGACAAGCTCCACGCCCGCGGCCCGATGGGCCTCGAGGAGCTGACGTCGTATAAATACGTCGTCCGCGGCGACGGGCAGACCCGCGGATAATACGGAAACCTGAAACCTGAGACCTGAAACCTGAGGGTTATAAGGCAGGTAGAGGGCCCAGCTCCAGCTGGGCCGTGGCCCACACACCCCGCCCTGGCGGGCACCCCTCTCTAGAGGGGATCCCAGCAACGTGTGCCTTTAATCCCCTCTAGAGAGGGGTGGCGCGCAGCGACGGGGTGTGTTGCCTTTCTCCTCAGGTTTCAGGTTTCAAGTTTCAGGTTTGATCAGGCCGCCCCGCAGCCTGATTCTCCCGGGATGCGAGTCTACATCCCCCTCCTGTCCGCCCTCCTGCTTGCTCCCCTCGCTTCCGTGGCGTCCGCCAAGGAAGCTCCCCTGCCCTCCGAGGCAGAACTGCGCGCCATGACCGCGCGTTTCGCGCCGGTGGAGATCAAGGTCGACACCTCCGCCCTGCCCGCCAACGAGAAGCTGGCCCTCACCAAGATGGTCGGGGCCGCGAAGATCTACGACGCGATCTTCTACCGCCAGGTCGCACCGCTCAACCCGGCCTACCTCGCGCAGCTCGTCACCGACACCTCGCCCCTCGGCCGCGCGCGCCTCGACTACTTCATCCTCAACAAGGGCCCGTGGTCCCGCCTCGACGAGAACCGCGTCTTCCTCCCCGGCATCGGCGCCAAGCCCCCGGGCGGCAACTTCTACCCGGTCGACGCCACCCGCGAGGAGATCGAAGCGTGGATCAAGTCCCTCCCGGCCGCCCAGCAGACCGAGGCCACTGGCTTCTTCACCACCATCCGCCGCGACGCCGCCGGCCGGCTCATGCTCGTGCCCTACAGCGTCGAATACCAACCCGAGCTCGCCGCCGCCGCCCGCCTGCTCAACGAGGCCGCCGCCGCCACCACGCAGCCGACCCTGAAAAACTTTCTCACCCTGCGCGCCCGCGCCTTCCTGACGAACGACTATTACGACTCCGACATGGCCTGGATGGAGCTCGACGCCACCATCGAGCCGACCATCGGGCCCTACGAGACCTACGAGGACGAATGGTTCAACTACAAGGCCGCCTTTGAGGCTTTCATCACCCTCACCGACGCCGCCGAGACGGCCAAGCTCGCCCGCTTCGGCGCCGAGTTGCAGGGCCTTGAGGACAAGCTCCCCATCGACCCGCAATACCGCCGCGCCAAGCTCGGCGGCCTCTCCCCCATCCGCGTCGTCAACGTCGTCTTCAACTCCGGCGACGGCAACCGCGGCGTCCAGACCGCCGCCTTCAACCTGCCGAACGACGAGCGCGTCGTCGCCGCCAAGGGCTCGAAGCGCGTCATGCTGAAAAACTACCAGGAGGCCAAGTTCGCCAACGTCCTCGTGCCGATCTCGAAGCACGCGCTCGCCGCCGCCGACCAGCCGCTCGTCGCCTTCGACCCGTTCTTCACCCACATCCTGATGCACGAGCTCATGCACGGCCTCGGGCCGCAGGAGATCACCGTCGGCGGCCGCGCCACCACCGTCCGCCTCGAGCTCAAGGAGCTCAACAGCACGCTCGAGGAGGCCAAGGCCGACATCTCCGGCCTCTGGGCGCTGCAGCAGCTGATGGACAAGGGCGTCCTCGACAAGGCCCAGGAGCGCTCGATGTATGTCACCTTCCTCGCCTCCACCTTCCGGACGCTGCGTTTCGGCCTGGCCGAGGCGCACGCCAAGGGCATGGCGCTGCAGCTCAACTGGCTGCTCGACAAGGGCGCCTTCACGGTCGGCGCGGATGGCCGCTTCGCCGTCGACTTCGCCAAGGTCAAGCAGGGCGTCGAGAGCCTGACGACCGAGATCATGACGCTCCAGGCCACCGGCGACTACGCCCGCGGCAAGGCGCTCATGACGAAGTATGTGGTCCTCCGCCCCGAGGTGAAGGCCATGCTCGACCAGCTCAACGACGTCCCCGTCGACATCGAGCCGCACTTCGCGACGGAGCTGTGAAGAGGCTATAGGCGATAAGCGGTAAGCTTTAAGCTGATCAGCACAGGGGCGGCCAGACGGCCGCCCTTTTCATTGGCCGCTTTAGGTAGGGCGGTGAGTCCCTTCACCGCCGGTTCGGAACTCTCAGGTTCCTGCAATGCGGGATTGGCAGCGAAGCCGAAGGCAGAAAAGCCACCAAGCGCACGCTGCGACTGATGCTCCGGGCATTTAATGGCGAATCAGACGCACTTGTGGCCCGAGTCAGCTGGAACAACGTCGACCGCATGCTGGAGCGCTTGCAGGCCATTTTTGAGGCCATCAACAAGCTAGGCGATTCCTATAAGTGCCACCTGAACCGCGAGTATCTGCAGATGAAGAGAAAGGAGCTGCAGCTAACGTTCGAATACGGAAGATCGGTGCTGCCCATGAGGTAGCGGTCGCACTCGCGAGCGGCACCACGACCTTCGTTGATGGCCCAGACGAGCGCCGATGGCGCAGTTGTTAGATGTTCGTTGTTTGTTGCTGGGCAGAACCAACAACCCTCAACCGACAACTAACAACTGAGGGCAAAGCTTACGGAAGGTCCGTGGAGGCAGGCAAAAGGGCAGGCAAAAGGGGTCAGGTCGCGGATATTGATGTCAGCAAAAAATGAAAAGGCGCTCCGGGTGGAGCGCCTGAATCTAGCTGGATCGCCACGGCGCAGAGCGCATCGCGATGACAATCAAGGGAGGTCGGTGCTACCCATTAGGTAACGATCACATTCACGAGCAGCTCCTCTACCCTCGTTGATGGCCCAGACAACCAGCGACTGGCCGCGGCGGCAGTCACCGGCGGCGAAGACGCCTTTGATCGAAGTCGTATACTTCTCGTGCTCAGCCTTGATGTTGCTGCGGGGGTCGGTCTCGAGGTTGAGCTCCTTGAGGAGGGCCTGTTCCGGCCCGAGGAAACCCATGGCGAGGAGCACCAGCTGCGCGGGGCGGGTCTTTTCCGTGCCGGGGACTTCCTGCGGCACGAACTGGCCCTTGTCGTTCTTGCCCCACTTGATCTCAACCGTGACGAGTTCCTTCACGCGGCCCTCGGCGTCGCCGATGAACTTCTTGACCGTCGTGACGTAGATGCGGGGATCGTCGCCGAACTTCGCGGCGGCCTCCTCCTGGCCGTAGTCCATCTTGTAGACCTTGGGCCACTCGGGCCAGGGATTGTCGGCCGCGCGCTCCATGGCAGGCTTGGGGAGAATCTCGATCTGCAGCAGGCTCTTGCAGCCGTGGCGCATCGACGTGCCGACGCAGTCCGTGCCGGTGTCACCGCCGCCGATGACGACCACGTCCTTCCCGCCGGCGTGGATCGGGGTCTTGCTGGCGTCGGCGTTGAGCACGGCCTTCGTGTTGGCCGTGAGGAACTCCATGGCGAAGTGCACGCCCTTCAGCTGCCGGCCCTCGATGGGCAGGTCGCGGGGCTGCGTAGCGCCGGTGCAGATGACGGTGGCGTCGTATTCCTTCAGGAAGATCTGGGGCTCGACGTTGTCGCCGACGTTGGCGTTGCAGATGAACTTGATGCCCTCCTGCTCCATGAGCTTGATGCGGCGCAGGACGACCTCCTGCTTGTCGAGCTTCATGTTCGGGATGCCATACATGAGCAGGCCGCCCGGGCGGTCGGCACGCTCGAAGACGGTGACGGTGTGGCCGGCGCGGTTGAGCTGCGCCGCGGCGGACAGGCCGGCGGGGCCGGAGCCGATGACGGCGACCTTCTTGCCGGTGCGGACCTTGGGCGCCTCGGGGACGACCCAGCCCTCGTCCCAGCCGCGGTCGATGATCGAGGCCTCGATGTTCTTGATCGTGACCGGCGGGTTGTTGATGCCGAGCACGCACGAGCCCTCGCACGGCGCCGGGCAGACGCGGCCGGTGAACTCGGGGAAATTGTTCGTCTTGTGCAGGCGCTCGAGCGCCTCCTGCCACAGGCCGCGGTAGACCAGGTCGTTCCACTCCGGGATCAGGTTGTTGACGGGGCAGCCGGACGCCATGCCGCTGATGAGCTTGCCGGTGTGGCAGAAGGGAATGCCGCAATCCATGCAGCGCGCGCCCTGCGTGCGCAGCTTCTTCTCGTCCATGTGGTGATGGAACTCCTTCCAGTCGTTGACGCGCTCCGCCGGAGCGCGATCGACGGGCAACTCACGCAGGTATTCGATAAATCCAGTTGGCTTTCCCATGGGCTAGAGTGATGAGGGACGAGTAAAGAGTGGTGAGGAGAAACCTGAAACCTGAGACCTGAGACCTGAGTGATTTACAGCCGGAAAGACCTGCATCGCCTGCAAGCAGGCTCCTACAACGTGTGCAGGACTTTGTGTGATTGGATCGGACATTTTCAGGTTTCAGGTTTCCGGTTTCAGGTTTCCGGCCGCGTCAGTTTCCGCCGACGCGGCTGAGGTCGCGGGCGTTTTCCTCGAAGGCGGCGAGGACCGCCTCGTCGCCGGTGAGGCCGCTGGCCTGGGCGCGCTCGATGCAGGCGAGCATGCGCTTGTAGTCCTTCGGCATCACCTTGACGAACTTCGGGACATAAGCCTCCCAGTTCGCGAGGATGGCCTTGGCCTTCTCGCTCTTGGTGTAGTCGAGGTGCTTCTGGATCATCGCCTTCACGAGCGCGATTTCCTTGGCGTCGGTGAGCTTCTCGATGCCGACCATCTGCGTGTTGACGCGGCCGGTGAAATCGCCGGCCTCGTCGAGGACGTAGCCGGTGCCGCCGGACATGCCGGCGCCGAAATTGCGGCCGGCGCGGCCGAGGACGACGACGTGGCCGCCGGTCATGTATTCGCAACCGTTGTCACCGATGCCCTCGACGACCACGGAGACGCCGGAGTTGCGGACGCCGAAGCGCTCGCCGGCCATGCCGCGGATGTAGGCCTCGCCGGCGCTGGCGCCGTAGAAGGCCACGTTGCCGATGATCATGTTCTCCTCGGCCTTGAAGGTCGCCTTCGCGTCCGGGAAGATGATGAGCTTGCCGCCCGACAGGCCCTTGCCGAAGTAGTCATTGGCGTCGCCCTCGATGGAGAGCGTCATGCCGCGCGTGACGAAGGCGCCGAAGCTCTGGCCGGCGGAGCCCTTGAACTTGAACTTGATCGAGTCCTCGGGGAGGCCCTTGGCGCCGTGCTTCTTCGTGATCTCGCCGGAGGTGATGGTGCCGGTGACGCGGTTGACGTTGCGGATCGGGAGCTCGGCGACGACCTTCTCGCCCTTCAGGATCGCGGGCTGCGCGAGCGCGAGGAGCGTGGTCATGTCGTAGGAGCGGTCGATGCCGTGGTCCTGCTTCTGCGAGCAGAAGCGGCCGACCTCGGGACCGACGTCCGGCGAGTAGAGGATGTTGGAGAAGTCGAGTCCCTTGGCCTTCCAGTGGTCGACGGCCTTCTTGGCCTCGAGGCGGTCGGTGCGGCCGATCATCTCCTCGATGGAGCGGAAGCCGAGCGCGGCCATGGTCTCGCGCATGTCCTCGGCGATGAACTTCATGAAGTTCACGACGTGCTCGGGCTTGCCGGCATACTTGGCGCGGAGCTGCGGATCCTGCGTGGCGACGCCGGCGGGGCAGGTGTTGAGATGGCACACGCGCATCATGATGCAGCCCGTGGCGACGAGCGGCGCGGTGGCGAAGCCGAACTCCTCGGCGCCGAGCAGGGCGGCGATGATGACGTCGCGGCCGGTCTTGAGCTGGCCGTCGGTCTCGACGGCGATACGCGAGCGGAGGTTGTTGAGGACGAGGGTCTGGTGGGTCTCGGCGAGGCCGAGCTCCCACGGGAGGCCCGCGTGCTGGAGGGAGGTCTGCGGCGAGGCGCCGGTGCCGCCGTCATAACCGGAGATGA
>JAYRDK010000018.1:0-60139 GCA_041909435.1 Lacunisphaera sp.
CCTCCGTCGGGACAGCTTCAACGACAACCGATAGATCAACCCATAACAACATCCCGGACTAACACCCGGGGTGGCTCGAAAACTTGAGGCCGGTCAGGAGTTATATCAAGCTCTCACTTTAAATCCGAAATATCAGACGACCAGTCTGCGTCAGGTTTTGTGGTTTCTGATCCGCCCACTCCAACTGCCGCGAATTGAGTCCTCGGCAGCTGCACCACTGGCGGTCTGTGTTGCCAAGCATAAGACAGCTCGGTTGGCTCTTCCCATGAAAAAACTGCTGCCAGTCCTCGCGTTCCTCTTGTTTCCTCTGGCCGGCCTCGCGGCAGCTGCTACCACCGATCCGGCGCAGGAAAAGGCGGCTGTGCTGGCGGTGGTGCAGCGGTTCCTTGACGCCTTGCATACCAAAGACGGCGAAGGGCTGCGGGCCACCTGCCAGCCGGGGGCGCAGATTACCGCGGGGCGGCCCGTCGACGGTGGCTATGGCCTCCGGCAGCGTTCGATCGAGGCGGACATCGCCCAGCTCGCCACGGCGAAGGAAGTCTGGCTGGAACGCATGTGGTCGCCCACGGTGCACATCGACGGCCGTATCGCGGTGGTCTGGACACGCTACGATTTTCACCGGGACGGGAAAATGTCCCACAACGGGACGGACTGCTTCACCCTGCTCAAGACCGACACCGGCTGGAAGATAGTCTGCGCTGCCTATTCCGTCGAACCCGCCACGCAGACCGAAAACCCGGCCGGCCCGCCGCAGTGAACCAGAAGCGGCCGTGGGAACGGCACTGATTCAGGGAGTAAAGATCCCTGGAGCAAGCTCCGGGGCATCGTGAAAGTGGACGCAGAACCATCAGCCCTGCGAGGCACGCTCCGCGGCCACTCCGACGCGGGGCTGATGGCCCCGCCTCCAATCCAAGCCGGGGCAAGCCCCGGGGTATTAGACACACAGGGAATCAACTGTGGCGGACTGAAACCATGGCGGCTGCTCCGCTGCCGGCGGGTGCGGGCTTGTGCGGGCACCGCGACGCGGTTTGCTGAGGGCGACCCAATCTCCCGCCCGTGAAAATCATTCAGGCCAATTCCGCGGAAGACATCGCCGCCGCCCGGCGGTTGTTTGAGGAATACGCGGCGTCGATCGACACCGACCTGTGCTTCCAGAATTTCGCCAGGGAACTGGCGGCTTTGCCCGGATATTATGCGCCACCGCGCGGACGCCTGCTGCTGGCCATGATTGACGGCGTCCCGGTCGGCTGCGTGGGCCTGCGACCGCACGACGCCACGACCGGCGAAATGAAGCGGCTCTTCGTCCAACCCGCACATCAGGGCCGCGGTCTCGGGAAGCAATTGGTCGAGGCCGTCATCACCGAAGCCCGCGCCATCGGCTACACCACCCTCCTGCTCGACACCCTGCCGAGCATGCAAAGCGCCATCCGCCTCTACGAATCCCTCGGCTTCGTCCGCCGCGCACCCTACTTCGACTCCCCGGTCGGCGGGAACGTGTTCATGGAGTTGAACCTGGGCAAAGAATACACGAAGAAGCCAACCAGCGAAGGAAGGGGGTCCGGCACCTGACTTTTTTCTTAGCTTCCTTGTGTTCATTCGGCTCGTCGGGTCCTGCTTTCCCGGGATTCGAATGATGCCCGGCAAATTGCCGGAATTCGCAAACGCAGCCGGCTGCGGCAATCCGCTTTCTTCAGGCTGCGGGGCGCCTGACTGCTCACCGGGCCGCCTCGACCGGCACGTAAAACATCGCCCCATAGCGGTCTTTCCCCGTCGGTATTTCAAACCGGAGAATCCAGACCACGCTGCTTTTCGCGTGCTCCCGGGGATCGGGGTCGCCTTGCGATGGTTGTCCGACGCGCACCGGAATCCGCAAGCCAACCGCGAATCCCCGGTCGGTTTTTCGCCAGGCGTCATCGAGCACGAAATGGCATTCCCGCTCCATCAGCGGGATCACCTCAAAATCATAATCCCGGTCCCCGCGGCTGCCGCTCCTTCGGAAGGTGCGTTGCTCGCACCAGAGGAAAGCGGTGCCGCCACCCGCGGGAACCAGACCGGCGGGGAGCAGAATCTCAGCCTGCAGTTCACCCCCGATCCGCACCGGACCGTTAAAAATATGCAGCGAGGCGCCCTTGGGCGTAAACCAGCCGGACCAATACCCATGCAGCAAGAGCGCCCCCGCCCCAATGCTCAGCAGCAGTCCCCAAGGATTAAGCAGCATGCCGACATACATCAGCACCCCCAGCCCGGCCATTTTCAGCACATTGCCGTGCGATGAAATCTCCCGAATGATCTGGGTCGATCTCGGCCGCGCCAGCCGGGCCGTTTGCTCCTCCGCGCGGAGAGCCTTCTCGCGCCTGATGACAAGGCGCCAGCTCAAGACACCGCCAATCAGCATTGCGCCACCGAGAAGATAGGCCGCGCTGCCAACCACCGGGAAAATAATCTCGTGGAACTCCCCGGAGACGAGCAGCACGAACACACCAATTACCACCAGCGCAACCGCCCTGGCTCGGGGAAGATACAGGGGCCCCTTCATGTCTCCCACACAAGCAACCGGCGGGTCGGGTGCCAACGGCAAAAACTCCACCCGCGTTTCAAGATTATATCAAGTTCGCCGACCTGCTGTTTCACGGATTTCGCCGCAGCCGCGGAAGGCAGGAACATCACCTGTCAGCGTCGAGGCCCCGACCGCGCGGCGCATTCGCCTCGCCAATCCATGGTGAATTGACCATTGGTTCCGGGCGAACCCTCGACCATAATCACCACGGTCTCCCCCTCATGAAACGTTTGCCGATCGCCCTTTGCCTGATCCTTGCCGCCAGTCCCCTCCTCCGCGCCGAAGCGCTCACGCCGGCCGAACTCAGCCGCGCCGTGGACTATCTCGACAAAACCCGGGATGGCGTGCTCGCCGCCACGCGCAGCCTGTCGCCCGCGCAGTTGAACTTCAAACCCGCCCCGGATCGCTGGTCGGTGGCCGAGGTCACCGAGCACCTCGCCGCCACCGAGGGTTTCCTCATGAACCTGGTCCTCACCCAGGTGATGACCGCGCCCGCCCGGGCCGAGGCGACGGACGTCAAGGCGATCGACGAGTTCGTGCTGAAAGCGATCCCCGACCGCACCACCAAGCTGAAGGCCCCCGAGCCGCTGGTCCCGACCAACCGGTTCAACACCCCCGCGGACAGCCTGAAGCAGTTCACCGAAGGCCGCGCCAAGACCCGCGCCTTCCTGACGGAAACGAAGGAGCTGCGCGATCACGCCCTCGACAGTCCGCTCGGCCGGAAGCTCGACGCCTACCAGTGGGTGCTCTTCATCGCCGCGCACAGCGACCGCCACACCAAGCAGATGCTTGAGGTGAAGGCCGACCCCAATTTTCCCAAGAACTAGGCCGGGGACTTCGGAAAGATCCGCCGCCGCTTCGACGGGGTGCGCGGCACGGGCGGCGGGCCCTCCGGGCGGGCCCGGCGGTCGTAGCGGCTGATGCCGAGGCGCTTGTTCTCCGCGGTGTGCTTGATCTGGATATCCTGCATGCGCTGAAAAACCGCGAGCAGCTGCTCGGGCATCGCGTAGCGGTCGAGCCCGGAGCGATCAAGCGCGAGCAACAGCTCATGCGCGGCCTCCAGCGTCGAGAGGCAACCCGGCTCCGGCTGGCGCTTGATGACATAGCGGCTCGGCGCGGCGTTCGAGAACATGATCTTGGGCAGGCGCTGCAGGCTGGGACTCAGGCGCAGCATGGGCCGGACAAGCCGCCAGGTGGCGTCGAGGAGGAAGACGACGAGTCGCCGCGACTCGAGTTGCTGGTTGATCGTTGTCAGTTGTTCGCCCTGGGCGGTGGAGAGATCCAGCGCGTCCTTTCCCGGATAAAGCAGGACAGGATAATTCTTTGGGTCGTTGATCAGCGCCTGCACGGTCTCGTGGCCGTCGAACTCGATGCCGAGGAGGATCTCGCTGTCCGCCAGGCAAAGGTGCGTGAGCCGGCCGGTGTTCGCCTTGATCCGCTTGAATTCATACGGGTGCATGAGGATCACGAACTTCGTGCGCGTCGGCATGGGCGTGATCGACCCGCACCAGCAAAGCGGCTCGGGCCAGTAGCAGCGGTAACACATCTTCCTCATCCGTCCCGGCACGAGAAAGGGATCCACACAAAGAAGCAAAGAAACAAAGTTGGGCCCAGATGCCTCACGAAACTTCGCTGCTGAGCTTCTTTGTGTTTTCCGCCTGGTTTCGGTGGTTTTCTCTCTTGGCATTGGCGGGTCGCGCCGGGAGAGTTTCGGCCATGAATTACCGGACGAAGGCGGAGTATTTTATCCAAGGCATCACGCAGGGCTTCGTCGAGGCCTCCGAGGTCATCGCGTGGTCCGACGAGGTGGTCGTCACCGCGGCCAAGCCCGAGGACTGGATGCTCGAGATCTCCAGCTGCGGTCCCGATGACCGCATGGTCGTCCTCAGCCACCTGAACACCGTGAAGGGCACGGCCGACCCGGTCGAGCTGGCCGCCCTGCTCAAGGCGAAGGGGATCGGTTAACCTGCAACCCGGACCGGACGATATGAACAGACTCATCCTCCCCCTGATCCTGATCGGCGGCGGCATCGCCCTCATCGTCTTCGGCACGCGCCGGGCGGACTCGGTCACGGGCATGGCCGATGAGGTGGGCACGAAACTGGCCAACAAATGGGACGGCCAGGTCCGGCAGCCGGAGCATGTCTGGTATTATGTCGGCGGCGGCGCGCTGATCCTGGCCGGCATCGTCATCGCGCTGCGGAAAAGTCCGGGGGCTTAAGTCATCAGGTCTTGTCCTCTCCCGCGCCGGAGAGAAACCCCAGCCAGGCTCGCGTCCCTTGACGTTGTTGCCCGAACCGGGTTCAGTCGCATTGTGGCCGCCCCGGGTGCCCGCTGATGCAACGGGACGGCGCTCTTCAACCCCAGGAGCCTACCCATGAGCCCAACCCGCATTGTCTTCATGGCGCTGCTTGCCGGCGCCATTCTCGCCCCGGCCCGCAGCCTGGCCGACCACAAGCCCGACAACGACAAGCTCGGGACGATCCACTTCACGGTGAACGGCCGGCCCGAGGCCCGGGCGCACGTGGTCCGTGGCGTGAAGCTCATCCACCACATGATGTATCCCGAGGCCGACCGCGAGTTCGCGGCGGCGCTGGCGGCCGACCCGGACTGTGCCCTCGCCCACTGGGGCCGGGCGATGTCGCTGCTCCATCCGCTGTGGCCCGACGCCCCGACCGACGCGGAGCGGAAGCTGGGTGCGGAACAGATCCGTGATGGACTCGCCTGTCCGGGGGCCACGCCGCGCGAGCGCGCATACCTGGCCACCCTGGACCGCTATTTCGGTCCCGATGCCGCGGGCGACCATGTGGCCCGGCTGAAGATCCTCGATGCCGCCTGGGCGGAACTCGCCGACCAATACCCGGACGACCTGGATGCACTCGCGTTCAGCGCGCTCTACCACCTCGCCCCCGCGCGGTTTATGGCGAAGGACAAATCGCACCGCCTGCAGCTGGAGGCGGCCACGCGGCTGCAAAAGGTAACGGCCAAGATCCCGGACCACCCCGGCGCGCAACATTACAAGATCCACGCCTACGATTTTCCCCTGCTCGCCGACCGGGCCCTGGAGGTGTGCGACACCTACAGCGGCATCGCCCCCGATGTGCCGCACGCCCTGCACATGCCGACGCACATCTTCACCCGGCGCGGACGGTGGGACAAATCGATCGAGTTCAACCTCCGTTCGGCCGAGGCTGCGCGGAAACTCGGCCAGAACGCGGGGGCGCTCAACGGCCATTATCCCCACGCCCTGGACTACCTGGTTTATGCCTACCTCCAACGAGGCCAGTATCGCGAGGCCCAGGCGGTGCGGGACCGGTTGCGGGCCTTGAACGGACCCTATTCCGCGGTCCAGCCGACCGCGATGGCCTTCGCCTTCGCGGCGATCCCGGCGCGCTGCACACTGGAACGGCAGGCCTGGGCCGAGGCCGCGGAGCTCCCGCTGCACCAGCCGGCCGCGTTTGCCTGGGGAAAACAATATTTCAACTGCGACTCGATCGTGCGTTTCGCGCGGGCAATCGGCGCCGCGCGCAGCGGGAAGCTGGAGGCAGCTCGTGCCGAGATACTCGAGCTGGAGCAGCTCCGGCGCGAGCTCGCCGGGGCGAACAGCGCCTCGTATTGGGCGGCGCAGGCCGAAACCCAGCTCCTCGCCGCCCGGGCCTGGGTGCTGTTTGCCGGCAAGGACCCCGACCAGGCGATCGCCCTGATGCGCCGCGCCGCCGAGATCGAGGCCGGCGTGGACAAGGAGGCGGTCACACCCGGTGAGGTGCTGCCCGCAGGCGACCTGCTCGGTGACATGCTGCTGGAAGCCGGTCGGTCTGGCGAGGCGCTCGCGGCCTTCGAGATCGTGCTCGCCGCCAGCCCCAACCGCCTGAACTCGCTCTACGGCGCCGGCCTCGCCGCCGAGCGCGCCGGCGACCCGGCCAAGGCCCGGCAACATTACGCGCAGCTAGTGCAGGTTGCGGCCGACAGCGACCCCGGCATCGGCCGCGTCGAGCACGCCCGCGCCTTCCTCGCCCAGTCCCGGCTGGCGTCGGCCCGCTGAGCGGGCCGGTGGTCAGCACCGCATCGTCTTGCGCTTGGGCGCGACCGGCGCGCCGCGGCGGCACTTGATGATGTATTCGGCGGCGACCGGCACCTTGCAGTCGGTGTCGCCCATGTCGATCGCCACCTTCCCGATCCTGCGGGCGGTTGCCATGGCCTTCGCCCCGAGCGGCGCCACATAGGTGCCGACCATGATCACAAAGTTGTTCATCTGGTAGCGCACGTTGTCGGGCGCCCCGTGGATGGACTTGGCGGCGCGGTCCAGCAGCTTGCCATATGCGGCAATCGGCAGGTCGGCATCGGGCGTGATCGCCGCGATCGCCCCGAGCGTGGACCAGCCGGCGCGGGCCGTGTGCTCGTTCTTCGAATCGATCCACTTCGACGCGAGCTTGAAGCCCGCCGGGTTTTCCGACGCCACCCAGGCGATGGCGAAGCCGGAAATCATGTCCCAGGAAGCCGTCTGCGCCCAGGCCTGCAGTTCCCTGGCCGTCATCTGCCGGCCGTCCGCCACCATGGCGGCGAGATATTGGGCGTCACCGATGCCGGTCGCATAGAGTTCCAGCGCCAGCGCCTGGTCGCCCTTGATCTGTTTCGCGATCGGCTTCATGTCGCCGATGCGGACGCCGAGGAGCGACGCAGGCGCGCCATGCTTCATCAGGATGCGCTTGATCGACTCGCTCCCCCTGGCCTTCAGCGCGGCCATCACTTCCTTGAGTTTCATAAAGGCTGGGATCTACACCAAGGAGCCAAAAAGCGAAGTTCAGATCCTTGGCTTCTTTGCTTCTTCGTGTTGGTTCTTTAGCGCAGCACGCCGCTTTTCCGCATGTTCTTCGCGTAGACCGTCAGCAGCACGGTGATCGTGATGATGATGGCGTTGCAGACGATCATCCCCGCCCCGCCGCCCATGATCTTCAGGCCGTCGGACAGGCCGAAGCTGTAGAGCGACGTCAACAGCGCGCCGCCGAGCGACGCGGCAAAAAGGTGAAAGGCCAGGCCCTTGCGCGCGAGCAACATCACCGAGCCCAGGAAGCTGCCCCAGGTGCCGACGCCCCACGCCACCACCGACCACAGCGGGAAATCGTGGATGTATTCCACCTGGGCCGGCGTGAACGCCTTCAACCACATCTCAGGTTTCACCTGCGTCATGGTGAAATCCGTCACCCCCATCGCATTCCAAAGCAGGGAAACAATCCCCACGACCCAAAGATGCCACGGCGTTTTGGCCGCCGGCGCGGTTGTGTCAGCCATGGCCCGAGAAAGAGCCGGTCCCAAAATTAGTCAATTCCGCGGAGACGGGCTCCCCGCTACACCGTCCCTCGCAAGATTCTCGAGCAACGCGTTATCGAGTTCGAGCAGGCTGTTGAACTGCCGCTTGGTCTGCGTCCATTTTTGCGTGAGCGCCGCACGGGCCGCGCGCAGTTCCTGGTAACGGGCCAATTGCACCGGCCGGCTCAGCGGCCCGGGCTCCGCGGCATCCGGCCAGCCGCGCTTCCGTTCCTTGTAGCCCTCGGGATCGGCGCGGTATTCCGCAAGGGCCGCGGCCACGAGCCCGGTCGTCTCGCCGCGCGCGAGCCGCTCCCGGGCGATGAGCAGGATGGCCGTGACCGCCCCGCGCACCCGGTCGTCGTTCCATTTGATCTTCAGGCGCATGGCGGCCGGGGTCAGCCGGCGCAGGTCTCGTCCATGATGCGCACCATGACGGTCTCGACCTCCTGCGCCGTGGCGGCGGCCCCGGGGGCGTTGAACATGGTCAGGAGCATCGTGGGCTTCATCGTCGCGAGGATGGTCCGGCCACCCTCCTCGTAGACGGAAATGCGGCACGGCAGCGCCGTGGAGATCTCGATCTGCTGGTTCAGCACGACCTGCGCGTGGTGCGGGTTGCAAACCTCGATCACGCGGCACTCGCGAGCGAAAGGCACCCCCTTGCTTTCCATTTTCTCGCGCAAGTTGTGCACGGCCTGAACGCCGAACTTGTGACGTGTGGCGACCTCGACCAGGCGTGTGCAGGCCGCCTCGAGCGGCAATGCGGTGGAACGGAGGATGAGCAGCGGATTGGACATGGGTTGGGGGGATTGCCGGCATATTGCCTGAAATCCGGCCAATAGAAAGCCGCGAACACGCGGCGGAAGCCGCCTCCATGATGGTGTTGCGCGGGCTGCACGCCGCAGGCACCGGACGGCGCCGAACCGGCCCTCACTTGATGACCTGGGTCTCGTGCACCTTCACGCTGAAATCGTAGATGTGGAGGTTCAGGAATTCCTCGATGCGGTCGAAGACGGCCGCGCGCCCGACGGGCAGGCCGTTCATGTAGTCGGTCTTCAGGTCGCCGAACTCCAGATCGGTGCCCCGGGCCTGCACCTGCTTGGCGAACTGGGCCGCCGCGGAATAAGCCGGCCGGCGCTCGCCGACGCGCGGGCCGGGATAATTGAGCAGGAGCACGGGTTTGGTGATGGCTTCCGGTTTGCTGGCGAGCGGCGCCGCGGCGAGGCGGGCGGCATCACCGAACCAGGCGCGGGTCAGCTGCGGCTGGGCCTCGCGGCCGTCCCAGCGCTGGCCGGCCAGCCAGTCCGCGAGGTTGACCGGAGCGTCGAGGGCGACGGCACAGCGGAACAGGTCGGGATGATCCTGGAGGGTGCGCAGCGCAATGAACCCGCCGTGCCCGCGGCCCAGCAGCGCCACCCGGCGGGCGTTGACCTGGAAGATCGTCTGCAGGTGCTGCACGGCCGCGACGACGTCGTCGACCTGCACCTGGTCGTAGCCGGCGGTGAGCGACTGCCGCTGCTTCAGGCCCAGGCCCCAGGCGCCGCGGCCGTTGAGTTGGACGACCACGAAGCCCATGTCGGCGAGCGCCTGCACCTCCGCCTGGAACTCCGAGCGCACGCGCTGCCAGGGCAGGTCCGGGCAGAGCACGACCATGGGGATGGGCTTGAGCCGCGGCTGGCGCGGCGCGGTGATCAGGCCGGACAGCCGCGCGCCGTCCTTCGTCGTGTAGGCGAACGGCCGCGTGGGGTTGGTCCGTGCCGCGTCGATCCACGGGGCGCGGCGGACGAACTCCAACAGCTTCTTTTTCTCCCGGTCATAGATGTGGATCGCGCCCGGATCGGACGGACCCTCGGTGGTGACGATGAAGCGCCGGCCGGCCTCGTCCCAGTCGGTGATCTTCACGCTGAGTCCCGGGAAGGCCTGTTCGAACCCGGCCTGCATTTCCTGCAGGTCGGACCGCGTCCACGCCGTGGTGCCGAGGGCGCCCTCGTAGCGCACGCCGGCCAGCTGGCGCTTGAACCGGTCGAACACCAGCACACTGCGATCCGGAAAGCCGGCCTCGGGGGCGGCGTGCAGGTCGTAGGCCGGATTCTCCATGGCGAGATGCCCGCGCTGCTTCGTCTTGAGGTTCACGCTGTAGACGCCGTAGGTGTCGCGCCCCGTGTTGGTGGCATAATAGAGCACATCGGGGTCGTAATCGAAACCGAGCGGGATGGCGCGCTCGGCGAAATAGTTTTCGGGTGACACGCTGAAGCCGGTGAGCCCGGTGACCGCGTCGAGCGGCTTGGGCCGGTCCGTGCCCTTGGCCCCGAGGTATTCGTAAGCATGGGGGAACGGCGCACGCACGGTGTTGGCAATCCCGAGCCGGATGCGCCCCTGGCGGTCCAGCAGTGTGTCCTGGTTCTTAGCCACAGACTCGTCACTCACAGCCTTGAGTTTTCCGGTGGTCGCATTGAGGGAATACACGGCGAGCGTGACGGTGCCCCGAGTTTCCGTGCTGCCGGTCACGACCAGCAGCACCGAACCGGATCGCTCGTGGTCCAAATCCAGGATGCGCACGGTGCGCAGCTGCGGCGTGCCATTCATGGCTGGCGGCACGAGGCGCTCGTCGGGCTGTGGCAGGAAGGGGGCCGGGGGCTCCGTTCCCTCTGCGGGCGCGCCAAGCATTGAAGTTTCCCCCGCCGGCTGAGTGGCATCGCCAAAGTGTGCGGGGCGCCGGTCGTTCGCACGGCCGGTGGGTGCAGGATTATTGGCGACCTGCATGGCGGCGGACTGTTGACCGGCCTCGGAATCAGTGCCGAATTCATCCACGTCCGTCGGGTTCAGCAAGACCTTGGCGTTGCCGCCGTCCGCATCGAAGCCGAGCACAATGCCCCGCCAGGTGAGCCATTGGTCCCCCACACCGGCCAACGGCACGACGCGGTTGGTCTCGACCACGACCCGCGTCGGGGACGTCCAGCCGAGCCAGTTGATCCGGGCCGGGGTCTTCTCGGCCTGCGTCATGGCCATCATCGGCGTGGCCGCGTCGTCGTCGACGACCTGCACCTGGGCCTTGATGGTGCCGGGCTGTTCGATCTCGACCACGACAACGAAGAGCTTGTCGCCCTCGCGGACGGAATAGGCCAGGTATTTGCCGTCGGGTGAAAGCGCGGCGTTGTCGGTGCGGAACGGGCGGAAGAGTTCCTGGAAGCGGCCCGGCTCGGGCACCTGGAGGACTTCCTCCACCGGGGCGGTCGCGCCCGGTGGCGTGATTTGGGCCGGAAGAATGGCGGCGCAGGCACAGAGCAGCAGGACGGGGCGGAGCATGATGGGCGGGGTTGGCAGGTGGCCAGGCTGCGGGTTGCGCCATTCCCTAGGCGCACGGGCACACCGGGTCAACTGCCGCGCGGCCACCGCCGCCTCAGACCTGCACCGTCACGCGCATGAAGGTCGCGGGGATCAGCGTGCCGCCGTTGGTGGCCTGGTTGTGCGCGGCGGCCTCCTTCACCAACAGGTCCTGCAGTTCGTCGGCCCGGCCGCTCTTCTCCGCCGCCTCGAACGCGTTCATCGTCGGGCCGTAGAATCGGCGGAACAGCTCGATGAGCTGCGCCGGCCCGTGGCCCGCCGAGCGGAAATGAAAGGTGTCGCGCTTGAGCTTGATGCGATCCGGGGCCACCCCGGCGGCGGCGAAACGCTCGTGGATGTGGCTCTCGACACCCCAGGTCATCGGGCTGACGAACCCCGCGGGTGGCGGCGGCGTGAACGCCGCGCTGATCTTCAGCACCTGCGAGACGAAGGACGTCGGGTCGTTGGGGATCCAGTTGCCCATCACGATGTGCCCGCCGGGCTTCGTGACGCGGACCATCTCCTTCGCCACGTCGTGCGGCTTGGGCGCGAACATGGCGCCGAACACGGAAAGCGTCAGGTCGAACAGCCGGTCCGCCACGCCGTGCAGGTGGCACGCGTCGCCCTCGTGGAACTTCAGGTTGTCGAGCCCCAGCGCCCGGGCCCGGTGGTTGCCGGCGGTGACGAGGTTGCGGGCGATGTCGATGCCGGTGACGTGCGCCCCGCGCTGCGCGAGCGGCACCGCCGTGGTGCCGTCGCCGCAACCGAGGTCGAGCACCTTGGCGGCCGGTTTGACCTGCAGCGACTCGGCGAGGGCCTCGCCGGACGGACGCATCAGCGCGGCGATGGCCGTGAAATCACCTTTCTCCCAGAGGGCTTTGTTGGGGTTCATGGGCCCCGACTGTTGAAACCCGCGCGCGCAGGTAAAGCCCCGGCGCCTTAGCCGTTGGTAGGAGGCGCCGGGACGAAAACCAAGCCCGGCTACTTCGCCAGCTCGTAGAGATACTCCACGTAGGACAGCGCCGCGCCGTCGAAGCCGCTGACCTTGGGGTTGGTGGACTCGATGACGAAATACTCGTCGGGCGCGTGGGCGCCGCCGCCGTGGCCGAGGCCGAAGTGGCCGGCGGCGAGGCTGAGCGGCGCGTCGGTGAACACGAAACCGGGATACGATCCCGCCAGGCGCGGCCAGAGCACGGGGTCGATGCCGTGACGCTTCAGCACCGCGACCTGGGCCTTGATGATCGGCGCATCGGGTGACGTGGCGGTCGGGCTGTAACCGCCGGTGAAGTTCACTTCGATGTCGCCGAAACCGCGGCGCGCGAGATAGGCCTTGAGCTTGGCGAGGATCTCCTCGGCGGTCTGGTTGGGCACGAGGCGCAGGTCGAGCTTCGCCGAGGCCTTGTGCGGGAGGACCGTCTTGCCGCCGGGGCCGGTGTAGCCGCCGATGATGCCCTCGATGTTGACGGTGGGCTGTGAGGTCAGGCGCTCCAGCGCCTGCTGGAACGGCAGGTCGTCGATCCACTTCTGCGCGCCGGAGGCCACCTGGAACTGCCGCACGGTGAGCTTCTTCGCGGCCGCGGCGATGAGGACCTTTTCCTCCTCGGTCAGCGGGCGCACATTCTCAAAGATGCCGTCGATCAACGGGGTGTTGCCGTCGGGCGTGACGAGCGTGCTGAGCGCCTGCACGAGGTGCCAGACCGGGCTGTCGACCATGGCCTTGAAGGAGGAATGGGTGTCGCGCATCGGGCCGCGGCCCCAGGTCTGGCCGTTGGCGGTCAGCTCGACCTCGATGACGCCCTTGGCGCCGAGGTTCACGGTCACGCTGCCGTCGATCCCCTGCGTCGTGTGCGGCAGGAAGACGCCGACCGTCTTCGCCAGCGCCGCCTGCACGCGCGGGTGCAGGGCGATCTGCTTCACGTTGGGTGAGCCGATCTCCTCCTCGCCCTCGGCGATGAGCACCAGGTTGACCGGCAGCTTCGTGCCGGTGCGGTGGAAGGCGTCCAGCGCGGCGAGAAACGCGGACTGCGGGCCCTTCTGGTTCACAGCCCCGCGGCCGATGATGACCTTGCCGACACCGTCGCGGTCGACAATCCGCGCCTCGAGCGGCGGCGCCACCTTCCATTCCGCCGGGTCGAACTGCTTCACGTCATACATGAAGTAGATGCCGACCGTCTTGGTGGCGCCGGCATCGAGCGTGGCGAACACGCCCGGCTTGCCGGTGGTGTCGATGCGCTCCGCGTGCTGGAAGCCGACCTCCTTGAGCAGCCCGATGAGATGGTCCGCACCCTCGGGAAAGCCGCGGTTTTCCGCCGCGATGGCGGGCCGGCGGATCCAGTCCTGCAACCGCGTCACGGCGCGGTCATGGTTCCTGGCGATCTCCGCCTTGAGCGCGGCGACATCCGCGTCGGCCGCCAGCGTTTGCGTAATCAAACCCGCCGTGAAGACGGCGGCCAGCATCAGGGAGCGTCGGTTCATGGCCGCCACCATGGGGGCCGGGGGAAACGCCGCAACGTCAAAGCCTCACTGGAAGTATCCCTCGGCGCGGATGACCCCGGCGTCCTCGGCCTCGTCCGGCTGGCCGGCCTCGTGACACGACTGGGAAAACGCCGGCTGGCGCTGCATCCAGCGCACCGTGCACATCGCGTCGGTCAGGGCCTCGTGCAACGCCGAGCCGAAATCATAAGCCCGGCCGTCGAAGCCCGCCTCGGCGCCGGCCTGGTCGATGGCGAGCATGACGGCGAACATCCGGGCGCGGATCTCCGGGATGATGACGTCAACGGTATCGACGCCGGACTCGAGGTTGGAACGGCAGCCATCGAGGTTGCGACTGTGGTGCGAGCGGCAGGCCTCGGGACGCGCCTCGTAGATCGTGCAGCTGCCGTCGCGCAGGAGGGCACAGGGCCGCTTCAGCGCCGCCCGCTCGTTCATGGTGCGCCCGGCGAACGCCGCGCGGTGGGCGGCGGTCGCGGCGATGACGGCGTCCAGGTCCGCCGGGGAGTAATTTTTCTGGATGAATTCCGCCGCCAGCAGCACCTCGTGCGCCTGCACCCCGACCGGCACATGGCAGCAGGTGCCGCAGCCGGCCCGGCATGCCACCGCCGCTCGCGCCGCGGCCGGGGCGGCCTCATAGGCGCGGTCGAAGCCCTTGTGCGCAGCGCGGAAAACCGCGAGCAGGTCCGCAGGGTTGCGCGTCCGCCGCAACGCTTTCAGCACCGTGCCCCCGGTTTTCTCAAACAGGGCCTCCTCCGCCGGTGACCAGGGTGCGCTCATGAACCGCCACTAGACGCCAGACCGCACCGATTGACAAGGACCGTCCCGATCCGCCGCCGCTTCGGATTTGCCTGTCCGCCGGACGAAGCCCACCTTCCCCACCGACATGAGCACCCTCCGCCTTGCCCGGTTCCTCTTCCTCCTGGGCGCAGCCGCCGGACTCGCGCACGGGGCGCCGCCCGACAGCCGGCTCGCGGGTTACTGGGCCTCCCCGCCGGAAGCGGCCGCGCCCGCCGCCTTCACGTTCAGTATTTTCGGGAAGTGGATGATCGTGTCCCCGCACCTGCCCGGCGTGCCCGACAGCCGGTTCCGTTACACCGCGGAAGCCACGGGCAACAGCGGCACGCTGACGATGGATGAACCGCCGGAAAAACAGGCCGGGGCGCCGCGGGTCATCCGCTACGAATTAAAGGGCGGCGAACTCACCATCGAGTTTCCCGGCCCGACGGAGGCGGTCCGCCTCGTGCTCGTGAAAGGCACCCCGCCGGCCCGGCCGGCGGAACCGGCGAATCCCGCCAAGACCAAGCCGGCGGCGCCCAAACCCGCGCCCCGGCCCGCCGAGCCGGCCCAGACGGTGCTCGGCAGCTGGGCCACCGCGCCGGGGGTGGAGAAGCAGCTCATCATGTTCATCACCCGCGGCCGCGCCGCCGATACGGTGATGATCAACCAGCAGTGGATCAAGGGCAGCGACAACCCCGTCGTGGCCCGGAACACCGGTTATGCCGGCGCCTTTGCCCACGGCCGCGGCACCCTGACCATGGCCCAACCCGACCATGAGGGTTCGCTCATCCCGCCGCTGTTGTATTTCACCTTCGAGGGCGAGGCCCTCGTCATCACGGTCGATGACGGTCATTTCGCCGGGCAATACCGGCTGCTCCGCAAGGCGAAGTAGCCGGCGCGGAACGGTCAGGCGCCGCGGCTCTCGCGCAGCCATTGCGCGGCGCAGGCCACCAGCTCGGCGTGGGAGTTGAGGGCCAGCTTGTTCTTGATGTTCTCCCGGTGCGATTCGACGGTCTTCACACTCACCCCGAGGTTTTGGGCCACCGTGCGCGTGGAATGGGCGAGCCCGACCATCCGGAAAACCTGCAGCTCCCGGTCCGTGAGCCGCGCGGCGAGCCCCGCGGGCGCCTCCGCCGACGGCAGCGCACCCGAGAAGAGTCCGCTGGTGACGCTCGTCGGCACGACGATGCCGCCACCCGCGACCTGATGGATGGCCCGGAACAGCGTCATGACCTGCTCCCGCTTGGAAACGAAGGCCCGGGCGCCTGCATGCAGGCAGCGTGCCGCGTAGATTTCCTCGGAGTGCAGCGTGAAGACCACGATCTTCAGTCCCGGCGCCAGCTCGAGCAGGTCCTTGATCAGGGCCAGGCCGTCCCCGTCGTGCAGCATGAGTTCCGTGACCAGAACCTGCGGGGGATGCCGGGCCACGAGGCCGCGCAGCTCGGCCCCGCTGGCGGCGCTGCTGGTGACCCCGAGGCTGCACTCGTCGGCGATCAACCGCGCCAGTCCCTCCCGCATCGCGGGACAGTCGTCGGCGATGGCGACGGCGATCCGCCCCGCGTCAACCGGGGCGACCGGAATGTCGTAGTTCGAGATTACCATGGCGCCACGGAAGCGGATCAGGCCCCTCTCGGACAAGCCTCCGCAGGGTGGCCGTTAGGCCACCCTTCCCTCGGGTTGCCCCCTAGGGCGGATTCAGGGCGCAGCCCCGATGTCGGTTGGCGTCAAGCTGCTATGCTGGCGGCGAATCCAACCCACCCATGCCCAAATACGTCATCGAAAGAGACATTCCCGCGCTCGGAAACTTCACCCCCGCCCAGTTGGGCGAGGCCTCCCGCAAGTCCTGCAGCGTCCTCCACAAACTGGCCCCGCGCGTCCAGTGGATCCAGAGCTACGTCACCCAGGACCGGCTCTACTGCGTCTACATCGCCGCGAATCCCGAGGCCGTCCGCGAACACGCCCGCCTGGGCGGCTTCCCGGCCAACCGCATCTCCGAGGTCATGACCATCATCGACCCGGCGACCGGCGGCGACTGATTTGTGCCTCTCCACCCGCAACCTGACCGTCAAAACAACCGAAAATGAAATCCATCAAACTCCTGATCCTCTCCCTTCTCGCCCTGCTTGGCGGCGGCGCCGCCACCGCCCGGGAACAACCCGCGCCCGAGACGCTGCCCGTGGGCATGAACATGTATGTCATCGAGCGTGACATGCCCGGCCTCGGCAAGCTGGTCCCCGCAGAGCTCAAGGCCGCGTCGAAAAAATCCTGCGGTGTGCTGCGCACCCTGCCCCAGGTAACCTGGCTGCACAGCTACGTGACCGGCGACAAGATGTATTGCGTCTACCTTGCCCCGAACGAGGAGCTGGTCCGCGAACATGCCCGCCAGGGTGGATTTCCGGCGAACTCCGTGAGCAAGGTCTCGACCATCATCGGGCCGCAGACCGCAGACGAGCAGTGAACTGAATTGCCAGTGCGATAGGGTGCCCGGCCCCGGCCTGCGCAGGCAGCCGGGGCCGGTATTTTAGCGGACGCACACCGGAACAGCCCGCGGCGCTCCGCCACAAGCTGACCTGCTGCCCGGGCTGCGCGAAGGCATCCAAGCCGCCCTGAATCCCGCCATCAAGTGAGCGGACGGACCGATGGAAACTCGCGTTTGGCTGCCACCGCGGCGATGCGCTCGACCAGCGCGACGCGCTCCTCCGGCGTCGTGTCGTGCCGGCAGGGTGGAACGACAAGTTCCAGCCGGTCGCCGCACCGCACCAGCAGGCCCCAGCCATCAGGCACCTCGTGGTGCCGGCAGATGCCCTCTTCCGTGACGAGATACAGCAGGCTCGCGGCGCGCCACCGGGCGAGCTTCGCGAAT
Organism: Lacunisphaera sp.; assembly: GCA_041909435.1. Lineage (GTDB taxonomy): Bacteria > Verrucomicrobiota > Verrucomicrobiia > Opitutales > Opitutaceae > Lacunisphaera. Next base: position 17,319 of record JAYRDK010000018.1, read on the forward strand.
TTCGTGCCCTCGTGCAGCTTGCGTTGCGCGGTGCGATACTCGGCCTGCAGACGCTCGTGGGTCTCGTGCTTCAGCCCGCGCAGGTCGACCGCGTCGAACTCCGGAAACAATTCCTCGCGCCGGCGCAGGTCCGGCCGGTGGGCGCCGATCAGGGCGCGCAGCGCCATCAGCCGCTCGCTCAGGCGGACAAGCATCTCGGCCGCGCCGGCCTCGCGCGCGCTGTCCCGCAGGAAGTCGGCCCGCGAGACCTTGCACTCGAAGACCGCGGTGACGGCGTTGGCCGCGAGCACGCGCGGCGTGGCCGCCACGACATCCGCCCGGTAACCCGAGCGCGGCAGCCGCACCTCCGTGGCGACGAGCAGCAGGCGGCGCTGCCGGGCCCAGTCGAGGGCGAACCGCTTGAGCGCAAGATGAGCGGCACTTTCGGAATGGATGCTGATTTTTTGGGCGGTCACGCTTGTCACAGGTAGGGCGAGTCGTCCCGACGAGCCGTTCGGCTCATCCGGAGGATTCGCCCTACCTTAGCGCAGGACGCTGACAACCCTATGTCAGCAGCAATGGAGGGTCGGCCTGAGCCGGACCGTAGGGTCGCCGCCGGCGGCGACCTCGCGCATCAGGTCGGCGCGAGCGCCGACCCTGCGGTCAGATGGGCGGCCGCCCCTTCACGTCGGTCAGGACGGGACTGCAATCCGCCACCGGCCGGACCTCGACGGTCAGGCCGATCGACAGGCCCGGGCATTGTCTGGCGATCGCGGTCGCCTCGTCGATGTCCGCCACGGTGAGGAAAAAATAACCGCCGATGATCTCCTTGCCCTCGGCATAGGGGCCGTCGGTCACGCGCTCCCCGCCCGGACCGGCGACGACGCGCCCGGTGAGGCCGAGCGGGCGGGCGTGCTGCACCTTGCCCTTGGCGGCCAGCCCGTCGAACCAATCGTTCCACTGCTGCGTCATCGCCGCCTTTTGTGCAGGGGTGAGGTGCGCATGGGTGTCGGGTCCGGCGTTCCGGAAGAGCAGCATGAAGGCCGAGGTCGAAGGGGTCGGATTATTCGCCATGCCCGGGTGTGAAATGTCCGCGCCAATGCGGCAAGGTCGAAGCGACGAAAGCGGCGCTTTCCGGGAGATCTGTAGCGGCGGTCTGTGGCCGCCGTGGCGATAGGGCGGCGGTCATAGACCGCCGCGACAGGGTCTTCAGCCGGAGGATTTTCGCTGGGCCGGCACGGCCTCGATCTCGACATAGACCGTCGTCGCACCGGTGGCGGCCACGGCATCGATGGCGCCACCGACCTCCTTGATGGTCTTGGACCCGGCGTTGGCGTCGCTGACCCCGACGCGGCAGATGAACTCCCACTGGGCGAAACCCTCGGGCGGGGTCCGCCGCTGGGAACGGCGGACGTATTTGTTGACCTCGTGCCGGATCTTGTCGCGCACGCGGGCATCGTCCTTGCCGGGAGCCTGGAGGGGAAAGTTCTTCTTCATCGGCCGCATCGTTGCCCGACCCGGGCGGGGTTCAATGCGATTTAACCACCAATCCACACTAATGGCCCACTCAGGAAAGCCGGCGGACCAAAGATTCCCCCGATTTGTGGAAGATTAGTGTGGATTAGTGGTTAACTATCTTGGCATTTGATCTCTCCACCATGTCCCATCCCGCCTGCCCGCTCTGTTCGCTCGAAGATATCCTCAGCCACCCCGACCGCTGGGAGTGCGCCACCTGCGGGCACGAGTGGCCCAAGGAGGCGGCGCCCGAGGCCGCGCGGGTCGTCAAGGACGCCAACGGCAACGTGCTCGCCGAGGGTGACAGCATCACCCTCATCAAGGACCTGAAGCTCGGCGGCTCGCAGGTGCTCAAGGCCGGGGCCAAGGCGAAGAACATCCGCCTGCAGGACGGGGATCACGAGATCTCGTGCAAGGTCGACGGCGTGGCCGTGGCCCTCAAGGCCATGTTCGTGAAGAAGGCCTGAGGCCGGTCAGCCCGCCGACGCCGGGCGGGTGCCCGCCAGTTCCTGCCGCACCAGCGGGGCGACCTTCGTGCCCAGCAGCTCGATGGCGCGCAGGATCTGCGCGTGGCTCAGCACGCGGTTGTCCAGGAGGACGGTCAGCCGGTCCATGCCGCCCAGCCAGCGATGCTCGTCGAGGATCTTCGCGGCCGCCGCCGCGGGATCGCCGACCAGCAGCGCGCCCGCCGGGCCGCACTGCGCGTCAAACTGTTCGCGCGTCGGCGGCGCCCACCCGCGTTCCCGGCCGATCCGGCCAAAGGCGTCGCGGTAGGCCGGCCAGAACGTCTCCAGCGCCTGTGGCGTCGTGTCGGCCAGGAAACCGATGTTGTGGATGCCGACGAAGAGCCGGTCCGCCGGATGCCCGGCGGCCCGCCAGGTTTCCCGGTAGAGGTCAACCAGCGGACGGAACTGCCGGGACGAACCGCCGATGATGGCGACCACGAGCGGCAAGCCGAGCCGGGCCGCGCGGATGACGGACTCCGGCGTGCCGCCCACGCCGAGGAGAACCGGCAGCGGTTGCTGCACCGGGCGCGGATAGACCCCCTGCCCCGTCAGCGCCGCCCGGTGCCGGCCCGACCAGGTGACCCGGGTGCCGGCGCGGATCTTCAGCAACAGGTCCAGCTTCTCCGCCGCGAGCTCGTCATAGTCCTCCAGTTCGAAGCCGAACAGCGGGTAGGACTCGATAAAGGAGCCGCGCCCCACGATGATCTCGGCCCGGCCCTGCGAGATGAGGTCGACGGTGGCAAATTGCTGGAAGACCCGCACCGGATCGTCCGAGCTCAGCACCGTCACCGCGCTGGCGAGACGGATGCGCTTGGTGCGGGCGGCCGCGGCGGCCAGCAGCGTGGCGGGCGACGAGGCCACGTAGTCGGGCCGGTGGTGCTCGCCGACGCCGAAGACGTCGAGGCCGACCTGGTCGGCCAGTTCGATCTCCTCGAGCAGCTCCTGGACACGCCGGGCATCGCCCACCGGGCCGTCCTGCGCGGTCGCAACAAAACTATCCACGCCGATTTGCATGGGGCCGATATAGCCAGATGTGCCCGTTTGGCCAGCGGTCCTTCGGGGGAGTCCCGCGCCCCGCGCGGGTTCCTCCTCAAGGCAGCCGGGCGATCCGCTTCAGCATGGCGGGGCCGGTGAGCTGCTGGCAGGCGTCCTTCCCCACCCAGCGCGCGGTCGCGTCGTCGGAGCCGGCCAGCCGTTTCGCCAGCGCCGTGGCGGCGGTGTGCAGCCTGCGGCTGCGGCGGCCGACGGAACGCAGCGCCCAGTTGACACCTTTCTTCACGAAATTCCGGCCGTCGGTCGCGCCCTGCTCGATCAGGTCGAGGCCGTGGAGAAAACGGGCTTCGTCCGACTCGTCCCGCCAGGGCAGGCACGCCAGCAACACGAAGCCGGCACGGCGCTCGAACTCGGGCTTGCGCTTGCACCACTGCTCGATCTTTTTCCAGGCGTGCGGGCTCTCGTTGAAAAGCACGAAGCAGATCGTGTCGAGGACGCCCCAGTTGTCGAAGTCGCGGCACCAACGGTCCATCTGCGCCGGCGTGAGCCTCGCCGGTTCGCCGACGTAAGCGACCAACAACCGGGCTTCATAGACCTCGGTGGCCCACAGTGCCTCCGCCAGCTCGTGGTCCTTGCCGAGCTGTTTGCCGAGCTTCTGGATGTTGCCCACCGACACGCCCAGCGCCTTGTCCGAAGGCAGGCCGTAGCGCGCCATGCCGTCACGGATCTTCGGGCTGCTGTTCTGCTTCAACCACGCCAGCGCGGCGGCGACGTCGGCCTTGAGCCGGGCGGCGCTGCGCGGTGGTTTCGGCGGGGTGGCTTTCTTCATGGCGGTCAGACGTAGCGGATCCAGGCCCGCACGATCTTGCGAAAAGCGGGCGCGTGGGCGGCGAGGCCCGGGCCCGAGCCGAGCGTCACCAAGGCGCGGTCCTTGCCCAGCCACTTCAACAGGCCGGCCGGATCGGGGATCTTCAGTTCAGGCAGATCGGGCCGGACCTTCGCCCCGAGGTGGAGGATGAGCTGAAGCTGTCCCGTGGCGCGCAGATGCACGGTCGCAAAGGACTCGGTGGTGCGGAAGCCCGGGGCGTTCCACTTGAACTCCTCGCGGATGGCCGGACTCGCGCCGAGAATCACCGCGCGCACCGCCTCGATGTCCGCCTTCAGCGGATGCTTCAGCTTCGCCATGAAGGCGTCGACGGTCCCGGTGCCTGTGTCGGCCGGTGCCAAGTTTTTTCTGGTTTTCATCCCGTTGGGTGAGCGCCGGATCCCAGCAGAGAATCCGCGGCGGACACAGAAAATAATCAGGCCCGCAGCACCGCCGCCAGGGCCAGGCCCGACAGGGCGGCTCCCTCCACCCGGGGTCCGCCAAAGGCGTCGCCCGCAAACCCCAGGCCCAGTTCGGGCAGCCAGACGTAGCGCTCGGGATGCGTCATCTTGGGCTCGCTGAATTTCCAGCGATGCAGCGTGACCGACACCACCGGGGCACCGAGCCACGGCGCCACCACCGGCAGCAGTGCGGCGGCGACCTCCGCCTCGCTGCGACCGTAGTGCTCCGCGGAAAAACCCGGGGCGGCATGGATGGTCACGGCCGCCGGCACATTCTGCGCGATGCCCTTCCGGACATTGTCGGCGAGCCAGCGCACGGGCCCGTCGGGAAACGCCAAGCCCCCGGACGGCACCGCACTCGGACCGGCCAGCACCACGAGCAAAGCCAGGCACGGATGATAGGTTAGCTGTGAAAGGGAGCCTTGCACCGGCGCGGGCAGGATCACCCCGCCCGCCGCCAGCAGCGCGAGCGACTGCGGCACCGGACTGGTCAGCAGCAGACGACCGGCCCGGACAGGTGCTTGATTTTCGATGACCAGCTCCCAAGTGCCATCGGCCAGCAGGTTGGCGGCGGTGACCTTGTGTTCGCGCCGGATGTCCAGGCCCTCCGCGAGTGCCTTGGGCACGGAGGTCATGGCTGGCCGGCCCAGCAGCCGCCCGGGCGACTGGCCCGGCCACTCCGCCACCCAGCCGGCGGCCCGCCAGGCCTCGGTCTGCGCGGCAAACTCCGCGTCGCGCGCCGTGAAGAATTGGGCGCCTTGGTCAAAGACGGCCTCGCCCACGCGCTTCGTGGCCAGCCGTCCGCCGTAGCCACGGCTCTTTTCCAGGACCACGACGGAGGCCCCGGACGCCTGCAGGCGCCGCGCGAGCATCAGGCCGGAAATGCCCGCGCCGAGGACCGCGTAGTCCGGGTGGCTCATTCCGTGGCGAGGCCCACCTCGGCCCAGGTGTCCAGCTCGCGGGTGGCGGCGGCGAATTTGCGGCGGGTCTTGTCGATGGCGTATTTGCCCAGCACCAGCCGCAGCGGCGGCTGGTCGGCCGCGACCGCGGCGATGATGGCATCAGCCGCCCGCGCCGGATCGCCCGGCTGCTTGCCGTCCATCGCGGCGAGGAACCGCTTGAATTTCCCGCTCGTCGGCTCGTAGGCCGGGATCGCGCCGGCCGCCGGCTCGAGCGAGCGCGCGATGAAATCCGTGCGGAAGGGACCGGGCTGCACGACGGTCACGCGCAGGCCAAGCGGCTTGACCTCCGCCGCGAGCGACTCCGACACGGCCTCGAGGGCGCATTTCGTGGCGCCGTAGACGGAGAACCCGGCGTAATTCGCGATGGCCGCGGCCGCGCTGATGTTCACGAAATGACCGCGGCCCTGCGCGCGCAGGATCGGCAGCGCCGCGCGGATGACCCGCAGCGCGCCGAAGAAGTTGGTCTCGAAATTGCGCTCGATCTGATCCTCCGAGCATTCCTCCAGCGCGCCGATCAGGCCGTAACCGGCGTTGTTGACGACCACATCCAGCCGGCCGAAGGCCGCCGCGGCCTGCGCCACCGCGGTCGTGACCTGCCCGGGCGAAGTCACATCCAGCGCGAGGCAGCGGCAGCGCCCGGGATGCGCGGCGGCCAGTTCGGCCAGCGAAGCGGGCTGGCGGGCCGTGGCGACCACGCAGTGGCCATGCGCCAGCACGCGCCCGGCGAGCGCGCGGCCCAGGCCGCTGGAGCAGCCCGTGATCAGCCAGACAGGAGTGTTTTCAGCGTCATTCATGCAAGCAGGCCCGGCGCGAAACGGCCGCATCGGACCCGCCCTGACTACGTGCAGCCGCGGCCGCCGGACGCAGGGACGTGATTTCCCCCTACACCGGATTGGGCTGCGGTTCCCCGGCCTCGAGCTCCGCGCAGATCTCCGCGAGGCGGACCGAGGCCGCGATGGCCACGTCCGCCGCGTCCAGCCGCCCCTGGCGTTCCAGCGCATAGGCCTGCTCGACCAGTTCGGTCCGCAGGGCGGCAAACCGGGCGAGCGCGGGAGCGGCGGGCGATTCGGACATGCGCAAGGTCAGCCCGCGACCAGGACCTTGAAGCCGCCGTAGACCATGCGCTGGCAGTCGAAGGGCATGTCCTTGGGGTCGCACATCGCGGCGATGCGCGGGTCCTTCATCACCCTGGCGTTGACCTTGTCGCGGTGCGCGCGGGACTTGTATTCGACGTAAGCAAAAACGACGGTCTCGCCCTTCTTGAGCTTCAACTGCTTGCCGAACGGCACGCCCCACTTGACCTGCAGGTCGTCGCCCGCGGTCTCGCGATAGCTGAGGGCGCCATGATCAAGCCAGACCTTGGACGCCAGCCTGGCGATGCGCTGGTAGGCTTTGATGTTCTTCTTGGGCACGGGCAGGATGTAGCCGTCGACGTAGTTGGTCATGGGGATCGGGGGTTGGTGGTTATCAGTGGGAAGGGATCACTTCTTCGCCTCGGCGATGCGCTTGAGTTCCGCCAGGCCCTTCTCGAAATCGCCGCCGATCATCTGGTCCATGTTCATGAACAGGCAGACGATCTTCGAGAGGTAATTGTTGGTGCCGGACATGGTCCAGGTGACGGTGGTCGCCCCACCCTCGGACCGGAAGGTGAACTCCGTCGGGCAGACGCCGGGCATGGGCTGGAAGAACTCCAGCCTGATCTTGATCAGCTCGGCGGGGCGGCTCTCCGTGACGGTCATCCGGCCGGAGCCGACGTCGCTGTTGCCCTCCCAGGCATAGCCGGCGCCCACGCCCGTCGCGGCACCGTCGAAGGTGCGCTTCATGGCCGGATCGAGCTTCTCCCAGGGCGACCAGGCCGTCCAGCGGCGGAAATCATTGATCTCGGGGAAAATCGCGGCGGCCGGCGCGGCGATGGTGGCACTCCGGGTGACGCGGAACTCGGACGGCTGGAACGCGGCCACGACGAGCACGATGGCAATGATCGCCGCGAGGGTGAGGAGGATTTTTTTGATCATGATGGGGAGGTTCAGGGCCCGTGCCCACCCGGCATGGCAGGCTCGGTGGCCACCAGGAGGGTGATAAACGCAAGGATAAGGACGACCGGCAGCATGGGTTGACTGGTTCTTAGACTCAACGAACCAGCCGGCCGGCTTAGGACAGGAAGGTTGAAGTTTTTGCCGACACAAGCTTGGCTGGCTGCGACATCCTTGGCAATCCGGGGGCGACCCAACGCACGTTTCCCTGCGCCGATCGCTGAAAATCCACGACCAAAGCTGTAATTTCCGCCCCCGTGTCCGCCTGCCCCCGTCTCATTCGTTGTAGAGCGTGACGAGACACCTCCACCTCAATCCCGGCCACCCATGCCCGCCCCCCAACCGACGCCCCCGCCCGCCCCTTTCCTGCTCTTCTTCCGGAACTCCGGGCCGGAAACCCACGCGCATCTCTCGCCGGACCAGCGCCAGCAGCTCGTGACGCGCTGGAACGCCTGGTTCGAAGGCCTTGTCGCCGAGGGCAAGGCCACCGAGGGCCAGCCGCTTGAGCTTGAGACCCGCCTCGTCTCCGGGCCCGGCGGCGCGCGGATCACCGACGGACCGTTCCCCGAGGCCAAGGAGGCCATCGGCGGCTACGTGAAACTGATGGTCCGCGACCTCGCCGAGGCCACCGCCATCGCGCAACGCCATCCCGGACTGCCCTACGGCCTCATCATCGAGGTCCGCCAGATGACGCCCACCTGCCATCTCGGGGTGAACACGAAGCCGGGCGAAGCGAGCGCGGTTGTGACACATTGAACGCAGGTTGCCCGCTCGTGGGCAACGTGGCGCGCGAGCGCGCCACCTACAAAACCAGAGATGACACCTGATCCTTCAACCCCGCCCCAGCCCGCCCAGCTGGTCGAGCATTTCTTCCGGCACGAGACCGGCCGCCTGCACGGCGCCCTGTTGCGCCTGCTCGGCGTGCACAACCTGGCGCTCGCCGAGGATGTGGCGCAGGAAGCCATGCTGCGCGCGCTGCGCACCTGGTCCATGGGCGGGGTGCCGCCCAACCCCTCCGCGTGGATCACCCAGGTGGCGATGAACCTCGCCAAGGACCACCTGCGCCGCCAGCGCATGTCCGCCGGCAAGGAGGCGGCCATCATCACCCACCACGAGCAGACCATCGCGAGCCCCCCCATCGCCTGGGAGACGGCCCACGAGATCCGCGACGATGCGCTGCGCCTGATGTTCGTGTGCTGTCATCCCGCGGTCGCGCCCGACGCGCAGGTCGTCCTCGCGCTGAAGATGATCTGCGGTTTCAGCACCGCCGAGATCGCCCGCGCCTTCCTCAGCACCGAGGCGGCCATCGAGAAACAGCTGACCCGCACCAAGCAGCGCATCCACGAGGCGGGCATCGCCTTCGCGATCCCGGAGGGCGAGGACCTCGCGCCCCGCCTCAACGGCGTGCTCGCCGCGCTCTACCTGCTGTTCAACGAGGGCTACAAGGCCTCCGCCGGCGACCGCCTGCTGCGCGAGGAGCTCAGCACCGAGGCCATCCGTCTGATGTCCGTGCTCCTCGCCCACCCGGCCGGCCGCACCCCGCGCGCCCACGCGTTGCTCGCGCTCATGCTGCTGACGGCGGCGCGCTTCCCCTCCCGCCTCGACGAGCACGGCGCCCTGCTCCGGCTGCACGACCAGGACCGCTCGAAATGGGACCGCGCCCTGATCGAACAGGGCCTGCTGCACCTGGTCGCCGCCGCCGAGGGTGACGATCTCAGCGAATACCACCTGCAGGCCGGCATCGCCGCCATCCACTGCACGGCGACGGACTACGCCGCCACCGACTGGGAGCGCATCCTGCGCCACTACGACGAACTCTACCGGCTCAAACCCTCGCCCGTCGTGGCGCTGAACCGCGCGGTGGTCGTCGCCCACCTGCATGGTCCGCAGGCCGGCCTCGACGCCCTCGCCCAGATCACCGGCCGGGACCGCCTGGAATCGCATTACCTGCTGCACGCCGTGACCGGCGAGCTGCACTGGCGCCTGAAGGATGAGCGCGCCGCCGCCGCAAGTTTCCGGCGCGCCCTGGCGCTCGCGCATGTCGGTCCCGAGCAGGTCTACCTCGCCCGCATGCTCGAGCGGTCGCTCGACGACGACACGACTTTGTCTGCCTGAACCTGTAGGTTGCGTGCTTGCACGCAACGTGGCGCGCAAGCGCGCCACCTACATCAACCCCAAACATCCATGGAAACCACCGCTCCCTCCAAAGCCGCCCGCATCACCGGCTGGATCATGACGATCCTGCCCGCGCTCCTCTTCGCCTTCAGTGGCGTCATGAAACTGGTCTCCTCCTCCTCGCCGCAACTCGCCGAGGGTTTCACCCACCTGCAGATCCCCGTCTCGTGGGCCGTGAACCTCGGGATCCTCGAGCTCGCCTGTCTGGGCGTCTACCTCGTCCCGCGCACGGCGGTCGTCGGGGCGATCCTGCTGACCGGCTACCTCGGCGGCGCGATGCTCACCCACCTGCGGGTCGGCGAGCCGCCGGTCACGCATGTCATCCTCGGCATCGTGCTCTGGGGCGGCCTCTGGCTGCGCGACCCGCGCCTGCGGGCGCTGATGCCGTTGGTGAAGTGAACCGGTAGGGGCGGTTGCCCTCAACCGCCCTTGGCCGAAGGCCGTTGAGGGCAACGGCCCCTACCTTAGCTGCCCGGTGCCGGATGCGCCTGGAAGAACTTCACGATCAGTTCCGGCGCGACTTCGCTGGGATACTTGTGCCCGCCGGCGTGCAGGTAGACCGCCACGTCATTGCCCGATTTGGACGGATAGTCCGTATAGCCCATGGCGTCCGGCTTGAACGCCCCGCAGCCGTTCAGTTTCAGCACATGGTCGAGCATGCGCTCCTGCCAGGCGAACTTCACCAGTTCGTCCTGCGGGCTGCCGACATGCAGCACCGGCTTGGGCGTGAGGCCCCGGAAGCCGCGGCCGAGCAGCGCCGAGGACGGCGCCATGGCCGCGAATATGTCGCCTCGCTCCGCCCAGAGCAGGTAGGTGAAGCCGCCACCGTTGGAATGTCCGGTCGAGTAGACGCGCCGGCCGTCGACGCCGTAGCGCTTCTTCAGGCCGGCGAACATCGCGTCGAAAAACTTCAGGTCCCGGTCGCCTTCCGCCCCGGCCCGGCCCTGCCAGCCGGCGCGCTCGCCCTTGGGGTCGGTCAGCTGACCGACGGTGGGCAGCCCCTGCGGATAAACCACGATGGCCGCGGGCCATTTTTCATGGATCGGAAAACTGCGCGACGCCTGCGTCATCGAACCGCCGTGGCCGTGGAAGGCGAAGACCAGGGGTGCGCCGCCGGCGGGAATACTGGCGGGCACATGGACCAGCGCCTCCCGGGTCACACCGTCAACGACCCAGGTGAGCCGCTCGAGCTGCTCCGCCCCGAGACGGGCGGCGGCCAAAACGATCAGGACGGCGAGTGAGAAAAGGCGCATGCGGGAATGACGCGCCGAATGAGGGTCGGTTTCAAGGTGGAACCCGGCCTCTGGACGGGTTGGTTGATTTTGAAAGCGCGTCCGGAGGCCGCGCTCCACCTTATTTCTTCAGGCTCGCGCAGAAGCGCGCCAGCCGCTCGATACCCTTGCGGATGATCTCGTCGGACGTGGCGTAGCTGAGGCGCAGGTAGCCCTCGGCGCCGAACGCCGAGCCCGGGACCGCCGCGACCTTCTCCTGCTCCAGCAGCTTCGCGCAGAACTCGGTGTCCTTGAGACCGAAGCTGGAGATGTTGGGGAAAAGGTAGAACGCACCGCCCGCGAGGAGGCAGGTGACGCCGGGGATCTTGTTCAGCTCGGCGTGCAGGTGCTTCCGGCGGCGGTCGAAGGCGGTCTTCATCTCGGCCAGCGCGGCGTCGGCCCTGGCCTTCTCCTTCAGCGCGGCGAGCGCGCCGTATTGGGCGAAGGTGGTGGCGTTGGACGACATCTGGCTCTGCAGCTCGGCGCAGGCCTTGGCGATCGGGGCCGGCGCCACGAGCGTGCCGAGGCGCCAGCCGGTCATCGAGTAGCTCTTGGAGAAACCCGCGACCGTGATGGTGCGCTTTTCGACCTCGGCGCCGAGCATGGCGAAGTTCACCGGCGCGTTGCCGTCATACATCAGGTGCTCATACATCTCGTCGGCCAGCACGTAAAGGTTGTGCGCGACGCAGATGTCGGCGAGCGCGGCCAGCTCGGCGCGGCTGTAGATGGCGCCGGTCGGGTTCGACGGGGAGTTGAGGACGAGCAGCTTGGTCTTGGGCGTGATGGAGGCCTTGAGCAGCGCGGGGGTGAGCTTGAAGCCGGCCCGGTCGTCGCAGAGGACGAACCTCGGCGTGGCGCCGGCGAGCTTCACCATCTCGGGATAGCTGACCCAATACGGCGCCGGGATGATGACCTCGTCGCCCGGGTTGCAGGTCGCGAGGATGGCGAGGTAGCAGGAATATTTGCCGCCGGGGGAGACGACGACCTGGGCCGGCGCGATCTTGTAGCCGTATTCGGCGGCGTAACGGTCGGCGATGGCCTGGCGCAGCGGCTCGATGCCGGGCGTGGGCGCATACTTGGTCTTGCCGCCCTGCAGCGCGGCGATGGCGGCGTCCTTGATGAACTGGGGCGTGTCGAAATCCGGTTCGCCGGCGGCGAAGCTGCAGACGTCCTCGCCGGCGGCGAGCATGGCCTTGGCTTTCGCGTCGATCGCGAGAGTCGGCGACGGCGAGACATTGCGGGCCCAGACGGACAACGGATGCGGAGTGCTCATTGGGGTCAGGACTAAAGGCCCGCGGTTTCTGAACGCAAGCCAGCCGTGGCCGCGCGGATGTCATAGGCCCCGCCTCCAAGCAACGCATCGGTCAGCGCTTCGCCCGCTTCTTCTTGCGCCGCTTCCGGGGCTGGGGTGCGACCGGCGCATCCGCCGGGGCCGGCAGCGCCTCCAGTTCCGGCAGGTAGGCCTCGACGGCGGCGCGCACGAGATGCCCGACGCTGGTGTGCTTGGCGCGGGCCGTCTTCTTGAGCTGCCGGCGGATCTCCACCGGCAGGCGCACCGAGATCTGCAGCTGGGCCGGGTGCAGCACCAGCACATCCGTGAAATCATAACGTTCCAGCGCCGCGCGGATGATGTCGCTGACGGACTTCGCCTTGCCATCGCGCACCGGCTCGCTGAGCCGGTCGATGAACTCCACCTCCATCTGGATGGGGAACGGCTTGGATGACTTCGCGGACATCCTAGAGGCCCTGCAGTTTCTCCCGCGGCACCGGCGGGGCGGGCTGCGCCAGCTGCGCCGGCCCGAAGGTCTCCTCCGGCAGCGCCAGGTCCAGCGCCGCCGCCTTGAAGGTGAGGCGGGTCTTGTCGCGGGTGAGATGGTTGCGCAGGTCGATGGACTTCACGAGCCATTGCTCGCCCACTTTCTTGAGATCGATGAGCGTCACGCTCTTGGCCGCCTTGCCGTCGGGGCCGAGTTGCTCGACCTGCACCAGCGCCTGGAACTGGGTGTCGAGGTAGACGCGCACGCCGCTGAGATCGGGCCGGGCGGCGGCGATGTCCGCCGGCGGATAAAGCACGAACTGGTGGGCGGGACGGCCCCGCACCTTGGCGAGGCCCTCGTAGACGAAATCCGACCAGTGCAGGAACGGCATCTGCAGGTCGAAAAGCGAAAAGTCGGTGCCGGCCACCGGTTGCAGGGTCTCGGCCGTGGTGGCGGCGCGCACGGCCACGCCGCCGGGGGCGGTCCACGCGGCGGGCGCCGGGCCGGACTGGATCAGCCAGCGCTCGTCGCCGAGGCTGAGGCGCGTGAGGGGACCGGCGGGGCCGCGGGTGCCGAAGAGTTCGCCCTCCAGCACGCGCTCGGCGCCCTTGCGCGGCATGACCCGCAGCTCAAAGGAAAGCCAGTAGGTGCCCGCGATGCCGGCCTGGCGGAAGGTAGCCAGGATCCGGCCGCCTTCGGCCTGGTCGGCCTTGCCGCCGGCCACGTAGGCGGGCGCCGGGCGGAAACGCGTGCCTTGCGCGCTGAGCGCCGGCAACACGGCCAGCGCGAGCGCAAACAAGAAAGCCCGGCGGAGGGCCGGGCTTGGGAGGTCAGGGCTTCTTGGGCTCAACCGGCGCGGGGGTTGCGGGTTGCGGAGCGGGCGTCGCGGCGGGGGCCACGACCGTCGGCAGCCGGTTGTCGGCCGCGTCCTTGTGCTTGGTCTGGTAGATGTGGGCCAGATAAAGGACGAAGGTCACCACGAAGAAGACGATGGCGGCCTTGATGGTCGCGCCGGTGAGGACGTTGTTCGTGTCCGCGCCGAAGGTGGACTCCATGCTGCCGCCGCCCATGGCCGCGCCCATGCCGCCGTCGGTCTTGGCCCGCTGCATGAGGACGACCAGCACCAGGAACAGCGAAGTGATGATCAGGACGAAAGTTAGGATACCGATGACTAGACTCATAAAGGGTGCAAAGAAGCGTGTTCCGGGAAGGCTTGTCAAAACAAAGTTCTGAGCCGGCAGGGCGCGGACTCCGTTCCGCGCCTTGGCCAGCCCGGCGGTGTAGGGACTCACCGCCCTACCCCCGGACTTACAGCGTGATACCCATTTTCTCCAGCACGCGGGAGAGGTCCTCGTTGCCCTGGTATTCGATGATGATGCGGCCCCGCTTCGGCGAATGCTTGAGGCTGGTCCGGGCGCCGAGGTGCGTGGTGAGGCGCTTCTCGATGTCGGTCAGCGCCGCCGCCGTGGCGCCGGGCATCTTGCGCTTCTTGCCGGGACCGCCGGCCTTGTGCCGGGTCAGTTCCTCGAGTGCGCGGACACTCAGCCCCTGCTCAAGGGCGCGGCGCGCGAGCACCAGGCGTTCCGGGGAATGCTCGACGCCGAGCAGCACCTTCGCGTGGCCGACGCTGAGCATGCCCTTGCCGACGTAACCCTGCAGCTCCGGCTCGAGGCCGAGCAGGCGGAGGGAGTTGGCGACCGTGGCGCGGCCCTTGCCCACGCGCTGGGCGGCGGCGTCCTGCGTGAGGTCGAAGTCACGGATGAGGCTGGCGTAACCATGCGCCTCCTCCAGCGGATTGAGGTCGGCGCGCTGGAGATTCTCGATCAGGGCCAGCGAGGCGGACGAAGCGTCGCTCGACGTCATCACGCGGGCCGGGATGCTCTTGAGCTTGAGCTGCTGGAAGGCGCGCCAGCGGCGCTCGCCGGCGATGAGCTGAAACTTGTCGCCCGCGGCGCGGACCACGATCGGCTGCAGCAGGCCCTCGGCCCGGATGCTCTCCACGAGTTCGGTCAGCGCCTCGTCGGAGAACTCCTTGCGCGGCTGGTAGGGATTCGGCTCGACCAGGTGCACGGCGATCTCGCGGTAGCCGGGCAGGCCGTCGTTGGCGGGCGCCGCCACGGGGGCCGCGGCGACGGGCGCGGGCGTCGCGGGTTTCGGGGCGGCGTTGCCGCTGGTGATGAGGGCGCCGAGCCCGCGGCCGAGACGTGATTTCGGGGTAGCCATGATTATTTGCCCTGCGGGATGAAGAGGGTCTGGCCGACACGGATGCGGGTCGGGTCGGAGATCTTGTTCGCGTTGATGATGTCCTGCAGCTTCGCGTTGTTCTTGCGCGCGATCTCGCCGAGCGTGTCCCCGGCCTGCACGGTGTAGTTGATGCCTTCCTTCGGGAAGTCGTCACCGAAGTTGGTCTGCACCGCGGGGCGCGTGGCCTGGTTCTTGGCCAGCGCGTCGAGGGCGGCGTTGGTCTGCTTGCCGAGGCGCTCGATCTGCCCGGCGACCTGCTGGAGGGTCTCGCGTTTCTGGTCGGCCAGCGCGGATTGCATGGCGCGGTTGGTGTCGGCCACGGCCCGGTTGAGCTGCTCAACGGTCACGTAACTCTGATTGGCCTTGGCCTGGAGGCTGTTGTTGTCGCGGGTGAGCTGCTCGACCGCCATCGCCAGCTCGCCGACGCGCTGGGTCAGGAGGGCGACGTCCTGCCGCAGGTTGGCCAGCTCGATCCGCGTGTTGTCCACCTGGGCGGAAGCGAAACCGACGAGGGTGGCCGACAGGACGAAGGTTCGCAGGATAAGGCTGGGCATGGGCGGGAGCGTGGGAAATTCGCCGGACAAAAACAAGCCTTAGCCCTTGGCTCGCGGGAACGGCGCAGACGCGACCAGCGCGGGCATCGGCTGCGACGGCAGGCGGGTGCCGGGCGCGACCGGCCAGCCGCGCAGGAATTCCGGCGCCGGCAGCATTTTCCCACCGGGTCGCTGGAGCTTGCGAAGGCGCAATGCCCCCCGCCCCGTGCCGACCAGCAGCCCTTCGGCATCCGCCCCGACCACGACACCCGGCTCAGCCGGTTTGTCATCGAATAGACTGCAAACATCCGCGAGACCCAGCTTCACGATCTGGCCGTTGATCTCCACGGCGCAACCGGGCCACGGCATCAGACCGTTGATCCGGGCGGCCAGCACGGCAGCCGGCTGGGTGAAATCGAGCACCCCGTCGCTTTTCTCGAGCTTCCGGCAAAACGTCACCTGCGTCTCATCCTGCACCGTGAACGGCTGGGTGCCGGCGGCGATCCGCGGCAGGCAACGGGCCAGCAACGGCACGCACGCGAGCGCGAGCTTCGCCTCGACCTCGGCGGCCGTGTCGTGCGCGCTGATCGCGACGCGCTCGACGTCCGCCACGGGGCCGGCATCGAGCTGCCGCACCATCCGCATGAGCGTGACGCCGGTCTCCTTGTCGCCGCAGGCCGTGGCGGTCTGGATCGGGGAGGCGCCGCGGTATTTCGGCAGGATCGATGTGTGCAGGTTCAGCGTGCCGAGCCGCGGGGTGTCGATCACGTCCTGCTTCAAGATGTGTCCGTAGGCCATGACCAGCGTCAGGTCGGGTTTCAGGTCCGCGAGCTGCTGGCGCTCGGTCTCGCCCACTTTCCCGGGCTGGAACACGGGCAGGTCGTGGGCCTGCGCCCAGACCTTGATGTCATTGGGCCGGATCTGCTGCCCGCGGCCGACGGGGCGGTCCGGCTGGGTGAAAACGGCGACTACTTGGCCGACCTTGCCCCCCTCGCCCGCCAGCCAGTCCAGCGCCGGCCGCGCGATCGCATCCGAGCCCATGAAGACGATCCGCAGCATGGTTCAATCATCCATCAGGCCCGGGTCGAAATCCTCGCCCGCCTCGGCCGCGGCCTGGTTCTGGCGCTGGCCCTTGGCGGCGAGGCGGTCGGCGACCGACTGCTTCTTCTTGCCGATGAGATCGAAGTGGATCGGGCAGCCGTCGAGCTCGAATTCCTTGACGAGGCCGGCCTCGAGGTAGCGCCGGTAGGACTCGGTGAGGCTGCGCTCCTGGTTGCAGAAAATCTTGATGCGAAACGGCCGCGTGCCGGTCTGCGTGGCGTAGTAGATGCGGAAACGGACGCCGAAGGTGGAATGCGGCGGCGTGCGGTCGGCCAGGCGGATGATGGCGGCGTTGAGCTTGGCGGTCGGGATCTTCGTATCGAGGCGCTTGTTGAGCGCGCGGGCCGCCTTGAGCATGCGGGTGATCTCGTGGCCGGTCAGGGCCGACACGAACATCACGGGCGCGCCGGGCGTGAAGAACAGTTTCTGGAACAGCGTCTTCTCGTAGTCCTCGCGGTATTCGCGCTCCGTGGCGAACTTCTCGACGAGGCGCTTCTGGAACAGCTCGTGCACGAGGTCCCATTTGTTGACGACGATGACGATCGGCTTGGCGGCCTTGATGATCTCGCCGGCGATGGCCTGGTCCTGCTGCGTGATGCCCTCCATGGCGTCGACCACCATGAACACGACGTGCGCGTGGTGGATGGCCTCGAGCGAGCGCAGGCGGGAGAAATACTCGACGGAGGACGCGAGCTTCGTCGCCGGACGGATGCCGGCGGTGTCGATCAGGCGGAAGGGCCAGGACTTGCCCTCGCGGCTCTTGTATTCGAAGTCGAGCTCCACGGCGTCGCGCGTCGTGCCCGGCAGGTCGCTGACGATGAGCCGGTCGCTGTTGAGCAGGCGGTTGCTGAGGGAGGACTTGCCGACGTTGGGCCGGCCGACGAACACGATGCCGAGGCGTTCCTTGTCGAGGTCGGTCTCCTCGGGCACAGGCCCGAGCTTGGCGAGGATCGCAATGCGCAGCTCAGCCTCGCCAACGCCGTGCTCGGCCGAGATGTAGAACGGCTCGCCGAAGCCCAGGCGGTGAAACTCGGAGATGTCCGTGATCTTCTCCTTGCCGCTGTCGGCCTTGTTGGCGACGAGCAGGACCTGCTTCTTGCTCTTGCGGAGCTTCTGGGCGATGCGCTCGTCGAGCGCCGTCACCCCCTCGCGGGCGTCGATGGTGAAAAGGATGACCGTGGCCGCCTCGATGGCGAACGCCACCTGCTCCTCGGAGGCCTTGATGATGCGCGCCGGGGTGTCGCCGCCGGTCAGGCCGAGGCCGCCGGTGTCGAGCAACGTGTAGCCGCCTTCCTTCACCTCGGTCGTCACGACGTCCCGGGTGACCCCGGGCATGTCGTGGACGATGGAGATGCGCTTCTTGGCCAGCCGGTTAAACAGGCGGCTTTTGCCCACATTGGGGCGGCCTACGATGGCGACGGTTCGGGACATAGCGCTAAGGTCTAAGGGACAAGCCCGACTGGCCAGCAAGAAGATTCCGGGCGGAGGGTGGAACCCGGCCTCCGGACGGGTTTGTGCAACGTGCGCCCTGGAACCCGTCCAGAGGCCGGGTTTCACCTAGGATTCCACCCCAAGATTAGTGTTTATTAGTGCCCATTAGTGGTTTCAGTTCGCGGTTCCATGTTCGAAAGCCTGACCGATAAACTGACCGGCGCCCTGCGCAACCTGCGCGGCGTCGGCTCCCTGTCCGAGGCCAACATGGCGGATGCCCTCAAGGAAGTGCGCGCCGCCCTGCTGGCCGCCGACGTCCATTTCAAGGTCGCCCGCGAGTTCATCGACCGCGTCCAGGCCGAGTGCACCGGCCAGCAGGTCCTGAAGTCCGTCACGCCCGGGCAGATGGTCGTCAAGATCATCCACGACGAGCTCGTGAAGCTCCTCGGCGAAGGCACGACCGAACTCGCCGCAAAGCGCCCGCTCAAGGTGCTGATGGTCGGTCTCCACGGCTCCGGCAAGACGACCTCCACCGCCAAGCTCGGCAAGCAGCTCAAGAAGAAGGGCGCCCGGCCCTTCGTCGTCGCGTGCGACGTCTACCGCCCCGCCGCCATCGACCAGCTCGAGATCCTCGCCAAGCAGGAGGAGCTCGGCTTCTACGCGGACCGCAACTCCAAGGATGTCCCCGCCATCGGCGCGACCGCGCTGGAGACCGCGCTGGCCGCGAACGCCGACGTCATCCTCTTCGACACCGCCGGCCGCCTCCAGATCGACACCGACCTGATCGCGGAGGTCAAAAAACTCCACGCGAAGATCCAGCCCGACGAGGTGCTGCTCGTCGCCGACGGCGCGCTCGGCCAGGAGGCCGTGAACGTCGCCAAGGCCTTCCACGACGCGCTCGGCGTGACCGGCCTCATCCTGACCAAGCTCGACGGCGACGCCCGCGGCGGCGCGGCGCTGTCCATCAAGGCCGTCACCGGCGTGCCCATCAAGTTCATCGGCACCGGCGAGAAGACGGCTGACTTCGAGCCCTTTTATCCCGACCGTCTCGCCTCCCGCATCCTCGGCATGGGCGACGTGGTGTCGCTCGTCGAGAAGGCGCAGGAGAACATCGACCAGGCGGAGGCCGAGCGCATGGCCGAGAAGATGCGCAAGGCGGATTTCAACCTGGAGGACTTCCTCGCGCAGATGCAGCAGGTGAAGAAGATGGGCTCGATGCAGTCGCTGATGGGCATGATGCCCGGCATGAGCGGCGTGCAGCTGCCCGACGACGCCGAGCGGCAGATGAAGCGCACGGAGGCCATCATCCGGTCGATGACCATCCAGGAGCGCCGCAAGCCCGGCCTGCTCAACGGCAGCCGCCGCATGCGCATCGCGGCCGGCGCCGGCGTGAAGGTCCTCGAGGTCAACCAGCTCATCAAGCAGTTCGAGCAGATGCAGAAGCTCATGAAGATGATGAAGGGCGGTAACCAGAAGAAGCTCATGCGGCAGATGGAACAGATGAAGGGCCGCGGCGGGATGGGTGGCATGCCCGGATTCTAGGCTCCACCGTGAACCGCTTCGTCCAACTGCTCCTCGCCCTGGCGGCGTTCGCGGGAGGGCTGTGGTTCTTTTATGCCGGTTACGAACGCGAGGTGTCGCTCGCCGGCAAGACCGAGACGGGGCTCACGTATTTGAAGACCGGCATTGACGGGAAAACCCGCGTCCTCACCCACCACTGGCGTTACGGCGCCGGTTTGATCCTCATCCTGGGCAGCACGTGGTGGATGGTAAAAGGCGGCGGCAAACCGCCGGGCAAACGCCGGCGCTGAGCATTTACCGGCCTCGAGGTGGGAGGGGCTTCATGCCCCGACTTTTGTCGGCGGACGTTGATCGTCGGGGCATAAAGCCCCTCCCACCAGATTCTGGATAAACCTTTGGCTTGGCCCGCTGCCACAGCAGGTTTCAGCTGTCCATGTTCACGTGCCCATGCCCACTCCCCTCACCGCCTTCTGGCACCGCCTGTCGGACCGCGAGCAACCCAAGGCCGCCTACCTCGGCCGGGCCCTGCTGGCCGACCTGCCGGTGACAGTCGCCGTGAGCTTCGCCATCACGAAGCTCACCGGCATCCCCGCCCCCGGCCTGCCCTGGGAAACCTTGCCGCGGGTGCTGCTGGCCATGTGCGTCTTCGCGCCGCTCGTGGAGACCTTTGGCATGGTGATCCTGATCTGGATTCTCCACCGGCTGGTGAGCCGGGCGGCATACGTTCCGTTCGCGACGGCTCTCGTCTGCGCCGGCCTGCACTCGCTGGCCCGGCCGCTGTGGGGTCTCGAGGTCTTCTGGGGCTTCCTGATTTTCACCCTGTGCTACCTGGCCTGGGAGAAAAAATCCCCGCTGCTGGCCTTCGGGATGACCGCGATCCTCCACTCATTGCACAACCTGCTGCCCACGCTGGGACTGATCGTGCTGCGGGCCTGAAGCCGGAACCTCAATGGCCCGGGGCCCCGAGGTCGATCTTCCAATAGTCGCGGCCCCCGGCGGACATTTTCTTCAGCCCGCGCTGGGCGGCGCGCAGTTGATCGAGCACGAGCTTGCGGATGTCCGTCAGCACCGAACCCGTCTCCGCGAAATAGGAATGCTCGAGGAAACTGGTGTCGAGGCCCGAGGCGTCCACCGTCTCGATGCCCGGCACCACCACGACCCCCGTCGCCGAATCACCGGCGCGCGGATAACCGTGGACCTGCTTGGAAGCCAGCAGCGCCTTGTCGCCGTCGGAGACATAAAGCGTGATCTTGTCGCAGCCGGCGGCGAGGGCCGGCGCGATGTCGCGCTTGAAGATGTCCGCGTCGATGTCGGGCGCGGTCAGGATGATCTCCTTGAAGCGGCCCTTCAGCCCGGGATGCTCGGCGAAAAGCGCCTTCACCGCACCGGTGAGCGCCCGGTTGCCCATCGAGTGCGCGATGAGATAGATGTCCTTGGCGCCGGAATTCCGCGCGTAATCCAGCAGGAAACCCTTCAGGTTGGCCTCGCTCCACTGGACGTTGTTCTCGTCCATCGGATAACCCTGCAGCGTGGCCTGCGAGGGCCAGCTGTAGAAGACGGGGGCGCCGAGGAAATTGAGATCGTAGGTGATCTGCGCGGTGCGGAGGGCGGCATCGTCGAAGGCCACGTTGTAGCCGTGCACGAAGACGAACGAGGCGTTGCTCCCGCTGCGGGCGAGCGAGGCGCGCAGGTCCGCGAAGAAACCATCCCGGTCATCCAGCGACCGGCGCGTGATGGTCATGTGCCGGGCCGGGTCCGGGCTGAATTCCAGGCGCCAGATGGAAGGTTTCTCGATCGCGCCGGCGACATGGTCGTGCGGGATGCTGACGAACACGCTGCCGTAGGTCAGGCCGGTGCCGCGTTCGCCGCCAAAGCTGAAACCATCGCCCTCGGCCTTGCGGTCGGTGGCGAAGAAGACCCGCACCTGGTCGAATTCCGTGCCCTCAACCACGTTCGGGTTGATCGAGGTCACCGGTGGTGGTGGCGGAGGCGGCGGGGGTGGCGGGGGCGGAGCTGACATCACCGGCTCAGGATCGTGGGCCGCGGGCGGCATAGACCGGCTGGAACATCCGATCAGCAGGAAGCAGACGGCCAGCGCCAAAAGAACGGCCCGGACCATGCGCGGGAACGGCGAATCACTCATGGGTGATAAGACGGATTGTCGTGTTTCGTGGCGTTGTGCAGCGCCAGCACCAGCGCCTGAAGCTTGGCCGGGCTCTTGATGCCGGGGGATTGCTCGACCCCGCTGTTCACGTCGACGAACTTCGCGCCGGTGGCTGTCACGGCCGCGGCAATGTTATCCGCGTTCAGGCCGCCCGAGAGGATCCAGGTCTTCGTGGGCTGGGCTTCGCGGTGACGTTTGAACTTGCCCCAGTCACCGGTCTCGCCCGTGCCGCCGAATTTGTCGGCATGGAAAGTATCGAGCAGAAAGGCCTCCGTCTGCACCAGCCACTCGGGCTTCACGTCCTGCCCCGGCGGCAGCTTGGGGGCGAGCCACAACCGGGCCTTTCCGGCCAGTTGCGACCACGCGGCGATCGTGGCCACCGGCGTGTCGGCCCCGAAATGGATCTGAAACCGGTCGAAATCCAGCGCCACCAGCGCGGCCAGTTCGGCGGCGGAGGGCTCGACGCACACCGCCACCCGCTTGCGCGGCGGCAGCCGTTCGGTCATGGCCTGGTATTGGGCCGGCGCGATGTGGCGGGGCGACTTCGCGTGGAAGATGAAACCGAGGTAGTCCGCCCCGACGGCGTCGGCGGCATCGGCATCCACCAGCGAGGTGATGCCACAAACCTTGAGCCTGACCCCGTTGATCATGTCCGGCAGATGAACACAAAGAAGCGAAGAAACGAAGCCATACTTTGTTTCTTCGTATCTTCGCTTCCTCAGAAGGAATTCACGGTGGTGATCACGTGCACCACCTGCTCGTCGGTCAGCTCGGGGAAGATCGGCAGGCTGACGCAGGTCGCGCTGGTCTTTTCCGCGATCGGCAGACTGCCGGCGGCATACCCGAGCGACGCATAACACGGCTGCCGGTGCATCGGGCCCGGGTAGATGATCTCGGTGCCGATACCGTTCTTCTCCAAATGCACGCGCAGCTCGTCGCGCTTCGGGTGCAACAGCGTGAACTGGTGCCACACGGACTCGCCGTAGGCCGGCACGACCGGCAGCTGCACGTCGGGACGCTTGATGCCGGCTCGATACATCGCGGCGATCGCGCGGCGGCGGGCCGTCCAGCCGGCGAGCTTCCTCAGCTTGATGTTCAGCACCGCGCCCTGGAAGCCGTCCATGCGGAAGTTGAAACCGACCTCGGTGTGCGTGTAACGCTTGGGCGAACCGTGCACGCGTAGCAGCTGGGCCTTGTCCATGACGGCCGCATGCTTCGAGACAAACGCCCCGCCCTCGCCGCAGCCGCCGAGGTTCTTGGTGGGATAAAAGCTGAACGTGCCGCAGTCACCGATGCTTCCGACCGGCGCGCCCTTGTAGCTGGCGCCGACGGCCTGGGCGCAGTCCTCGACGACAAACAGTTTGTGCGCCTTCGCGATGGCCATGATCTCGTCCATCCGCGCCGGCTGGCCGAAGATATGCACGACCACGATGCCCTTGGTCTTGGGCGTGATCGCCTTCGCGATGGCCTCCGGGCTGATGCACCAGGTGTCGGCGTCGATGTCGACGAACACCGGCCTGGCCCCGACGTAGCTGATGCCCCAGCAGCTGGAGGCGAAGGTGAAAGGCGTCGTGATGACCTCGTCGCCCGGCCCGAAGCCGCCGGCGATGGACGCGAGGTGCAGCGGCGAGGTGCCGCTGTTCATGCCGAGCGTGCGCGGGTAGCCGAGCGTGGCGCTGAAGGCCTTCTCGAAATCCTCCACGTCGCGCCCGAGACAGAAGCGGGTGTTGTCGTAGGTGTCGGCGAGCGCCGCCAGCACCTCGGTGCGGATGGCCTGGTGCTGGAGCTTGAGGTCGAGGAAGGGGACTTTCATGGGGAGAGGTTCACCACTAAAACACACTAATCAGGCACTAATTCAATCCAGTCCTGATTAGTGAGGCCTTAGTGGATATTAGTGGTTAAAGCTTCTTGAGCAACGCCGTGACCAGGGAGTCGAGACTGGCATCCGCGGCCTCGAAGTCCACCGGCAGGCCGAGCTGCTTCATCGTGGCGGTCGTGCTCGGGCCGATGCTGCCGGCAAGGGGGCGTTTCGCCTTGGCCGCGAGCTTGAGCGCGGCGGCCTGGTCGAAGAAGGACTGCGCGGCCGACGGGCTGGCAAACAGGATGGCGTCGGCCCCCTTGGCGCGAAAATCGCCGGCCACCGGGTCCTTGGCCAGATCGGTCTCCTCGGTCTTGTAGACCGGCAGGATGTCCACGATGGCGCGGGCCTCCTCGAGCTTCTGCACCAGGGTCTCGCGGTTCTTGTTGCCGGTGATGACAAGGACCTTGGCGCTGTCCATGCCCTCGCGCTCGATGAGGGCCTTGGCGAGCTCCTCGGCGTTGGCCTTCTTGGGCTGCAGCTCGACGCGCAGGTGCTGCTCGCGGACGGCGGCGGCGGTGGCCTCGCCGACCACGGCGATGCGCATGAGGCCGAAGGCCCGGATGTCGTCATAAACGCGGTGAAACTCCTCGAAGAAATACTTCACGCCGTTGACGCTCGTGAAGATGATCCACTCGTAGCCGCCGATCTCCTGGAAGACCTCGTTGAGCGTGTGCAGGTTGACGTCCTTGCTGACCTGGATGAGCGGCAGGTCGACCACCTCGGCGCCCAGCGTTTCGAGGCGGGCGCGCCAGTCGGAAGACGAGGCGGCGGGACGGGTGAGCGCGATGCGGCGGCCGGCGAGCGGGGCTTTGGTCATGAGAGTCCGAGTTCCTTGAGCACCCGGGCCGCCGTGGCGGCCGGCGCGGCGTAATCCGCGGCGGCCAGCGGCAGCGTGCGGATGCCGGTCTTTTCGTGGAAGAAATACAGCTGGTCGCCGGCGACGTGGGCGGCGAAGGCCATCTGGCAGCCGCCGCCGAGCGCGGCCTGCAGGGCGCGCTCCACCGTCACGCTGCGGGCGGTGGCCGCGTCGAGCACGGCGGCAAAACGCGCGGCGTCCTCCGCGCGGCTCTGGATAGCGATGGCCCCCTGCCCCACGGCCGGGACGCTTTCGTCGAGGTTGAGCGGGCGGAAGGTGATGCCCGGCCAGCTGTGGATACCGAGGCGGTTCATGCCGGCGCGGGCCAGGATGGTCGCGTCGGCCGCGCCGGCGGCGATCTTCTTGAGGCGCGTGTCGACGTTGCCCCGGATCTCCGTGAAGGTGGCGGCCGGGAAAAGCTTCTTCACCTGCATCTGCCGGCGCGGGCTGCTGGTGGCGATGGTGGCCGGCGTCGTGACGCCCTCGCGCAACACCAGCACGTCGCGAACATCCTCCCGCGGCATGTAGCCCGCGACGACCAGGCCGGCGACGATCTCGCCCGGCAGATCCTTGCAGCTGTGGACGGCCACGTGGGCCTCGCCGCGCAGCAGCGCCTGCTCGAGCTCGGCGGTGAACAGGCCCTTGCCGCCCTGCTTCGTCAGCGACCACTCGGCCTGCCGGTCACCGGTGGTGACCATCTTGAGCAGTTCGCACTCGGCGCCGGGGATGGTGGCGCGCAGGTGGGCGGCGACCATCTCGGTCTGGGTGAGGGCCAGCGGGCTTTTGCGGGTCGCGAGGAGGATTTTCATGTGGTTGAATGGTAGGCGGTGAGGGACTCGAACCCCCGACACCCTCGGTGTAAGCGAGGTGCTCTAACCAACTGAGCTAACCGCCCGGAAGACGGCCAAGAAACGGCAACCCTCCGGGGCTCGCAAGGGAGAATTGGTAGGGCGCGGACTCCGTTCCGCGCCACGGCGTGGAGGGCTCAGCTGGAGCTGAGTCCTCCAAAACGCACCCTCACGCCTTCAGCGGCAGACCCAGCGCGATGATCTTCTCGGCGGTCTGGATGGCGTTGAGGGCGGCGCCCTTCCAGAGGTTGTCGCCGCTGACCCAGAGGGCCAGGCCGTTGTCGAGCGCGGTGTCCAGGCGGATGCGGCCGACGCCGCACTTCTCCTTCCGGCTGTAGGCCAGCGGCGTGGGATAGGCGTTCTTGGCCGGCTCGTCGATGAGCTCGGCGCCCGGGAAGGCGGCGATGGCCCGGCGCGCGGCCTCGACCGAGACAGGGCGCTCAAACTCGGCGTTGATGGAGACCGAGTGCGCCCGCACCACCGGCACGCGGATGCAGGTGGCCGAGACCTTCAGGTCCGGCATACCGAGGATCTTGCGGCTCTCGCTGCGCATCTTCGACTCCTCGCCGGTGTAACCATCCGCGCCGAACGAGTCGATGTGCGGGATCAGGTTCTGGAAGATCTGGTGCGGGTAGACCTCTCGGGGCAGCGGCTGCTTCGCGACATGGGCCTGCGTCTGCTGCTCGAGCTCGACGATGGCGTCGGCGCCCGTGCCGGAGACGGACTGGTAGGTCGAGAAGACGACGCGCTTCAGGCCGAACGCCTGGTGCAGCGGATAGAGCGCCATGAGCGCGACGGCGGTCGAGCAGTTCGGACTGGCGATGATGCCCTTGTGCCTGCGCAGGGCGTCCGGGTTGATCTCGGGGACGACCAGCGGGACGTTCGGGTCCATGCGGAACGCCGAGCTCTTGTCGATGACGAGGCAGCCACGCTTCACGGCCTCGGGCGCGAGGGCCTTGGTGACGGACCCGCCGGCGGCGAAGAAGCAGACGTTCAGGCCGGCGAAGGCCTCGGGGGTCGCCTCCTGCACGGTGACTTTTTTCCCGCCGAAATCGATGCTCTTGCCCGCGGAACGAGCGGAGGCCAGCGGCCTCAGCTCCGCGAGCGGAAATGCGTGCGCCTGCAACAGGGCAATCAGCTCTTGACCGACTGCTCCCGTGGCCCCGACGATGCCGACCCGATAGGAATTATTGCTCACAGTGAATGAAATGTTGGAACGGTTAGAAGAAAGGTGCGCGGCGCTGGGAATCAAGCCCACACCGCGTGTCATAGCTGTCAGCATCGCACAGCAAACGCTGATGTTTTTCCAAGACTGTGCTTTGCAGAAGAGCCATGTCATATCCACCTCGCTGCGCCCACCGTCGAATGTGAAGGGTTCCCTCGGCACGCCGCGGGGCCTGCATGCCATCGCCGAGAAGCACGGGGCCGGCACGCCGCCGGGCATCGTGTTCAAGGCGCGCGTCAGCACCGGGCGACATTTCCGCGAGTTCGACCCGGCGCAGCAAACGGACAATCTCATCACCAGCCGCATCCTCTGGCTCCGCGGCCTGGAGCCGGGGGTGAATGCCGGCACGAATGCCGCGGGCGAGGTCGTCGATACCTACGGGCGCTACGTCTACATCCACGGCACCAACCACGAGGAGCGCCTCGGCACCCCTTTCAGCGGCGGCTGCATCGAGATGCACAACCTCGAGATCATCGCGCTCTTCGAGCAGGTGCGCGTGGGCGACGTGGTATGGATCGAGGATTGAGGGTGGAACCCGGCCTCCGGACGGGTTTGCGGGATTAAGCGACCTGAAAGCAAGACGCGCATCCTGAAAACGCGTCCAGAGGCCGCGTTCCACCTCAGGCATTCTTCCCAAAAAGCAGCCGGAGCGAATTCAGGCACACCACCAGCGTGCTGCCCTCGTGGGCCGCGACGCCGATGGCCAGCGGCACCGCGCCGAAGGCCGTGGCGATGACCATGATGACGACCACGCCGAGCGAGATCGTGAGGTTCTGCCGGATGATGGCCTTCGCCCGCCGGCTCAGGCGCTCGGCCGACAGGAAGTTCTCGATGCGGTCGTGCATCAGGATGACCTCGGCCTGCTCCAGCGCGGCGTCGCTGCCGCGCGCGCCCATGGCCACGCTGACATCGGCCGCGGCCAGGCTCGGCGCGTCGTTTACGCCGTCGCCGACCATGGCCACCTTCCGGCCGCCGTTCGCGGCCCGGAGTTCCTGAATCGCGGCGACCTTCATCTCGGGCGTCAGGTGGGCGCGGACCTCGTCGAGGCCCAGCTCGTGGGCGACCGACTCGGCGGCCTGCCGCCGGTCGCCGGTCAGCATGACCGTGCGGATGCCCATCGCCTTCAACTCGGCGAGCACGGCCTTGGACTCGAGCCGGATCTGGTCGCGCAAGAGCACCCGGCCGATCATGTCGCGGCCGACGATCCACACCTCGGATAGTTCCGCCGAGGCCGGCGGCAGCTTGGCGGCCCAGCCGGCGAGCGGGCCGGATTCCAGCAGTTCACGCCGGCCCAGCAGGGCCTGCCCGCCGCTGTAACTGCCGCGGACACCCTGCCCAACGATGTTCTGGAAATCCCCGAGCGGCAGCTCCCGCACGCCGCGCGCCTTGGCGTCGCGCACGATGGCGCGCGCCAGCGGGTGCTCGGACTTGGCCTCCAGCGCATAGGCGAGCTCCATGATCTCGGTTTCACGTCCCGGCGGAAAACTCTCGTAGCCCACCACCGCCAGCTCGCCGGTCGTGAGCGTGCCGGTCTTGTCGAGGGCCACGACGCTGATGTCGGCCAGTTTCTCGATCGCGGCGCCGCCGCGGAACAGGACGCCGTGCCGCGCGCCCCATGCGATGGCCGCGAGGATGGCCGACGGGATCGACAGCACGAGCGCGCAGGGACTGGCCACGACCATGAGCGTCATGGCCCGGTAAAACGCGGAGCGCAATTCCGGCGTGTTGGTGAAGGCCGGCAGGTCGAAGACCAGCCACCACACCAGGAACATGGCGAAGGACCCGCCGATGACGGCGTAGGTGTAGCCCGTGCCAAACTTGTCCGTGAAACGTTCGCTCGGCGCCTTGAGCTTCTGGGCCGTCTGGATGAGCCGGATGATCTTCTGCAGCGTGCTCTCCCCCGGCAGCCGCACGACCTCGTAGTCGAGCGAACCCCACAGGTTGATCGTGCCGCTGAACACCTGGTCCCCCTTGCTCTTCTCGACCGGCGTGGCCTCGCCGGTGAGGTTGGCCTCGTCGCAGGCGCTCTTGCCGGCGGTCACCAGGCCGTCGGCCGGAAAAGCCCCGCCCGGCCGCACGCGCACCCGCGAGCCGACCAGCAGTTCCTCGACGGCAATCTCGCGCTCGCGGCCGTCCGCCTCGATCACGGTCGCGCGCTTCGGCGCCGACTTCAGCAGCGAGCTGACCTCGCGCTGGGTGCGGTCGAGCGCGTATTCCTCCATCGCGCCGGAGGCGGAGAAGAGGAACAGGAGCAGGACCGCCTCGCCCCAGGCGCCGATGAACATCGCGCCCAGCGCCACCGCCAGCATCAGGAAATGGATGTCGATCTCGCGCTTCTTGAGGTTTTCCCAGGAATCGACCGCCGCATCCCAGCCGCCGGTGATGATGCCCGCGAGGAAGAGGCCCTTCGCCAGCCAGGGCAGGCCGGGCAGGAAATACTCCGCCAGGAGGCCGGCGATGCCCGCACCGCCGCAGATCGCCGCCAGCACGGCCAGCAGGCGCCATTCCTGGTCCGCGGGCGTCGGCTCGGCCTTGATCTCCGGCCACTCCATCTCGCGCCAGAGCCACATCCTCTCGGCGGTCTGGCCCATGTTGCGGCCGATGACGACGGCGTCACCGTCGCGCTTGAGGGAGAAACCGAGCGCGGCGAGGCGCGCCGGCTGGTCGGCAAAACGGGCCTCCACCGCGGCGATCGTGGCCGCGAGCCGCTGCTCGAGGTCGGCCAGGTTGACCTCCCCGATGGTCGCCACCGAGACCTGCCGGGACGCCGGATCGAGCCGGACGGCGCCGACGCCGGGCTGCTCGCAGAGGAATCGGACCAGGTCCTCGGTCCAGTTACCGCCGGTGCTGCTCGGAATGCCCATGCCCCAGCCTGCCCCGCGCGGCCGGCGTTCGCAAATATCAATTGCACCCCCGATGCTTAATAAGCTCAGTGAGCGACCATGATTGGTCTGAATGATGACTCCGGACCGGGCGCAGGCACCGGGCCCAAGCCCTCCCGCGTTCGCGAGGTGGTGGAGGAATTGTTCGGCGAGACCGGCGTGTTGTGCGATGCGCTCAACCTCGAACACCGCCCGGAACAGGAGCAGATGGCCTGCGTGACCGCCGGCGCCCTCCATCGCGACGAGCCCCTGCTCTTCGAGGCCGGCACCGGCGTCGGCAAATCGCTCGCTTATCTCATCCCGGGCATCATCCACGCCGTCGACCAGGGCCGGCAGCTCATCGTTTCCACCCACACGATCTCGCTGCAGGAGCAGATCGAGCAGAAGGACCTGCCCATCTGCCGCCGCGTGTTCCAGGCCGCCCCCGACCTGGCGCGCTACGCCGACTTCCGCTCGACGGTGCTCGTCGGCAAATCGAACTACCTCTGCCCCACCCGGCTCAGCCACGCCCTCGCCGACCGCGCCAGCCTGTTCGCCGATGCCGACTACGAGGAGTTGCAGCGCATCGCCGCCTGGGCCGACACGACCGCCACGGGCCTGCGCCACGAGTTGAAGCCGCCGCCGCGCCCCGAGGTCTGGGACGCCGTCAACGCCGACTCCTCCGCCTGCTCGCGCAAGCACTGCGACGACAGCAAGTGCCACTACCAGCGCGCCCGCGCCCGGCTCCGCACGGCGCAGGTCATCATCGTCAACCACGCCCTGCTCTTCGCCCTCATCAACGCCGGCGGCGCCCGCGCCCAAGGCTCCGGTCCCGATGCGCGCGGCGTGCTGTTCCCGGATGATTTCCTCGTGCTCGACGAGGCGCACACGGTGCCCGAGGTGGCGACGGACAACTTCGGCCTCTCGCTCAGCAGCTACGGCGTGGACCGCGCGCTCAAGTATCTCTTCAACCCGCGCAGCAAGCGCGGCCTGTTCAAGAAACACGGTGGCGCCGCGGGCCAGCAGTTGGTGCTCGACGCGCTCGAGGCCTCGCAGCAGTTCTTCAACTTCCTCGCCACCCGCGTGCTCGACCAGCGCGCCATCGTGCGCATCCGCGAGGCCGGCGCGGCCGAGCCCATGCTCGACGGCCCGCTCGGCGCGTTGCACCGCCTGCTCGCCCAGCTGGCCGACAAGCTCGAGGACGGCCGCGAGCGCGACGAGCTGCTCGAGCAGCAGCAGCGCATCAAGGGCCTGCAGGCCGGCATCACCGGGTGGCTGACGCTTGGCGACAAGGGCCACGTCTACTGGACCGAGCGCAGCGGCCGCAAACAGACCATCGTCTCGCTCCGCAGCGCGCCGATCGACGTGGCGCCCGAGCTGCGGCAGCACCTCTTCGGCTGCCGCACGAGCGTCGTCTGCACCAGCGCCACGCTCGCCATGGGCGGCAGCATCGAGCCGTTCGCCCTCCGCATCGGGGCGGACGCCGCGCAGGCCATGGCCGTGAAGTCGCCCTTCGACTTCGACAAGAACATGCGGGTGTTCGTCGCCTCCGACGTGCCCCTGCCCTCGCCCAAGGAGGCCAAGCTCGCGGTCGAGACCCTCACCGACTACATCCGCTTCTGCACCGACAAGGTGCGCGGCGGGTCGCTGGTGCTGTTCACCAGCTACACCGACATGCGCGCCGTGGCGGCCGCGCTCGAGCCCGGCTGGCGCGCGGCCGGCCGGCCCTTCCTGATGCAAGGCGCCGACCTGTCGCGCACGGAGCTCGCCCAGCAGATGCGCCAGCTGGGCAACGCGGTCCTGTTCGGCACCGACAGTTTCTGGACCGGGGTGGACGTCCCGGGCGCGGCGCTGTCGCAGGTCATCATCACCCGCCTGCCCTTCGACCCGCCCACCCACCCCATCACCGAGGCCAAGTGCGAACACATCCGGGACGCGGGAGGCAACCCCTTCAACGAGCTCACCCTGCCGGACGCGCTCATCAAGTTCCGGCAGGGCGTCGGCCGCCTGATCCGCAACAAAACCGACCGCGGGACGGTCACGATCCTCGATTCGCGGGTCCTGGCCAAGGCCTACGGGCGCGAATTTCTGGGCTCTTTGCCCACGGAGGCTTACGAGCGAATGGACCTAGCCGACCGCGACCGTGTTTTTAGACCTTTCCCTTGAAGCAAACCTGCCCTTAGTGTCCGGCCAGTAATGAAGTTGCGATCCTTTGCCCACACCGACGTCGGCCGTGTCCGCCCTGAAAACGAGGACAGTTTTCTGTGCAACGACACGCACGGTCTCTACGCGGTGGCGGACGGCATCGGCGGGCTCCCCGCCGGCGGGCAGGCCAGCCAGCTGACCGTCGCGACCCTGGAGAAGATTTTTACGAGCCATGCGGCCGGTCATAAGCTTAACTACCCGCGCATCATCTCGGAAGTGAACGACCAGGTCTTCCGGCTCGGCCGCGTGCTGAGTCCGCAGTTCGGCATCGGCTCGACCCTGACCTTTGCGCATGTCACGGGCGTGAAGCTGCACATCGGCCATGTCGGCGATTCCTGCGCCCTGCGCCTGCGCTCCAAGAGCCTCGAGCAGCTCACCACCGACCACACCATCGAGAACGAGCTGAAGGAGCGCGCCGCCCGCGGCGAACCCATCGGGATGCTGATGGAGAACCGCAACGCCCTCACCCGCTGCATCGGCCAGCCGCCGCCGCTCGAGTCCGACTGCACCGAGCACACCATTTTGCCCAAGGACCGCTACCTGCTCAGCAGCGACGGCATCACCCGCTTCGTGGACATCAAGGAAATCGGCGAGGTGCTGGCCACCGCCGCCGAGCCCGAGGCCGCCGCCCGCCTGCTCATCGACCGCGCCAACGAGCGCGGCGGCCTGGACAACTCCACGGCCGTGGTGTTGTTTTTCGACTGAGGTGTGGCCAAGCCCTTTGCACCACAAAGGCACCGAGACACAAAGCCAGGTTTAGATTAGGTTCGGATCTTTGTGCCTTGGTGCCTTTGTGGTGAAAATAATCAGTTTATCCGTGACCAGTCTTCCCTCCTCCCGTTCCGCCCAATTCACGGCGTTGGTCGCCAAACAGCCGGACAACGAACTCTTCCGCTTCAGCCTCGCGCAGGCCCTGCTCGCCGAGAGCCGCCCGGCCGACGCCGTGGAGCACCTGCAGTTCTGCGCCGGCAAGAAGGCCGACTGGATGATGCCGCGCATCCTGCTCGGCAAGGCCCTCCTCGGTCTCAACCGCCGCGCGGAGGCCAAGCCCTGGCTGGAACAGGCGCTCGCCCTCGCCATCGCGCAAACCCACGAGGATCCCGAGCGCGAACTGCGGGCGATGCTCTCCGAACTGTAGGGCCGTCGCCCGCCAACGCGCCGTTTTTGCTCTAGGTCCGGCGACAAGTGCCGGCCCTGCATTTTAGATCCGAGCCCGGTTAGCCACGAAAAGGCACAAGGACTGTTTGGCTGGCCACCATCATCTGCGTCGCGCCTATAGGCGCGCTTGCGATCTCATCCGCAGGCAGGAAGCTTTTTTGCGCCTTTTTGTGGCCACCCCTGCCTTCGTTCAGCCCCACAGCGGCGCCGGATACTTCCCCGCCTTGATCAGCGCGCCGATCGCCGCCTGCGACGCCGCCAGGTCCTCGCGATAGGTGATCCCGAACCACGCATCGCTGGTCTGAAGCAAGGCCACCCTTGCTTCGCCCCGTTCGTTCAAGGTGCTGAGCGCCGTCGGCAGATAGAACTCCGCTTTCGGGTCGCCGGCATGCTTGGCCTGGAAATCCGCAAAGAGCTTCTCCAACTGCGGAAACAAGGCCGGCGTGAACCCCCAGAAGTTCAGCGAGACGATCTCGTCGCCAGTGAGGGCCCTCGGCGCGCCGGACGCATCGGTATAACGCGCCCCGTCCGGCGTCTTCTCGATCTTCGTCACCTCCGTGATGCTCTTCAGCCGGCCGACCGCATCGGTGGCACACAGCCCGCGACTCACCGCGCCGAATTCCGACAGCGTCTGCTTCAACGGATAACCGACCATGGCGTAGTCCGCCGACGCGGCGAAATGCGCGGCCAGCGCCCGGTAGCCCGCGGCGCCGTAGAAATCGTCGGCGTTGATGACGGCAAAGGGCCGATGCACTTCCTTCCGCGCCGCCAGCACCGCATGGCCCGTGCCCCAGGGCTTGGTGCGGCCGGCCCCCGTTTCCTGAAAGGCATAACTCACGTCCATCCGCGCCTCCAGCCGCCGGCCGATGGCGTCGCGAAAGTCGGCCTCGATGTCCTTGCGGATGACGAGCACCAGCCGGCCGAAGCCCGCGCGCAGCGCGTCATAGGCGGAATACTCGATGATGAGTTCGCCGGCCGGCCCGACCGGCTGCACCTGCTTGAGGCCGCCGAACCGGCTGCCCATGCCCGCGGCGAGGATGACGAGATCGTAGGAGGGTCTAACCACGGAAGACACGGAACACACGGAAGCTGAGGAAGAAAACCAAATAAATGTCCGCCAACCCGGCTACATTCGGGTGGCAGAACTTTTTTATTGGATTCCCCTGCGAAATATGGCTCATTCCGCCAGCCATTCAGCCAGGGTAGCTCAGTGGTAGAGCAGAGGACTCATAAGCCTTTGGTCGCGAGTTCAATCCTCGCCCCTGGCACCACTTTTCGCTTCGAGAAAACGAAGCCTTTTCTTGCGGGCTTCATGCCCTACAGTGGTCCCGACATGACCGAACCCACCCGAGGCGACGAAACCAGCACGTTCGAGTTGCTGCGGCGGGTCAAGTCCGACGGTCTGTCGGCCCACACGCTGGCGCAGCTGAACATCGCGCAGGACAGCGCCACGGACAAACAGGCCGCCATCCTGCTCGTCGAGGACAACGCCCAGCTGCGCAACGTCATCGTGCAGATCCTCGGGACGCTGGGTTATGCCAATGTCACCGAGGCGGCCGACGGCCAGGTCGCCCTGGACCTCCTCGCCCGGCGGGACTTCGACCTCATCGTCCTCGACATCGAGATGCCGCGCGTGAACGGCTTCGAGGTGCTGGCCGCGCTGAAGCGCGATCCCGCCCGCCGCCACCT
Organism: Lacunisphaera sp.; assembly: GCA_041909435.1. Lineage (GTDB taxonomy): Bacteria > Verrucomicrobiota > Verrucomicrobiia > Opitutales > Opitutaceae > Lacunisphaera. The sequence continues at coordinate 51,533 of JAYRDK010000018.1, forward strand.
GCCGGTCATCGTCGCCTCCGGCCTCGACCGGCTCGACGCCGTGGTGCGCTGCATCGAGCTCGGCGCGGAGGATTTCCTGCCCAAACCCGTCAATTCCGTCCTGCTCGGCGCCCGGGTCGGCGCCTCGCTCGAGCGCAAGCGCCTGCGCGACCTGGAACGCCTGCGACTCCTGGAACTGCAGCAGGAGAAGCAGCTGCTCCAGGCCGAGCAGGAAAAATCCGAGCGCCTGCTGCTCAACATCCTGCCCGGAGCCATCGCCGAGCGCCTCAAACGGGGCGAACACACCATCGCCGAACGCCACGCCGAGGTCACGGTGCTGTTCGCCGACCTCGTGGACTTCAGCACGCTGGCCAACCACACCGACGCCCAGGAACTGGTGGCGCTGCTCAACGACCTTTTCTCCCGCTTCGACCGCCTCGCGGACCGGCATGGGCTTGAGAAGATCAAGACCATCGGCGACTGCTACCTGGTCGTCGGCGGCCTGCCCGAGCCCTCCGCCCGCCATGCGAGCGCCGTCGCCTTGATGGCCCTGGACATGCTCACCGCCCTCGCCGACCTCAACCGGCAGCGCGGCCTGCAGCTGCACCTGCGCATCGGCATGCACTCCGGCCCCGTCGTGGCCGGGGTCATCGGGAGCCGTAAGTTCACCTACGACCTGTGGGGCGTCGCCGTGAACCTGGCCCAGCGCGTGCAGGCCTCGGGCATCCCCGACCGGGTCAATGTCACCGCGAACACCTATGAGCTGCTGAAAATGGATTTCCAGCTCACCGAGCGCGGCACGGTGGAATGCAAGGGCCAGGGTCTCGTCCGGACCTACCTGCTCGACGGGAAAAGATAGTTTTCCGTGGGCCAGCGAGCTCGCTCGCGCCTAAAGCTGCGCATGCTCAGATGTCCTCCGGCCCGAGCCACCTGAAATGGATGATGACGAAGCGCCGGCCAAAGCCCGGCAGCGGGTCCGGCGTGCGCTGCACGATGGCCTCGCCATACGCGCTCGCCTCGATCTTGGCCGGATCGGTGGGATTGAGCGCCTCGCCATACGCGCGAATGCGGAACGTGTCCGAGCGCACGGTCAGCATCGGACCCAGCGCCGTCAGGATCTGGGTGAAGTCGGGTGACCCGGTGACCGGAAAGACCGTGGCGAGGTAGGCCGCGAACCCGAGGGTCGAGGTGAAGGGAGCGTTGGCCGCCTTGCCGGAGGTCGTGCCGGCAAAGTTGTTGCCGATGAGGTTGCCCCGATTGGCCACATTCAGCACCGGCGTCACGCCGGGCATGGTGTTGTAGGTGTCGAGCAGGCTGCGCCACACCAGCGTGGACGAGGTGTTAAGGTTGATCATCCCCGAGCGGTATTGCGACCCGGCCACCATCCGGGGCGTCAGCGTCACATAATGGAAACAGTCCTGCAGGACGGACGGAGTCACGGGCGAAAGCAGGCCCATCTGCTCGTAGGAAAGCAGCGCGGGCAGGACGGTGGCGTTGGTTTCCAACGCGGTCTTGAGCCGCAGTTGGTTGGTGAGCATGGACGAACCGATGGCCGGCGCCGTCGCGGGCATGGCCCGCTGGTCGGGTGGCGCGTAGGCCCCGAGCTTGATGCCCTCGTCGGTGACCAGATACGCAAAGCTCCCGACTGTCGCGGAGACACCGGGCGCGCCCGGGGAATCCGGAACCGTGATCGGGATCTTCCCGGCAATGACATGCTCCTTTTCCAAGTTGGCCGAGGTCGAGCTCGCGGCCCCGACGCTGCCCTGCGCTATCAGCTCAATCGTGTCGGGGCCGGCGCTGGTTGCGCTGATCGCGCCGGAGGTCAGCCAGGCCACAAAGCTGCCATCGTCGCGCCAGACCCCGCACCAGTATCGCGTCGTCGCGTTTGGGCCGCCCGCCACTCCGGTGACGCCCGCCATGCCGGTGATGCGGGTGTCGTCGCCCGCATGGCACTGCAGCTCGCCCAGCGCGACACTGAGCGCGAGCGAGGCGTTCTGGCGGGCCTGCATCTGGTAGGCGCTGGTGGCGGACATTTCGTTTCCGACCTTGGTCAGCGCGCTCAGCGCGAATACCGCCAGCACCAGCAGTGCCAGCAGCACCAGCGTGATGACCAAGGCGAAGCCGCGCGGCCGGCGAAGACTCACAACACCCCTCCCCTGATCTCGATCCGGCGGATGAAGACCTTGGAATTCGCCTCCACCACCGCCCACCACCAGGCGGCATCGGTGCCGTAAAGCGGGGGCCGCGGGACGCGACCGGCCTCGATGGCTTCCAGCAAGGTGGCGCCTTCCTCGGTCAGGATGCGAAGCATGACGTCGGCCACCTCGGGATAGCGCGTATCGGCCGCCGTGCTGTTGCCGGCCGCCTGATGCGAGGTGTCCGCGGGGCCGGCGGGATAGATCCGCCACAACGTGCGGTCCGGATTGCGGACATACAGCCAGCAGCCGAAATCGACCACGTTTGAACCGAGCAGATTGGCATGGCTGGGGTTCATCACATTCCGGGCCGCGCGATAGACGGTCGAGCCCGCGCCGGCCGGGTTGTTGGTGGAGCTCGCATAACCGCCGGAGATGACATCATAGCCCGTGGCAAACGTGTCGGCGTTGCTGATCGCCGAGCGATAAAGCGAATAGCGGACCGCGGCCGGATTCGCGGACACCGGGTCGCCGACGACGGGCCGTCGCGCGATCTGGTAGGCCACCACCGCCGGCAGACTGCCGTCCGACTCAACGTTGGTGGTCACAAAACGCAACCAGGTGCCGGACAGGCCGAAACGGGCGTTTTGCAGCAACCTTTTGCCGCCGCCATCCGGCGCCGGCACCGGGAAGAGGCTGCCGCCGTTGGCCGGTTTCATCACGCCGGGGCCGAGCAGCCAGCCGTGGTTGGAGAGGCTTCCCGGGGAATCGAGAATGTCAGCCGCCAGCCAGCGGTTCGTGTCGCGGCGCCAGATCGCCGACTGCAAGTCCTGCTCCAGCAAGCCAAACACCTGCCGCGCGGTCGTCGCCTGCGTGTGGCTTGCCTGGCTGCGCCGCCAGAGGTTCAGCACGTTGGTCGTCACCGCCAGCATCAGCCCGGCGATGACCAGCGTGATGGTCACTGCCACCAACAGTTCCAACAACGTGAAGCCACGGATGGACGAGGACCGGTTCATCGGTTCAGCGACAAGGCAAACGTGACCTGACTGCGCTCGGCCGGCGCGGTCGGCGCCGGCGCCCCCGGTAAACGGTAGGGCCAGGAGACCCGCACATGGAGCGCCAGAAAAGCCTTCTGTCCGTCGAAGCGCAGCGGCTCGGAAGGAAACCGCCAGCATTCCACCAGGAAATACTGATCGCCGGCGGGAATCGGATCGGACGCCGGCAGGTATTCCAGCGAATCAACCCGGACGGTGTCGCGGGCGGCGGCAAAGGCCAGGCCGCCGGCCAACGGCGACGTCATCACCGGCACCCGGTCGGCCAGGCTGTCCAATCCCGCTGACGCCAGCCGGGACAATTCCACCTTCAGCGGCCCCGGCAGCTGCTGCGCGGCCAGCATGTCGGTGGAGTCCGCACCCTGCCGCGAAAGCCCGGCGAGGAGCCCGATGATGACCGTGACCGCGGCGGCGAACAGGCCGATCGCAATGATCACCTCCAGCAGGGTGAACGCGCGGGTGGCACGGCACGGCTTCATCAGAACGAACGGCGCTCGTCGACAAGGGCCGGGACGCCATAGGCGCTCAGGATCAATCCGCGCACCGCCTGCGGATTGCCCAGCCGCACCGGTGATTCGCCCGGCTGGTAACCGCCGGGTGGACGCCGGGCCCCGAGGGTGATGACCAAGGCTCCTTTCGGCGGCGGCCCGCCGGCCAGCGCCGCCAAGGTTCCATTCGGGGTGAAACCGACCCCGGTCCACCATTGCGCCGATACATCACCCTCGAGCCGGACCGGCAGCGACTGGTTTTGGAACAGGTCCGACCCCAGATCGGCGGCGGGATCGGACGCGCGTTTCCAGTCTGCCACGCTGGCCACCAACCCGCCGGCTTGGGTGAGCGATGAGGGCATGACATACACGCCCTCGGGCAGCGTGACCGCAGCAACCGTGTCCCAATCCGCCGGGCTCGAACCGGCCTGCCGGGCCAGTTGCAGTGCCAGATGCCGCAGGTAACGCTCGGGCGCACCCGGGTCGGTGCTCACCAGGAGCCGGGTTTTGCGGCCGGTCGCTGACGCCTTGATGCGGGCCGTGGTGACCAGGTTGGCAATCGTGGCCTGACCTGACTGCAACGCCGCCGTGGCGCCGCCTCCCGGCAGGCCGCCGGCGAGAAAAAACGACATGGCGGCAATCAGGCCGATGGTGACCAGCAGTTCCAGCAGCGTGAAGCCTTTGACCACGCGCGCGTTCATTTCCAGCTGAAGATGAACCCGGGGGTTGCCGCGTCGGCGCCGGGCGCGGGAGCATAGAAAAGCACGCCGGCGCGGACCCCGGCGGCCGGAAAATCTGCGGCACCGGGCGTGAGACCGCCCACGGCCGGCAACGCCGGATAGTCGCTGCCCAGCCGGATGACGCCATCGAGGTCCTTGTCGACGAGCACGGCGATCGCGGTGTTGTCGAAGCCATCGCGCAGGAGGTTGGGCGTCGGGGAACCGGCGCTGGTGAAGTCGGCCTCGCTGAAGGCATGAAAACCGATGAGCTTCCGGTTCTGGGCCGCCGCCAGGCCGGCGGGTGCCAGCGGCGTGCCGTCGCGCTTGCGGCCGGCCAGGATGTCGTGAAAGAGATGATCGTCACTGCTGGTCGTGGTCGCGCCACCGTTGACCAGTGCGCTCGGATCAAGGGCCGGGTAATGACCGTATTCGCCGCGGAAACCTTCCAGCGCCGCCGCCCATTGGCTGAACTGCACCTTGGTCCGCGCCTTGTTGGCCGCAACGCGGGCCGAGCGGACCGCGGGGAATATCAACGCCGCCAGGATGCCGATGACGGCCATGACGGACAGCAGCTCCAGGAGCGTGAAGGCGGATGGCCGGCTCGGCGACATGCAGGTTCAGGGGTTCGCCGGCAGATTGTCCGCATTTTCCACCGCACCGGCATCAGGAAAACCGCCTGCCAACAGGCGGCGATTTTCGCGCCCATCCGGTCCGGCCGAGTAAAGCACGAAGCCGGGATTATTCCAGGGCGCGGTCGTCTTGTAAGCGTAGACATATGCCTGACCCCAAGGATCGAGCAACACACCGCCCGTGATGGTAAACCGGTCCGGCTCGATCAACGCCCTTCCGGCAATGTCCGCATCCGCGACCGGCCCGCGCCGGCCGAGCAAAGCGCGGAGCAGCTGCGCCGCGTCGTCGGTCCGGGGATAATCCCCATGCGTGCGGCGGTAGGTTTCCAGCGCGGCGCCCAGCACCGCGAGTTCGGCCCGGGCCCGGGCGATCCTGCCGGACTCGGCGGCGCGCCGACCGGTGCCGATCGCCATGCCCGCCAGCAGCGCGATGATCGTGATGACGGACAGCAGCTCGAGCAGGGTGAAGCCTGCCCGTTCGTCTTTGGCCCCTGGGGGAGCCAAGGACATTTAGCCGGTGGGCTTATTCCTCATCGGTCTTGAGCGCGGTGATGACCGAGAAATCCTCGAGCGTTGTCGTGTCACCCTTGATGTCGCCGGACGTGGCCAGCTCCTTGAGGAGGCGGCGCATGATTTTTCCGGAACGGGTCTTGGGCAGGCCGGCGGCGAAGCGGACGTCGTCGGGCTTGGCGAGCGAGCCGATCTCCTTGCCGACGTGGGCGCGGAGCTGCTCCTTGAGCTCGTCGGTGGCGGCGATGCCGGCCTTGAGCGTGACAAACACGACGAGGGCCTGGCCCTTCAGGTCGTCGGGGCGGCCGACGACCGCGGCCTCGGCGACGGACGGGTGCGACACGAGCGCGCTCTCGACCTCGGCCGTGCCGATGCGGTGACCGGAGACGTTGAGCACGTCGTCGATGCGGCCGACGACCCAGAGGTAGCCTTTCTTGTCCTTGCGGGCGCCGTCGCCGCAGAAATACAGGCCGGGGATCTCGCTCCAATACTGCTTCTTGAAGCGTTCGTCGTCGCCCCAGAGGGTGCGAAGCATCGAGGGCCAGGGCTGCGTGAGGAAGAGCTTGCCGCCGCTGTTGGCGGGGACCTCGGTGCCGGTTTCGTCCAGCACCTTCGGCACGACCCCGAAGAAGGGCAGCGTGCACGAGCCGGGCGTGGTCGGGATGGCGCCGGGGATCGGCGTGACCATGATGGCGCCGGTCTCGGTCTGCCACCAGGTGTCGACGATCGGGCAGCGCTTCTTGCCGATCAGCGTGTGATACCACATCCACGCCTCGGGATTGATGGGCTCGCCAACGGAACCGAGCAGGCGGAGGGAGGCGAGGCTGTGTTTCTTCACGTAGTCGTCGCCCCAGCGCATGAAGGCGCGGATGGCGGTCGGGGCGGTGTAGAAGACGGTGACGCCGTGCTTGTCGATGATCCGCCAGAAACGGTCGGGCTCGGGCTGGTTGGGCGCCCCCTCATACATGAGGACGGTCGCGCCGCAGCTCAGCGGGCCGTAGACCACGTAGCTATGCCCGGTGATCCAGCCGATATCGGCCGTGCACCAGTAGACGTCGGTCTCCTTGAGATCGAAGACATAGTGCGACGTCATCGTCGTGCCGAGCAGGTAGCCGGCACTGGTGTGCAGCACGCCCTTCGGTTTGCCGGTGGAGCCGGAGGTGTAGAGGATGAAGAGCGGCGTCTCGCTGTCGTGAGCCTTCGCCTTGTGCGTGGCCGGTGCGGTGGCCATCAGGTCATGCCACCAGCGGTCGCGGCCCTCGGTCATGGTGACGGCGTTGCCGGTGCGCTGGAGCACGACGACATGCTGCACGGTCGGCGTCTGCGGCAGGGCGCGGTCGACGTTGACCTTGAGCTCGACGACCTTGCCGCGGCGCCAGCCCCCGTCGGCGGTGATGATGAGCTTGGCCTGGCAATCGTTGACGCGGTCCTTGATGGCCTCGGCGCTGAAGCCGCCGAAGATCACCGTGTGGATGACGCCGACGCGGGCGCAGGCCAGCATGGCCACGGCCGCCTCGGGCACCATGGGCATGTAGATCGCGGCGCGGTCGCCCTTCTTCAGGCCGAGGGACTCGAGGACATTGGCGAACTTGCACACCTCCCGCTGGAGCTGGGCGTAGGTGAGCGTGCGGACGTCGCCGGGCTCGCCTTCGAAAATAATTGCCGCCTTGTTCGCACGCGCGGTCTTGAGGTGCCGATCGAGGCAGTTTTCAGAAACGTTCAACTGCCCGCCGGTGAACCACTTGGCATGCGGCGCCTTCCATTTCAAAACGCTGCTGAAAGGCTTCCGCCAGGCGAGAAATTGTTTGGCCTGTTTGCCCCAAAACCGGTCTGGAGCGTTGACAGACTCCGCGTAGAGCCTACGGTAAGTCGCGTAGCTGCCAAGGTTTGCTTGGTTCTTGAATTCAGCCGATGGTTTGAAAATCCGGCTTTCGCGAGACACCGAGGTAATCGTTTGGTCCGTCACTGTTTCTCCTCTTATTGGGGTTGAAGCTTAATCGGTTCTGAAATGCCCCCGACGGATTGCACGGTCAAGCCCAGGCAACTGCCTAAATTCGTTTTGTATGGATAAAGATACTTCGTCGGCCGCCTCCACGGCGTCCCCGACTCCCTCACCCGCTCCCGCTCCGGTCCAACCGGACAACAGCATCCGCGTCGAAGGCATCCTCGACATCGACAACAGCCGCAACGGCGCGTTGCTCGATCTCGCGAAGCACGGCAAGCGCCGGCCGACCGATCCCTTCGTGCCGCGCGAGCTCATCCGCCGCTTTCACCTGAACCAGGGCAGCGTGGTCACCGCCATGGCGACGCCCGACGAGCGCTTCCCCAACCCGAAGGTCCGCTTCATCGAGAAGGTCGACGGCCTCGAGCTCGACGCGCGCCGCAAGTGCACCGACTTCGCCAATCTCACCACCATCACGCCCGAGGAGCAGATCAAGCTCGAGCTGAAGGACGGCCGCATGACCACCCGCGTCATGGATCTCTTCTGCCCCATCGGCAAGGGCACCCGCGGCCTCATCGTCGCCCCGCCCCGCACCGGCAAGACCACCTACCTCCGCGACATCGCCCTCGGCGTCCTCCAGAACCATCCCGAGTGCCACGTCATGATCCTCCTCGTGGACGAGCGCCCCGAGGAAGTCACCGACTTCAAGCGCAACGTCCCCGCCGAGGTCTGGGCCTCGTCGAACGACGATCCGGTCGAGAACCACATCCGCGTGGCCGACCTCTGCATCGAGCGCGCCAAGCGCCTGGTCGAGGCCGGCAAGGACGTCGTCCTGCTGATCGACTCCCTCACCCGCCTGGCGCGCGCCCACAACACGGCGAAGAACTCCGGCCGCACCGGCACCGGCGGCCTCGATGTCCGCGCCCTGGAGAAGCCCCGCCAGCTCTTCGCCTCCGCCCGCAACACGGAGGACGGCGGCTCGCTGACCATCATCGCCTCCATCCTGGTTGAGACCGGCAGCCGCATGGACGACGTCATCTTCCAGGAATTCAAGGGCACCGGCAACATGGAGCTCGTCCTCGACCGCAAGGCGGCCGAGATGCGCATCTGGCCGGCCGTCAACGTCCAGTCCTCCGGCACCCGCAAGGAGGAG
>JAYRDK010000019.1:0-24482 GCA_041909435.1 Lacunisphaera sp.
AGCTGCACGCCGCCGAGGAAGAGCACGATGGTGACCAGCGTGGTGTAGCCGGTGGGCGCCGTCTCGATGCCGATGATCCGGCGCACCGCGTAGAAGATGGCGGCCGAGAAACCGAGGAACGCGATGAAGAGGCCCGCATAGGTCAGCAGGCGCAGCGGCAGGTAGGAGAAGCTGAACACGCCGTCCGTGGCGTAGCGGATCAGCCGGCGGAAGGTCTGCTGCGGCTGGCCGGCGGCGCGCTCGTGGCGGTCGTAGCGGATCTCCGCCGTCGCATAGCCCACCCACGAGCGCAGGCCGGGGAAGAAGCGGTTGCGCTCCGGCAGCTGCTTCAGGGCGTCGACCGCCGCGCGGTCCATCAGGCCGAAGGTGCCGGTGTTGGACTCGATGGGGAAATCCGACACGCGGCTGAAGACGGCGTGGAAGGCATCCATGCCGAGCCGGCGCGGGCCGGTCTCCTGCCGGGAGCGGCGCACGGCGCGCACGACCTGCGCCCCCTCGCGCCACCTGGCGACCAGCTCCGGGATGCACTCCGGCGGGTCCTGCAGGTCGGCGTCCATGGTGACCACGGCGTCGCCCGCGGCGTGCGTGAGGCCGGCGGCGAGCGCCGCCTGGAAACCGAAGTTGCGGCTCAGCTCGAGCAGCTGGAAACGCGGGTCCTTGGCCGCATGCGCGCGGATCAGCTCCGCCGAGCGGTCGCGGCTGCCGTCGTCCACCAGGAGCGCGTCCCACCGCGTCGCGGGCTGGGCGTCAAAGACCGCGGTCAGGCGAGCCAGCAGCTCGGGCAGCACCTCCTCCTCGTTGAAAATCGGCAGGACGACCGTGACGGAGGGTGGGGGCGAGGGCGGAGCCATGCTGGTCCGGATCAAGACAGAAGCCCGCGGCCAGTGCAAGCGGCCGGTCCGTGAAACGGAGCTTAATCTTTGCGTCGGCCGGCCGGCGCGCGCGGCTCAGAACAGGTTGTATTTCACGATGGCGTAGATGGCCCGGAAGCCGTCGCGCCAGCCGATCTTCTTTCCCTCGGCGTAGGTGCGGCCATAGTAGGAGATGCCGATCTCGTAGATGCGGCAGTCCGGCAGCCGGGCGACCTTGGCCGTGATCTCGGGCTCGAAGCCGAAGCGGTTTTCCTCGATCGTGATCTTCGTGAGCACCTCGCGGCGGAACAGCTTGTAGCAGGTCTCCATGTCCGTGAGGTTGATGTTCGTGAACATGTTCGAGAGCAGCGTGAGGAAGCGGTTGCCGACCATGTGCCAGAAATAGACCACGCGGTGCGCCTCGGCGCCCATGAAGCGCGAGCCGAAGACGACGTCGGCCTTGCCGTCGAGCACGGGCTTGAGCAGGCGCGGGTATTCCTGCGGGTCGTATTCGAGGTCGGCGTCCTGCACGATGACGACGTCGCCCGTCGCGGCGGCGAAACCCGTGCGCAGCGCCGCGCCCTTGCCGCAATTGACGGGGTGGTAGAGGATCTTGTCCACCAGCGGTGCGATCTCGGACTGCAGGATGTCCCGCGTGCCATCCACCGAGCAGTCGTCGACCACGATGATCTCCTTGTCGGCGACCGGGGCGGCCCGGACGGCGTCGACGATGGAGCGGATGGTTTTGCGCTCGTTGTAGCAGGGAATGACGATCGAAAGCTTCATGCGGAGCAGGCCGACACGCTAGCGCCGGTCCCGGGCTAGGAAAGCCTTTTCCCGGCGGTGTCCAAATTTGATTTGTCATCGCGAGGTGCGCGAAGCGCGCCGTGGCGATCCAGCTAGCTTGGATTGCTTCGTCGTCCCCCAAGCGGGACTCCTCGCAATGACAAATCAGGGCATCATCCTTTTCCCGCCTCCGCCCTTGACGCGGGCAAAGCGCCCCGGGCATCGTGCCGCCATGGCCGATTCCGCTCCGCGTCCCAACCGCGCCCTCCTGCTCAAGCTTGCCGTGGCGGGCGTCGCGCTGCTCGTGGCCGCCGTCCTGGTGGCGCGCGGCCTCGACCTGAAGGCGCTGGTGGCCCAGGGCCTGGCGCTCATCCGCGACGCCGGGCCGGTGGCTTTTTTCGGCTCGATGGCCCTGTTGCCCTCGCTCGGTGTGCCGATGTCGCCCTTTGCGCTGACCGCCGGGTCGGTCTTCGCGCCCAGCCTGGGCATGCCGCTGGTCATCTTTCTGGCGCTGTCGGCGGTGACCTTCAACATCCTGCTTTCCTATTACCTCGCGAGCCGGGCCTTCCGGCCGTTGCTGGAAAAACTGATGGTCCGCCTGGGCTACAAGCTGCCGGAGGTCGCCGCGGGCGATGCCACCGACCTGATCATCCTGCTACGCGTCACTCCGGGGGTGCCGTTTCCGGTCCAGAACTACCTGCTCGGGCTGGCCCGGGTGCCGGTGGTCAAATACGCGCTGATCTCCTGCGCCATCCAATGCTCCTTCATCACGGCCTTCATCCTCTTCGGCGACGCGTTGTTGCACGGCAAGGGCAAGCTGGCGCTGCTCGGCCTGTGCGGGCTGACGGCGCTGAGCGTGGGCGCGCACCTGGTGCGGAAGCATTACGGGAAGAAGAAACCCGCCGCATGAAAACGGCCGACACCTCCCTCGATGATTCCGGGCGGGTGCAGGGCGTCACCGAGTTCACCCGCCGGGTTAAGGAATTGCTCGAAGGCGGCATCGCGCCCTGCTGGATCAAGGGCGAGGTTTCCAATCTTCGCGCGCAGGCCAGCGGCCACGTGTATTTCTCGCTCAAGGATGCCGGCGCGCAGCTCAGCTGCGTGCTCTTCCGCGGCGACGCGGCGCGGCAGAGCGTGGTGCTGCGCGACGGTCTCGCGGTGCTGGTTTATGGCGAGGTCAGCGTCTACGAGGCGCGCGGCCAGTATCAGCTCATCGTGCGCGCCGTCATCGACCACGGCGCCGGCCGGCTCCAGCTGGAGCTGGAGAAGCTCAAGCAGCGCCTCGCGGCCGAGGGTTTGTTCGATGCCGCGCGCAAGCAGCCGGTCCCGCTGCTGCCGCGCACCGTCGGTTTCATCACGTCGCCGACCGGCGCGGCGGTGCAGGATTTCATCCGCATCCTGTCGCGGCGCGGCTGGACCGGGCGGCTCGTCGTGCTCCCGGCCAAGGTGCAGGGCGAGGGCGCCGCGGCCGAGCTGGCCGCGATGCTGCGCACGGCGGAGTCATTGAAAATCTTCGACCTCCTCGTCATTGGTCGCGGCGGCGGCAGCATCGAGGACCTCTGGGCTTTCAACGAGGAGCCGCTCGTGCGCGCCGTGGCGGAGTGCGGCGTGCCGATCATCTCGGCCGTCGGCCATGAGATCGACACGACGCTGTGCGACCATGCGGCCGACGTGCGCGCCGAGACGCCCAGCGGCGCGGCCGAGCTTATCTCCAGCCATTACCTCGCCGCGACCGAGCGCCTGCAGCAGGCGGCCGGGGGCATGGCGGACGCACTCGAGAACGCCGTGGCCGGCGCCACCGAAAAGCTCGATCACGCGCGCAGCCGGCTGCGGCTGCTGGCGCCCACCGCCGTCATCGAATCCAACCACCTGCGCCTCGACGATCTCGGCAACCGCCTCGGCTCGGCCCTGCGCGCCGCGGTGCAGTTGCAGCGCGAGGCCCTGGGCACGGCGCGCACGCGGCTGGCCGCGGCCTCGCCGGAGAAACGTGTCCAGCAGGAGTCGCACCGCCTGCTCGGGCTGTGGAAGCGGCTGGAGTCCGCCAGCCCGCAATCCGTGCTCAAGCGCGGCTACGCCATCGTCCGCGACGAGACCGGCAAGCCGGTCGCCCGGGCCAAGGGCGTCAAATCCGGCCAGCCGCTGGTCACCGAGTTCCACGACGGGAAAGTGCGCGTGCGGGCGGAATAAAACGGCCGCTGGCGGCTCCCATGGCGGTGGCATCCATGCCATTTGCCAAAACGTAACTTCCCCGTATCTCTGCTCCCATGAAGAAATGGCCCATCCTTCTTGCCGCCCTGCTGGGCGCCGCCGTTCTGGCCGCCAGCGGGCTCCACGCCGCCGATAAAAAAATGAAATCCGACAAGACTCCCGCCGCCAAGGATGCCTTGGAATGCAAGCCCGGTGAAATCTCCGCCTGCGGCCTGCCGTCCAATGTCGTCATCGACATGAGCAAGACGAAGGTGCAGCGCACCGACGCCGAGTGGAAGAAGCTGCTCACGCCGCGCCAATACCAGGTCGCGCGCCAGCAGGGCACCGAGCCGCCGTTCCAGAACGAATACTGGGATCACCACGAGGATGGCGTCTATTTCTCCGTCTGCAGCGACACCCCGCTGTTCGACAGCCGCGACAAGTTCGATTCCGGCACGGGCTGGCCGAGCTTCACGAAACCGATCGAGAAGGCGTTGGTCGGCGAGTCGCGGGATGTCAGCTACGGCATGGTCCGCATCGAGGTGCATTCCAATGTCGACGGCGCCCATCTCGGGCATGTGTTCGACGACGGTCCGCGTGCCGCCGGCGGCCTGCGCTATTGCATCAACTCCGCCTCCCTCCGCTTCATGCCCCGCGCCGAATACAACGCCTGGGTGGCGAAGAACAGCGCGGTGGCGGCGAAGTGATTTTTTGGAGACGGGACCATCAGTCCCGCGAGGGAACATGTAGGTGGCGTGCTTGCATGCCACGTTGCACGCGAGCGTGCAACCTACACGAACAGCGGGACTGATGGTCCCGCCTCCAACAGGGAGCTTTATTTCTTCGCGGCCGCCGGCGGCGTGCCCCACGGGTAGAGCCAGTATTTTCTCGTCTGCTCGCGGTAGATCGCGGCGCGCCCGGACCAGTTCCTGAGGAAGACCGGCACATCGATCCGCGACCCGGCGCGCTGCAGCTCGGCGAACCACGCGTTGGAGCCGACGTGGATCTTGAAGGTCCGCTGCTCGGCTGCGGTCAGTCCGACGAAGGGATTGAGCCGTTCCCACTTGGCGGCCTGCTTGTGCATGTAGAAGGAGAGTTCGGTGGGGTTCCATTTCTCCCAGTCGCTGACCTCGACATAGACGCCCGTGCGGGGCTGACCCTCGGGCGAAAGGCCCTGGCGCTTGACCAGCCGGATCCCGGGGATCTGGTAGGCGTCCAGCGCGGCAATGATCTCGTCGGGCGTCTTCTTCGGGTAGGAGATGCCGCGAAAGGGGAATTCCCGGCCGATGCCCGAAGACCAGGCGTTCTGCTCGCAGCCGAGTCCGACCATGGCGTAGCCGACGACGGCGTCGAAATTGGGGATCATCGGCGAGGTGGGGATCCACCGCAGCTCGGTCTCGGGCCAGCGCATGTTGCGCGTCCAGCCGCGCATCGGAACGACGGTGAGCCGGCCCTTGGCGCGGACCTTTTCGCTGACCGCGAGGACGCCGGGCGCCTGTTTGGCCATGGTGGCGAGCTCGCCCATGGTCAGGCCGTGCACGTAGGGGACGCGGAAGGCGCCGACATCGGTCATCAGGTCCGCGTCGAGCGGCGGGCCGTCCACCTTGAGACCGCCGAGGGGATTCGGCCGGTCGAGGACGATGGCCTCGACGCCGGCGTTGAAACACGCCTCGAGGGTATAACGCATCCAGCTGATGAAGGTGTAGGAGCGCGACCCGATGTCCTGCAGGTCGATGACGACGGCATCGAGGCCCTTGAGCTGGGCGGGGGTCGGGCGCTTGTTTTTCCCGTAGAGGGAGTAGACGGGGAGGCCGGTGGCCGGATGAACCGCGTCGTCAAAATGCGTGGCGGACTTCGTCTGGCCGTCGAGGCCGTTTTCGGGGGCGAAGAGGCAGACGAGCTTCGACTGCGGGGCGCGGCGGAGGACGTCGATCGTGCTCTCGCCGCGACGGTTCACGCCGGCGCGGTGGGTGAGCAGGCCGAGCTTCTTGCCGGCGATCGCCCGAAAGCCGTCGGCCTCGAGCACGTCGATGCCGAGCATCACGGGCGGGAGTTTCTCCGGCGGCGGGACGGGGGGCAGCGAAACCGTCGCGGGGGCGGCCGGTTTTTCCTGGGCCTTCGCCGGCTTGCTGGAACAGCCCAGCAGCAGGGCGAGGGCACTGACAGCAACGGCTCCGAGGGAAAGCTTCACGAGTGACCGGCGGGACATGTGCCGAGATATCTGAAAATGCCGGCCGGGCTTGGCGAGGAGAATCGTGGCACGGGGCGGGAAGGATCAAGTTCCACGTATCAAGCAGCAGGAAGGGTGGGGGCCGGAGCCTGACGCTTGTTACTTGTCCCTTGTTGCTTTGCGCCGCTCCGCGACGGCCTGCGCCAGTTTCTCCAGCACCGGCATGGTCTCGTCGAACGACAGGCAGGCGTCGGTGATGCTCTGGCCGGGCGTCAGCGGCCGGCCGGGCTCGTGCTTCTGCGCACCGCCGACGAGGTTGCTCTCGAGCATGAAGCCGATGAGCGCGCGCTCACCGGCCGCGACCTGCGCGGCGAGGTCGGCGGCGACCTGCGGCTGGTTGTCGTGCTGCTTGCCGCTGTTGCCGTGGCTGCAGTCGACGAGCACGGCCGGCAGCGCCGAGGCTTTCTTCAGGAGGCCGACGGCCTGTGCGATGTGTTTGGCGTCGTAATTCGGGCCCGTGCGGCTGCCGCCGCGCAGGACGAGATGGCCCTCGGGATTGCCGGTGGTGGCGAGCACGGCCGGGGCGCCTTCGCGGGTGAGTGACGGGAAGCAGTGCGGGTGCCGGGCCGAGACGATGGCGTCGACCGCCACCTGGAGGTCGCCGTCGGTGCGGTTCTTGAAGCCGACGGGCATCGAGAGGCCGGAGGCGAGCTCGCGGTGGATCTGGCTCTCGGTCGTGCGGGCGCCGATGGCGGCCCAGGAGACGAGGTCGGCGTAATACTGGCCGAGCGTGGTGTCGAGGAACTCGGTGCCGACGGGCAGGCCGGCGGCGTTGATGTCGAGCATCAGCCGGCGGGCGAGGCGCAGGCCCTTGTTGACCTGGAAGCTGCCGTCGAGGTGCGGGTCGTTGATCAGGCCCTTCCAGCCGATGGTGGTGCGGGGTTTCTCAAAATAGACGCGCATCACGACCAGCAGGTCGCGGGCGAGGCGGTCGGCCACGGGTTTGAGTTTTTTCGCGTAATCGAGCGCCGCCGCCGGGTCATGGATGGAACAGGGGCCGACGATGGCCAACAGACGGTCGTCGCGGCCGGCGAGGATGTCGCTGATCGCCCGGCGGCCCGTCTGGACCAGCGCCGCGCCGGCGTCCGACAGCGGCAGATCCTCCTCGAGGATGGCCGGCGAGAGCAGCGGGCGGGCCGTGCTGATGCGGAGGTCGGAGGTGGGCTGGTGCATGGTCGGATGGTCCAGTGAACGCAGCGGCGCCCCAAATGCACGGAGATTTTGATGTTTGGAGGCGGGACCATCAGTCCCGCAGGGCGCGCGCTGCGCTGTTCATGCCTCGCGGGGCTGATGGCCCCGCCTCCAGCAAATACCGGGGATTTTCGCCTCGCGGCGGCCCGGCGACGGGCAAAGCTCCCGCCGATGCTCTCCCTCTGCCAGCATGGTTATGAAGCCCTCCTTGAGCGCGAGCTCACCGGGGCGGGGCTGGCCGTGTCGGAGAAGGGTGTCGGCTGGGCGCTGTCCGCGGAGGGCGACGTGACCGGCCTCGCGTTTCCGTCGCTGGTGCTGCCGGCGCCGCGCGAGTTCAAGGGCGAGTCGGTCAACGCGCTGGCGGCGCAGCTGGCGGAATATTTCCTGGAAAGCCTGCGCGGCGAGCGGATCGATGCGGCCTGGCCGTGCGTGTTCCAGACGGTGCCCGAGGTCGTCGGGCTCGGCCGGCGCGCGAGCGGCGTCGAGAAGGCCTTCGACGAACTGCTGCGGAAGAAACTCTCGCGCATCGCCAGGCTGGCCGTGCCGGAACTGCCGCGCGGGGCGGGCCCGGCCCGGGGGCTGTTCGTGTTTTTCGCGGACTTCGGCCGGGTCTTCGCTTCCCGCGAGGCTTGGCTCGGCGGCCAACGCCGGATGGCCGATGACGACGCGGCGCCGTCGCGGTCCTATTTAAAGGTCGAGGAAGCCTACATCGTGCTCGGCCGCGAGCCGGCGGCGGACGAGACCGTGGTCGACCTCGGCGCGGCGCCGGGCGGCTGGAGCTACAGCGCGGCCAAGCGCGGCGCCAAGGTCATCGCCGTGGACAACGGCCCGCTCAAGGGCGGCGCGCTCAACCACCCGCTGATCGAGCACCGGCTGGAGGATGCGTTCAAGTTCGCTCCTCCGCCGGGGGTGACCCATGACTGGTTGTTCTGCGACCTTGTCGAGGAACCGCACCACGTGATGCAGAACATCGCCGGCCCCTGGCTGGCCCACCGCTGGTGCCGGCGGTTTGTCATCAACCTGAAGTTCGGCCACGTGGACTCGCTCGCGCTGCTCAAGGAGATCACGGCCCCGGACTCGCCCTTCGCGAAGCACGCCACGAATCTCCGCATCCGCCACTTGTATCACGACCGCGAGGAGTTCACGGTGGTGGGCGAAACCAATCCATGAAACCTTCCGTCCCCAGGTCCAAGGAACTGAACGTCTGCGGGTGGCAGGCCGTGTCGACGCTGTTTGCCCGGCACCCCGGCGAGGTGCAGCGGCTGTTTTTCGACGCCACGACCGGCAAGCGGGCGGGGGAGTTCTGCTCGCTGCTGGCATCGTCGAAGCGGGTCTACCGGCAGGTGGATCCGGCGGAGCTCGACAGGATCGCCGGCTCAAAACTACACGGCGGTATCATCGCGGTCGTCAATGAACGGCCGCTCCGGAAGGTGACGCGCGAGGTCATGGCCGAATGGGCGCGGACCAAGGCGCCGCTGCTCCTGCTCGACCGCGTGAGCAACGCGAACAACGTCGGCGCCATCGTGCGCACCGCGGCGTTCTTCGGCGTGCAGTCGATCATCGTGCCCGACCATCCGGGGCAGGCCCTCCCGGGCGAGGCGGCCTGGCGCGTGGCCGAGGGCGGCATGGAGTTCGTCGATTTCTACCGCGTGCCGGCGCTGCCGGCGTTCTGCGCGGAATTGAAGCGGAGCCACTGTCTCATCGGCACGAGCCTGCGCGGCAACCAGCTCTCGCCGAGCGAGGCCCGCGCGCGCGGCCTGCCGCGGCCGCCGGCCATCATCCTCGGCAACGAGGAGCGCGGCATGGCGCCCGAGATCATGACGCAGTGCGACCGCCTCGTGAAGATCCCCGGCGCGGACACGGTCGAGTCGCTCAACGTCTCGGCGGCGGCGGCGGTGCTCTGTTGGGAATTCTTCCGCAAAGCGTAGAGCCGTTGAGAGCGGGTGCGCTTACCCGCCGAACAACTTTTTCAAAAGGCCGGGGGCCGGAGCCGGCGCGGGCCGGTTCAACTCCGGGGTGCCGAGGACCGGGGCATAGTGGCCCTCGCGCTTGTAGAGGATGACGATATCCTGCAGGCCCCAGGCCTGTTCGAGGTAGGCGCGAAGGATGAGGTTCGGGTAGCGTTGCAGGGTGCGGCCGATCCATTCGGGCGAGGTGACCGCGATGCCGTAGTCGCCGTTCTTTTCCTCGAAGTAGGGCTGGTAGGCGAAACCGTCGCGGGCGAAATCCGCCAGGAGCGGCCCCTTGTGGATGTTCTCGACGATGTTGGTCCGGCCGCGCGCCAGCTGGGTGGTGTAATCACGGCCCTGGACCGACATGACGATGACCCCGCAGTCGGCGGTCCAGCGCACGAGGCAGTCGAGGGTGGTGAGCCATTTGTCGAGCGGCAGGTGCGTGAGCAGCGATCCGACCCAGATCAGGGAAAACTGTTTGCCGAAGTCGAGCTGCCGGAGGTCGGGCTGGGAGTAAACCGGCTGGGCGCGGAAACGCTCGGCGCAGAAATCGACGCCGCCGCGCTCCAGGTCGCAGGCGGTGATGTGGGCATAGTGGTATTCGGCCCGCAGCCAGCGCAGCACGCGGCCGTAGCCACAGGGCAGGTCGAGGATGTCGGGATAGTGCGGCTTGTCGCACAGGTCGGCGGAGAATTTCACCAGCTCCAGCGCGCGATGCCCGATGTCGAAATATTGGCCCTCCAAGCCCTCTTCCCGCATGGTGTCATGCGGCGAGATGATGCGGTCGACCGGCAGGGCGCTGAAATCGTAAAGGGGCTTCATGCAGGGAATCCGCATCAAGGCGGACCGGGTGGGGCTCGTCAATCGCCACGGAGCACGGCGCGCAACGGCGAGCCATCACCGCCCCGGATGCGCAGGGGCAGGGCGATCAGCTCGTAGAGGCCGGGGGTGATGGCGCGCAGATCGAGGTTCTCCAGGATGAGCAGGTTCACCGCGTCGCAGGCGTGGTGGATCGGCAGGTCCTTGCTGTCGATGCGGTCCACGGAGGGCACGTCAAGGCCGACGAGCTTAACGCCGCGCGCGGCGAGCCACGCGGGCACGTCGGCCGCCATCAGCGGCCAGCTGGAGGGGAAAACGGCTTGGTCGGCCCAGGAGTCGCTCTTGAACAGCACGCGCGGGGTCGCGGAAAAATCATGCGCGGCGAGCAGGGCGGTCGTGATGGCCGGGTGGCCGCGGATATCGACGACCCGCGCCGGGCCGACGTAGGTGTCGACCGGCACCTCGTCGATCTTCCGGCCGGCGTCGTTGTAGTGATACGGCGCGTCGGCGTGGGTGCCGGTGTGCAGGCTGAGACGCAGGCGGCCGACGTTGACGGAGTAGCCGCCGGCCTTGGTGGCGGCGAAGGCGAACTCGGCGGGAGTATCGCCGGGCCAGACGGGCATGCCGGTGTGGATGGGGCGGCTGATGTCGTGAAACTTCATGTGACGAGGGCGCGCTGGGCGGGAAATTTTTCGTGGGCCGCGGTGCGGACGATGGTTTGCAGCCGCGTGATGGCGGCGGCGCAATCGGCGAAGGTGTTGTAGAGCGGCGCCGGCGCGAGCCGGATGATGTCGGGGCGACGGAAATCCGGCACGACGCCCACGGCCCGCAGGGCCTGGCAGAGCCTCCACGCCTCGGGGTGCGCGAGCGCCACGTGGCCGCCGCGCTCCGCGTCGGCCCGCGGGTTGGCGACGGTGAAACCCAGCCCGGCCAGCTCGCCGTCGGCCAGCTCCATCAGGAACAAGGTCAGCGCGAGCGACTTTGCGCGCAGGGCGGCCACGCCGCCGGCCGCGGCGAAAAGCTCAAGCGAGCCGAGCAATGGCGCCAGGCTCAATATGTGCGGCGTGCCGATGTGCAGGGCCGAGGCGTCGGGCGACGGCTCATGTTGTGTGACGAGCGCGAAGCGCCGGTCCGGCCGGACGCCCCACCAGCCCGCGAGGCCGGGAGCCCGGCCGAGGTGACGGCGGTTGAGATACAGGCCGCCCACGGCACCCGGGCCGGCGTTGAGATATTTGTAGTGGCACCAAAAGGCGAAATCGGCCCCGTCACGGTCGAAGGCGTGCGGCACGGCGCCGATCGAGTGCGAGCAGTCCCAGCCGATCACCACGCCGCGCGCGTGCGCCTCACGGGTGATGGCCGCGACATCGAGCAACTGACCGCTGACGAACTGCACCGCGGGCAGCACCGCCAGCTGCACGTCCGGCATGAAGGCGGCGACGATGTCGTCCCGGTGCAGCGTGCGGCCGTCGCGGCTCCGGATGAGCCGCAGGTGGCGGGCCGGGTCGAGCCCGCGCTGGCGCAGGTGACTCTGCACGGCGTGCAGGTCGGAAGAGAAGTTGAGCTCGTCGGCCACGATGACGTTACGCGACGAAGCCGGGTCGAACAGCGTGGCGAGCAGCTGGTGCAGGTTGGTCGTGGTCGAGCCGGTGACCGCCACCGCGTCGGGCGTGGCCCCGACGAGCGCGGCGATTTGCGCGGCCACGGTTTCGCTGAGCGTGATCCAGGGTGGCGACGCGTCGGTCCAGCCGTTGATGCCGAGGGTGCGCCACTCGTGGAGGACGCGCTGCACGTGCGCCTCGGCCCGGCGTGACAGCAGGCCGAGCGAGTTGCCGTCGAGGTAGACCTGGCCCGCAGGCAGGAAAAACTCCGCGCGGAACCGGGCGAGCGGGTCGGTTTGATCCAAGGCGGCGGGGGAACGCACCGTGCGAGGATCGTCAGAAACCGGGTCGGCGCAAACGCGAAAGCAAATTGGCTGGCCGCGTCCCGCCGGCCGCGCACAATCGCGGCGTGAACATCCCCGTCTGGGAAGACCGCGACTGGCGGCCGTTGCCACGGCTCGAGGGCCCCGTGCGGGCCGACGTGTGCGTCATCGGCCTGGGCGGCTCCGGCCTGGCGGCGATGGAGGAGCTGGGCGCCATGGGCGTCAGCGCCGTCGGCGTGGAGGCCGGCGCGGTGGGCGCGGGCGCCGCGGGGCGCAATGGCGGCTTCGTGCTCGCGGGCCTCGCCAGGTTTTTCAACGAGGCGGTCGTGCAGTATGGCGAGGCGACGGCCAGTGCGCTCTACCGGCACACGGCGCGCGAGATCCAACGTCAGGCGGAGGAGATGCCGGAGATAGTCCGGATCACGGGCTCGCTGCGGCTGGCGGCGGATGCGGCCGAGAAAGCGGACTGCGAGAAACACCTTGGCGCGCTGCGTTACTGCGGGTTTGCGGCCGAGCCGTATGCCAGCCCGGAAGGCGAGGGGATCCTGCTGCCAACGGACGGCGTGATGCAGCCGCTGCGCCGCGTGCGGGCCATCGCGCGGAAGCTGCGGCAACGCGACGCGCTGCTCTATGAGGGGTCGCCCGTGCGCAAGATTGTCCCCGGATCGGTGGTGACGGACCAGGGCACGGTCTTTTGCGAGACGGTGATCGTGGCGGTGGACGGCCGCCTCGAGCAGATTTTCCCCGAACTCCGCCCGCAGGTCCGCACCGCGCGCCTGCAGATGCTGGCGACCGCGCCGGCCCCCGAGGTGAGTTTCACGCGGCCGGTTTACTGGCGGCACGGCTACGAATACTGGCAGCAACTGCCCGACCAGAGCGTCGCGCTCGGCGGGTTCCGCGACCACGGCGGCGAGGCCGAGTGGACCCAGGCGAACGAGCCGGCGGAGCCGATCCAGGGGTTGTTGGAGAAATTCCTGCGCGAGCACCTCAAGGTCCGGGCCCCGGTGACGCACCGCTGGGCGGCGTCGGTGGCCTACACGACCGACGGTCTGCCCGTGCTGGAACAGGTGCGCGACAAGGTCTGGGCCGTGGGCGGCTATTGCGGCACGGGCAACATTGTCGGCGCGCTTTCCGCGCGCGCGGCGGCGCGGCTGGCGTGCGGGGAGACGGCGGAATGGGCGGACCTGCTGGCCGCGGCAAGGGCACATGGCAAATTGTAGGGTCGCCGCTCGCGGCGACCTTGCGGTCGGCGCAAGCACCGACCCTACAGAGAATCGGTGACGCCAAGTCATAAGCGGGTGCGGGATTGACAGGGGCGGGGCGGGCGGGCACCAATGCCGCCCGATGAACCGCTTTGCCGCCTACTGCTTTTACTTCTTCGGCTTTTTTAGCCCGAAGCACGTGGGCGGCTGCACCAACGCATAAACTGAACAACCAGATTTATGCCAAGTGAGCCGCCCCACCGGGCGGCTTTTTTATTTTAACCCACCACCACCATGATCCTGCCCAAGAACAACCGTCTCTCTCCCGAGGAAGTCGCCCAGCTCACCGCGATCGTCGGCGAGTTCGGCTGCCGCATCCAGCCGATCGTCGGCGACGTCCGCACGATCTACGCCATCGTGGGCGACGAGCGCCACGAGCTGATGATCAGCCGGCTCGAGGGCCTGGAGTTCGTCGACCGCGTCGACACCATCCAGTCGCCGCACAAGCTCATGGACATCAAGTCCGACCTCGCCCGCCACCGGGTGAAGGTCGGCGGCGTGACGCTCGGCGACGAGCTGCTGATCATGGCCGGCCACTGCACGATCGACCCCAAGAACCCGAATCTCTTCTACGAGACGGCCCAGGCGGTGAAGGAGGCCGGCGCGCATGCCCTCCGCGGCGGCGTGTGGAAGCCGCGCACCAATCCCTACGCCTTCCAGGGCGACCACAAGTCGCTCGACATCCTGATGGAGGGCTCGCGTCGCACCGGGCTGCCGGTGGACACCGAGGTGATGGACGAGGAGCAGCTGAAACTGGCCCTGGCCGCCGGCGTGCAGATCCTCCAGATCGGCGCGCGCAACGCCCTCAACTACTCGCTGCTCCGCCAGGTCGGCGCGGCCATCGCCGGCCGGCCCACCGCGGTGCTCCTGAAGCGCGGCATGCACACGGGCACGCTCAACGAGTTCATCTCCGCCGCCGAATACATCGTGAACTTCGGCAACCCCAACGTCATCCTCTGCCCGCGCGGCACCCAGCCGGGGCTCGACGGCTACCGCAACCATCCGGACGAATCCATCACGCCGCTGCTCAAGGAGCGCACCTGGGCCCCCGTCGTCATCGATCCGTCGCATTCCGTGGGCAAGGCCGCCTACGTGCCGGCCTGCGCGCTCGCCGCCGTGGCCTACGGCGCCGACGGCCTGTGCATCGAGGCGCATGTCAGCCCGAACCACGGCTTGGGCGACGATCCAAAACAGGCGGTCACCCCGGCGGTGCTTGCGGGGTTGATTACCCGGGCCAAGGCCCTCCATGCTCTCCGTCGCTCCGCCGCCGTGTCATGAAACAAAAACTCGCCAAAATCCGCGCCGAGATCGACGCCCTCGACCAGAAGGTCGTCAAGATCCTCAACACCCGCCTGAAGTGCGCCCAGCAGATCGGCGAGCTGAAGCGCGGCGCCAAGACCCGCATCTACGTGGCCGAGCGCGAGGCCGACGTCCTGCGCCGCGTGTCCGCCGCGAACCAGGGCCCGCTCAAGCCCGCCGCCCTCCAGGCCATCTACCGCGAGATCATGTCCGCCGCGCTCGCGCTCGAGAAGCCGCTCCACATCGCCTATCTCGGGCCCGAGGCCACGAACACGCACGCCGCCGCGCTGCGCAAGTTCGGCTCGAGCGTCGACTACCGGCCGATGGCGACCATCGCCGACATCTTCACCGCCGTGGAGAAGGGCGAGGCCGACTACGGCGTGGTGCCGGTCGAGAATTCCACCGAGGGCTCCGTGCGCGACTCGCTCGACCTGTTTGTCGAGACGCCGCTGAAGATCGTCGCCGAGCTCCACCAGGAGATCGAGCACACGCTCCTGTCGCACGAGCCGCTGGCGAAGATCAAGAAGATCTACTCCAAGGACCAGGCCCTGGCCCAGTGCCGCCGCTGGCTGCAGCGCAACCTGCCGCACGCCCAGCTGGTCGACGTCGACAGCACGGCGCTCGGCGTGCAGATCGCCGCGAAGGAGAAGGGCGCCGCCGCCATCGCCCCGCGCATCGCGGGCGAGCGCTACGGCGTGCCGGTGGCCGCCACGCACATCCAGGATCTCAAGAACAACACCTCGCGCTTCGTCTTCCTCGGCCGCGAGGCCTCGGGCTCGGCCGGCAGCGGCCACGACAAGACGAGCCTGCTCGTCTCGCTCCACCATGAGCCTGGCGCGTTGCTGCACGCCCTGCAGCCCTTCAACCGCCGCAAGCTCAACCTCACGCGCATCGAGTCGCGCCCAAGCCGCCTGCGGCCGTGGGATTACATCTTCTTCCTGGATGTCACGGGTCACTACGAGGACCCGGCGATGCAGGCCGCGCTCAAGGAGTTGAGCAAGAAGTGCCCGCTCGTGAAGTGGCTGGGCAGCTATCCGGTCGCGAAGAAGTAGCGTGATCGTAATTCGTGGGCCAGCGAGCTCGCTCGCGCCCTGAGGCGCCTGCAAGCAGGCTGGCCCACAAACGAGCTGGCAATTTTGGCTCGTCCGCTTCGCGCGCTTCGGGTTTCCTGAAACCGTGCGAGCGCTGAAAATCCTTTTCGTCACGCCCGAGGTCGAACCCTTCGTCAAGGTCGGCGGTCTCGCCGACATGGTCGGGGCGCTGCCCAAGGAGCTGGCCAAGCTCGGCCACGATGTGCGGGTTGTCTGCCCGGCCTACGGCTCGGTGAAGCGGGTCGGGGAGTGGCGCGCGCTGGAGGCGCCGCTCGGCGTCGATGTCGGTCCGGCCACGCAGTGGGCGCGCACCTGGGAGACCCGGCTGCCGGGCACGATGGTGCCGGTTTATTTCCTGGAGAACCACGACCATTTCGCGCGACCCGAGGTCTACACGGGGCCGTGGGGCGCGCACCAGGACAACGACCTGCGCTTTGCCTTCCTGTGCCGCGGCGCGCTCGCGCTCTGCCAGCAGCTGGATTGGATTCCCGACGTGATCCACGGCCACGACTGGACCACCGGCCTCCTGCCCGTGATGCTCAACACCACGCTGAAGGATGCGCCGCTCGGCCGCACGGCGACCGTCCACACGATCCACAATCTCGAGCATCAGGGCTATTCGCCCTCGCGGGTGGTGGAGTTCGCGCGGCTGCCGCCCGGCGAGTTCCGGCGCGACGGCCTCGAGTCCGGCGGGATGGTCAACCTCATGAAGGCGGGGCTCTACCACTCGACCAAGCTCACCACCGTGAGCCCGACTTACGCGAAGGAGATCCTCACCCCCGACGGTGGTTTCGGTCTCGATGCGGCGCTGCGTTTCCGCGCCGGCGACCTGGTGGGGATCGTCAACGGCATCGACGACGAGTCGTGGGACCCGGCGCATGACCGCGCGCTGCCGGCGCACTATTCCGCCGCCGACCTGCACGGCAAGGCGCTGTGCAAGGCGGCGCTGCAGCGGCATTTTCACCTGGAGGAGAATCCCGTCGTCCCGCTTTTCGGCGTGGTGTCGCGCCTGGCCGCGCAGAAGGGCCTCGACCTGCTGGCGGAGGCGTTGCCGTCCGTGATGGAGCGGATGGAGATCCAGCTCGTGCTGCTCGGCAGCGGCGACGTGCGGCTGGAGAACACTTTCACGTGGGCGGCGCAGGCCTACCGCGGGCGCTGCGGCACGCAGATCGGCTTTGACGGCAAGCTGGCGCGGCTGATCCAGGGTGGGAGCGATTGCTTCGTCATGCCCAGCCGGTCGGAACCGTGCGGGCTGACGCAGATGTATGCCATGCGCTACGGGACGCTGCCGATCGTGCGCGCCACCGGCGGGCTGGTGGACACGGTGCAGAACTTCGAGGAAGGCCAGCCGCGCGGCACGGGGTTTGTGTTCCATGCCGCCACGGCGGGGGCGCTGGCCGACACGCTGGGCTGGGCGTGCGCCACCTATTACGACCGGCCGCAGGAGTTTGCCGGGCTGCAGCAGCGCGCCATGGCGCAGGATTTCTCGTGGCGCCACAACGCCGGGCAATACGTCGATCTCTACCGCTGGGCGGTCGAGCAGCGGACGGGGGTCTACCCGGCCTGAGTGGCGCGGCGCGATCCGGCGAAAATCGGCTCGTATAATTTTCGGGCCGCGCTATCTGTAAGGCCGGTCACCCCGTTTGCATCGCATGAACCCCCATCTCGGCCGGTCGCGTCCGGCGTTGCTGCTGCTTGGGGCGCTGTTTTGGGCCGGCAGTCTGGCCGCCGGGCCCGGGGCGGACAACCAGATCGCCCGGGCAAACTCATCCGCGGGTCCGAGGGCGGCATCCGTTTCCGGGAGCGTCGAATTTCGCGGGGCGGTGCAGGAAGACGGGGTCTGGCTCGTGAACCTTTGGCTTATGGCGACGAACAAGTCCTGTTGGCTTGCCGTCGGGGCCGGGGTGGACGACCTGGTGGTCAAGGGCTACGATGAGGCCACGGGGCGCTTGTCCGTCGTTCAGGGCGGCCAGCCCCTGAATCTGGCCCTGCAGCAGGCGCGCGTGATCCTGGCGGGAAGCAACACGCCGCTCAAGCGCCTCGGTCCGGCTGAGCGCATCACGGAAGCCGAGGCGCCCCACCTGCCCGAGTTCATGCGCGACCTGCCGCCCGAGGCCCGCAAACTCTTGGAGGAGGCCCGGCGCCGGCGGGCCATCCGCTGGCCGGCGATGCCGGCGGACGGAGCGCTTCCGGTCCTGCGTCCGTGATCAGGCCGCCCCGGAGTCCTGCGTAGCTTTCTCCATCATCCCCGTTGCCACCCCACCCATGAAGGTTTCACCCATGCGCCGTTCGGTCCCGCTTCTCTTCTGGCTGGCTGGCGTGCTGGCCGGGCAAACCGTCGTGCCGGACA
This sequence comes from Lacunisphaera sp., assembly GCA_041909435.1. GTDB lineage: Bacteria > Verrucomicrobiota > Verrucomicrobiia > Opitutales > Opitutaceae > Lacunisphaera. The sequence goes on from JAYRDK010000019.1 coordinate 17,940, forward strand.
CGAACCTGACGTCGGACGAGCATGCCTCCCGTTTCCTGGCCCAGGCCACCTTCGGGCCGACGACCGAGTCCATCGCCGAGCTGCGCAACCTGGGCTATGATTACAGCGCCTGGATCGATCGCGAGGTCGCCAAACCGGCCTCGCTGGCGGCCCCGCTGGTCACAGCCGCGCGGGATTCCGGCCAGGTCACCACCATCACCAACGCCCACAACCGCCGTGCCCGCAACCAGGTGATGATCGCCGGCAGCGACCAGCTCCGCCAGCGGGTGGCCTACGCGCTGAGCCAGATCTTCGTGATCTCGGACAACATCTCCGCCATCAGCAACGCCAACGAGGGTTCCAGCAGCTACTACGACATGCTGGCGCGAAACAGTTTCGGCACCTTCCGGCAGCTGCTGTATGATGTGACGCGGCACCCGATGATGGGGCGCTTCCTCAGCCACTACAAAAACCGCAAGGCGAACGCGGCCGCCGGCACGCGGCCCGATGAAAATTACGCCCGCGAGGTGATGCAGCTCTTCAGCATCGGGCTCTACCGGCTCAATGCCGACGGCACCTACCAGATGGACGGGTCGGGTCGTCCGCTCGACTCCTACACCAACGACCAGATCACCGAATTCGCCCGGGTGTTCACCGGATTCACGGACGAAAGCGCCAACAACACCGGCACGGGCACCGGCCGGACCGACTTCCCTTCCGCCACGCAGAACTACACCGCGCCGATGCGGATGTGGGATCCCCAGCACGACACCGGGGCCAAGAACCTGCTCAACTACTCCGGCGCCCGCAAGCCGACCCTGCCGGCCAATCAGACGGGCCTGCAGGATATCGACGATGCGATCGACAACCTCGTCGAGCATCCCAACACGGGACCCTTCATCGGCCGGCAGCTCATCCAGCGGCTGGTGACGTCCAATCCTTCCGACGGGTATGTGGCGCGGGTGGCCGCCGCCTTCGCCAACAACGGCCGCGGACAGCGCGGCGACATGGTGGCCGTCATCAAGGCCATCCTCCTTGACCAGGAGGCGCGGCAGCTGGCCTTTGTCCTCGATCCCGAGCACGGCAAGCTCCGCGAGCCCTTCGTGCGCGTGACCCACCTCTTGCGCGCGTTCCGCTTCAGCGTGAGCGGCACGGTGCTGCCCTACGACTTCGGTTCCGCGGTGACGGAGACCACCATCGGCCAATATCCGCTGTCGGCGCCGTCGGTGTTCAATTTCTACCTGCCCGACTACGAACCGCCGGGCCCGATTGGCGCGGCGGGTCTGGTCGGGCCGGAGTTCCAGATCCTGAACTCGGTTTTCGGCATCACCACGCCGAACGCCCTCTACAACCTCATCAACACCAGCAGCGGCAGTTTCACCCTCGATCTGGCCCCCCAGGCGTCCGTCTCCGACAACGCCGGCGCGCTGGTGGACAACATCGACCTCCTGCTCACCCACGGCACACTCAGCAGCGGCACCCGGGCGCAGGTCATCACCGCCGTCAACGGCGTCACCACCGCGATGGTCCCCACGGGCAGCACCCTGGCCCTCACCAAGGCGCGGCTGGCCGTCTACCTCATCGCGGTTTCCCCGGATTTCGCCGTCCTGAAATAACCCCATGTCCACCACCCCTCCGGAACCGTCCATCAATCGCCGCCAGTTCATCGGCCAGGCCAGTTGCGGGGCGATCAGTGCGACCTCGCTCTTCTCGACCCTGCTCACGCTGCGTCTGGCCAATTCGCTCGCCGCCCAGAGCACCAGCGGCGGCGAAGGCGATTACAAGGCCCTGGTCTGCCTCTTCCTCGCGGGTGGCAACGACTCCTTCAACATGCTGGTGCCGACCACCTCCGGCGAATACGAGGCCTATGCGGCGGTGCGCGGCAACCTCGCGCTGGCGCGCGACACGGTGCTGCAGATCACCCCGGGCAACCTTGGCGGCCGCACGCTCGGCGTCCATCCGTCCATGACCGAGGTCCGCGACCTCTTCGGCCAGGGCCGCCTCGCCTTCGTGTCCAATGTCGGCTCGCTCGTCCGCCCGCTGACGCTGGCCGATTACCGGGCGGGCCGCTCGCTCCCGCTGTCCCTTTATTCGCACGCCGACCAGATCAAGCAGTGGCAGACCTGCATCCCCGACCAGCGCACGGCGGTCGGCTGGGGCGGCCGCGCGGCCGACATCATCAATTCGCTCAACAGCCCGAGCCTCGTGTCGATGAACATCTCGCTCTCCGGCCAGAACGTGTTCCTGACCGGGCGGGACGCCTTCACCTACAGCGTCAGTTCCGGCGGCGCCACGGCCCTGACCGGCTACAGCCCGACGGCGGTCAACAGCCTCACGGCCCAGCGGACCAAGGGCGTGGACAGCGTGATGGACCAGAGCTACCGCAACCTCTTCGAGCAGACCTATGCGGAAAGCACGCGTGATGCGGTGGATTCCTATTACGAGTTTTCGACCGCGCTCAACGGGATCAATCTCACCACCCCGGTGCCCACGGGCAACAGCCTGGCCTCGAGCCTGGCCATGATCGCCCGCGTGATCGCGGCCCGGAGCCGCTTCGGCGCGCGGCGGCAGATCTTCTTCGTGCAGCTGGGTGGTTGGGACCACCACGACGAGGTGCTCAACAACCAGCTGACCATGCTCCGCACCGTGAGCCAGGCGATCGGCATGTTTTCCTCCGCGCTCACGGAGGTCGGCGTTGCCGACCGCGTCACGCTTTTCACGGCGTCGGACTTCGGCCGCACGCTCAGTTCAAACGGCAACGGCTCCGACCATGCCTGGGGCGGCAATCACCTCGTCATGGGCGGTGCGGTCAACGGCGGCAAGGTCTACGGCGACGCGGCCGCCGGGCACTATCCGGATTTCCGCAACCTCGCGGCGATCGACACCGGCCAGGGCCGCCTCATCCCGGGCGTCTCGGTGGATGAATATGCGCGCGACCTGCTGGCCTGGTTCGGCGTCAGCAACAGCAACATGGACTATGTGCTGCCGGCCTTCAGCAGCCGCTTCGGGGGCCGGCCCAGCCTGGGGCTCCTCTCCGCCAGCACGACGACTCCGACGACCCCGACTGCACCCACGACTCCGGTCACGACACCCACGACCCCGGGTTCGACCACACCCAGCGCCAGCGCCGGCGGTGGAGGTGGCGGCGGAGCACCCAGCACCTATTTTATGGGCGCGCTCGGGACCCTGGCGTTGCTCCGCTTGCGGCAGAAACGGCTGGCCGGGAAGAAGCAAAAGGCCGGCGGGCAGGCCGGTCAGTAGCGGTCGATCAGCTGCCACATGATCCAGGTGATCGTGATGCCCAGCATCACCATGCCGGCGAGGCCACAAACGAACACGATGGGATTGCCCCGCCCGAGATAGGTGATGGTGCCGAGCAGGACCTGAGTCGGGACCATGATGATCATATAGTCGCGCATTTTACGGCGCTTGATCTTCCGGATCTCGATCTGGTCGAGGCCGTGGGCCTGTTCGATCGCGCGATTTTTCAGGAGGGCGTTGTAAACGTCGTTCGGGTCGCCGGCCTTGGGTCCGGTCGCGCCGGTCGGCGAGCGGGTCACGGGCCCGGCCAGCTTTGCCAGGTCCTTGGCGGTGGGCATCGGGGCCGCCTCGGACGGATGCGCGTTGTCGCGTTTGAACTCCCGCTCCTTGAAGCCGTAGGTTTTCGGCGGCGGGTCGTCGGGCTCCATGCGGGCACAGGCTGGCGGGCCGCCGAAGAATTGCAGTCTTAAATCATGATTTCCAAGGTGGGCGGGGTTTAACACCCCGACTTCAGGATGTGCCCATTCCTGTCGGGGTGTAAAACCCCTCCCACCTCACATTCTGCAAATCCGCCGGTAAAGCGCCTCGTAGCGCGGCACGATGGCGGCGGCGGAGAACTGGTTGCGGGCGCGCTGCTGCGCGGCGGCGCCGAGTGCGGCCCGGCGGGCGGGATCACGCAGCAGCGCCTCGATCCCGGCGGACAGCGCGGCGGTGTCACCGAGCGGCGCAAGCAGCCCGGTCTCGCCGGAAAGGGTGACCTCGGGAATGCCGCCGACGGCGAAGGCGGCGCTCGGGCAGCCGACGCTCATGAGCTCGAGGATGCTGAGGCAGAAGCTTTCCACCTCGGAGGTGAAGAGGCCGAGGTCGGCCGCCTGCAGGTAGCCTTCGATGTCGGTGACTTTCTCGCGCACGATGAGGCGGTCGGCCACGCCGAGTCGTCTGGCCTCGGCCAGCAACGGGGCCGGGTCGGCTCCGGCGAGCACGACTAGCTTGAAGGGCAGGCGCGGCTTCAGTTTCGCCACGGTGTCGAGCAGCAGGTCGGTGCGCTTGAGCGGGCGGAGGTTCGAAAGGTGCAGCAACATCGCCTCGCCGTCCGCCAGGCCGAGCTCGCGGCGCACCTCGGCACGGTCGTGGACGGCGGCGTGCGGCTCGAAGAAATTGGGGATGACCTCGATCGGACGCTGCACGCCGAGGAGGCGGACGGTCTCGCCGCGCATGAACTCCGAGACGGTCGTGATGGCGTCGGAATGCTCGAGCGCGTGCCGGATGGCCGGGCCGTAGCCGGGGTCGCGGCCGAGCAGGGTGGTGTCGGTGCCGTGCAGCGTGGTGATGATGCGCAGGCGGTGCTCCTCGTGCAGCATGGCGCGGGCGAGGATGGCGGCGGTGGCGTGGGGCACGGCGTAGTGGACGTGCAGGACGTCGAGCGCGTGGTCGCGGCTGACCTCGGCCATCTTGACGGAGAGCGGCAGGGTGTAGTCGGGATATTTGAACAGGTCGTAGCCGCTGACCACCACGGGGTGGAAGAACACCTTGGGGCCGGCCGGCATGCGGAACGGCGGCTCGTAGCTGATGAAGTGGATCTCGTGGCCGCGCTTCGCGAGTTCTTCGCCGAGCTCGGACGCGAGGATGCCGCTGCCGCCGACGGACGGGTAGCAGGTGATGCCGATCTTGAGGGGGCGGTCAGGCATGGTGGCCGAGCTTAACCACAAAGACACGAAGACACAAAGCGTCGGTTTTGATGCGCCGCATCCTTGGTGTCTTTGTGTCTCTGTGGTGAAAAATCATTCCGGAAATCAGAAGCGGCGGGCACCGCGGCTGATGGCTGCGAGCGAGTCGAAGACCAGCGGGTCGTTCGGCCAGAGGGCCTGGGCGTGCGCGACGCCGGCGTCGAGGCCGAGCACGCGGGCGCGGGCCAGCTGGAGCTCGACGTAGTTGCGCGTCTTCATCTGCGAGGCGTGCGCCTCCATGGCCTTGGTCCAGGTGGCGACGAGTTCCGGAGCGGAAAGATCGATCAGGACAGGCGGCGTGGCCGGTTCGCTGCCGGGACCGAGGGCGTAGAAGAACAGCTGGCCGATGGCGTGCGGGGCGCGGGCCTTGAGCTCGGCCAGGCCGCCGTAGCGGGCGAGGCGGGTCGCATCGCGGACCAGCGTGCCGAGGCGCCAGTGGTCGGGGTGCTGGTTCGGCTCCGTGGTCGGCGCGAGCACGACGCCCGGGCGGACGCGGCGGATGATGCCGGCGAGGGCGAACGCGTGGGCGGTCTTCAGCCCGAGGTGCGCGTCGCCGTCGAGCTCGAGGAACTCGAGGGTGGCGCCGAGGATCTTGGCGGCGGCCCTGGCCTCGCGGGTGCGGATGGCGGGCGTGCCGTTGGTGCCGGCCTCGCCGCGGGAGCAGACGACCAGGTGGACGGACCGGCCGGCGCGCGTCTCGCGGGCGATGATGCCACCGACACCAAACTCGAGGTCGTCGGGATGCGCCCCGAAGGCGAGGAGCGGCGGGAGGTCAGTCGGTGTAGGCTTCATCGGAACGGTCGATGGTGTCGCGGGGGACGAAGGTGATTTCGGGGGCGTCGGCGGGGTTGAGATACGCCTGTTCGCCGGCGCCACAGATGTAGTGCGTGCAGTGAAGCACGGATTGCATCCAACGCAACCGGCTATCACGGGTCGGGCTGACCTGTTCCTTGGTGAAGGTCGCGGGCGGCAGGTCGAGGTAGCGGTCGCCGCCTTCGTGGAGCTTGAGGGTGCCGTTGATCGAGCGGGCGCGGACGATCTCGCCCTCGTGCGGCACGTCGACGAAGAAATCGGTGATGTCGCACGCGGCCCGCCGCATGGCCGGGTCGCCGGAGCGGACGACACGGATGCCGTCGAGCAGGCCCATGGCGCGATACATCTCGAGGCAAAAGTCGGCGGCGTTGGTCGCGGAGATCTGCTTGAAGGCCTCGACCCAGCGCGCATCGACGAAGTTCGGCAGCTGGCGCGCGGTGTTGGGCTGCCAGTCGGCGGGAAGGCGCTTGAGGAAGAGGGGGGAAAACTTCCGCTGGAGCTTGTTGACGAAGGTGAAGTTGAAGACCTGCGGCTCGCCGGTCTTGCGGTGGCGCAGGGTGGTCTGGGTCTCGCGGCAGTCGTGGTCGCTGTCGTGCAGGAAAAACACGATCTCGCCGCCGATCTCCGCCTGGAGGCGGCGGGCGGTCACGAACTTGGCGGCAAGGAAGCGCCGCGGGAAGAACCCGCAGGGCTGCTGGCCGAAACAGATGACGGGGGAAGACATCAGGAAATGTAGGGTCGTCGCTTGCGACGACCTGGGGAT
>JAYRDK010000019.1:24492-56213 GCA_041909435.1 Lacunisphaera sp.
GGCCCCCCCCCCCCCCGACCCTACAGGAAGACTGATTTTAGCGGGACACATCGATGGATTTCGCCGGCAATCCAGCCTGAAACGCCAGCGCGAAGCCGACGCACGCGGCGCAGCCGATCGGGTTGAGCCAGAGGTAGGCGACGGTGTCCTTGCCGAAGTAGAACAGGCCGAGCAGCAGCAATTGCGTGGCGACCGCGGCCCAGAACACCGCGGTGCCGCCGACCTTCTTGAGGAAGAACGCGACGAGGAAGACGCCCAGCAGCGGCGGATAGAACACGGAGGCGATGATGTTCAACGCCTCGATGAGGTTCTCCGCGAAGCTCACGTAAAGCGCGAAGCCGATGGCGAAGAGGCCCCAGAAGGCGGTGAACCATTTCGCGTTGCGGACATTGCGGGCCTCGTCGTGCGCGGCCAGCGGGCGGAAGGCCCGCCACAGGTCGATGGTGCTGGTGGTGCCGAGGGCGTTGAGCTCGCCGGCCTTCGACGATAGCGCCGAGGCGAACATCACGGCCACGAGCAGGCCGATGACGCCGTGGGGCAGTTGCGTCAGGATGAAGGTGATGAAGACGTAGTCCGAGTCGCGGGTCTTCTTCGCCTCGGGCGCGGCGGCGTAGAGCGTCTCGCGCGCCTCCTTGCGCAGGGCGTCCGCGGCCTTTTGTGCGGCGGCGAGTTCCCTGCGCGCGACCGGCTCGGCGGTGGCGTCGCCGGCCTGCTCGGCGGCGGTCCAGGCGCGGATCTTCTCCTGCTTGGCCGCGTGGAGCACGGTGTGTTTTTCCTCGAGCGCGCGGAACTCCGCGCCGCGCGGCCCGTCCACCTGCCGCTGCCATGCGGACTGGTTGAACACCAGCGGCGTGTCCGGCTGAAACTGGTAAAAGACGAAGAGCAGCGCGCCGAGCATCACGATGAAGAACTGCATCGGGATCTTGAAGAGGGCGTTGAACATCAGGCCCAGCCGGCCCTCGCGCAGCGCGGCGCCGCCGATGTAGCGCTGCACCTGCGTCTGGTCGGTGCCGAAATAGGAAAGCGACAGGAAGAAGCCGCCCAGCAGGCCGCTCCAGAAGGTGTAGCGCAGCTTCGGGTCCGGCGTGTAGTCCACGGCCTGGAGCTTGCCCATGACGCCGGCGATGTGCGTGGCGTTGTCGGGCAGCTTCGAGAGCAGGATGACGAACGCCGTGATCATGCCGCCGAAGATGACGCCCATCTGCCATTTCTGGGTGAGGTTCACGGCCGCGCTGCCGCCGGTGACGGTGTAGACGATGGCGAGCACGCCGGTGAAGACGATGGTCAGGTCGAGCCGCCAGCCGAAGGCGGTCGAGAGGATGATGGCGGGCGCATAGATCGTGATGCCGGCCTGGATGCCGCGCTGGAGGAGGAAGAGGCCGGCGCCGAGCAGGCGGGTCTTCTGGTCGAAGCGCTGGCCGAGATACTCGTAGGCGGTGTAGACGCCGAGCTTGCGGTAGATCGGCAGGAAAACCGCGCAGACCAGGATCAGGGCGAGGGGCAGGCCGAAATAATTTTGGATGAAGGCGATGCCGTTCTCATAGGCCTGCCCGGGCAGCGAGAGGTAGGTGATCGTGCTCGCCTGCGTGGCCATGACCGAGATGCCGATCGTGCCCCACTTGGTCGAGTGGTTGCCCTTCAGGTAGGTGTTGAGGTTGTCGGTGTGGCGCGTGCGCCACGTGCCATAGGCCGCGATGCCGATCATCGTCCCGAGAAGCACGAACCAGTCGAGGGGGCTCATGCGTGGAAGCGCGCGAACAGGGTCAGCGCGAAAACGACCAGGAGGAAGCAGCCGAAGACAAACAGATAGACCCCGCGCCAGGTGCGGAAGCCGGGCATGCCGGGGGAGTCTTCTTCAGGTTCGTTCGGCATCGTGAATACCCTACACACCCCGCCCTGACGGGCACCCCTCTTCATAGAGGGGATTCTTGAAAGCGAAAGCCTGGGTCCCCTCTATGAAGAGGGGTGGCGCGAAGCGACGGGGTGTGTAGCGCGGCGTCATTTCCCAAGTGAAACCAAATTGGCGAAAAGCCGGTAGGCGCCCGGCACGCCGGCGGGCAGCTGGCGGAAAAAGCCAATGCCGGTGTAGACGTAATGACCCTGGCCGTGCTTCGCGACGAGGATGCTGCTGCGCAGCGGGGCTTCGCCGGGGTCGCTCATGCTGAGGAGGGCGGTGTAACGTTCCTCATCCCACTTGCTCGGGAAATACGCGCCGCGTTCCTGCACCCAGCCGTCGAAGTCGGCGGGGTTGATCCTGTTCGGCGTGTTGAGCGCCGCATGGTCGGGGGCGAGCAGCGTGACGGCCGCGGTCTCGTCGGTGACGCGCAGCGCCGGGGCCGGGCCGGCGATGGAGAGATCGTAGGGCCCGAGCTTGTCGGCGAGCAGGCCGTTGGGGCGGTTATATTGTGCGATGACCGTGCCGCCCTGCTCGACCCACGCGAGCAGGCCGGGGAAGGCGTCCTTCAGGTCGGTGCGCTCGTTGAAGGCGCGCACACCGATGACGACGGCGTCGAGGCCCTGCAGTTTTTCCGGCGTCAGGTCGGCGCCGGTCAGGAGGCGGACGACGTAGCCCATCTGCGCGAGGCATTCGGCCACGGAGTCGCCGGCACCCGGGAGATAGCCGACGGTCAGGCCCTTGGTGACGAGCGGGAAGCTGGCGAGGCGGGCGCGCGCGGGAGGTTGGAGCAGCTGCATGGGCAGGTGGTCGTAACGGAGTTCCTGGCGCTGGTTGGAATAATCCTGCCCGTCGATCCGGGCGATGGCGGTGAGACGGCCGGCGCCGCCCGCCGGTGGAGCGGTGAGGGTGAAGCTGAAAGAGGCCTTGTCCCCGACGTTGGTCAGTTGGAAATCCTGCGGCGCCGGGTTGACCTTCCAGCCGGCCGGCGTCTCGAGCCGGAGGACGCCACGGGAGGAGGCGCGCGCCGCCGTGAGTTCGACGGTGACAGACTTGGTGGCGCCGGGAGCGACGAGGAAGATATCGGAATTCAACGCGAATGAGACTGGCGGGATGACATCAAGCCGCTGGCGGCGCGCGTCGGATGTCTGCGGGATGGGTTCGCCGGGGACGTCTAGGATCTGCCCATCGACGATGAAGCGGTGATGGAGGGGCACCGCCGGGGGATTTTCCGCCCGGCCGATGAGGGCGGGGTCGTCCACGCGCGAGATGCCCGCAGCGCCGTCGGCCTGGAGCCAATAAGGCTGGGTGACCTGGGTGCCGGCGAGGAGCACGCCGTTCAGGTTGCCCTCGAGCACCTGGCCGGCGACGAGGTCGCGGTTGAGCTCGACCGAGCCTTTCAGGGCCGGGCTGCGGGTGAACTCGTAGCGGACCGGGACATTCCGGGCGGCGAGACTGATGGCGTATCTGATCTGGGCGGTCTCCTTCGGCACGAGCTCGGCCCGGTCGATCACGGTCTCGATCTTCAGGCCGAGGCAGGCCTGCAGGATGCGGTCGAGCTGGGCGCGTTTGTCGGCCACGAGCGGATCGGACGGCAGCGCCGCTAGCTTGGTGCGCAGCGCGAGCAAGGCCGGCACGGAGGCGGCGGGATCGTCGGTATTGAACTGCGCGAGCACGGTCGCGGCGAGTTCGCCGATTTCCGTGCCGCCGGGATAACGGGCCCAGGACGTGTCGACGCCGTCCATGAGGTCGGAGAGGACGGGCACCGTTCCGGCCTGCTGGCCGGCCGGTGTTTGTCCGGGCCAGTCGCCCGGCAAACCCGCGAGCAGCATGAAGCTCTGCTCGTTGGGGCCGGTGCGGGCGCGGTTGACGGCGCCGGCGAGGCCCTGGGTCTGGTGCATGGCGCGGCTGCGCGCGGCGATGGTGCCGAATTCCTGGCCGCTGACCGGGTCGGTGCCGCCGATGTCCTGTTTGAAGACCGGGCCGTTGAGCGAGCCCGGGCCGGCGGAGCCGATGCGGAAGGAATTCCAGAGGACGCGTCTCGGCTGCCAGACGGTCAGGCCCTGCGCGAGCTGCTCGGGATAGGCGGTGGGATCGCCCGCGAGCTTGAAGGCCTCGACCGCGAGGATGCCCGATGCGGTATGATGGCCGTGGCCGCCGCTGCCGGGTGGGATGGGGAAGCGCGTGACGATGACATCGGGCCGGAACTGGCGGATGATGCGCACGACGTCGCCGAGCACGGCGTCGCGGTTCCAGAAGCGGAGCGTCTCATCCGGCGTCTTAGAGAAACCGAAGTCGATCGCGCGGGTGAAGAACTGGCGGCCGCGGTCGAGGCGGCGCGCGGCAAGGAGCTCCTGCGTGCGCAGCACGCCGAGTTTCTCGTCAAAGTCCTTGCCGAGCTCGTTCTGGCCGCCGTCGCCGCGCGTCAGCGACAGGTAGGCGGCGCGGTAGCCGCGGCCGAGCGACAGCCAGGTGATGAGCTCGGTGTTCTCGTCGTCGGGATGCGCGGCGATGTGCAGGACGGTGCCCGTGGTGCCGAGGCTGCGCAGCTCCTGCCGGATCTCGGCGGGGGTGAGCAGGGTGGTGGCGGAGGCGGAATGAAGACCAAAAACCAGGAAGGCGAGGAATGCGGCGAAGCGTCGTTTCATAGTGTAGGGTCGCCGCTTGCGGCGACCTAGCGGATTAGGTCGGCGCAAGCGCCGACCCTACAGGAGAGGAACACGGGCGCGTCACTTTTTAACGGTGAACGGCACGGAGAACTGCGTGGTCTCCCACTTCAGGCGGAGGAAGCCGCCGCCCGCCGGGTTGCGCTCGAGGGCCATCGTGAACTGGTCGAGCTGCGGCTCGAGCGCCTCCTTGGTGAGCGGGACCCGGGCGAATTCCTGCGTGGCGTCGTAGGGATCGGCGCCCCACTGGCCGAGCCGCTTGTTGATGAGGAGCTGCGCGGAGCCGTCGTCGGCGAGGAGGGTGTAGAGCGTGTAGGCGCCGGCGGGCAGGTGCGTGCCGCCGAGATCGAGGGGCAGCTGGGTGATGAAGAGCGTGGCCTCGTCGGCGCCGGTGCGCCAAGGTTTGCCGGCCGGGACGAGTTCGCCCCAGACCTTGCGGATTTCGCCGGTGCGCGGGTGCTTGGAGAAAGGGCGGCCGTAGACGACGGTGAGGCGGCAGGTGTCGATGCGGGCGCTGATCGTGTCGTGCGGGCTGGTGCGCTGGCGCGGCGCCGGGGCGGAGGCGGCGGGCGTGGCGGGGGCCGGGGTCGGCGCCGGTTGCGCATTGACCGAGGCGGTCCCGGCGAGGGCGGCGAGCAGGACGTAGGTGGGGCGGATGAGTTTCATGGGATCTCCAGGTAAAGGCCGGGCGGAGGCGGGGGTGAAAGAAACGCGGGGGCGTCGTCGGTGAGACGGCGTCCCCGCGGGAAGGTTTCGGAACGACTCAGCGACTCACTTGAGGCTGGCGATGAGCGCGTTGTTCAGGCGCGTGTATTCTTCCTTCAGCAGGGCGGGGGACTGGGTGTCGTTCTTGACGAGGTCGAGCGACTGCTGGGCCGCGGCCAGGGCACCGGCCTTGTCGCCCATTTTGGCGAGAATGAGACCCTTGCGGTAGATCATCCACATCTGGTTGGGGCGCTCCGCGATGGCGGCGTCCATCCAGGCCGCGGCCTTCTTCAGGTCGAGGTTGTTCTCGTAGTAGAACATCGCGGCGGAGAAATACGGTTTCTTCGGCTCGGCCGAGGCCATGAGGGCCTCGAGCTGCGGCACGAGGGTGCTGGCGACATCGACCTCGAGCTTCACCGGCACGCGGACATTTTCCCACATCAGGTTGAGCGTGGCGGCGGTCTCCTTGGCGAGGTCGGTGAAGGTGATGGCGAAGGTCTCGACCGGCTGGGCGAGGGGCACGGGCGTGACCTTGATGCGGGCGACGTCGTTAGTGGCGTCGTAGGCGTAGGAGCCCCATTGGGCCGGGACCTTGTTGAGGATCACGGTCCACTCGTTGCGGTCGGGGATGGAGAAGAGGGCGTAGGTGCCGGCGGGGACCTCGGTGCCGTTGAACTTCACCGCCGTGCTGAGGGTGATGCGGGTCGCATTGTTGGCGCCGGTGCGCCAGACGGCGCCGTAGGGCTCGAGGCGGCCGAAGATCTCGCGGCCGCGCATGCTCGGGCGGGAGTAGTTGATCTCGATGTCGGTGAGGCCGACGCGCTGCTTGATGGTGGCGGCGGGGCTGGCGGCGGGGAACTCAAGCGGCTTGGCCGCGGGGGTTTGGGCAAACAGGCCGGTCGCGAGGACCGACCCGGCAATGACAGCAACGAGGGGACGGAGCAGTGAGGTCATAGGGAGGGTAAGAGAAGCCAGAAGGGGCGGAGATTCCACCCCTTTTCGTCCAAGTGCCTAGAATTCACGGTATACCGGATGGTTGGCCGGAGGATTGAGGCTCCGGATAGGCCTTGGGAGCCGGGAATTTTCGGGAAAATCCGAAAACACAGTTGACTAGACCAAATGGTCAACTATTCATCTTGCCCATGGGAAGAACCTCAGATGCCAACGAACGCCTGATGGACGCCGCCCTCGACCTGATCTGGGAAGAGAGCTACGGCGCCGTCACGATCGATGACATCTGCAAGCGGGCCGACGTGAAGAAGGGCAGTTTCTATTACTTCTTCAGCTCAAAGTCCGATCTGGCCGTCGCCGCCTTGGAGCGCCTGTGGCAGGAAGAGAGCAAACCGAAGATGGACAGTATTTTCTCCCCGTCGGTCGAGCCGCTGACCCGGATTCGCACCTACCTGGCGAGCATGTATGAATTCCAGGCCGAGATTAAGCGGAAGCACGGCAAGGTGCTGGGCTGCCCCGTGATGTCCGTCGGCTCTGAGACCTGCACCTGCCCCGACGAGCAGGCCGTGGGCAACAAGATCCGCGAGCTTTTCATCCGCAAGCGCCGCTATTATGAATCCGCGATCCGCGACGCGCTGGCCGAGGGCTCGATCGAGCCCGGGGATGCCGCCGAAAAAGCCAGCGCCGTCGCCGGCCTGATCGAGGGCATCCTCACCCAGGCGCGGATCATGAACGATCCCGAGGTGCTCCGCGCACTGCCCGACCTGGCGATGCGCATCCTTGGTGCCAAGGCCCCCGCCCAAACCGCCACCACCAAAGCCTGAGCCACTCTCAGCGCACGTTCTCCGCGTGCGCCTTTTTTGAACCCAAATACTAGATAACCAGTCAACTATAGCCGCTAAAAAACATGACCCGTAAGATTCAAAACTCCCTTTCGTCTGCCTCTGCAAATCGCATGAGCTCCCACTTCACGCCGTCCCATTTTGTGCAGCGCTTCAGCCACGCCGCGGCCGCGCGCGCCCGCCTGCCCCTGCCGCCGCTCGGCAGCGTGGGCGATCCCTACCTGGTCGACCGGCTGCATGCGCCGCTCACGCGCTACCGCGATTAACCCGTCTGATTTTCCACCACCGCCAACCATCGCCAACATGAACACCTCCTTTTCCCATCCCGTTTCCGTCTCCACCAACTCCTTTGCGGACGACGTCCTCGCCGCTTCGCAGCACCAGCCGGTGCTCGTCGACTTCTGGGCGTCCTGGTGCGGCCCGTGCAAGGCCATCGCGCCGGCGCTCAATGAAATCGCCGCCGAGCGCGCCGGCCGCGCTGTCATCGCCAAGGTCGACGTCGACGCCCACCCCGAACTCGCCTCGCGCTACGGCATCCGCTCGATCCCGTCGCTGCTCGTGTTCCGCGCCGGCGAGGTCGTCGACTCGATGGTCGGCGTCCACCCGAAGACCGAGATTCTCCGCCGCCTTGATGCCGCCGGCCTCGCGGCCACGGCCGCCTGAGCCCGTTTTCCCGCCATTCAACCACCACGCACCATGATCGCCGCCACCCTCATCCTCGGAGCCCTGACGCTCCTCGTTTTCGCCGACGATGCCAGCTCGTCGGCTGCTTCCAACTGATCCTTCGCTCCAACCAATTTAATCCACGCCAACCCATGACCGCCCAATACCGCTCCGCCCTCCACCGCCTCCGGCCGCGCTTCCTCTTCGCCGCCGCCGGTGTTCTCGCCGCCGTCACCACCGCATTTTATCTCACCACGCCCGCTCGCGCCGCCGAGGCTTCGGCTCCCGCCGCGCCGCCCGCGCCGAAGGTCACCGTCGCCCCGGTCGAGCAGCAGCTCGTCACCGACTACGAGGAACTCACCGGCCACGTCGACGCCCTGGAGACGGTCGAGCTCCGCGCCCGCGTCTCGGGCCACCTCGCCACCGTGCATTTCCAGGCCGGCCAGCTCGTGCGGAAGGGCGACGTGCTCTTCACCATCGATCCGCGCTGGTATAAGGCGCAGTTCGACCTCGCCTCGGCCCGGGCCGAGGTCGCCACCCGCGAGGCCGCGCGCGCCGAGAAGCTGCTCGCCGCCTCCGCCATTTCCAGCGAGGAGGCCGAGTCCCGCCGTGCCGCCGCCGCCGAGGCCCGCGCCGCGCTCGCGACCGCGCAGCTCGACCTCGAGCACACGGAAGTCCGCGCCCCGATCACCGGTCGCATCAGCCGCGCCTTCGTCACCCCGGGCAACCTCGTCGCCGGTTCGCCGGGCAACGCCACGCTGCTGACGACCATCGTCACCGTCGGCGACGCCTACGTCTACGCCGACCTCGACGAGGCCACGCTGCTGAAGTTCAACCGCCTCGCCCGCGACGGTCGCATCCTCATGCGCAACGGCCGCATCCCGGTCGACCTGCAGCTCGCCGACGAGACCGACTACCCGCGCCACGGTTACATCGAGTCGACCGACAACCGCGTGAATCCCGCCACCGGCTCGCTCGCCGTGCGCCTCGTGTTTCCGAATGACGACAACGCGCTCATCCCCGGCCTCTTCGCCCGCGTCCGCGTTCCGGTCAGCGCGCCGACCTCCGCGCTGCTGATCAGCGAGCGTGCCATCGGCACCGACCAGAGCCAGAAGTTCGTCTTCGCCGTCGGCGCCGACAACACCGTCACCTACCGCACGGTGAAGCTCGGTGCCGTCATCGACGGCAAACGCGTCGTCCGCGAGGGCCTGTCGCCCGGCGAGACGATCATCGTCAACGGTCTCCAGCGCGTGCGCCCCGGCATGATCGTGGCGCCGGAGTTGCAGGCCCTCGCCAACACCCCGTCCCCGGCGTCTCCCGCCGGCAAAGTCGCCGCCCTCCGCTAAGCCAGCCACGCACCACTCACCACGCAGGTAGGGCGAGTCCTCCGGACGAGCCGCGGTTCATCGAGACGATTCGCCCTACCGAAACCTGAAAAGGCCGTCCGAAAACGGCCCCTCTGGCCACCGCCTTGCCCAAATTTCCACTCCCATGAACTTCTCCGATTATTTCATCAAGCGCCCGATCCTCGCGGGAGTGCTTTCGATTGTCGTCTTCCTCGTCGGCCTCATCTCGATGTGGCGCCTGCCCATCAGCGAGTATCCCGAGGTCGTCCCGCCGACCGTCATCGTCCGCGCCACCTATCCGGGCGCGAATCCCAAGACCATCTCCGAGACCGTCGCCGCGCCGCTCGAGCAGGCCATCAACGGCGTCGAGCACTCGCTCTACATGTTCTCGCAGGCGACCAGCGACGGCGTGATGACGCTCACCATCACCTTCGCCATCGGCACCGACCTGGACAACGCCCAGGTGCAGGTGCAGAACCGCGTTTCCCAGGTCCTGCCCAAGCTCCCCGAGGAAGTCCGCCGCATCGGCGTCGTCACGCAGAAGGCCTCGCCCGACCTCCTGATGGTCGTGCACCTCTTCTCGCCGGACAACCGCTACGACGACATCTACGTCCGCAACTACGCCACGCTCCAGGTGCGCGACGTGCTCGCCCGGCTCAACGGCGTCGGCGATGTCCGCGTCTTCGGCTCGGGCGATTACGCGATGCGCGTCTGGCTCGACCCGAACAAGGTCGCCGCCAAGGGCCTGACCGCCTCCGACGTCGTCGCCGCCATCCGCGAGCAGAACGTCCAGGTCGCCGCCGGCGCCGTCGGCCAGCAGCCGAACTCGCGCCCGGTCGACACCGAGCTGCTGATCAACACCCAGGGCCGCCTCGCCACCGAGGAGGAGTTCGGCGCCATCATCGTCAAGTCCGGCCCGGCCGGCGAGCGCGTGCAGCTCCGCGACGTCGCCCGCATCGAGCTCGGCGCGAATGCCTATGCTCTGCGCTCGCTGCTCAACAACAAGCCCGCCGTCGCGCTGCCCATCGCGCAGCTGCCGGGCTCCAACGCCATCGCCACCTCCGACGCCGTGCGCTCCACCATGAAGGAGCTGGTGAAGTCCTTCCCCGAGGGTCTGAGCTACGACATCGTCTATGATCCGACGGTGTTCGTCCGCAGCTCCATCAAAGCCGTCGTCCACACGCTCTTCGAGGCCATCCTGCTCGTGGTGCTCGTGGTCATCCTTTTCCTGCAGACCTGGCGCGCCTCCATCATCCCGCTGGCCGCCGTGCCTGTCTCGCTCGTCGGCACCTTCGCGGTGATGCACGCCCTCGGCTTCTCCATCAACGCGCTGTCGCTCTTCGGCCTCGTGCTGGCCATCGGCATCGTGGTCGACGACGCCATCGTCGTCGTCGAGAACGTCGAGCGCAACATCGCCCTCGGCAAGACGCCCTACGAGGCCACCCGCCAGGCCATGCGCGAGGTCACCGGCCCGATCGTCGCCACCGCGCTCGTGCTCTCGGCCGTGTTCATCCCGACCGCCTTCATCAGCGGCCTGACCGGCCAGTTCTACAAGCAGTTCGCGATGACCATCGCCATCTCGACCGTCATCTCGGCCTTCAACTCCCTCACGCTCTCGCCCGCCCTCAGCGCGCTGCTCCTCAAGGACCACCACGCGCCCAAGGACCGCCTCACGTGCGCCATGGACTTCGCCTTCGGCTGGATCTTCCGCCCGTTCAACCGGTTCTTCGAGTGGGCCTCACAGAAATATTCCAACGGTGTCGCCCGCCTGCTGCGCGTGTCCGTCGTCGCGCTGCTCGTCTACCTCGGCCTCGTCGGCACCACGGCCCTGCTCTTCCAGAACACGCCGACTGGCTTCGTGCCGACGCAGGACAAGCAATACCTCGTCGCCTTCACCCAGCTGCCGACCGCCGCGTCGCTCGAGCGCACCGACGCCGTCATCCGCCGCATGAGCGAGATCGCGCTGAAGCACCCGGGCGTGGCCAACGCCATCGCCTTCCCCGGCCTCTCGATCAACGGTTTCACGAATTCACCCAACAGCGGCATCGTCTTCGTCGCCCTGAAGCCCTTCGAGGACCGCAAGACGAAGGAACTCGCCGGCCAGGCCATCGCGCAGCAGCTCCAGGCGGAGTTCGCGTCGATCCAGGACGCCTACATCGCGATCTTCCCGCCGCCGCCCGTGCAGGGCCTCGGCACCATCGGCGGCTTCAAGCTCTACGTCGAGGACCGCGGCGACAACGGCCTCGACGCCCTCTACGGCGCCACGCAGGGCCTGATCGGCAAGGCCTGGCAGACGCCCGGCCTCACCGGCCTGTTCACCAGCTACACGATCAACACGCCGCAGCTCTCGGCCGATGTCGACCGCGCCAAGGCCAAGGCCCAGGGCGTGCCGCTCGCGAACGTCTTCGAGACGATGCAGATCAACCTCGGCTCGCTCTACGTGAATGACTTCAACCGCTTCGGCCGCACCTACCAGGTCGTGGCGCAGGCCGACGCGCAGTTCCGCGACGGTCCCGAGGACATCCTCCGCCTCAAGACCCGCAACGCCGCCGGCCAGCTCGTGCCGCTCGGTTCGCTCGTGAAGGTTCACGAGACCTACGGACCCGACCGCGTCATGCGCTACAACGGTTATCCCGCCGCCGAGATCAACGGCGCGCCCGCGCCGGGCTACAGCTCGGGCCAGGCCGAGGCCATCATCGAGAAGCTCGCCGCCGAGAACCTGCCGAAGGGCATGGTCCTCGACTGGACCGAGCTGACCTACCAGAAGATCATCGCGGGCAACACCGGCATCTACATCTTCCCGCTGAGCATCTTCCTGGTGTTCCTTGTGCTGGCCGCCCAATACGAGAGCTTCCGCCTCCCGTTCGCGGTCATCCTCATCGTCCCGATGGCGCTGTTCTCCGCGCTCGTCGGCCTCTGGCTGACCCGGGGCGAGAACAACGTCTTCACGCAGATCGGCCTCATCGTGCTCATCGGCCTCGCGGCCAAGAACGCGATCCTGATCGTCGAGTTCGCGGTGAAGCTGCGCGAGGAGGGGAAGGGAATCGTCGAGTCCGCCATCGAGGCCTCCCGCCTCCGCCTGCGGCCGATCCTCATGACCTCGATCGCCTTCATCGCCGGCGTCTTCCCGCTGGTCGTCAGCACCGGCGCCGGTTCCGAGATGCGCCGCGCCATGGGTGTCGCCGTGTTCGCCGGCATGATCGGCGTCACCTTCTTCGGCCTCTTCCTGACCCCGGTGTTCTACACCGTGCTTGAGAAGCTCGGCATGCGTAAGCCCGCGCCCGCCGCGTTGCCCGAACCCACGCCGGAGCACGCCTGAACCGTGGGCCAGCGAGCTTGCTCGCGCCCAAACCTGCGCCCGCAAGCGGGCCGCCCACAACCAATCCTCACTCCCATGAAATCTTCCCTGTTACTTGTCACTTCCTCCTTGTTACTTGCCGCGACGTCCGTCGCGGCCGTCGGCCCCGATTACCAGCGTCCCGCTGTCGCCTCGCCCGTTGCCTGGAAACAGGCCGCGCCGGCCGAAACCCTGCCGCGCGGCGACTGGTGGAAACCCTTCAACGATCCCGCGCTCGACGACCTTGTGGCGCGCGCGCTGAGCGCCAACCAAAACCTCGCCGCCGCCGCCGCCCGCGTCGAGCAGGCCCGCGCCGCCGCCGGCATCGCCCGCAGCAATTACCTGCCGTCGGTCGCGCTGGATCCCTCGGTCAACCGCAGCCGCACCTCGCGCACCACCGACAACGTCCAGCCGGTCGCCGAGAGCACGACCTACCGCGCGGCCCTCGATGCCACGTGGGAGCTCGATCTCTTCGGCCGCGTCCGCCGCCTGAACGAGGGTGCCCGCGCGGAGGCCGCGGCCAGCGCCGCCGACTTCGAGAAT
The DNA here is from genome assembly GCA_041909435.1 of Lacunisphaera sp. Lineage (GTDB taxonomy): Bacteria > Verrucomicrobiota > Verrucomicrobiia > Opitutales > Opitutaceae > Lacunisphaera. The sequence continues at coordinate 37,440 of JAYRDK010000019.1, forward strand.
GTCCGCCTCGCGCTCACCGCCGAGGTCGCCTCGAGTTACTTCACGCTGCGCGCCCTCGACCGCGAGACCGCCTTGGTCAACGCCGGCGTCGGCCTGCGCCGCAAGACACTCGAATTGATCAACTCGCGCCGCACCAACGGCGCCGCCACGGACTTCGATGTCGCCCGCGCCGAGGCCGAGCTGGCCGCCACCGAGGCGGACGCCGCCGCCCTGGCCAACCGCCGCGCCGCGCTGCAGAACGCGGTGGCGCTGCTTCTTGGCGAAGCTGCGCCGAACTTTGAACTTCCAACATCGAACTCCGAACTTTCAACCGTGCCAGCCGTCCCAGCCGGATTGCCGAGCGAGTTGCTTGAGCGCCGCCCGGATATCGCCGCGGCGGAATCAGCCCTGGCCGCCTCGAACGCCCGCATCGGCGTGGCCAAGGCGGCGTTCTTTCCCGCCATCTCGCTGACCGGTTCCTTCGGTTACGCGAGCGGCGACATCGATCGGCTGACCAACTCCGACTCGAAGCTCTGGTCCATCGGGCCGAGCCTTTACCTGCCGATCTTCCAGGGTGGCCGGAACAAGGCCAACCTCGCGCGCAGCCGCGCGGCCTACGAGGAGAGCGTCGCGCTTTTCCGCCAGCGTGTCCTCGTGGCCTTTCGCGAGGTGCAGGACGCGCTCACCGCCACGCAGCTGCTGGCCGACCAGGCCGCCGCCCAGGACCGCGCCGTCGCCGCCGCCCGCCGGGCGGGTGATCTCGCGCAGACCCGCTACGACGCCGGCTATGTGAACTACTTCGAGGTCATCGACGCCCAGCGCACGGTGCTCAACGCCGAGCGGGCATCCGCCCAGCTCTCGGCCCAGCGCCTCGTCAACAGCGTGGGCCTCATCAAGGCCCTCGGCGGCGGCTGGGACAACAATCCGTCGGTCGCGGCTAACTAACACTCAACTCTCAGCTCTCAACTAGCTCATACCATGCAATCCAACATCCAGTCCAAGCTCGCGGGTAAAACCGCCCTCGTCACCGGCGCCTCCAAGGGCATCGGCGCCGCCATCGCCAAGCACCTCGCCGCCGCGGGTGCGTCCGTCGTCGTCAACTACGCCTCCAGCAAGACTGGCGCCGACAAGGTTGTCGCCGAGATCATCGCCGACGGCGGCAAGGCGGTCGCCATCCAGGGCGACGTCTCCAAGCCGGCCGACATCACGCGCCTCGTCACCGAGGCGAAGGCCGCCTTCGGCCGCCTCGACATCCTCGTGAACAATGCGGGCGTCTACGAGTTCCAGCCGCTCGAGGGCATCACGCCCGAGCATTTTCACCGGCAGTTCAACATCAACGTGCTTGGCCTGCTCCTCACCACGCAGGAGGCGGTGAAGCACTTCCCGGCCACCGGCGGCAGCATTATTAACATCGGCTCCGTCGTCACCGATCTCACGCCGCCGGCCAGCGCGGTCTACACCGGCACGAAGGGCGCAGTCGACGCCCTCACCGGCGTGCTCGCGAAGGAACTCGGGCCGAAGGGCATCCGGGTGAACGCGCTCAATCCGGGCCTCACCATCACCGAGGGGACGCACACCGGCGGCATCGCGGGCTCGGAGATGGAGAAGAACGCCATCAAGCAGACGCCGCTCGGCCGCGCCGGCCAGCCGCAGGACATCGCCAAGGCCGCGGTCTTCCTCGCGTCCGACGACTCCGGCTGGGTCACCGGCGAGCTGCTCCGCGTCGGCGGCGGCATCTATTAAATCCTGACGTTCGCCGCACCATGATCATCGCGACTCTCCTGCTCGGCGCCATGACGCTCCTCGTCTTCGTGGACGACGGACCGTCGCGCGAATGACGCAAAAAGCGCCCGGCGGTTGAACGCCGGGCGCCGGGGATGCCAACTGGCTCCGTCGCGGACGGACGGAGCAAAACGTTACGGCAGGATGACGGTGTCGACGACGTGGATGATGCCGTTGTCACCGACGAGGTCCGTCGCGATGACCTTCGCGTTGTTGACCGTCACGCCCATGCCGTCGGCCTTGAGGGAGAGCTTCTTGCCGTTGACGGTCGGCGCCTCGCCGGACTTCACGTCGGCGGCCAGGACCTTGGCCGGGACGACGTGGTAGGTGAGGATGGCGACGAGCTGGGCCTTGTTCTCGGGCTTCAGCAGGGATTCGACCGTGCCGGCGGGCAGCTTGGCGAACGCGGCGTTGGTCGGGGCGAAGATGGTGAACGGGCCGGGGCCGCTCAGGGTCTCGGCGAGGCCGGCGGCCTTCACGGCGGCGACGAGGGTGGTGTGGTCGGGCGAGCCGGCGGCGATCTCGACGAGATTCTTGGCCGAGGCGACGGAGACGAGCCCGGTGCAGAGGGCGAGGGTGGCGAACAGGGAACGGAGTTTCATGATGACTGGATATGCGGGTTGGGGATGTGACGCGGCCGGATGAACGAAGTCCATCGGTCGCGTCACTGGTTCGCGCAGTCACCGCCGGCGGATGCCCCGGCCGGCCGGTGTTAGGCGGCCTCGGCCGGGTAATAAGATTTTCCGCTATCCCGCGCCGGCCCCTTGCATTCGAAAGCAAGTATGAGGAGTGCTGCTCCAGGGATGATCTGTCAGACGACACAGACAGTCGCATAATGAGCCGCGGACCCAAGCCGGCAAGGGAGGCAGATTTTACAGAGAGGCGGCTGGCGGGGTGGTTTGCCCCGGAGCCGGCCGGCCTGAATAAGCATAAAAACGGACTTGCCGGGGTTGATGCCCGAGGCAAATTCCTCATCGCATCGGACAGCCGGGGCCAAGGCGGGATGATGCTTAATCCACACAATCCCGCTTCGTCATGGGACGGGGCAAACCTATCCAATGATGAGCCATTCCCGGGCCGCTGTGCGCGCCGGCCAATCTCCCTCGCTGCCCTCCTCCAAAAAAGAGGGGAATAACGCTTGTCGTTTTACTTGCTCCAACGCCGAGCCAATAACGCGCAATCGAGGGCGAAAGTGGCTCAGGATTAACAAACCATACCCGATTTTGTGAGCCGGCGGTCCAAATTTCTATCCATCGCATTTTTCCTCGGCGCAGGTATCGTCGCAGTGCTATTTCTGCGTCAGCGTTCTGAGAGGAAAGGCAGCCACAGTGAATCGCAAGCTGTCGCCAAGAATGAACAGGTCAGGCCCGCGACGGATGCCAAGGCTGCGGAACCCGCAGGCACCGCCGCCAAGCCGGTAGAAGCAGGCAAATCGACGGAAGGGGAATCCGAGTTGCGACTGGCTGCATCCCCGTCGCTGGCCGCGGTGAAAAAAGGCCAAAAGATCATCCTGCCTCTCGCCGATGGCGGCACCCTCAGCGGCCGGGTCAATCTCGTGCAGGTCTCGCCGGATGGCACGGTGCGCCTGGGTGGCACTTTGATCGGTGGTCGCACCGGCAGTTTTTCACTGGGGCAGGACAAGGACGGTCTGATGGGCCGGGTTTTGCTGCCGCAGGAGGGCCTCGCCTATTTGGTATCAGTGGCGAGCTCCGGCCAAATTCAGGCGCGGCCTATGTCGCTCTCGCAGGTCGTGTGCTACCCCTTGCCGCGCGACTCCGGTTTCGATCCTCAATCTGCTTTGCCGGGAGAGGGTCCGCAGGCAACTCCCCCTGAATTGCGAAGCAGGCCCGGCGCCGCCGCAGTGCTTTACTTGGATTTCGATGGTGCCGTGGTCACGGATCCGGACTGGAACGAGGGCAACACCATCACGGCGGCCGCCTCGACCCTGAACGCCAGCCAGATCACGGCCGTTTGGAATCAGGTGAAGGAAGATTTCTGGCCGTTGGATATCAATGTCACCACGGCGGAAAGCGACTACACCAACGCGGCGGTCGGACGTCGCATGCGGGTTATCATCACGCCGAGCTATTCCTGGTATGGCCCGGTCGGCGGCGTCGCTTATGTCGACAGTTTTTCCCGTGGAGGCAGCTATGGTTTCAACCCAGATGTGCCGGCCTGGGTTTTCAATTCCTCCGTGAATGGCATCGCCGAGGCGATATCCCACGAGTTGGGGCACACGCTGGGCCTGCGTCATGACGGCCGCACCTCGCCGACGGAAGAATACTACGCGGGTCATGGCAGTGGCGCGGTCAGCTGGGGGCCGATCATGGGCGCGGCCTATGGGGTGGGTCTGAGTCAGTGGAGCAAAGGCGAATATGCCAATGCGAACAATCAGGAGGACGATCTTGCCATTATTTCCGGTGCCCAAGCCACACCACTAAGTGGAGCAGTCAACCAGACCGGATACATAGCTGACGAAGCCGGCAACAGCCGGGGAACGGCGGCCTCCTTGTCGCTGAGTGGCGGAAACATTCAGCAGTTCGGAATTATCAGCTCGGCGGCGGATGTGGATTTTTATGTGTTCAGCGTCGCCTCGGCGACCACTCTCTCTCTCACGGTGAATCCGGCCAGTCCGGCACCCAATCTCGATGCCTTGATCGAGCTGCAGGATGCCAGCGGCAATGTGCAGGCGCAAGCCAACCCTGACCTGCAGACCTATGCCTCGCTTTCCGCCTCCCTCACCGCTGGAACTTACTATCTCATGGTTCGGGGGGCCGGTCGTGGCAGCGTGACCGGTGACGGCTACTCGGACTACGGCAGCGTTGGGTATTATTCACTGACCGGCACATTCTCCGCCGCTCCGGTGGCCCCCACCATTGCCTCCGATCCGGCAAGCCTGACCGTGAACAACGAGGCCACGGCAAATTTCTCCGTAGGGGTAAATGGCACAACGCCGTTCAGCTATGTTTGGCGGAAAAACGGCGTTAACCTGGCCAACGGTGGGCGGATCTCGGGAGCCAACACGGCGACCCTGACCATCGCGACCGTTGATCCGACCGACGCTGCCAGCTACGATGTGGTGGTGACCAACGTCGTTGGGTCAGCGACTTCGGGCGTGGCGACACTGGTGGTCAACCTGCCGCCGCAATTTACCACCCGGCCGCTGAGCAAGGTGGCGGTGGTGGGACAAGCGGTGGTTTTTTCGGCGGTCGTGACGGGCGAGGGCGTGCTTTCCTATGAATGGAAACGCAATGGACAGGTGATTGCCGGTGCGACCGGCCCGACGCTGAATTTGGCGAATGTTTCGCTGGCGGATCGCGGCAGTTATCAACTGACGGTCACGGGGGCGACAGGCACCAGCCGATCCTTCTTTGCGCTGAACGTGGCAATACCCAATGGAGCGGTGGTGGCGTGGGGAGACAATCAATACGGGCAGTCGACGGTGCCCGTTGGTTTGGGTAATGTGGCGGCAAATGCCGCTGAATGGCACAATCTCACTTTACGCACCGATGGCACGGTGACGGCTTGGGGTGGTGGTCCATATGCCTCCGCTCTATCGGTGCCGTCGGGTTTGAGCGATGTAGTTCAACTGGCAGCCGGCAACGGTTTCAGTTTGGCGCTGAAAGCCGACGGCACGGTGGTGGCTTGGGGGGATAACTATGCGGGGCGGACTACGGTGCCGGCCGGTTTGGCCAACGTCGTGTCAATCGCGGCGGGAAATAGTTTCGGGGTGGCTCTCAAGGCGGATGGCACGGTGGTGGCGTGGGGTGACAGCAGCAACGGCTACACCAGCGTGCCGTCGGATCTTCGGAACGTCATGGCGATTGCCGCGGGTGATGAGCACACCCTCGCGGTGAAATCCGACGGCACGGTGGTGGCTTGGGGTTACTTCGGCGCTGGGGCGGTTACGGTCCCGGCGGGATTGTCGAATGTGGTGGCGGTCGCAGGTGGAAGCGGCCTGAGCCTGGCCTTGAAAGCCGATGGCACCGTGGTTGGCTGGGGTGGTTCGCAGGCCGCAACAATCCCGGCAGGTTTGTCGGGGGTCACCAAGATAGCGGCGGGACAGAGCCACGGCCTGGCCTTGAAGAGTGACGGCTCAGTGATGAGTTGGGGCTTCAATGGTAACGGACAAACCACTGTGCCCGTTTCCGCCGCCAATGTGGCCGATATTGAGGCAGGCAATTTGCACAGCCTCGCCATTGTGCCGGGGGCCCTTCCGGCTATCACAATCCAACCCGCGAACAAAATCGCCACGCTTGGCGATACGGTTTCCTTCAGCGTCGGTGTTTCCGGGCTCGGGCCATTTGCCTACAGGTGGCAGAAAAACGGCGTCGATTTGAGCAATGGAACGCGGATTTCGGGAACCACCACGGCCACGCTCAGTATAACAGATGCGCAGGCGGGTGATGCCGGAGATTATTCGGTCGTGGTCAGCAACACAGCGGGTTCAGTGACCTCAAACACCGCCACCCTGACGGTGGTGGCTCCACCGGTAATTGTGTCGCGTCCGCTTACCCGCATTGTCGCCAGCGGGCAACCCGCGGTGTTTACTGTCTCTGCCAGCGGGTCGGGGCACACTTATGAATGGAGGCATCAGGGGGAAATCATCGCTGGCCAGAGCGGGCCAACCATGGCCATACCGCATGTGTCTCCGGCTGATCGCGGAGTCTATTGGGTTGAGGTAACGAATGCGGCGGGTGGGAAGACCAGATCATATTTTTTCCTTAATGTGGCGGTGCCGAATGTTGGTGTATCTGCTTGGGGATATAATGGACAGGGTCGAACGACAGTGCCGGCCGGATTATCCGATGTGGTGGGAATTTCGGCCGCGGCCCATAGCCTGGCCCTCAAGTCGGACGGTTCAGTTGTCGCCTGGGGCTACAATGGGAATGGCGAGTTAAGCATTCCAGCGGGGTTAGGCAATGTCGTGGCGGTGGCTGCGGGCGGTGGTTACAGTCTGGCCTTGAAGGCTGACGGCAATGTGGCGGCTTGGGGCTTCAATGCCAGTGGCCAGGCCAATGTTCCGGTAGGACTTAGCGACGTCATTGCCATCTCCGCCAGCCATGGTAATCACTGTCTGGCTTTAAAGGCTGACGGCACCGTGGTGGCGTGGGGCGCTAACGATTACGGGAAAGCCACGGTTCCCTCCGGCCTGCGTGATGTGGTGGGCATTTCAGCCGGTGCGATGCACAGCTTGGCCGTGAAAGCCGATGGGACGGTGGTGGCGTGGGGCAATAATAACGATGGACAAACCGATGTTCCCGCAGCGCTTTCCGGGGTCAAAGCGGTTGCCGGAGGATGGGAATACAGTCTGGCGCTCAAGACTGACGGCACGGTGGTTTCTTGGGGGCGTGGTTTTTACGGAGAAACCACGACCGGTGGCCTAACCAGCATCGTCGATCTGGCGGCCGCGACAGATCTCAGCCTATTCATAAGGGCTAACGGCACCATGGTGGCTTTGGGCCGCAACCTCGAAGGACAAACGAATATTCCGGCTGGCTTGGGTGCCGTCGTAGCTGTGGCCAATGGAGGCATGCACGTGTTGGCATTGGCTGGTGTGGCCGCTCCGTTCATTTCGGCACACCCCTCGGACCAAACAGTGGCGGCGGGACAAACTGCGACTCTTAGCGTCTCCGCCACGGGTGACGGGCTCACCTATCAGTGGAGGAGAAATGGTGTTAATCTTGCGAACGGCGGTCGCATCAGCGGTGCGAGCAGCTCGACGCTGGTCATCACTGGGGTGGAAGCGGGAGATGCAGGCAGTTACGATGTGGTGGTGGTCAACTCGCTGGGCGGTTCGGTGACTTCCAATACCGCCACGCTGACGGTCAACCAACTGTCCCAGACCATTTCCTTTGGGACGCTAGCCGACCGGGCCTACACCACCGTGCCGTTCACGCTCGCGGCGGCCGCGAGTTCCGGCCTGCCTGTCAGTTTCTCTATTCTGTCGGGTCCGGCGACGCTGTCCGGGAGTGACCTGACCATTACCGGCGTCGGCACGGTCACGGTGCGGGCGACGCAGGGCGGTAACGCGACCTACGCCGCCGCGACCAACGTCGACCGCAGCTTTAACGTCACGAAGGCGGCTGCCACGGTGACACTCGGCAGCTTGACGTCCACCTATGACGGGACCGCCAAGAGCGCGACGGCCACGACTAATCCGGCCGGTCTCAACGTCACTTTCACGTATGACGGCAGTGCGACGCCTCCGGCCAACGCGGGCAGCTACGCGGTGGTCGGCACGATTGCCGAGGCGAACTACCAGGGCACGGCCAGCGGCACCCTGGTGATTGCCAAGGCCGCGGCCACCGTGACGTTGGGCAGCCTCACGGCCACCTATGACGGCACGGCGAAGGGCGCGACGGCCACGACGAGCCCCGCCGGTCTCAATGTCACCTTTACCTACGACGGCAGTGCGACCGCCCCGACCGGCGCCGGCAGTTATGCGGTGGTCGGCACGATCACAGAAGCGAACTACCAGGGCACGGCCAGCGGCACGCTGGTGATTGCCAAGGCCACGGCCACCGTGACGTTGGGCAATCTCGCGGCCACCTACAACGGCGCGGCGAAGAGCGCGACGGCCACGACCAATCCCGCCAACCTTACGGTCGCCTTCACTTACAATGGCAGTGCGACGGCTCCGACCAACGCCGGCAGTTACGCCGTGGTCGGCACGATCGCCGAGGCGAACTATCAGGGCACGGCCAGCGGCACGCTGGTGATTGCCAAGGCGGTCGCCACGGTGACGTTGGGCAACCTCACGCCCACCTATGACGGCACGGCGAAGAGTGCGACGGCCACGACGACCCCGGCCGGCCTGACCGTCAATCTCAGCTATGATGGCAGTCCCACGGCCCCGACCAACGCCGGCAGCTATGCCGTCGTCGGCACCATCAGTGATTCCAATCATCAGGGGTCCGCCAGCGGCACGCTGGTGATTGCCAAGGCGGTCGCCACGGTGACGTTGGGCAACCTTACGCCCACCTATGACGGCACGGCGAAGAGTGCGACGGTCACGACGACCCCGGCCGGCCTGACCGTCAATCTCAGCTATGATGGCAGCCTCACGGCTCCGACCAACGCCGGCAGCTACGCCGTGGTCGGCAGCGTCAACGAGGCCAACTACCAAGGCACGGCGAACGGCACGCTCGTCATCGCCAAGGCCGACCAGACGATCGCCTTCACCGGGCCGGCCAACCAGCCTTACAGCGCGACGCCCATCACGCTCAGCGCCACGGCCAGCTCGGGCCTAGCGGTCACCTTCGCCGTGGTCTCCGGTCCCGCCACGGTGGCCGGCGACTTGCTGACCCTGACCGGCGCCGGCGCGGTCACGGTGCGCGCGACGCAAGGTGGCGATGCCAACCGCAACGCCGCGCCCGCGATCGACCAGACTTTCACGGTCACGGCCAATTTCGCCTCCTGGCTGCTGGCCAAGTTCACGGCCGAAGAGCGCGCGGACGCAAACATCAGCGGGCCCAACGCCGACCCGGATCACGACGGCTTCGCCAACCTGCTGGAGTATGCGCTGGGACTGGAACCGAAGAGCGCGAGCACGGCCGGCCTGCCGCAGGTGGGCATCGAGGGTTCCGACTGGGCTTACACTTACAACCGTCCGGCTGACCGCACGGATGTCACCTACGTCGTGGAGATGTCGACCAATCTGAGCAGCTGGGGCAGCGCTGGGGTTTCCCACAGTCTGGTTTCGACTGCGGGCGGCACCGAGACTTGGCGCGCCAAGTATCCCCTTGCCTCGGCCGCCAATGTCTTCTTCCGTTTGAGGGTCACGGGCCAGTGACACGGATGGCAGTATGAAAAAATCATCCATCATTCTATTCCTGGCCCTGGCCCGCATCCTGTGCGCGGCCGACACGGCGTATTCGCCGCCGGTGGGCGGGATGACAATTGTGGTGCCATCCGGGCAGACACGTGCGGTCTCAGTGCCATTGGTGCATGATACGGTCGCCTCTGGTGCCGTGATTGGTCGCATCACCGGAGTGGGTTCGAACTACATCGAAGACTCGGCGGCAAACTGGGTGCCGGGGGAGTTGAGCGCGGCCGCGAATCCGTATTATCTACGGATCAAGACCGGGGCGGCGGCTGGCCGGGTGTTGATGGTAAGCACAAGCGCCAACACCACCACGCGGGTCAATCTGACCAATGACGGCACTGATCTGACGCAACTGGGCATCGCGGTCGGCGCGGCGGGAGATGTTTACGAGCTCGTCATGGCGGATACGCTCGCCGATCTCTTCGGCGCCTCCCTCCAGGCTGGTCCCGATGCGACGACGGCCGATACGGTGCAGGTGTGGTCCGGCACCGCCTGGGTGACCTATTATCAAAACACGGCGCGCAGCCGCTGGGAACGAAGCACCGACACGGCAGCTTCGCCGGATCGCAGTAACCTGCTGCTGCGTCCGGATCGGGGCGTCATGCTGACCCGCCGGGCCGCCACCGAGTTGAAAATGTATGTAACCGGGTCGGTCCCGCGTGAATCGGCCAAATATATCCATGCCCGGCCGGGCACGACATTCCTGAGCCTGGCCTTTCCGAAGGACACCACCTTGGGAGCGCTTAATCTGAATACGGCGTTGGCCGGCTGGCGGGTCAGCAACGTGGCGGCTTCCGCGGCCGGCACAGATCAGGTCCAAGTGTGGAGCAACACCGCGTGGGTAAACTACTATTATGATGCCACCAAGGACAGCTGGCAACGCACGACCGATGTGCTGGCCAGTCCCAACCGGAGCTCGCTGGTCATTTCCGCTGGCCGCCCGATCATGATCGTCCGGCAGGATGTTGGACCGGCAACCACGGTTGCGTGGCTCATGAATTATACCATTGCTCGATAAAGCGTCCCTGCACAACTATCTAAAGCTCGCCAACTCGTCCCGAATCTCCCCATGAAATCCACGCTCCTAAAGTTTATTGCCACCGTTGTTCTGAGCGGATCTGCCACGCTTTCGGCTCAGACATTCATCTTGGATGATTTTGGCTCTGGCAACGCCACCGGTGGTGTAAACGCCACGACCTCCTGGTTTGGTCAGATCTCGCAATCCGCGACTGCCCTTACCGTGGGCGGCACGGCCCTTTCCGACAGCGGCTGGGAGGCCTTGAACCTGACGCTGCCCGACCTGTCCGGCTACTCCTACTTGGCACTGACGGCCCAGCTGTCGGCTTCCAATGCGGCGAACAATATTTTTGTGACCTTTGATGCGGGCGGACCCACCCAAACCATCACCTTTACGGCGAGCAGTTTTTCCGTGGGATCGATGACGACCGTCTATGTGCCGATCACTTGGTCAATTGATGCCAGCATGATTGAGGCGTGGAACATTGGTGGCGGGGCGGTCCCGCCCGGCACAAGCACTCCCGCGTTCCGCATGACCTTTGACAAGTTGGCGCTTACCACGGCTGTCCCCGAGCCCTCGACCTATGCGGCGATGGCGGGTGCGCTGGCGCTCGGTCTCGCGGTCTGGCGCCGCCGGAGCGCCACCCGGGCCTGAGGCTCGCGAGGGCATCACAAAATTTCGGGCGGCTTCGGCCGCCTTTTTTGTGTCCGTAAGCGGACTGAAGCCGGCTTTCAGCTTTCAGGTTTCCACGGGCGTGCCTAGCGTCACCGCATGCCTGTTTATCAGACGACGCTGACGGTCCGCACCAAGGGGGCCTGGACCTATGAAATCACCGACGAGGTGGCGCGGGCGCTGAAGGCGAGTGGCATGACCTCGGGCATCGCGACGGTATTCTGCCAGCACACGAGCTGCAGCCTGGTGTTGATGGAAAACGCCGATCCCTCCGCCCGGCGTGATCTCGAGGCGTGGCTGGAGCGGCTCGTGCCGGCCAATGACCCTCATTTCACGCACACTGCGGAGGGCGCCGACGACATGCCCAGCCACATCAAGATGGCGCTGACCCGAACCAGTGAAACGATTCCCTTTGCTGACGGTCGGCTGCTACTCGGCACCTGGCAGGGGATTTTCCTCTGGGAGCATCGGAAGGCGGCGCATACGCGGAACGTCGTGCTGACGTTTATCGGCTAGCGCCGTGTGGAGACCTGAGACCTGAAACCTGAGACCTGAATGGGCTGCTGAAGAATCACGATTAGTGGAAGGAGCAGAGGTCGCGATCTCTGAAACCCTCAGGTCTCAGGTTTCAAGTTTCAGGTTTCTGCCTTGCTCCCTCAGTGCAGCAATTCCGCGGACGAGAGATCGAGGCGGATCACCTTGCCTGGCCACCGCGGCTCCTCCACGGCCGTGAGCACGCCGTAAAGCGAAAGCGTGAGCGTCGTGCCCTTGGCGGGCGGCGTGGCGACGAGCTTGTCCTTGCGGGCGTTGGGCGAGAGGGTCGCCACGACGCGATACCGGGAGAGGGAACCGGCTTGTTCGGCAAACTCCACCTTGCCGCTGGCGGCGTCGTAGGATTTCACGACCGCGGAATAGCGAAAGCGCCGGTCCAGCCAGCCCTTGAGCAGGAATTTCCGGTTCAGGTTCTTCACGACGCCGTTCTGCGGCGCCTCCGGGCCGGTGATGCCGTCGTGATCCACGATCTTGTCGGGATTGTCCGGCACCCAGACTGCGCTGAGCAGGGCCTCGGGATCGAGCAGCGGGAAGGCGGTGCCCAGCTCCGGGCTGACCGTGACCTCGCCACGGTCCTCGACCGCGGCCGTCACTTCCAGCGGGGGGAAATCCTTGGCCTGCAGCGTGAGCTTCATGCCGCCCGCCGGGACGCGTTCCAAGACGAGCGGCGTCACCCCGAGGCTCCGCTTGCCTTGCAGGACAGTCGCACCCGCCGGGAAGGATTCCACCGTCAGCTTGCCGTGGGGCAGGCGCACGGTCTCGGAGGCCTCGACATTCTCGGTGATGGTGGTCTTGAGGAACGCGACCGGCCAGGCCGGGTATTCGAGGGAGAGCTGGGCGGGCCCCGGGGGCAGCTGGGGGATGACCAGCGGCGTCTTGCCGAGCACGGCCTTGCCCAGCCGGACCGTGGCGCCGGTGGGCACGGAGTCCACGCGCAGCGAGCCACCCTTGAAATTGATCGTCGTCTCGGTCTGCTGCCCGGCCGGCACGTCCACTTCGCCGCTCGCATCCGGCCAGCCTTCGGCCCGGAGCTTCACGGCGTATTTGCCCGGTGTCAGGTTGGGCAGCGCCTGCCCGAGGGCGCCGTTGACGCGGTCGGTCGACGGGTCGTCGGCGGACGCAAAGCGCACGGCCTCGACCGTCGCCTCGGGCCGGTTGGATTTCACGAGCAGGACGCCGGTCGTCCGCACCCGCTTCTCCTCGGCCCGGGCCTGGGTGACGGCGGAGATCTTTTCGCCGGCGGAGGACACGGCGCACTTCGCCACCAGCAGCACGATGAGCACGGCCGCGATGATCACCCACGGTCCGGCCTTGCGCTGGGGCGACTCCGGTGGGAACACCCGGTTGTAGAGGGCCGCCGCCTTGCCCAAGGCACTGCCCGGCTCGACAAGTTGGACGTTGTCGTCGCGATTCGGTTTCCGGCCATTGCCAGGCGGGGGTGGCACTTTCTTGTCCATGGAGGTTGGGCCCGTGCCGACCTTTCTAGTTTAGTCCGCCCCCCGGGCAACGGGTTATTTTGCGAAATAGCGGTGAATTAACCGCGGAGGGTGGAGGTTTAACGCAAAGACCGCTCTGCTCAGGGCCCTGCAACTTTTCGGGTCGTCACCGGGTTATTCAGCCAAAGGCGTCCCATGAAAGTTCTTATCTCACTCCTGCTTTGGGCCATTTTGTTAGTGCTCTGCTGGCCGCTGGCGTTGTTGCTGGTCGTCCTCTGGCCGCTGCTCTGGCTGCTTTCGATCCCGTTCCGGATCGTCGGCTCGCTCATGAGCGCGATCATCGCTTTGGTCACCGCGATCCTGTTCCTGCCCGCACGGCTGCTGGGCGGCACGAAGTAAGCGGATGATGGCCCTTCGATGAACGGCTGCGTCATTGCCAGGGGCGGTTGTCCCCAACCGCCCGAGCCGTCAAGGGCAACGGCCCCTACCGTCACGCCGGGTGGGCCGCCGTGATGTTCCACTGCACGATCCTCGCACGGCCGCCCCGGGCGGGGTCGCGGTCGAGGATGCCGCAGGAGGCGGTGTTGATCGCGAAGTGTTTTGCCATGCCGAGCGGCAGGCCGATCCAGCGGACGGCCAGCACGCGGCCAAAGTGACCGTGGGAGAATGCCGCCACGCGGCCCGTGAGCGAAGCCCAGCGCGCGATCAGACGGTCGGCACGGGCGGTGATCTGCTCCGGCGATTCTCCGCCGGGGCAGCCGTGCACGTAGATGTCCCAGTCCGGCCGCGTCACGCGGATCTCGTCGATGCGGATGCCGTCGTAGTCACCATAGTTCCATTCGGCGAGGTCAGGTTCGACGACGGCGCCGGCGTGTCCGGCCAGCTCGGCGGTGCGGCGCGCCCGACGGCGCGGACTGGTGAACACGTGGTCGAAGGCCACGTCGCGGAGCAACGGGGCCAGCGACCGGGCCTCCACTTCGCCGTGGGCGGTGAGCGGCAGGTCGGTTTTCCCCGTGTGCTGCCCGGTCAGCGACCAGGCCGTCTCGCCATGCCGCATGTAGTAAAGTTCCATGCCGGCATTCAGGGGGAAGATGCGGCGGAATTCCAACGCAAAGGCGCAGAGGCGCGAAGGGTCAGACCTGCCCGTTTTCCTTAGCGTCCTGGTGCCTTTGCGTTTAAACCGCCGCGAGCATCAGCAACTGGCGAAGCCGCTGGGGATCTGTGGCAGACGTCTTGGCGACGAAGCCGCGTTGGTGGGTGAAATGCACATCCGGCTCGGACTTGAGACGGGTGAAGTCGAGGCGGGGATGGTCGCGGTGGCGGGACAGGCCATAGCCGGTGCTGCGGCGGTCGGGGGCGATCACGGCAACGACGCGGTCATCCAGGCCTTGCTCCTGCACGTAACGGTCGAGCCCGGCGGAAGGATCCTCGGGCAGAGGCTCGGTGCGCGGCAGAAAAACAACGGTCGGAGCTGAGTTGTTTTCGGCGGAGATGGTCAGCCCGTCCAGTGTCCAGACCTCGGCGTGCTGGGCGATGAATGTGAGGCGGGTGCGGAGGTTGCGCACGTAGTCGAGCAGGTCGGTGCCCACGAAGTGCATGATCTGCCAGAGCGGGTCGGCGGGCGACAGTTGCCTCGCGGCGGCGAAGCGGCGGAGCAGGGTGCCGTCGATGGGGGATTGCATCTTGCCGACGATGTCGCGCTCGACGCCCAGCCACTTGGCGGTGACGTTGGGGCCGCGGCAGTCGAACCACTCCGCGGGCTCGAGCCATTCGCAGAAGGCCCGGGCGTCCGTGTAGAGACCGAGGTGTTGCAGGACGAGGGATAGGGCGCAGGTCGGCGCGGCGTCGGCGGGGAGCTGGTGATGGTCGAAATTGTTCAGCGCCGGCTCGTGGCGGTGACCCACGTCCACCACGGCGGTGGTGGGATCGGCCAGGTCGGCGTCGGTTGGCTCGCGGCGCAGGATCGGGCAGGGCGAAGTCGCCAGCAGCACGCAGCAGGCGAGGAACTCATCTTTGTGGGCACTGCCCGGATGCGTGAGGATCGTGGTGAAAGGCGTCATTCAATCCCACCCCAACACTACCAAACGATTAACGCAAAGCCGCAAAGGCGCTAAGTTAAACGCCTGATTCTTTGCGCCTCTGCGCCTTGGCGTTGAATTCTGATTATCCTTTGATCGCCGCCTTGATCTTGGCGATGTCGATCTTGTCCATCTGCATCATGGCCTCGAAGGCGCGCTTGGCGGTCTGGCCCCCGGCGGCCATGGCGTCGGTCAATACGCGCGGGGTGATCTGCCAGTTCACGCCCCACTTGTCCTTGCACCAGCCGCAGTAGCTGGCCTTGCCGCCGTGCTTGATGATGGCGTTCCAGTAGCGATCGGTCTGCTGCTGGGTGTCGGTGGCGACCTGGAAGGAGAAGGCCTCGGTCTGCTTGAATGCCTTGCCGCCGTTGAGGCCGATGCACGGGATGCCGAGGACAGTGAACTCCACGGTCAGGACCTGGCCCTTCTTGCCCGACGGGAAGTCGCTCGGCGCCTTGTGGACGCCTGTCACCTTGGTGTCCGGAAAGACCTTTGCATAAAATTTCGCAGCCGCGAGGGCGTCCTTTTCATACCAAATGCAGATCAGGTTCTTGGGGGTCTTTGTTTTTTTCATTAACATAACAACGAATGAAGACCGTGAGATTGGACAACCGGAGCGTTTTTTCGACCAACGGTTCAATTTTCGTGTCGCGCGCGTTCGGGTGGCAACGGTTCGCCCGGAATACAAGAGAACGCCCTCTTGCACGCAAGGCTGCGGAGGGCGGGGAAGGGCAAAACAAAAACGCCCGACGGTTAAGTCGGGCGTCGAGAGGAGTGCGGTCAGAACGCCTCAGCGGTATTCTTCGTTGGTGTTCGCGTTGATGATCTTGAAGTTCTCGACGTGGTAGTTGGGGTCCGCGCGGAACGCCAACTTGATGCCGAAGGTCTTCTCGATGCGGACGAGCAGCTCGGAGTCCTCGACGCGCAGGCGTTCGAGGATCGAGGGGTGCACGTGGACGCGGAGGGAGTATTCCTTGCCGTCCTTGCGGGCTTGCAGGCGGCGGGCGACCGAGGAGAGCTTGCGCTGCAGCTCGACCGACATCGTCGTGGCGGACTTCACCATCGCGCGGCCGCGGCAATACGGGCAGCTGGTGTAGAGGTTGGCCGAGAGCGACTCCTGCTGGCGCTGGCGGGTCATCTGCATGATGCCGAGCGACGAGATGGGTAGGATGTGCGTCTTGGCCTTGTCCTCCGACATGAGCTCCACCATGCGGTCATACACCGCGTTGCGGTGGCGGCGCTCCTTCATGTCGATGTAGTCCATGATCACGAGGCCGCCGATGTTGCGCAGCCGGATCTGGCGCGCGATCTCGGTGGCCGCCTCCATGTTGACCTGGAAGATGGTGTTCTTCTCGTCGCCGGAGCGGCTCTTGTGGGAGCCGGTGTTGACGTCGATGGAGATGAGGGCCTCGGTCTCGTCGATCACGATCTCGCCGCCGGAGGGCAGGGGGACGCGGCGCTGGAAGGTCTGCTCGATCTGGCGCTCGATGTTGTAGCGCTCGAAGACGGGGATGGAGTCCTTGTAATAGACGATCTTGCCCTTGGAGCGGCTGGAGATCTGGCCGACGTATTCCTGCGTGCGCTTGAAGTCGTCCTCGTTGTCGACGAGCACGCGGTCGATGTCCTCGGTGAGGAAGTCGCGGACGGTGCGCTCGACGATGTCGGGTTCCTGGTAGAGGCAGGCGGGGGCGCGGTCGGTCTCCATCTTGCGCTGGATCTCCTGCCACTTGGTGAGAAGGAGGTGCAGGTCGCGGACGAAGTAACGGGGCTTCTTGCCCTCGCCGGCGGTGCGGACGATGACGCCCATGCCCTCGGGGATGGTGAGCTCGTTGATCAGGGTCTTGAGGCGCTTGCGCTCGGCCGGGTCCTCGATCTTGCGGGAGATGCCGCAACCGTCGGAGAACGGCGTGAGGATGAGGTAGCGGCCGGGGAGGGAGAGGTTCGTCGTGGTGCGCGGGCCCTTGGTGCCGATGGGGCCCTTGGTGACCTGGATGACGATCTCGGAGCCCGGCGGGTAGAGGCCGGGGATGTCCTTGACGGTGGGCTCGGCCTTGCGCGGGCCGGCGTCCTTCTTCTTGTTGACGCGGACGACCTCGACGGAGGAGTCGGCGGCGGCCGGGAGCATGTCCCAGTAGTGGAGGAAGGCGTTCTTGTTGTAGCCGATGTCGACGAAGGCGGCCTTGAGGCCGGGGTCGAGGTTCTTGACGCGGCCCTTGTAGATGCCGCCGACCATGCGGGAGTCGGAGTCGCGCTCGATCTCGAAGCGGTCGAGGGTGCCGTCGACGAGGAGCGCGACGCGCTTCTCGAGGGGCTCGGAGTTGATGACGAGCTCGCGGAAGGTGCCCTTCTCCTTCCGGAAAATGCTCAGGATTTTCTGGAGGATGGGCCGGTCGGCGGCGCGTTCCTTGGATTCCTTGCGGAGTTGCTCGGCGGTAAGGGGCTCCGTGTGCTTCTGCGGCGGGGGCTGCTGGAGTTCCTCTTCATGGCGTGAGGCGGCGTCCTGGGAGGCGCCGGAGTTGGTGGGCTGGTCGTTCATGGTGGGGTGTATCCCGGGTGGTTGTGGACACGGGGCACCCGTGAGCAGCGGGCTGTGCGCAGGAAATTCCGGCAGAGCGGTCCATATCGTGTGGCAGGAGACCCATGTTAGAAGTCCCTCCGAAACCGATAGACGCTTTGGACCAGTCCTTGCAGCAAGCAGCAGCTGAGCACGAAGGTGCCGCCGTAGCTAATGAAGGGAAGCGGTATGCCTTTAACCGGCATCAGGCCGATGGTCATGGCGATGTTGACGAACACGTGCACGGTGAAGAGCACCGTGACGCCGAGCGCGAGCAAGGCGCCGAAGCGGTCGCGGGCGAGCCCGGCGATCCGCAGTCCGTTCCACAACACCACGCCAAACAATCCGATGACGGTGATGCTTCCCAAAAATCCCTTCTCCTCGGCGATGACCGAGAAAATAAAGTCGTTGTGCGCGACGGCGCGCGGCAGGTAGCCGAGCTTGGCCTGGGTGCCCTCGGTCCAGCCCTTGCCGGTGAGGCCGCCGGAGCCGACGGAGATGAGCGACTGGCGGCTGTTCCAGCCGATGCCCATGGGGTCGACCTTGTCCGGCAGGGCGAAATACAGCACGCGGTTGCGCTGGTAGTCCTTGAGCGGCAGCCAGGAGTGTTTCTCGTAGGCGCCACGGTCACGGCTGTAGCTCAGCTTGTTCTCCTCCATGAACTTGGAGTAGTTCCAGACGTCGAGGGCGACGATGCCGATGAGCAGGGCGAACACGCCCAAGGCCCCGGCAAAGAACCGCATCGAGAGGTTGGAAACGTAAAGCATGGCGAAGACCATCGGCGCAATCACGAGGGCGCTGCCAAGGTCGGGTTCGGCCATTATCAACAGCATGGGTATGCCCACCGCAAGGGCCAATTTTACGAGCACCTGGAG
>JAYRDK010000020.1:0-55715 GCA_041909435.1 Lacunisphaera sp.
GGTTGCCGCTGGTGATCGTGACCGCTCCGCCAAAGTTATTCGCGGCATCGAGCGTGATGTCGTTGCCGGAGCCGGCGGCCAGCGTCGTCGTGCCCGTGATGGCCAGGTTGCCGCTGTCGGTGATCGCACCGGCTGCACTCACGCTGAGGTTGCCGGACACCGTCGAGGCCGCCAGGTCGATCGCGCCGGTGTCGACCAGCGTCACGTGGTTGCCGCTGGTGATCGTGACCGCTCCGCCAAAGTTATTCGCGGCATCGAGCGTGATGTCGTTGCTGGAGCCGGCGGCCAGCGTCGTCGTGCCCGTGATGGCCAGGTTGCCGCTGTCGGTGATCGCGCCGTTGGCCGTCACATTCAGGTGGCCGGTGGCGGTGAGGGCAGGCAGATCGATGGCCGCGCCGCCAAAATGCAGGTCAATGTTGCGGGCCGAGGTGGGCAGACCGGCGAGCGAGGCGGCGGCGTTGTCGTCGCGCAGGCCGATATCCTGGATCGTGCCGGCATTGGCCGTGGTGAAGGTCACCGTCCCGCCGCCAAAGTTGTTGGCCGAGGTGTGGAGCAGGATGTCCCGGTTCGTCCCGGTATCGATGGTGAAGGTCGCGGTGCCGCCGGTCTTGGTGATGGCCCCGGTCTGGCTGATGCTGCCGTTCAGGGCGGTCGCGGCCAGGGTGCCGTCACCCATGGACACCCCGCCCAACACCAAGTTCGTGGCGTTGAACACCGACACGTTATTGGTGCCGGTATTGGTCAGGCTCACCGCGCCGGTGAAAGTATTGCCGGCATCGGCCAGCGTGATACCGAAACCACCCGTGCTGAAGCTGGCCGCGCCCGGCACGACGAGGGCGCCGGTCTGGGTGATGGCCCCGCCGGCGGTCACACCGAGATTGCCGCCGGTGCCGAGGGTCAGGGCCGGCAGGGCGATGGCCGCACCATTGAAGGTGAGCGCCAGGCTCCGGAGGTTGGTCAGGCCCGCAAAGCTCGGGAGGGTTGCGCCGGCGTTGGTGTTGCGCAGGCTGATGTCGCGGATGTTGGTGAGCGTGCCGCTGAACACCGGGGCGGTGGTGCCGAGATTGTTGGCCTGCGTGCCGAGCAGGATGTCGGAACCGGCCAGGGTCACCGTGGCGGTGGTGACACCGGCCGTCGCCGTGATGGCGCCGGTCTGGCTGATGTGGCCACCGGCAATGAGCGTGAGGTTTTGCCCGATGGAAGAGGTCCCGACGACCAAGGCGTTCGTGTCGGTCACCTGCACATCGTTCGCGCCGGTGTTGGTCAGGCTCACCGCACCGGTGAAGTCGTTGCCGACATCGGTCAGGGTGATGCCGAAGCCGCCGGTGCTGAAGCTGGCCGTGCCCGGCACGACAAGGCTGCCGGTCTGGGTGATGGCGCCGCCGGCGGTCACACTGAGGTTGCCGCCGGTGCCCAGGGTCAGCCCCGGCAGGGCGATGGCCGCATTAGTGAAGGTGAGGGCCAGGCTCCGGAGGTTCGTGAGGCCGGTGAAAGTGGGCAGCACTGCGCCGGCGTTGGTATTCTGCAGGCTGATGTCGCGGATGTTGGCCAGCGTGCCGCCGAACACCGGGGCGGTGGTGCCGAGGTTGTTGGCCTGGGTGCCGAGCAGGATGTCAGAACTGGCGGCCGTGACCGCCACCGTCGTCACACCGGCCGTCGCCGTGATGGCGCCGGTCTGGGTGATGTGGCCGCCGGCCGTCAGGTCCAGGGTGCCGGAAACGGCCGAGGTGCCCAACACCAGGGCGGTGGTGTCGGTCACCGCCACATTGTTGCCGCTCGTGATCGAGACCGCACCGGTGAAGTCGTTGGCGTTGTCGAGCGTGATGTTGTTCGCGGCCCCGGCGGCGAGGGTGGTGGTGCCGGTGATGGTGAGCGCGCCGCTGTCGGTGATCGCACCGTTGGCGGTCAGCGTCAGGTTGCCGGCCGTCGTGCCCTGCAGGCTGAGCGCCCCGACGTCACTGATGAAGGTGTTGCCGCCGGCCTTGTTCAGGACGAGCGTGCCGAGGTCGGTGGCGAGCGGGGTGCCCACCGTGGCGACATCGCCGGCACCGTTGAGATTGAGCGTGGCCGCGGTGACCGTGCCGGTGCTCTGCGTGAGCGCCCCGGCATGGGTGAAGGTGACCGCCCCGGCGGAGCCCAGGTTCGCCCCGAGGGAAATCCCGCCCGCTCCCGCCAGCAATGTGATGCCGCCGCTGCCGGCGTTGGTGATCGCGGCGTTCACGGCGATGGCACTGCCGGCATCGAGCGTCAGGCCGAAGGCGCTGTTCCAGCCGATCGCGCTGTCCACCGTGATGACATTCGTGGCCGCCAGCGTCAGGTCGGTCGTGGCCAGCAGGGTTTCGACCGCCCCGTCCGTGATGATGCTGCTCGCGGTGGCAAAGTCCGTGGCGGCGTTGTCCAAATCGGTGGCGGCCACCAGGTCGTTCGTGGCCCCGGATAGCGCCCCGTCGATATCGGGGCTGGCCGCCTGGATCGTGATGTTCGCCGGGTCGAGGAGCAGCGAACCCCTCGCCCCCGCGGCCGCCCGCAGATCCACCACACCCCGGAAATCAAGAAAGCCCTTGCCCGACACCTCGGCCAGGCCGCCGTCGCCGCCGAGCGCGCCGCCGCGGGCGGAGATGCTGCCGGCGAAACGCGTGACATTGTCCGCCCAGACGATGACCTTGCCGCCGCCGCCGGATTGGACCGCGTCGGCCGTGAGCGTGGCGCCGGCCGCGATGACGGTCGTCTGTGCATTACGGACGGCGTCGTTCTTTCCTTGGAAATCGCCGCCGACCAGGATCGTGCCACCGCCGGTCGAACCGGAAGCGTCAACGTTGGCGCTGCCGGTCAGGCCGACGCGCTCGCCGGTGATCTCGACGCGGCCGCCGGTCTCGCCGGAGGCGTCAATCGTGCCGCTGACGAGCACATCACCCCTGCCCTGCCCCTGCACGCGCACGTCGCGACCGGCCAGGCGGCCGTCCTGCGTGATGGCGATGGAATAAAGGTCGCCCGCGGCGAGCACCGTGGAGCCCGCGCCGGAATCAATCGTGCCGGTGTTGGCCACGCCGGTGCCCCCGGCCACGCGGCCGGCCGCGCCGGACCGGCCGGCGTCGACATAGATGCTGCTGCCGTTCTGACCGAGCAGGACCTGCTCGCCGGAGGCGAGGCCGATGAAACCGCCGGGAGAGACAATGGAGCCGGAGTTCGCAACCGAGCGGCCGACCAGCGCCACCATCTCGCCGCGGATCGAACCGGCGTTGACGACGTCGCCGGTGAGCCCGCTGAAGCGGTTCAGGCCGGACAGGAAGTCGTCCTTTGTCATCGTGCCGCCGACCGCGTAAAGCGCGCCGACATTGACCACCGCGGTCTGCCCGAAATACACGCCCGACGGGTTCATCAGGTAGACCTGGCCGTTGGCAAGGAGCGAGCCGTTGATCTGCGAGGGCGTGGCGCCGCCGATCCAGTTCAGCACGCGGGACGAGGCGCCGGGCTGGACGAACTGCACGGTTTCGTGGGTGCCGATATCAAAGGAGTTCCAGCGCAGCACGCTGTTGTCGCCCGCCGTGACGACGGTGCTGGCGGCCGAGCTCGAGATCGTCGCCGAGCCCGCCACCACGGTGCCGCCCGTCGGCTGCTGCGCCTGCAGGCCCGCCGCCACCAATCCCAGCAGGACGGCCAGCGCCCGCGCCGCGGATTTCGCGGGGCGGGATGGCAGACGGACTGGATGGGCGGAAATCATGTGCGCAGCGGGATCACCAGGAGAAGCTGGAGGAGAGATAATACTGCAGCTCGCCCGAGGGATAAACGAGCCGCTTGTCCTCCTCGAGGGTTTCGTCGCGCAGTTCGGTCAGGGACATGCCGACTTCAAAGCGGAGGGAAAAATTCTGCTTCATCACGAGCTCGAACCCGCCGCCGGTGCCGGCGATACCCAGGGTGCGATCCACCAGCGGCCGGTCCGCCTCGGTCTGGCCCGGCTCCAGGTCGAGCGGCGTGACCTGGCGATACGCATAGTCGAAGAACACGCGACCGATCAGGTCCCAGTCCGGGTTCTGTCCCGCCTTGGCCGGGCGCCACTTGAACGGCCAGCGCCACAACCGGCCCTCGTCGCCCGGCTTGAAGAAACGCGGGAAGTGAAGCGCATACTCGACCGAGGCCGAGTAAAACTCATCGGCCGAGAGGATCGACTCCGTGTAGCCGCGCACCGAGAAGGCCCCGCCGACGGGTTCCTGTTCATGCGGGATCAGGCGGTCGCCCACCAGGAGATGACGTCCACGGATGCGGACGGAAACCTCGTTGGCCAGGCGCTTCACCGGCGTGTCGCCGCGATGGAACAGCGGCTCGAGGTAAATCGACCCGGTGATGGTCCAGCGCAGCGAACTCCATTCGGAATCCGCGTTGGCCCGGCCGAGGGACGAAATGCCATCGGTCGTGTTCAGGTTGGCGAAATCGCCGACGGTCTGGTCATACCGCAGCTGGGCGGACAACGACCACCAGCCGGTTTCGCGGGACAGGGTCGTCGAAAAAAACGGGATGAGGAAATCGGAATAACCGGCCACCAGCGGCGTCTCGATGATGCGGCTCTCGATCCCGTAGTGGGCGAAGTTCGCCCCGAGAGCGGACACCAGCTGCCAGTTGCGCGGCAGGGACAGGCGGTTCGTGAGCTCGGCGCCGGCCAGCCAGTTGCGACCGGCGAAACGCAGGTTTTCGATGGCCAGGTCGTTGGCCAGGAAGTCGCCATACGAACCGTAGACGCGCGCCAGCAGCTTGGCCGGGCGGAACAGCGGGATGCGGTAGGAGATGAAGGTGCCGTAGGTCTTGGCGTCCGGCGTGCTGATCGCGTCCACGTTGAAGATGTCGTCGTGGTTCGTGAGCTGGTTGTGCTGGAAGCCGATGCGGCCGCGCCACTCGCCGGTCGCCTCGGTGCCGAAATTGGTCACCTGGCTGAAGACCTGCCAGGACTTCGACTCGTTCACGAGGTAGTCGAGCACCACCTTGCCCGGCTCGCCGGCGGAGGCGATGGAGGCCTCCACGAGCCGCCCCGGGTGCAGACTCAGGCCGTGCAGGTAGTCGTTGAGTTTTTCCTGACGGAAGAGGCTGCCGGGCTCCCCCGGCGCCGCACCCGCCTGCAGCGGGGAATGGATCAGGATGCCGCGATGCTTGCGGTTGTTGACCGAGAACTGCGGCTTGAAGCGCTTGCCGCGGGCCAGCGTGCGCACCTCCGCCACCTGGCTGGCCCAGATGACCAGCCGGGCCGAGCGTTCACCCGGCGCACGGCGGTCGGTGATGCCGGAACCCGTCGCCTCCAGATCCAAAAACGCCACCCACACGCCGTAAAGTCCCTGCGCGTTATACCAGCGCACCATTTCCTGCGCCACCGCGCGCAACGCGGCCCCGTCAAACCGGCTGTCCGCCGGGATGTTGCCCAACGCCAGCGTTTCTCCGGCCGAAGCGCCTTCCACCGGCCGCCAGACACCATCGTCGCGGGCCAGCCGGACGGTCACCTGGTTGAGCTGCTCCAAGGCCGGCAACTCCGGATGATCCAACCCATAGCGAAATTCAAAACGCTCAACGACCACTCCCGGATCAAGCGGGGCCGGCGTCACTGCCGCGTCCTGCGCCGAGACCATCACCGTCAGGCAGCCAAGCATGGCCAGAAGTCCGAAAGCCGGCCGCACCGCCCTGTTCCCGCCAACTGGCAACGACGCAGCCATGCGCCGCCCTAGGCGGCACAAACGCTGACGCGCGGCCATCATGCCGCTACATTTGGTGCCAGTTATCACGCTGCGACTCCCTGACTATTGGAGGGTTAAGAAATCTGCAAACCACCCTACCCGTCAAACAGTTAATACATGCGCCAGACCCCGGGAAAAATACCTAGAACATTCCGGACTAATATCTTCCGCAGCGGAGCGTGATCAGGTCCGGCAAGCCGGTTTGGAGCGCGCTCAGGAGGAGAACAACCGGCTGAAAAAACCCGGCCTCGAACCCGGTCGGAAACGCACGAGCCACTTGGCGGCGGCGTCCCGGTTGGCCTTGGCGGGCTGGCCGTTGAGGCAGGAAAAATCGGGCAGTTCGCCCCCGGCCAGACCGGCGGTCAGACGGGTGTCATCCGCGGCATTTTCGGGGCCGAGCTCATAGGGAATGTCCGTCACCACCGGGATCTCGGACGGCTTTGCGCGCAGGAGGAAAAAATCCGTCGGACCGGGCTCACCCACGATGACGTCCAGCCACTTCTCGTCCACGGGCAGGAGGCCGAAGAACGGCACCGCCGGGTCGAGCTGGGTGGCAAGGAAGGAGAGCCAGGCATTCAGCGACTCGGCCGGAGAAGCACCGGGGATTTGCGGGAGGCGCAGGCACCGCGACAGGGACTGCTTCTCGCCCTTGCACCATTCGAGGCTGCCGGGGGTGAAGAGGACAAAGTTCCTCCGGAGATGGTGCAGGACACGGCGCAAGGCCACCGGATCCTTGGCGAAATGCGCGGTCCACGCGGGGACGCCGAGGCCGCTGCTGGTCTGGACGCGGTTGAGGTCGGGCAACCGGGGCTGCAGCGCCTGCTCCACCCCCTTGATGTGGGCGATCACCACGCCGGCGGAAGTCGTGCTGCGGCACTTGGCCTTGATATCCTCCAGCGCGGGCA
The DNA here is from genome assembly GCA_041909435.1 of Lacunisphaera sp. GTDB lineage: Bacteria > Verrucomicrobiota > Verrucomicrobiia > Opitutales > Opitutaceae > Lacunisphaera. Next base: position 6,620 of record JAYRDK010000020.1, read on the forward strand.
GGAGTTCACCCGCCAGCCAGCTGAAAGAGCGCGTAACGCAATGCGCGACCGTGATCATCGGGTAAAGCGCGCGGCCCTTGCCATCCTGGGAGGACCAGATGAGCCCGGTCAGGCTTTCATTCAGGCGGCGCCAGTGGATCACATGGTTGAATCCGGGCGTCACCTTTTCCGGTCCGGCTTTCTCCCAGGTCGCGTGCTCGATCTGGTGGGCGATGCCACCATAGAGGATGCTGCGGGCCTCGACCATCGAGGTCGTCACCAGCCCGATGTCGTCCAGGTGGTCGTTCCAGCCGGGATGTTTGCCGAAGGCCCCGAGAAAGGCCCGGGGGGCGTTGGGCACGCCTTTCCAGTCCTCATTCAGGAAAAACTTGGCGAAGTTGTTCATGGCCGGCACGGAGACGACGCAGGGGGATCAACGCGCCGCCGGCCACTGCTCGACGGCCGGGAGGGCCTTCTCGAAGCTGATGGTGACCGGCAGCACCAGCTCGGTCCCCTTGTGGTTCAGGCGGATGATGGTGTCCCAGTCCTTGCCGTCGCCGCGCCGCACCGCGTTCTGCTGGAGCTGACGCAGCACGCCCCAGGCCGGGCCGGGTTCCACCGCGGCATCGGCCACCGACTTCGGTCCGACCGTGGTGAAGAACTCGATCCGCGGCAGCGGGGCCGCGACGTTGAGCTTGTTGAGCGCCAGGCTCTCGGGCAGGCCCGACAGCGGGTAGCCGCGGTCACCCACCCGGGTGGATTTGAACGCCTTGGTGATCGCCTGCTTCGCGCCGCCGGAGCCGAGCACGCGCGAGATGATGGTCTCCTGCTCCTGGTCGCTCGGCAGGACAAGGGTCACCGCCGCCGGGACGCCGTCGGTGCCGGTCAGCTGGGCGGCGAACACGGCCATGGCCTCCAGGCGCTTGAAGCGGTTTTCGAGCGGACGCCGCGCCTCGGCCGGCAGGCCGGTGGCCGCGGCATCCGTCCGCACCTTGGCGAGCAAGGCCTGGGCCGACTTGAGCTGATCGGCCGTGAGCGGGGCGCCGGAACCGAGCGGATAACCGAACGAATCCGGAAAGGCCTTGTCGAGCTCCTTGCGGTAGGCCTCGACCGTGGCTTCGACGCCCTGGCTGGCCGCCACCTCGAACAGCGTGCGGAGTCCGGCGAGGAATTCCTGGCGCAGGGCCCCGGAGTATTTGGCCGTGCGTTCCCGCACGGACGCCAGGGTGGCGGACTGTTGCGCCACCGTCTCGCCGAGGCGGCCAAGCAGCGAACCGGCATCGGGCGACGGGGCCATGATCTGCATGACCTCCTCGTAGGCCGCGCAGCGCGTGGTGTAGATGGGCGCACCGTTCTCGGAGAGCAGCGTGAAGACGTCCTGGTCGGCCAGCTGGGCCTCGTCGGCGGTCGACATCAGCTGTCCGAGCTGCGTGGTGACCTGCGCGTCCAGGCCGGCGAGCCGGCGGTCAAGGTCACGATAAAGGGTGAAGTCGGCGGCGGCCCCGGTGGCGGCGGCCGCGGCCTCCGCGGCGGCCTTCTGCTTGAGCAGGGCGGCGCGGATGAGCTGGGAAGCCTGGCCGGTTTCGCCGCGCATGCGCGTGACGATGGCGCGGTAGCTGGCATCGAGGGTCACGTTGTCGCCGGAAACCCCGGCCTTGGCCTTGAGGTCGGCCGTCAGCTTGTCCACGGCACCGCGGCGGGTGGAGAGGTCGCTCCAGGCCGAGAGCACGTTCTCGGACCAGCTGGCGTTTCGCGGCTGGGCCACGGCGCGCAGGAAGGCCTTTTCCGACTCGGTGTAGCGCGCCAGCGTGAGCCGGCCGCTCTGGATGGTCTGGATGGCGTCGCGCAGGCCGCCCTGGGAGGCCTGCATGGCGCGGTCGAGAGCATCCCAGCCGCGCACGATCGGCTGGTTGTCGCGCAGCGTGGCCCCGCGGGAGAGCCAGGCTGCGGGCCACTGCCCGCGCCCCGCGCCGCCGCGGAAATAAGTCCACTCGTGGATCGCGATCAGCTTGGCCAGCGCGTCCTGGCCACCGGCCGTGTCCTTGAGCGTGGGCGCGAGCAAGGGATTGAAGAAATCCTCGGCGGGATAATCCGCGTCGTAGCCGGCCAGGCCCTTCAGGTGGATCGAGCCCTCCAGCCGGATGAGGGCCGCGAGGCGCTCGGAGTCGGCCGCGCTCCAGCCGTCCGAGTTGATCAGGCGGTCGCGGTTGGCCTCGACCACCGGGGCGATCACGCTGGCCTCGAAGAGGACGCGCTGCGCCTGGCGGCGGCTGGGGTTGGCCTGCATGGCGAGCGACTCGATCGGCTTGAAGACCGCCGGGATCTTCAGGTCGGCGCTGGCCAGCTGCTGCAGTTTCTCGTGGTAATCCATGATCGGCATCTGGGTGTTCGCATCCAGCTGCACGATGTCGTTGCCCGTGTATTCCAGGCGGTTGTTGACGATCGGGCGCCACTTGTCGCCGGACCAGTTCTCGGCGAGGGCGCCGGCGCGCCAGTAGTCGAGCTCGCTGCCCACGCTGGACTTGAGCGCGCGGTAGCCGAGCCAGCTGATGCCGAGCACCGCGAGGGTGCCGAGCGCGACCACGCCGCCGAGGATGCGCTGGCGGTTCTTGATCAGCTGCGTGGTGTTGGTCGCGCGCGTGACGAGGCCCTTCTCCTTGAAAACCTTCTGGAGAAAGAGGTCCTTGAGGAAATAGGAGCGCTCGCGCTCCCAGGCCTTGCTGGCGGGCAGCTGGTCCTCGCTGAGGCCGAGGGCCGCGGCCAGCTCGGTGTCGAGCTCCTTGCCCTCGGTGAGGGCGGAGGTGAAGTAGATGCCGCGCAGGAAGAGCGGCTTGGCCGCCTGGGCGCTGGTGCCGAAGATGGTCTCGAGGTATTTGCGCAGCCGGGGCGCGAGCGCGCCGATGCTGGCGGAGAGGGCGAAGAGCGAGTCGACCTCGTCCGCGCGGCGCTTGCCGGCGTCGGTCGGCATCGGGTCCTTCAGCATGCCGAGGCGCCGGCGGCCGATGCGCTGCACGACCTCGGCGAGGTGGCGGTTGACCGCCTCCATCTGGAAGGGCGTGTCGAGGGGCGCCGGGTTGGACCAGCCGGTCATCTGGTCCTGCAGCTGCGGGTCCTTCACGCCGCTGAAGAACTCACGGAAGCCGACGATCTTGTCGCACTTGGTGATGAGCACGAAGACCGGGAAGCGGACGTCGAGCGTGCGCTGGATGGTGTCGAGCTGGCGGGCGATCTTGCCGGCCTTGGCGGTGATGTCCTCCATCGAGTCCTTGATCAGGCTCTCGGACGGGATGACGAGCAGCAGGCCGTTGATCGGGCAGTTGGGCCGGGTCTTGCGCAGCAGGGAGAGAAACTCGGTCCACTCGGAAGTGGTGCCCGGGGGCGCCTCCTGGAAGAGGAGCTTGCCAGCGGTGTCGATGAGCACGGCGTAGTTGGTGAACCACCAGTGCATGTTGATGGTGCCGCCGGCGCCCTGCATCTCATCCTGCAGGCCGGGCGGGAAGCCGACCTTGCAGCGGCGCACGGCCTCGGTCTTGCCCGAGCCGGGCTCGCCGCAGACGATATACCACGGCAACGAATAGAGGTCCTTGCCGACGGCCTCGAACTTCTCGATGCCGCGGGCGAAGTTCTCGCGCAGGCGGTCGAGCGTGGCGAGCAGGGCCGGGTCGCGGACGGCGGAGGGCGCCCCGGAGGAGTGGGCGGCAAGCTGGTGGCTGAGGGCGCGGCTGCGCTTCTGCCCGCTCAGTTTCTGATACATCGACCAGGCCACCATCGCGCCGGCGATGACGACGAGGCCGACGACGGCGACGAGCAGGGCCTGCTTGCCGATGATCGCGGTCACGGCGAGGACGGCGACGCCGGCCAGGCCGGCCATGACCAGCTTCATGTTTTTCGGGATCTGTTGGAATTGGTCGAGCATGGCGCCGGTCAGGGTTGGGTGGTGGACTTGGCGGGGTCGTGGGCGATGATCTTGTCGAGCGCCTGGTTCAGATCCGCGGAAGCACTGCGGAAGGTGAAGACATTGACGCCGACGACCACGAGCAGCAGGCCGGAAAGGATGATGAGCAGCGGCACCAGGCTGGCCGCCATCGGCATCGGCAGGTTGGCCAGGTTGGTGTGCTGGTAGGAGGCGGGGGTGATGAAGGCCGACTCGTCGGCGTCGACGTAGGCCTTCACGCGCGGGGCGATCTCCTGCATCTTCTTGCGCAGGAACTCCGGCGAGCCGCCGGAACCGCCGGTGAAGCCGAGGCCGATGCAGATGTAGAAGATGGTCAGGCGCTCGTCGGCGGCGGGGCCGGCCTCCGCCAGGGTCTCGTCGAGCAGCTGGAAGAACTTCTCATCACCGCCCCGCTCGCCACGGGCGACGGCGAGCCGGTTGTTGTTCCACTTCGACGCGAAGGGCAGCGCGCTCTCCGCGATCATGGAGTCGGTGAAGAAGATCAGCGCGGGCTCGACCTTGCGGTATTGCTCGCCGAGGGCGATGTCGCCGCGGGCGATGCGGGCCAGGACCTCGAACTGCTCCTCGATCTCGGTGCGGGTCTGGGCGTAGTCGATGGTCGATCCCCGCTGGATGCGGCCGATGCGGTTGAGGCGGCAGACCGCCTGGAAAAGCGGTTCACAATGGGTGATGAGACTGGCGGACACGACAGTGGGGGGGGTTGACGGGTGGATGATCAGAAAATCGGGCCGGAAGGACGGGCCGGCGGGCGGCTCACTCGCGCTGGCTGCCGCGCATGAGATCCTCGGCGTATTTGACGACCGCGGCCTGCACGTCGTCCTCGATGACGGTCTCGGTGACCTCGGCCGCGAGCTCGGTGTGCTTCTTCCAAAATTGCAGGTCGCCCTTGCCCCCCTCGGCGCGCACGACCTCGCGCACGGCGTCGGGCGTGTAGCGCTGCTGGTAGCGGCGCGCGAAATTTTTCCCGGCCGGCCCGAGTCCGGCCAGCAAGCCGGCCACCAGCTGGCGGCTGGCTTCCAGCTGCTTCTGCACGGCGGCCTGCGCCACCGCCGACTCGGCGTCGCCCGCCAGTGCGCGCCGGGTCACGGTCCGCAGGTCGCCCTGCGCGATGTCGCGCCGGATGGGCGACTTGGGGGCGGCGTTGCGCCAGACGTTCCAGGCCAGCTGGTCGAGCGCGAGCATGGCCTCCGCATAGGCGGCAAAAAGCCTGGCGAGCTGGGTGACGTTGATCAGGTCCTCGGAGTCGAGCTTGAGCTTGGTGCGCAGCCCCGTGAGGGCCTCGCCTTCCACCGGCTGGGGAGACGGCAGCACCAGGCCGAGCGTGGCGAGCTCCTGCTTGACCTTCTCGCGCTGTTCGCCGGTCAGCGACGGCGCCAGCTGCACGAAGGCCCGGACGATCTCCTCGGGCGTCTGCCGGGCGGCGGCCGCGGGCGCGGTCACGGTGGCGGCGGCGAGCTCCCATTCCGGGAAGGCCTGCGCGAGCGCATAAAGGTGGGACCCGCGCTTCTCCAGGGGCAACTCGTGCAGGGCGCGCCGCAGTTCCTCCTCCATATACACCTGCCGGTTCTCGGGGGTCGCCTCCGTCAGGTTGGTCTGCAGGTATTTCAACCGTGTGACCAGGGAGGCCGCCCAGGCAGCTGGCTTGGCATTCGCCACGTCGATGGGAGAATCAGGCGGCACGGGGGTCACCATGTCAGAAATCCTTGTTGTCGCACAAGCACTAAGAGCTTGTAGCGCTCCTTGAAGCCCGGCGGCGCGTCAAACGCCGGCCGGATGCCGACATCGCTGAACCCCTCGGTCACACGCTTGGCGCCGATGAGGCTGCCGGCCTCGACGCGCTGCGGTTCCTTGAAGTCGATCCCGGGCGGCGAAAGGACCGAGCCGCCGGCGACATGATACTGCTTGCCGGCTTCATCATAGAGATAGATCGAGACGTTGCCGGTCAGGTTGACGAAACCGGCGGCCACCGGGCCCTCGTCGACGGGCGCGAACCACAGCCGGCTCTCGTCGGGATCGGGGCCGGCCTGGCCGTCATCCACGTAATTGCGGCGCGGCCCGCCGGGGGTCGCCACCCGGGGCAGGAACGCACCCTCGTTGGGCCGCCACGGGATGGTCTGGCCGGCGACATTGTAGTCGCGGAGGTAGTTGAACAGGCGCTGGAAATTGGGTCCGCGGAAATTTCCGGCCGGCGGCGGGCCCACGACCTGCAAGAGCGCCTGCCATTCACGCGAGGTCGGCAAGCGCGCCCCGAGCACCTTTTCCGTGAAGACCTTGGCCGCGTCCGGCGGCACGAGTTGCAGCGGGCTCCGCAGGGTCGGCTTCTCGCTCGCCGCCTGTTCGAGGGCGGGGTTCTGCGCGCGCACCTCGGGGTCGTCGAGCAGGCCCTTCACGGCCGCGGTGGTGAAATAGAACCAGCTCGGGTTCAGCTCAAAGCCCTCGTATTTTCCGGTGTTGTCGTCCACCCGCGGGCGCCAGGCCGTGGGCTTGTTGTAAGGCTTGTCGTAGGACGCGGTGCGCGTCCAGGGCGGCAACTCGGCCAGCACCGCCGCGATGTCCTCCTGCGGCCGCGTCGCGAGCAGGTCCAGGAACTCGCCCACCGCGAGGGCGCGGCGCGCCAGGTAGAACGGCGGCGTGTCATCCCGCGGTTGCACGATGGAAAAATCCAGCTTCACGGTCTTGCCGCCGCGGCTCCAGATGGCGGTCAGGCCCAGGCCGGCGTCGGTCAGCTCCTCCGTCCAGCCGGCGAGCCGCGGCGAGGGCGTGGGCTTGCGGTTGGGGTCGACCACCAGCTCGATGCCATCGAGCTCGCGCACGAAGTTCGCCACGGCGGGCTGGGCCGAGACGCCCGCGATGCCGCGCACCGCGGCCACGAACGCGTCGCGCCGGGCGCGCAGGGGCGCGAGGTCCACCTCGCTCCAGTCGGAGCGTTTCAGCTGCCAGAGTTTCAGGTTATACAGCGCCGGGGCCTCGAGGTCGCCCTCGCCGATGCCGTATTTGGCCATGCGCTCAAACACGGCGGTCATCTGCTCGATGTTGGCCGCGGAATTGCGCGCCGCGCGGTTCCAGCGGACGCGGGTCTCGCGCGTCAGCTCCTCGAGCAGGCTGCCGCGCCGCGCCTCGTCCGGCACGTCGCGCCCGACGATCTCGCGCAGGGCCGCCACCACCCCGCCGTCAATGTCGAGGTCCGCCGCCCCGGCCGGCCAGCCGGTGATCGCACCGAGCCGCCGCCACGCCGTGAGTTTCCGCGAAAGTCCGCCGCTCTGGGCCGCCTCGGCCAGCGCGGCCCGGTCGGTGCTCTCGACCAGCCGCCCAAGCAACCGGGCCTCGGTGTTCCATTCCGCCGGCCGGCCGGTAAGCGCATCCAGCCCGGCGCGGCGGGCGAGGCGCTCCAGCACCTCGCTCACGCCCTCGTTCCAGCTGAAGCCGCCCGTGAGCAGCCCGCCCAACCGGTCGAGGTCGGCGCCGAAATCCGGCAGATCGGCCAGCCAGGTGCGGTGGGCTTCCAACGGCGCGCGCACGGGGGCGGGAGCCGCGGACCAGGCGAGGACCGGCAGCGCGGCCCGCCACTCGGCAGCATTCGCCGCGGCGGTCGCCGTCTGTTCCCGACGCGCGGCCTCGAGCTGGCGCAACGGCCCCGCGCTGTCCGCGGAGACCCCGGCGAGGTCCGGCACCACGAGCGCGCCGAGGCCGTCGGCGCCCTCAAGCCCGTCGATCCATTCGCGCAGCTTGCGTTCATTGGCGCGCAGTTCGCGGAACCGCGGCCGGTTGGCGAGACCTTCCAGCGCCGCCGGGGTCAGGCCGGTGAGCGTCGCCTGCTGCCAGGCGAGCCAGCGGGCCTTCGTCTCGTTGAATTTGCCGTAGGGCTGCGCGACCTTCGCCAGCCAGATCTCGGGCTTCAGCAGCGCGAGCGTGGTCTCGAGGCGTTGCTCGAGCAGCTGGAAGCGGCCCGCCAGCCCGGTCGTCTCCTCCGCGATCTTCGGCAGGTCGATGCGCACGATCTCCTTCGCGCGCAGGGCCGTGAGCTCGGCCCGCCGCGCCTCGAACTCGGTGCGGAAGTCTGCCGCGCTCAGCGTGGGCAGGCCACCCGGCTCCGCCGTGGGCGCGTCGGCCTCGAGGTCGACGGCGACCGGCGGCAGGCGGGTGACACTGGCATCCAGGGTCGCGACGGTGCGGGGATCGTCAGCCGCAGGCACCTTCGAGAAGAGCGCGAGCTGCTCCTCCCAGCGCGGGAAATCGTCCACCGTCACCGCGGCGGTCTCGGCCTGCAGCGCCGACTCCTTCAGGAAGCGCTCGCGCACCACCTGCGGGTCGAGGAACATTTTCCGCCGCAGTTTCATCTCGTCGAGCGGGCCGACGAGCGAGTCGGCAAAATCCCCGAGCGAGCCGCGGTCCACCAGCCGCGCCAGGATCAGGTCGGGCATCGCCTGCTGCACGCGATCGGTCGTGCCCTTCATGTCCTCGGTGAGCTTGGTGATCTCGCCCCAGCGGCCGGCCAGCGGCAGCGTGCCGGTGGTGTCGAGGGAGATGTCGTTGAAGAGCTTCAGCGTGCGCGGCATGTCGAGCTTGTAGCCGGGGGTGCCGGGCGCCTGCGGCAGCCTGGGCCCAAGCGACCCGGCGGCGCGGGTGAAGCCGCGAGCCTCGAGCACCTTCTGCAACGCCCGCAACTGGTCCCATTTCTGCCAGCTCACCAGCCGGGACTGGATGGCCACGAGCCGCGCGCCCGCGTCCCTGACCCGTTGGTCCACGCTGGGCGTCAGCAGTTCCTTCAGCACCGCCTCGGGCGGGGTGTTGGCCAGGACGCCGAGCCGCTTCTCATTGGCGGCCGAGGGCACGAGGACTTCCGGCCGGAGCTCGTTCGCCGTCGCGACAAAACTCTCGATCTCGCGGCGGAGGGGATCGTTCGGCTCCCACAGGCCTTCCACCCGGAGCAGGCGCCGGCCGTTGTTCTGCAGGTCGACGAGCCAGGTATCCCAGGCCACGCACAGGTCGGCCCACTGGCGCGGGACCTCGGTGATCTGGGCCTTGGGATTGCCGACCTTGTTCGCCAGATCCTTGATGCGGTCCGGCATGTAGATCGGGTCGCCAAAGCGGGCGAAGGCCAGCACCGCCACCGCGCCCAGCGCCAGCATACCCGTGCCCGCCAGCATCGCGGTCCGCGCCGGGTTGGCGTCCTTCGGGATCGCCGCCAGCCGGCGGCGCGCCTCGGCGATCGTGAGCTCGCCGGTCGCCGGCTTCGGATCGAGCAGGAAATTGACGTAGGCCAGCCACGCCTTGCCGGGACGGCCGAGGGCCTTCCACTCGGGCGCATCCTCGATCGGCCACGCGGCGACCTCGCGCCGGCGCACGATCTGCGCCAGGATCGCGCCGACCGCCGTCAGGTCGTTGACGCGCGATTTCTCCTCCTTGACCCCGAGCAGGAACCACGGGTCGCTCAGGAGCAGGGTCATGCCCTGCATCGGGCCGGACCTGGCCAGGAAAATGTTCGAGAGCTTCAGCTTCCGGTGCGAGCCGCCGGTCTGCGCGCCCCATTGCTCAAGCGCGTTGAACAGGGCCTCCGCCGTGGCGCGCAACAGGTCGCCCTTGGCGGCCAGGTTCTGGGCAATCGGCTCGAAGGGACGCTCCTGCCACGGCATGACGCACCAGGCGCCCTCGGCGCAGCGGCCGAAAGCCACGACCTCCACGACCGCGCCGTCCTTCTTCGCGGCCTTCTGCTGGCGCTCGGCGGCGAGGAGCCAGCCCTCGATGGCATAGACGCGGCGGATGCTGCCCGAGGCCGGCGGATGGAAAACCTTCAGCGCAAAACGCCCCGGCCCGCCGTTCGGGGCCGTCGCCTCATAGACGCTGGAAAACGGTCCCAGCGAATGGGCGCGCTTGATTTGATAGCCGCTGTAGTCGGACATGCTGAGGTGCCGGGCTCCGGAAAATCCAGAACGCCCGTCAGCAGAGCCACTTTTGCACCGGCACGCAAGAACGGGTTCACCCTCCTGACCGTCCGGCCCGGGTAAACCCCTCAGACCTCATACAGCCGCAGCGGCACCGGATCGATGATCCGGGCCTTCGGCAGGGCCAGCCCGAGCTCGCCCTTGAACCAGTCGCGGGCGCCGGGATCGCCGTGCGTCAGCACGATGGAGCGCGCCTTCGTCTGCACCGCGAACTCCAGCAGCTCGCCGCGCTCGGCGTGGCCGCTGAGCTCGAAGCGCTCGACGCGGGCCTTCACCTTGGCCTTCACGTTGACGGCCTCGAAGAGGAAGTTCGCGCCGGGCGGCGTCGCCAGCAGCTTGCCGCCCGGGGTGTCCGGGTCGCAGAAACCGACAAATCCGATCGTGTTGCGGGCGTGGCCGAGCAGGCCGGAGGCGAGCGCGTAGCTGGGCGTGCGCTCGACGAGCATGCCGGAACTGACGATATAAAGACCCTTCTGGTGCGGCTCCTGGCCGGGCACGATCTTCTTGGGCAGCTTGCGCAGCTTCAGGTCGTGTAGGATGCGGCGGTCGAACTGGACGTCCTTGGTCTTGCGGGACATCTCGTCAAACAGCTCGGACAGGCCGATGCCGAGGCCGCCGGCGAACATCGGGCACTCGATCAACCGGCCGAAGCGGCGGGCGTCATGGAACACCGCGAGCAGTTCCTGCATGCGGCCCAGGGCGAACACCGGCAGCAGGAACGAGCCGCCCTTGGCGATCGTCTCGTTGATCGAGTCGATGAGCCGGGCGATCTCGTGCACGCGCTCCTTGCCGTAGGCGCGCTCCGTCATGCCGCGCGTCGTCTCGATGATCAGCGTGTCGAAGTGGCCGATGGGGAAATGCGCGCCCTTCAGCGTGCGCAGGTGGTCGAAGAGCACGTCGCCCGTCAGGAAGATCTTGCGCATCCCGTGGTGGATCTCGACCGCGGTGGCGCCGGCCACGTGGCCGGAGGGGTGGAACATCAGCTCGATCTCGCCGCGCTTGCCCTTGATCTTTTTGACCTTCTTGAAGGGCAGGCTGACAAACCGCCTCGCGAGGCCCTCGACCTCCTTGTGGGTGAAGAGCGGGTAGCCGGGGATGTGGTCCTCCTCCTTCTGCTTCTGCATCACGTTGGCGGAATTGTGCAGCATCTTCTCGATGAGCATGCGGCTCGACTGGGTGAGCAGCACCGGGGTCTTCGGATGCTGGCGCATGACCACCGGCAGGCCGCCGATGTGGTCGAGGTGGCAGTGCGTGACGATGATGAGGTCGAGCTCGATGTCGCGCAGGAGCGCGAGGTCGGGCAGCGCCCCCAGGCCGGGGGTCTTCGGGTTCAGCCCGCAGTCCACCAGGATGTTGAGGTCGCCGATCATCAGCAGGAGTGAATTGGCGCCGATGCCGCCCTGGCGGTTGAGATCAATGAGTTTCATTTGTGTAAGGTGTCAGGGGACAGCAGCGGCCCTCCGCACGCAAGCCCGGGTTTCAGGGCACGGGGCCCGGTCAGACTGCGGTGGGCAGCCTGCTTGCAGGCGCCGAATTGGCGCGAGCAAGCTCGCTGGCCCACGAAATCCGAGTTTTGCAAACCTACCTTACGCCACGTCGAAGCGGTCCAGGTTCATCACCTTGGTCCAGGCCGCGACGAAATCGTGGATGAACTTCTTCTGCCCGTCCGCGCTGCCGTAGACCTCGGACAGGGCGCGGAGCCGGGAGTCGGAACCGAAGACCAGGTCGGCCCGCGTGCCGGTCCACTTGAGTTCCCCGGTCTTGCGGTCGCGGCCTTCATACAGGCTCGCGTCGGGCGCGGCCGCCTTCCACTCCGTGCCCAGATCGAGCAGGTTCACGAAGAAGTCGTTGGTCAGCGTCTCCGGCCGCTTGGTGAAGACGCCGTGCGGCGTGCCGCCGACATTGGTCTTGAGCACGCGCAGGCCGCCCACGAGCACCGTCATCTCGGGTGCGGTCAGCGTGAGCAGCTGCGCCCGGTCGACGAGCAGCGCCTCGGCCGGGATGCGGTATTGGCGCTTCTGGTAGTTGCGGAAACCGTCCGAGGTGGGCTCGAGCACGGCGAAGGACGCGACATCGGTCTGCTCCTGCGTCGCATCCATGCGGCCCGGGGTGAAGGGCACGGTGAGATCGTGGCCGGCTTTTTTCGCCGCCTGCTCGATGCCGGCACAACCGGCCAGGACGATCAGGTCGGCCAGGGAAACCTGCTTGCCGCCCGATGCGGCGCCGTTGAACGCCTTTTGGATGCCCTCGAGCGCATCGAGCACCTTGGACAGCTGGGCCGGCTGGTTGACCTCCCAGTATTTCTGCGGCGTCAGGCGCAGGCGGGCGCCGTTCGCGCCGCCGCGCTTGTCGGAGCCGCGGAACGTCGATGCCGAGGCCCAGGCCGTGGAGACAAGTTCCGCGACCGAAAGACCGGACGCGAGGATCTTCGCCTTCAGGGCGGCGATGTCCTTGGCGTCGACCAGGGGATGATTCACCGCGGGGATGGGATCCTGCCAGAGGAGCACCTCGGCGGGAACCTCCGGCCCGAGGTAACGCGCCCGCGGACCCATGTCGCGGTGCGTCAGCTTGAACCAGGCGCGGGCGAACGCGTCGGCAAACTGGTCCGGATTCTCCAGGAAACGGCGCGAGATCTTCTCGTAGGCCGGGTCGAAGCGGAGCGCGAGGTCGGTCGTGAGCATGGCCGGGGCGATGCGCTTGGTCTTGTCGTGCGCATGCGGCACGGTGCCGGCGCCGGCGCCGTGCTTCGGCTGCCACTGGTGCGCGCCGGCGGGGCTCTTCGTCAGCTCCCACTCGAAGCTGAACAGGTTCCAGAAAAAGTTGTTGCTCCACTTCGTCGGCGTCGTGGTCCAGGTGACCTCGAGGCCGCTCGTGATGGTGTCGCCGCCCTTGCCCGAACCGAAGCTGCTCTTCCAGCCCTGGCCCTGCGCCTCGAGGCCCGCGGCCTCGGGCTCGGCGCCCACATGGGAGGCCGGGCCGGCGCCGTGGGTCTTGCCGAAGGTATGGCCGCCCGCGATGAGCGCCACCGTCTCCTCGTCGTTCATCGCCATGCGGGCGAAGGTCTCGCGGATGTCCTTGGCCGCGGCGAGCGGGTCGGGGTTGCCGTTCGGGCCCTCGGGGTTGACGTAGATGAGCCCCATCTGCACGGCCGCGAGCGGGTCCTCGAGGTTCCGGTCGCCGGAGTAGCGTTTGTCATCGAGCCATTTCCGCTCGGAGCCCCAATACACGTCCTGGTCGGGCTCCCACACGTCCTCGCGGCCGCCGCCGAAGCCGAAGGTCTTGAAGCCCATCGTCTCGAGCGCGACGTTGCCCGTGAGAATCATCAGGTCGGCCCAGGAAATCTTGCGGCCATACTTCTGCTTGATGGGCCAGAGGAGCAGGCGCGCCTTGTCGAGGTTGACGTTGTCCGGCCAGCTGTTGAGCGGGGAAAAGCGCTGCTGGCCCCGGCCGCCGCCGCCACGCCCGTCCCCGGTGCGGTAGGTGCCGGCGCTGTGCCAGGCCATGCGGATGAACATCGGACCGTAGTGCCCGAAGTCCGCCGGCCACCAGTCCTGCGAATCGGTCATCAGCGCCGCGAGATCCTTCTTCAGCGCGGCCAGGTCGAGGCTTTTGAACTCCGCGGCGTAGTCGAAGTCCGGGGCCATGGGGTTGGACTTCGCGGAATGCTGGGCGAGCAGCTCGAGCTTGAGCTGGTTCGGCCACCAGTCACGGTTCGAGGTGCCGCCGGCGGGCGCGGTGTGATTGAAAGGGCATTTGGCTTCGGCGGACATGGCTATTTTCTCCTTGGACAAGTTGAGGGGGATGTGGATCGGGTCTTTCACCGGTCGCGTGACCGCGGAGAAAGGAAGACCAACATGTAGGTGGTGTGCCGCTTTAGGCAAACACGATGGATCAGCGGCCGTCATTTTTCTCCGGCGCCTCCCGTCGTCGTGAAACATTCCCGCTTTGAAAAAGTCCGGCCTTGCCAACCGGCGCCGGCTGGAAAGCATTCCGCCACTCCGGCATGAACAACGAGATCCTCTGGCTCATCCGACTCTGCGTTGACGGCAAGATGTTCACCCGCGAGCAGGCCGTCGCCGTCCTGAAGGCCGTCGGGCGCGACGCCCAGCTGATGGACTTCGCCCAGAAGCTCATCGACGACGGCATCGTCACCGACGTCGAGACCCTGGAGCGCGTCGCCGGCAACGCCATGGCCCGCGCCGCCCTCGGCCCGCCCGATGGCAACCCGCTGCTCGAGGGCACCACGCCGCCCATGCCCGTCGGCGATGCCGGCGGCAGCCGTCCGGCGACGAAGTCCGCCCCCGCCGGCGCGCCGCAGTTTCCCTTCGACCAGATCGCCGCGATGGACGACGCGGCCCTCGCCAAGGCCATGCGCCAGCTGCTCATCGACGCCGGCAAATATGGCGCGAGCGACCTCCACCTCTCCGCCGGCTCCAGGCCCTTCGTCCGCCGGCTCCGCGCCCTCACGCCCATCACCGACCACATCCTCAAGGACGACGAGTCGCTCCGCCTCAACACCATCCTCCTCGCCGAGCACCAGAAGAAGATCTACCTCGAGCGCCGCGACTACGACCTGGCCCTCGCCCTCGACGCCACCAACCGCTACCGCGTCAACCTGATGTTCCACAAGTGGGGCCCCTCCGGTTCCTACCGCATGGTCCCCGCCGGCATCCCGAAGCTCGACAACCTCGGCCTGCGCAACCTCGACGCCATCCGCAAGCTCCTCTCCTACCACAACGGCCTCATCCTCATCACGGGGCCCGTCGGCGCCGGCAAGACGACCACCCTCGCCGCCATGGTCGCCGAGCTCAACGAGCAGCGCGAGGACCACATCATCACGGTCGAGGACCCGATCGAGGTCGTCCAGCTCCCCAAGGGCTGCAACGTCACCCAGCGCGAGGTCGGCCCGCACACCAAGTCCTTCTTCACCGCGCTCAAGGGCGCCCTCCGCGAGGATCCCGATGTCATCGTCATCGGCGAGCTCCGCGACCTCGAGACCATCGAGATGGCCATCAGCGCCTCCGAGACGGGCCACCTCGTCATCGGCACCATGCACACGAGCGACGCGTCCACCACGCTGAACCGCCTGCTCGACGTCTTCCCGCCCGCGCAGCAGACGCAGATCCGCGCCTCCGTCGCCGAGTCGCTCCGCGGCGTCGTCTGCCAGCGCCTGCTGCCCGGCATCGACGGCGGCCTCGTCACCGCCTGCGAGATCATGGTGTCGAACACCGCCATCCAGGCGCTCATCCGCGAGGGCAAGACCGCCGGCCTCCGCAACACGATGGAGACGGGCGTCAAGGAGGGCATGTGCATCATGGAGAACGTCGTCCTCGAGCTCTACCAGCAGAAGAAGATCTCGAAGGAGACCGCCCTCATCAACGTCACCACGAAAAACGTCCGGCTGAAGATCGACCCGCCCCCCGCCCCGCCCCCGCCGCCGGTGGCGAAGAAATGATCCCGAACCCGATTCATTTCATGGCCACAAAAAGTCACAAGAATCCGAAGGCCCGGGCGGCTCTCAAGGCGCCTATAGGCGCGCGGATGATTCAAGACAGCACGCCGGACAATTTTTGCGCCTTTTCGTGGCCAGTCATTCCGGGCCTTGGGGCCTTGATCCTCAGCTCTCAGCTTTCAGCTTTCAGCCTTTCCTGAACCCATGGCCGCCATCGACTCCCTCCTCAAGACCATGCTCGACAAGGGCGGCTCCGACCTGCACCTGACGGTCGGCCTGCCCCCGAAGTCCCGCATCTCCGGCTCGCTCCAGCCCATCGCCGAGAAACCGCTCACGTCCCAGGAGATGGAGGCCCTCCTCAAGGAGATCTGCCCCGAGAAACGGTGGAACGAATTCCTCGAGAAGAAGGACCTCGACCTCGCCCACGAGGTGCCGGGCCTCGCCCGCTTCCGCGCCAACTACCTCTACAACCACTGGGGCCAGGCCGCCGTCCTCCGCCAGATCCCCGCCAAGATCCTGTCCTTCTCGCAGCTCAACCTCCCCGAGGCGCTGAAGAAGCTCTGCCACCTCGACCAGGGCCTCGTCGTCGTCACCGGCCCGACCGGCTCCGGCAAGTCGACCACGCTCGCGGCGATGATCGACTACATCAACGACAACCTCGCCCGCCACATCATCACGATCGAGGACCCGATCGAGTTCGTGCACCCGTGCAAGAAGTCCACCATCGTCCACCGCGAGGTCGGCGAGCACACCGAGACCTTCGGCGCCGCGCTCAAGGGCGCCATGCGCCACGACCCCGACATCCTCCTCCTCGGCGAGATGCGCGAGATGGAGACCATCAAGCTCGCGCTCTCCTGCGCCTCGATGGGCATGCTCGTCTTCGGCACGCTGCACACGAACAACGCGCCCAAGACCGTCGACCGCATCATCAACACCTTTCCCGCCGAGGAGCAGAACCAGGTGCGCGTCATGCTCGCCGGCTGCCTCGCCGGCGTCGTCGCCCAGCTCCTCTGCAAAAAGATCCCGAAGGGCCGTGTCGCCGTGCACGAGATTTTGCTCCAGCACGAGGCGCTGCCCAACACGATCCGCATGGGTCAGATCTCCAACATCCGCGGCATCATCGAGAGCGGCAAGGAGGAGGGCATGATCACGATGGACAACAGCCTCATGGCCCGCGTGAAGGACGGCACCGTCGAGCCGAAGGAAGCCTACATGAAGGGCAGCAACAAGGCCCTCTTCGCCCCGCTCCTCAAGCCCGGCGACCTCGACGGCGGGCATTGACAGGCAGAATCGATCGACTGTAGGGCGGGATCGCTGATCCCGCCTTTCCTATTTGTAGGGTCGGCGCTCGCCGCCGGACCTCTCCTCTCCGCCATTTTTCCAGTTGTCCGCGACTCTATCCCGGCTAGATTTCCGTCGAGATGACCAAGCTCGCGCAGATTCAGGAGGCGATCCGCCAGCTGCCGCCGGCCGAACAGCAGGAGCTGCGGCACTGGTTGCTGGATGACGAGACCCCTGAAATGTTGGCCGCAGCCGATGAAGGCCTGCGCTCGCTGGTCCAGGAACCCACCATCCCGGTCACCGAACTTCGACGGAAGATCGGGGAATGGACTACAAGGTAGTTTATTCGGCCCGGACCGGGCATGATTTGGCGGCGATTGTTGCCTTTCTGGCGGACAAGAATCCCGCCGCCGCCAGGCGATTGGGCCATGATTTGCTCGATGCCGCCGACGCTCTGAGCCTGATGCCCTATCGCGGTCCGGCCATGCGCGGCCGGCCCCAGTTCCGCAAACTTTCCCACCCACCGCATCACGTCATCATCTATCAGGTTAACGAACACGCACGCGCCGTTGAAATTCTCTGCTTCTGGGATGCCCGGCAGAATCCGAACCGTCTGCAACTCCCCTAGGGCTTGGTCGCCAACTCAAGCCCGCCCAGATAAGCCAGCGCCTCGTCGCGATTCGTCCCACACATGGTCTCCGTCGGCCTTAGGCTCGCGCACACGGCCGGGCGCTCCGGTTTGCCGAACAACGCGCAGCGATAATCCGGCAGCAGTTGCACGCAGGGAATCCCGGCGGGTTTCCCGTGCGGCATGCCCGGGATCGGCGACGAGATGCTCGGCGCGATGCAGCAGGCCCCGCAGTTTGACCGGCAATCCATGAGGTTTCTTAACCACGGATTGCACGGAAAGGCACGGATAAAGCCCGGACTCTTTTTAACCACTAATCTCCACTAAAGCTCACTAATCCGGGTCTTTGAAATTAGTGGCCCATTAGTGTGAATTAGTGGTGCCTCCTCCATCCGTGGTCATCCGTGAAATCCGTGGTCAAAACCTCACTGCAGCGACAGGAACACCCGCGGGCCCTTGTTTTCCTTCGCCCCGCCCTTGTCCTGCGTCAGGAAGAGCCGGTCGGCGGCGATCCTGCCCTCGTTGAGGAAATAGTCGCGCACGCGCTGGGCGCGCGCGGCGGCGAGCGCGCGCAGATCGTTGTCGTCGACGACCATCGTCTCCGCGAGGCGTCCGGTCATCTCCTCCAGCGACGGGCCGGCGGGGGCCGCGTCCGGGGACATGGCGACGGTCGCAGGCTTGGCCGGTTCCACCGGCCGGGCGGGATCGCTGGAAAACATCCCGAAGGTGATGATGTCCATCACGCGCCTGAGCAGGCTCTTGTTGGCGGCGGAGGCCGGCGCGGCGACGGTCACCGGCGCCTGGGCCAGCGGGGCGCCGAACTCCGTGCCGGCCGGAAATTTTTCATCGAACAGCTTCTTCAGCATGGCGGCCGACGCCTCGGGCGTGAACTCCAGCTGCGCCGGCGGGGGGATGTTCGGGTTGACGGCGTGCCGCTCCTCCCAGATCCGGCCGCGCACGAGCGCCGCGAGCTTGAGCTGTCGGAGCACATGGGTATCCGCCGGACCGTCATAACCGCCTTCGAGGGCGACACTGAGGCCGGGCCGGTTGGTCAGCGCCTTCACCATCGTCTCGAGTTTCTTGATCTCGGCCGGCTGCAGGTCGCTGCCGCCGGGGGCGAATTCCTGGAAGGCCAGCTCGTCGCCGCCGCCGCCGAACATCGAGCCGAGCAGCGCGAACGGCGACACCGCCGCCTTGGTCAGCAGATTCACGATGACGCGCAGCACGACCTTGCCGATGCGCAGGCTGGGATCGTCGATGCTGCCGGACATCGGCACGTCGATGACAATCTGGCCGTTGAGATCCTTGAGCAGCGCCACGCCGAGCCGCACCGGCAGCTTGGTGGCGGCGGGACTCTCCACCGGCGCGCCGAAGGTGAACTGGTTCAGCGTGATCACATTGGCCGCGTCGAGCTGCTTGCCGTCGAGTTTCGCCTGCACGTCGACGTTCAGCTGGCCGCGCGCCAGCTCGTAGCCAGCGTATTTCCCGCTGTAGGGACTGAGCGGCAGCAGGTCCACGTTCTTGAAGCCGATCTTCAGATCCACGAATTTCTTCGCGCCGAGCGGATCCAGCTGGCCCGTGATGGTGACCGGGCCGGCCCCGTCCACCGCCGCCTTCAGATCCACGTCGGCTTTCGCGAGATTCTCCGACGACAGGCCGGCGATCGTGCCGCCGAACTGGTTGACAGCCATCCGCACGTTCGGCTCGAGCGAACGGTCGGTCAGGGTGAAATCGCCGTCGGCAATCACGACCTTGCCGATCACGATCTTGGGCAATTGGGCCGGTGCCGCCGCCGTGATTGTATTGGTGGGAGGGGCTTTACGCCCCGACATCCCGGCGCCGGAGGCCGCGTCGGGGTGTGAAGCCCCACCCGCCCCGGCTGCCTCAGTCTTGGCCAATCCCGCCAGATTGAGCGTGCCATCCTTGTTCACCAGCACGCGGGCGTAGGGCGCGGTCACGGCGATCTCGGCCAGCGAGACCGTCAGTTGCGGGGCCGTGGCAGCCTTGAGGCCGTTGAGCGCCAGTGCACCGACGCCCGCCAGTTCCTCGTTGAATGTCCCGTCCACCAGGCCGAATTTGTCAACCGACACGCCACCCTCGAACGTGACGGCCGGCGCGCTGCCCGCCATGGCCACCTGCACCGCGCCGCTGGAGGAGACGGTGCCCTGCGTGATGCGGGCGTTGATGAATTGTTCGAGGTAGGGGCTGAGCGGCAGGATCGCCAGCGCCGCAGCCTCGGTCTTCAGTTCGGCCTTCAGCTCCGGCTTGAGCATCACGGTGCCATCAACCTTGACCGTGCCCTGCGGGGCCCAGTCGAACGCGAGTGCCAGCGGCATGACCGCGCCGTCGGCGAGCGTGACTTTTTTCAGGGAAAACTGGATGCCCGCGAGAGCCAGCTGCGCCGGGCGCGGTGCCGCCAAGTCGGTGAGCTCGACCGCGCAATCGCGCAGCGCCACCTCGCCGATCATGAATTCCGGCAACGGGGCCGGGGCGGCCGGCGCCGCCACCGGGGCGGACGCGACCGGCGCGGCCGGCGATGCCGGCGCAATCATGGCCAGGAGGTTGATGGTGCCGTCCTGCTCCCGCCGGGCCCGGATCCGGCCGCCGGTCACGGTGAAGGATTCGACCACGGCCTTGCGCGTGAGCGCGTCGGCGTTGACGCCGGCGATGTCCAGCGCGGCCAGCTCGACCAGGGACTCGCGCGTGGTCCGCTCCGTCACCTTGACGTTCCGCAATTGCAACGCGCCGTCGATGAGCTTCATCACCCGGGCCCCCTCGGCCAGGTTCAGCTCGTAGCGGCCGCGGAGGAAAAGCTTACCCTCCGCCAGGTCCGCCTGCATCAGGTCGGCGTAGTAGGGCGCGTATTTGGCGAGCACGATGTTCTCCAGCCGCAGCTCGCCGGCCGAGCTGAACGGGTCGGCCCGCAGCGTGCCGGTCCAGCTGAGCCGTTCGGCGGCCTCGGTGACCGCCTCGAACTGATACGGCGCACCGCTCGCCCCGGTCGTCCGGAATTCCGTCAGACCAAAGGACAGCGGGCCGAGCGTGGTCGTGAAAGGCTGCGCCCGCGTCAGGTCCGCGAAGTCCACCCGCGCCTGCGCCACCTTCAGGCGGCCGATGCGCACCGCCGGGCCGGGGCCGGCCGGCGCCACGGGCGCGGACGAGGGCGCCGGCTTCAGGCGCTCCAGGATGTCGGAAAAATTGAAGGTGCCGCCGGATTGCAGCTGCGCCGTGACATGGAACCCGTCGAGCTCGATCTCGCCCAGCGTCCAGGTGCCGAGCAGCGAGGCCAGCGGGTCGAAATTCACATACAGGCGGTCCCAGCCGAGGAAAGAGCCGCTCCCGTCCTTGAGGCGGACATCGAGCTGCTCGAGCGTGACGGACACCGTGTAGGGATTCACGCGCACCTGGCCGACGGTGACAGTCCGGCCCAGCGCGGCGCTCGCGCGTTTTTCCAGCTGGGTCTTCACGATGCCCGGTGCCACCAGGAAGCCGAAGGCCGTGAACAAGGCCAGCGCGAGGCCCGCGATCAGCAGGCGGCGCGGCCACTTCTTCTTTTTCCGTTCCCGAATTTTCCAGATTGCCACGCCGCCATTCTGGCGGCGCGGGCCGGCAATGCAATCCGTGACACGCGGCGCAGTCGATGCTTGGCGAAACCCCTCATTGGCGCTAGCCAATCGGCCCCATGAGCGAACTGGTTCCCGACAGCATGTCCACGAAGGGTCTCGAGGCCTTCCTGCACGAGAAGATCCCGCTGACCAAGGCCATGGGCCTGCACGTCGCCGAGAGCAACGCGAAGCGCCTCGTGCTCGAGGCCCCGTTGGAAAAAAACGTCAATCATCTCGGCACCGCGTTCGGCGGCTCGCTCCACACGCTGCCCACCCTCGCCTGTTATGCGGGGCTCTGGACGCTGATGCGCGAGGCCGGCATCGACGGCCATGTGGTCGTGAAACAGAGCCAGGCTTTCTACCGCCAGCCTGTCACCGGCACGCTGCGCGCCGTCTGCCTGCGGCCGGCGGCGGCGGATGTGAAGGAATTCATCCGCGACCTGCAGCGCCACAAAAAGGCCCGCATGGACCTCACCGCCACCGTTGAGGGCGCCAAGGGCAAGCCCGCCGTGGAATTTTCCGGTAGCTTCGTGGCCATAGTCTGATAGCAATCAACCCATGAAACGGCTGTGGTTCACCGGCCTGTTTGTCGCCGCCACCTTGGTCGGCGCCCGTGCCGTCGACGTGTCCGGCACCTATGAGAATGCCGGCTCCATGGTGAGCCCGGGCTCGGAGGCGGAGGGCGGAATCATCTCCTTGCAAGGGTTGTGCAGCCTCGAGTTCGACCATGCCCTGACCCGCGCACTGCATACGCAGACCGACCGCGTCGTGGTGCGGCAGTCGGACTCCGCCTTCATCATCGAGTGCAAGGACCGCGACGGCGCCGTTACTTGGAGCGGCCGCTGGGAGCGGGACATGGGCTACGGCGTCGACCCCGGACAGATCAACCTGCTGTTCCGGTCGAAACGCTTTGAATCTGACGGCTTCCTCTTTTCCTTGAGCCTGGTCGGTGACGGACAACTGCTGCTCGTCGACGTGCGGCGGATCAAGACCACGTGGCTCGGACCGGTGGGGCAACCTATCGGCGTGTTCCTGTTCAATCGCGTGGCCGGCAGGTAGGGCGCGTTATCCCTAACGCGCCACGGCTGATCAAGGATAGCCCGCCCTGCCCCTCCAACTGTAAGATCAGTTAGGCTTCGCTCCGTCGTCGCCGGTCTGCTTGCCTCGGCGGACCCCGCCCATGAAACCCACCTCGGTTCTGCTATTGGCCGCCGCGTTGCTCGCCTTGTCCGCCTTCGCCCAGGCCGCCGTTCCCGCCCCCCAGACCGAGCGCCAGTATCTTTCCGGTCGCGGCCCGGCCGATGCCGTGCCGTGGGAGTTTACCGTCACCGGCGGCCGCCGCGCCGGCGAGAAGACCACCATCCCCGTCCCCTCGCACTGGGAACTGCAGGGCTTCGGCACCTACAATTACGGCCAGGAACCGAAGAAAAGCGATGAGCGCGGGATCTACCGCGTGAGCTTCAAGGTGCCGGCCGCGTGGTCGGGCCGCCGCGTGCGCCTCGTCTTCGACGGCGTGATGACCGATGCCGCCGTGAAGGTGAACGACCGCCCCGCCGGCCCGGTCCATCAGGGCGGCTTCACGCAGTTTCGTTACGACATCACCAATCTCGTGAAATTCGACGCGGACAACGTCCTCGAGGCCGAGGTCAGCAAGGTCTCCGCCAACGCCGAGACGGAGAAGGCCGAGCGCGGCGGCGACTACTGGGTCTTCGGCGGCATCTACCGCTCCGTCTTCCTCGAGTCCGTCCCCGCCCACTCCATCGACCACGTCGCCATCGACGCGCGCGCGGACGGCACGCTCACGGCCGATGTCACCCTCGGCGCCCTGCGCGACCGCACGCGCCCCGACGGTCCAGCGCTTGTGTCCGAGACGCTCGAAGGCCAGATCCTCGACGCGGACCAGCAGCCTGTCGGCGAATCCTTCTCCGCGAAAATCCCCGCCGGCGGCACCGGCCGGTTGCGCCTCACCACGAAGGCTCTCAATCCGCGCCTCTGGACCGCCGAGACCCCGCACCTCTACACCCTCAAGGTCACCCGCAAGCGCGGCAACGAGGTCATCCACGCGACGACAACCCGTTTTGGTTTCCGCACCTTTGAGATCCGCGAGGGCCAGGGCCTTTATGTGAACGGCCAGCGGGTGCTGCTCAAGGGCGTCAACCGCCACAGCTTCCGCCCCGAGACCGGCCGGGCGCTCGACCGCGAGGATTGCTACGCGGATGCCCGCCTTATCCGCAGCATGAACATGAACGCCGTGCGCATGTCGCACTACCCGCCGGACGAGGCCTTCCTCGAGGCCTGCGACGAGCTCGGTCTCTACTTGCTGGACGAGCTGAGCGGCTGGCAACATGCGCATGGCACACCCATCGGCCGCCTCCTCGTGCGCGAGCTGGTTGAGCGCGACGTCAACCACCCGAGCATCATCATCTGGGACAACGGCAACGAGGGCGGCTGGAACCGCGACCTCGACGGCGAGTTCGCGCTCTACGATCCGCAGAACCGCCCGGTCATCCACCCGTGGGATCCCTTCGGCGGCATCGATACCAAGCACTACACCAGTTACCACGAACACATCCGCCGCCTCCAGGGCCCGAACCTCGTCATGCCGACCGAGATTCTGCACGCGCTCTACGACGGCGGCGCCGGCGCCGGGCTGCACGACTACTGGAAGGCCATCGAGGACTCGCCGTTCGGCGCGGGCGCCTTCATCTGGGATTTTGCCGACGAGGCCGTCGTCCGTTCCGACCGCGGCGGCGCGCTCGATCCGTTCAGCACCTTTGCAACCGACGGCATCGTCGGCCCGCGCTTTGAGAAGGAGGCCAGCTATCACACGGTGCGCCACGTCTGGTCGCCGGTGCAGATCGATCCGCCCGTGCTCGACGATAAATTCGACGGCACCCTCACGCTGCACAACCGCTACGACTTCACCTCGCTCGCCTCCTGCCGCGTGGAGTGGATGTGGGGACGTTTCGACCGCCTCGTGCCGCCATCGGCCACCGGCCAGACGGCCGGACCCGATATCGCCCCGCATGGCAGCGGCCGGTTGAAAATCGGCCTCCCCGACAACTGGCGCGAAGCGGACAGCCTCGTCGTCACCGTCAAGGACCCGCGCGGCGAGGCGCTGTGGACCTGGACCTGGGCGACGCCGGCCTTGGCGAAACACACTGTCGCGCTGATGAACTCCGCCAAGGGTTCCCCGCTGAAGATCGAGCGGACTCCCGAGCGCGTCACGCTTTCGGCCGGCGCGGTGAACGCCTCCTTCGACGCCAGGACCGGCCTGCTCCAGTCACTGCGTTCGGGTGACAAGACCTACGCCTTCACCAACGGCCCGCGCCTCGCCTACGCGCGGCCGGTCGCCGGCGCCCCGGTGGCCTGGCTGCCGTGGCGCGACCACACGGCTGCCGCCGAAACCACGCGCTTCCTCGCCACCCCGCAGACCGCCAGCGTGCTCGAGGTGGAGATCGAGACGCCGAAGGGCATGCCCTACACGACGTATCAGCTCGAGCTCTCGCCCGACGGTGCGAAGTGGCATACCATTTACGACGCTTCGCGCCGTCCGGGCGACGGCGGCCGTTACGAATTCCCGCCGCAACGCGTGGCCGCGGTGCGCCTGTCGAAGCTGATACACTCCGACGGTTCGCCCGCGCAGCTGAAGGCCGTGAAGATCGGCCACGCCGCCGGACGTTTCCCGTCCGAGACCGCAGGCGACATCGCTGTGACCACCGGCACCGACACCACCGGCGCGTGGCTGGAAAGCCGCGGCGGCCAGACCAACTTCAAGTGGACGCTCGGTGGCGACGGCAAGCTGCGGCTCGACTACGAGTATGCGCTGGAGGGCGGCTTCACCTACCATGGCATCACCTTCGATCATGCCGAGGAGGCGATGAAGTCCCTGCGCTGGCTCGGCGAGGGCCCGTATCGCGTCTGGCAAAACCGGCTCCACGGCACCGTGCTGGGCGTGCACGAAAACGCGCGCCATGTGCTCCAGCCCGGCGAGTCGTTCCGTTATCCCGAGTTCGAGGGCTTCTTCGCCGGCGTCCGCTGGGCGCGGCTCGACACCGCGGCCGGCCCGCTGGGCATCGTGTCCGGCAACCCGGCCGCCTACCTGCGCATCGGCACCCCGCGCCTCAGCCATCCGAACACCGTGGCGGATTTCCCGGCGGGGGATCTTTCGTTCCTGCACGCCATCCCCGGCATGGGCTCGAAGTTCAAGACGCCGGAGGTCTCCGGCCCAAGCGCCGCCGCGGCGAAAGCGAGCGGGACTTACAAGGGGACGCTGGTGTTCATCCCGGGCGAGATGCCGCGGTAAGTATTCTTAGGTGGAACCCGGCCTCCGGACGGGTTTCTGCCACAAGCGAATCCTGAAAACGCGTCCGGAGGCCGCGTTCCACCTTTAGTTCACCCCGCTCAGATGTGCTTCGAGTCCGTCTCGTCCTTCTTTACGTAGCCGCTTTCCTGCCGCTGATGGTTCACGGCGTTCTTCTTTAAATACGCCTGGTAAACATCGTCCGGCGTCATGCCGAGGGTCTGCGCGAGGGACACCAGGAAGTGGAAAAGGTCGACAACCTCGACCTTGGCGTTCTGCTCGTCGAACTTCTGGTATTTGGCCCACCATTTCCAGGGAACGCTGTCGATCAGCTCGGCCGTCTCCTGTTGCATGGCCCGGGTGTAATTAAGGATCCACTTCGCCTTTTCCTCGTCGGTCGGCGGGGGCAGATTCACTCCAATGCGCTTATTCAGCGCATCTTGCATACGAAAGATCTCCTCGAGTTTGTCCATGGCCGGGGAGCGTGGGAGGCCCCCCGGCGGGTGGCAAGCCCCGGTGCCCGGGAAAATTAAGTTGCCCTGCCCCGGTGTATAACCGACTTTGCCGGGCTATTGCCGCTGTTGAGCGAGATTTTCGAGCTCCGGCTGGCATCCACTACCCGCGCCGCCAACCCTTTGGCAGGCGCTCTCAACCAACAACATAGATAGACATGTCCTCCACAGAATCGTCCGGTGCTCCTGCCGAAGCCACCGCGACCACCCCGGCGCCTGACGCCGCGTTCCCTACATTCGGCTCCACCCGCGGCTCCGGCCTCGCCCGCGGTAAACGTCCCGCCGCCGGTCCCGCCGCCTCCACCGCGGCTTCCACTGAATACACGCCGACCGCCATCGAAGTCGTCAACGCTCCGCGTGAATACCAGAACCCGTTCGCCCCGGCCGAAACGCCGGTCGCGACCGCTCCCGCCCCGAAGCCCTTCGAACCGGCTCCGTTCGCCATCACCCCCGCCCCGGTCCGCCGTGAACACGTCGCCCCAGTTGCTGACAGTGTTCCTGCCGCTCCGACCGTGTCCTCCGTAGCCTCCGCGAAGGAGGAAGAGCCGGCGGAACTGAACATCCTCGAGCCGGCCCAGCAGAAGACCGCGCCCGCCCAGACCTGGGAGAGCGAGGGCTTCAAGCCCGCCCGCAGCGAGTCCCGTTCGGATCGCCCGCGCCGCGAAGAGCGCGCCGAGCGCCCGGCCGACGAGCCGGTCGACATCGCCTCGATCCCCCCGCAGTTCCTCTACGTGCGCCCGGGCCACACCTACGTGCCGACCCCGCGCAACTACGGCGGCGCCCCGCGCGAGCGCCCGGAGCGTTCCGAGCGTCCGTCCGCCCCGATCCACGGCTCGCCCGAGCGCGCCATGGAAACCTCCGCGGAAGTCCCGGCCCGGTCCGGCGGCTTCTTTGGCTGGCTGAAGTCCCTCTTCGGCGGTTCCGCCTCGGCGGAGACCGCCGCGGCCCCGGGCACCAGCGGCGAACATCGCCGTGAGGGCGGCGGCCAGCGTCGTCACCGTGGCGGCCGCAATCGCGGCGGCTCGGGCGGCGGCGAAGGCGGCCGTGGCCGCGGCCGTGGCGGCCGTGGTCGCAGCGGCGGCGGTGGCGGCTACCGCTCCGAGGGCAGCAGCCAGGGCGGCGTCTAAGCCACTTAAACCTTGCCCCGCGCCTCGTGCGCGAATCGATTCAAAGGCGTCCGCTCCCGCGGGCGCCTTTTTTCTGCCCGGATTTCTCGCTCCCGGCTCCTCGCTCCCTGCTCCCTGCTTTTTCGATGTCCGATCTCATCATCCACGGCGGCAAACCCCTGAGCGGCACCATCACGCCGTCGGGCAACAAGAACTCCGTCCTGCCCATCCTCTGTGCGACGCTGCTCACCGACGCCAAGGTCGTCCTCCGCAACGTCCCGCACATCACCGACGTCGAAAAGCTCGTCACCTTCTTCTCCGAGCAGGGCTCGGTCATCGCGTGGGACCGCGCCGCCGGCACGATCACCCTCGACCACTCGGGCTTCGACGCCGGCCGCCTCAACGGCGAGCTCCCCGCGGGCATGCGCTCGTCCGTCCTCCTCTTCGCGCCGCTCCTGCAGCGCATGAAGAAGATCACGCTGCCGACCAACGCCAAAGGCTGCTCCCTCGGCATCCGCGAGCTCGACCCGCACCTTGAGATCCTCGGGAAACTCGGCGCGAAGATCACCCACAACGGCGACCTGAAGATGTCGCTCAAGGGCCGCTTCCGCGGCGCCCGCCACTGGCCGGACTACATGTCGGTCACCGCCACCGAAAATTTCGTCATGGCCGCCGTGCTCGCCGAGGGCGAGTCCGTCCTCCTCAACGCCGCCAGCGAGCCGCACGTGCAGGATCTCTGCGCGGTCCTCGCCGGCATGGGCGCGAAGATCTCCGGCCTCGGCACCAGCCAGCTCACCGTCACCGGCGTCGCCAAGCTCAAGGGCGGCGTGTTCACCATCAACACCGACCACCACGAGGTCGTCACCTTCCTCGCGCTCGGCGCCATCACCGGCGGCGAGGTGCGCGTGAAGCATTCCCTGCCGCACCACTTCGACCTCATCAACCGCTCCTTCGCCAAGCTGGGCGTGCAGATCGACTACGAGGGCGACACCGCCATCGTCCGCCGGCGGCAGAAGCTCGTCGTCACCGAGCCCTTCACGTCAAACCTGCTCCCCAAGATCGAGGCCGCGCCCTGGCCGTATTTTCCCGTCGACCTCCTGCCGGTCATGATCGCCCTGGCCGTCCGCGCCGAGGGCACGGTGATGTTCTGGAACAAGGTCTACGAGGGCGGCTTCACCTGGATGTCCGAGCTGGCGAAGTTCGGCGCGCACATCGTCGTCAGCGACCCGCACCGCATCACGGTCTTCGGCGCCAAGCCGCTGCGTCCGGCCACGGCCGAGGCCCCCTACATCATCCGCGCCGCCGTCGCGCTTTACATGGTGGCCGCCAGCATCCCGGGCAAGTCGGTGGTCAAGAACGCCGACACCATCAAGCGCGCCCACCCGAACTTCGTGGAAAACCTCCGCAGCCTCGGCGCCGACGTCGAATGGAAATGAGCCGATCCTTTTAACCACTAATCCACACTAATGCCTCACTAATCATTAGTGCCCCATTAGTGGACATTAGTGGTTAAAGAAATCAGTGGTTTTAAATGCCTTCACCTGACCAAACCCCCAAGGGCACCGGCTTCCTCACCACCGCGCTGACTTCGCCCGTCTCCCCGGCCGAGGCCGCGCTGCGCCCGCTGTCGTTCTCCGACTTCGCCGGCCAGCCCAAGACCGTCGAGCGCCTCAAGGTCATGGTCGGTGCCGCCAAGCGCCGCGGCGAATCGCTCAACCACATCCTGCTCTCCGGTCCGCCGGGCCTCGGCAAGACCACCCTCGCCTTCATCCTCGGCCACGAGCTGGGCCGCAACGTCCGCGTCACCTCCGGCCCCGTCATCGAGAAGGCCGGCGACCTCGCCGGCCTGCTGACCAACCTGGAGGAGGGCGACATCCTCTTCATCGACGAGATCCACCGCATCCCGAAGACCGTCGAGGAATACCTCTACAGCGCGATGGAGGACTTCCGCCTCGACATCATGATCGACCAGGGACCGAACGCGCGCAGCGTCCGCCTCTCGATCCCGAAGTTCACGCTCATCGGCGCCACCACGCGCTCCGGCCTGCTCACCGCGCCGCTGCGCTCGCGCTTCACGCTCAACACCCGCCTCGACTACTACGAACGCGCCACGCTCGAGGGCATCGTCACCCGCAGCTGCGGCCTGCTCAAGGTCGACCTCGACGCCGGCGGCGCCCGCGAGATCGCCTCCCGCGCCCGCGGCACGCCGCGCATCGCCAACAACCTCGTCAACTTCTGCCGCGACTACGCCTCCGAGAAGGCCAGGGGCCGCATCACCCAGCCCGTCGCCGCCGCCGCGCTCGAGCTCCTCGAGATCGACGCCGCCGGCCTCGACGAGATGGACAAGCGCGTCCTCCGCCTGATGGCCGAGAATTACGCCGGCGGCCCCGTCGGCCTCGGCACGATCGCCATCGCCGTCGGCGAGGAAGCCGACACCCTCGAGGAAGTCCACGAGCCGTTCCTCATCCAGGAAGGCTATCTCGCCCGCACCGCGCAGGGCCGCATCCTCACCGCGAAGGGCTACGGCGCCATCGGGCTGAAGGCCGCGACCGGCGACGGCAGCCAGGCGACGCTGCTTTGAGATGGAGCTGTCCCGCGGCTTCAAGCGCCTCCTGGTCGTCGCGGCGACCGCCTATGCGGCTTTCCTGCTCTGGTATCACTGTCCCTACGCCGGCGGCTCCGATTCCTCCGGCTATCTGAACAGTGCCAGGCTCCTGCTGGAGGGAAAAATCACGACGCAGCCGCGGTTGGTGCCGGGCGCATCCACGGCCTTGCAGGACCCGCTGCATTTCGTGGCCCCGGGCTTCCGGCTCACGCTCAAGCAGCCCGGCGTCTCCCCCACCTATCCCATCGGCTTGCCGCTGCACCTCGCCGCCGCCGGCCTCGTCGTCGGTCTCGAGCATGCGGCGACGCTCGTCAATCTCCTGGCCGCCGCCGCCCTGGCCGGCCTGCTCTACCACTGCGCCCGCGAGTTCGGCGTCCGCCCCAACTGGAGCGCCGGCCTGGTCGTGCTCTTCCTGCTGTCGCCACTGACGCTGTTCCTGACCCTCCAGCCCCTGAGTGACCAGCTGGCCACGGTCTGGGCCGTGGCCGTGGTTTTCTGTGCGCTGCGCGCCGACCGCCATCCCGGCTGGGCCGCCGCCGCGGGCCTGGCGCTCGCGGTCGCCGTGCTGGTGCGTCCGACCAACCTGCTGCTTTTTTTGCCGGCCGCGGTCGCCTTGCCGCGACGGCTCCGGCCCTGGCTCGCCTTCCTGGGTGCGGGCCTGCCCGGCGCCGCGTTCCTCGCGTTCTACAACCACACCCTGCACGGCGCTCCCTGGTCCACCGGTTACGGCTCGCTGGGTTATCTCGTCGACCGGGCATATATCTGGGTAACGCTGCGGCACTACGCGATCTGGCTGCCCGTGGTCGCCACCCCGCTCAGCCTCGCGGCGCTGGCCCTGCCCTGGCTGGAGCTTGAGCGCCGGAAAAAGGCGGTCCTCCTCACCTGGGCCGGCAGCCTGCTGCTTTTTTATGCCGGCTATTATTGCACGCATGAGGCCTGGTGGTATCTGCGCTTCATCCTGCCGGCGCTGCCGGCCGTTGGCATCGCCGCGACGCTGGCGCTGCAGGCCGTCCCCTATCCCGGCTGGCTGATCTCGGCCCATCCCCTGGCCGCCGGTGCCGCCGCCCCCGCCACCGGCCGCGGCCTGCGGATCACCCTGCCCCCGCTGCTGCTGGTCTTCGCCGCGCTCTGGCTGGTCGCCTGGAACCGGCATTTTCATATCAGCACCGTCGAACTTGAGGAACGCCCCTACCGTCAGGTGGGCCGCTGGGCGGCGGAGGAGATGCCGGCCAACGCCGTCCTCTGCGCCGACCAGGTGGCCGGCGCCGTGATCTTCTACTCCGACAAACCCTTCGTCCGGCCCGACCGCTTCACGCCCGCGTCCTACGCCCGTTTCAACGCCTTTCTCACGGCCAGGAACCTTGAGCTCTACGCCGCGCTCTTCGCCTACGAGGAGCCCGACGTCTTCCAAACCCACATGCCCGGCCGCTGGGAACCGGTGCAACGCTTCCGCCAGGTCACCATCTGGCGCCGCGTCGGCCTGAATCCTGCGCGCTGATTGAAACCGCCCGGGACCGGCCACGCCGCTTTGGGAGAACGCCGCGCCGGCCCCGGAGGATTCGCACACTTACCGATCAGCACCGGCGGCCACCGGATTCATTTCGAGTGAATACCAGTTGATCCGCCGGGTGCAGAACATCACGAGCGCCAGCGCCCCGAACAGCGCGGCCGTGCCGGCCACGAGTGCGTAGTCCTGCGACTTCAGGACAAAATACAGATAACCATACGTCGCCCCCAGCCCGCCGCCGATGATCAGCGTGCGGCGGCCGGTCCGGAGGAAGCTCCAGGCGTAAAGCGACACCAGCACCGTGCACAGCCCCGCCGCCACCGCGTAGGCGAGACCGGTCGCCCAGAATTCCGACAACGCCAGGAACCCAAGGAAGAACAGGCACAGCGCCGCGCCGACCATGGCATATTGCAGCGGATGGATCTTCAGCGCCGGCGTGGTCACCTCGAACAGGAAGAACACCGCGAACACCAGGACGAAGAACAACACGCCGTATTTCTGCGACCGCTCGGCCAGCCGGTAGCCGTCCACCGGCTGCGCGAAGGTCACGCCGAAACCCGCCGCGTCGATCTTCTGCGCCAGCTCGGTCAGGTTCGTGCCGCGTTTGGTCCAGCTCTGCGGGAAACCGCGGCTGAAATGCGCGATCTCCCACTCCGCCGTGAAACCGGCCGGGCCGACTTCCCGCCGCACCGGCAGGTAGGCGCCGCCGAACGACGGGTCGGCCCACGGCGCCGTGAGCTTCACCGTGGTGGCCTTGCCGGCGGGAACGATTTGCAGTCGTTCGCTGCCCTGCAAGGCCGCCTCGAACTCAAAATCAATCCGCGCCCCGGGCGCGAGCTCCGCGAGTTTCGCCTCCAGCGGCAGGAAACCACCGCCCGCGGCGTCGGCCGACTCGAACGCCGCCGCCTTGCCGCCCACCGGCTGGAAAGCCGAGACGGTGCGGATGCCGCGCAGGTCCGAGACGCCGAACAGCACCTTGGCCTGCACCCAGTCGATCCGGTCAAACTCGATGCCGGCCGCGGCGAAGTCCGGCACGAACCCGCCGGCGAACTTGAGCCGCGTGGCATACACCACCGCGTCGTAGATACCGCGGCGCCGCACCTCGGGCTCGACCGTCCCGGCCACCGCCAGCTTGTCCGGCAGGAAATACGCCATCGTCCACTGCAGGCCCGGCTCCTCGACCGACACGACCTTTTCGCCGACGACCTTCTGGCGGACGAGCATCGTCTTGTAGGCGTAGGGCACGGCGAGCACCGGGCCCGTGACCTGCTGCGCCTTGCCCCACAGCCCGGCGATCTCCGCGGTCGCCTGGTTCTGGTAACCCTGCCGCTCGCGCAGCACGCCGTTCGTCATGAACAGCGGGATGTGCAGGAACGGGATGAGCAGACAGATGCTCGTGATCTTCAGAAAGACGGCCAGCCGCCGCGAACCCGGCGTGGGGATGATCGGAGGTTGCGCAGAATCCATGCGCCCATCCTGCCGAACCAATGTGAAGCCCGTGTGAAGTCCCTGCGAAATCGCGCGGGAAACAGAGGTAACCACTAATCCACACTAATGTTCACTAATTGCGGAATCCGAAGCCTTCCGATCTCTCATGATTAGTGTGAGATTAGTGTCCATTAGTGGTTAACCCTCCGGCACCCAGAACACGGCCCGGGCGCCGCCTTCCGGGCGGTTCTCCAGCGTCGCGTCGCCGCCATGCAAATGCGCGATCTCCCTCACCAACGCCAGGCCGAGCCCTGTGCTCTTCCGTTCCGTGCCGGGACGCGGCAGCGAGTAAAACCGCTCGAACACCCGCGGCAACGCATAGTCCGGCACACCGGGTCCGCCGTCCTCCACCATGAATTGGACCCGGCCGGACTCCACCGCACCGCGCAGCGTCACCGTCCCGCCCGCCGGCGAAAAATCCAGCGCGTTCTGCAGCAGGTTGACCAGCGCCTCGCGCAACAGCACGCGCTCGCCGCGCAGGGTGGCCGCGGCGGTTTCGACATTCAGCGTGACCCGCGCCGCCTCGTAGGCCGGCCGCAACGCCGCGACCGCCTCCGCCGCCAGCGCGGCGGCCTCCATCGCGTCCGCCTGCCGCAACGCCTTGCGCGCCTCAAGCGACGACAGCTCCAGCAACCGCTCGATGATCTGCTGGATGCGCGCCGCCTCGCTCCGGATGTTGTTGAGGAATTTCGTCCGCTGCTCCGGCGGCATGTTTTCATCCATCAACTCCGCGGCGCCGCGGATCGCGGCGAGCGGCGCCTTCACCTCGTGCGCAAGGGTCTGCGTGTAACGCTCGACGTGCTGCCGGCCCTCCAGGGCATCGCGCATCTCCTCGAAGGCCTGGCTGAGCTCCGCGATCTCCTTCGCCCGCGACCGGGGCGGCGGCGATGCCCGGCCGTCGCGGACCTGCCGCGCATAGACCGTCAGGCGTTCGAGGGAATGCGTGAGCCGCGCGGAGATCCACCACCCGGCCACGACCATCACCAGCGCGATCGTGCCCGTCATCCAGACCAGCCGCCAGCGGGCGGCGCTGATGCCCTCGGTCACGGTCGCCAGCGGCCGGCCGACCCCGACCCAGCCGAGCATGCTCCCGTTGAAGCGGACCGGGGCGAAGACCCGCAGTTCGTTGTCCACGAGCGCGACATTCGGCACCGAGTAATTTTCCGAGGCGATCTTGCCGCCGCCATACATCACGCGCTCGTAGGTCTGCCCGACGTCCCGCCCGGCCGCGTCGAAGATCACCCGGTCGGCCGCGTCACAGGCAAAGACCCGCAGCACCTCGGTGCCCGGCGGCAGATTGGCGAGCTTCCGGGTCCAGTCCTCCCCCGGCGCAGCAGGCGTGGCGTAGGCGGCGAGATAGGCCGCCGTGTCGCCCAGCGTGCGCCGCATCGACTCGACATACCGCAGCCGCACATCCCGCAACACCAGGCCCATCAGCACGACAAAGCCCACCGCCGAGGCCGCCACATAAACCACGAAGATGGCCGTGCGGATCCTCATGACTCCCGCAATGAATACCCCAGCCCGCGGTGCGTCACGATCGGGTCGGCATCGGGCACGGCGGCACGGAGCTTGGCGCGGAGGGTCTTGATGTGTGCATCCACCGTGCGGTCGAACGCCGCGCCGGGGTCGTCCCACGCCGCCGTCATGAGCTGGTCGCGGCTGAACACGCGGCCGGGCGCCGCCAGCAGCGCGGCGAGCAGGCGGTATTCGTTGCGGGTCAGCTCGAGCGCCTGCCCGCGGAAACTGATGCGGCACTTCGCCGCGTCGTGCGCCCAGCCGGCCGGAGTCGCTCCGGCGACCGGCGTCCCGTTGCTCCGGCGCAGCACGGCGCGGATGCGGGCCGTGAGCTCGCGCGGGCTGAAGGGCTTGGCGAGATAGTCGTCCGCCCCGAGCTCGAGCCCGACAATCTTGTCCACCTCGCTGCTGCGGGCGGTCAGGAAGATCACCGGCACCGTGTGCCGTTTGCGGAGCTCGCAACAGACGTCGAGTCCGCTCATGTCCGGCAGGCCGACGTCGAGCACCACCAGGGCCACCGGCTCGGCGGCCAGCACGGCGAGCGCGTCGCGTCCGGTGGTTTTCCACCGCGGGACAAAACCCTCCGTCGACAGCGCGTAGGTGATCGTCTCGGCGATGGCGGCCTCGTCTTCGACGACGAGGATGGTCTGGCGCGCGGGGGGCATGGCGGGTTTTGTGGCGGCGGTGCGGCCCGGTGACAAGCCGCCTCTGGCCGGAAGCCGGGGCCGCCGCGCGCCGTTCCTGAACATATTGTCAGGGTGCGGGGTTTGCCGAGGCAACCCGGGGCCGGCGACCCTGTCTGTCCCATGACCATGTCTGACACCGCCCTCAACCCGTCCAGCACCCTGCCGCGCATCGGCATGGTGTCCACCCACGGCTACGTCGCCGCCGAGCCCCCGCTGGGGAAGGCCGACACCGGCGGCCAGGTCGTCTATGTCCTCGAGCTGGCCAAGAAACTCGCCCAGCTCGGCTTCGAGGTCGACATCTGGACCCGCCGCTTCGAGGACCAGCCCGAGATGGATGTCGTCAACGACCGCGTCCGCGTCCTCCGCGTCCCGTGCGGCGGGCCCAGCTTCCTCGACAAGGAATACCTCGTCCGCCACCTCGGCGAGTGGTCCGAGAACGCCCTGCGCCTGATCAAGCGGCACAAGCTGCGCTATCAGTTTTTCAACAGCCACTACTGGGACGCCGGCTTCGCCACCACCCGCCTCGCCGAGGCGCTCGACGTGCCGCACGTCCACACCCCCCACTCGCTCGGCCTCTGGAAAAAACAGCTGATGGAAAAGGATTTCCCGGATGACGCCGCGAACTTCGAGCAGAAATACAACTTCACCCAGCGCATCAACGAGGAGACCCTGCTCTACCGCAATTGCGACGAGGTCATCGCCACCACCCCGCTGCAGGTCGACATGATCGTGTCGGACTACGGCGCCCCCGCCGAGAACGTCCACATGATCCCGCCGGGTTATGACGACAACCGCTTCTTCCCCGTCAGCGCCGCCTCGCGCAACGCCGTGCGGCAGCGTCTCGGTTACACCGGCAAAGCCGTCCTCGCCATCGGCCGCCTCGCCCGCAACAAGGGCTATGACCTCCTGATCGACGCCTTCGCCATCGTCGCTCCCCGCATCCCCGACGCCGTCCTGCACCTCGCCGTCGGCGGCACCGGGCTCAACGCCAAGGAGCAGCAGATCCTCGACGAGCTGAAGACCCAGGCGGCGGCGCTCGGTCTCGCGGAGCGCGTCAGGTTCTCCGGCTTCGTCGCCGACGCCGACCTCGCCGACCACTACCGCGCCGCCGACGTGTTCGTGCTCAGCAGCCGCTACGAGCCCTTCGGCATGACGGCCATCGAGGCCATGGCCTGCGGCACGCCGACCGTCATCACGACGCACGGCGGCCTGTTCCGCGCCGTCACCTTCGGCCGGCACGCGCTCTACGCCGACACCTTCGACAAGGAGGACCTCGGCATCTCCATCGTGAAGGTGCTCCGCCACCCGCGCCTCTCCACCCGCCTCTCGCGGATGGGCGCCCACAAGGCCCGCAGCCTCTTCACCTGGACGGGCATCGCCCAGCAGCTGACCAGCCTCATCGAGGAACGCGCCACCGCCCTCGCCTTCACCGACAACGAATGGGACGAGCCCTGGAACGACGGGGACTGAACCCAACCCACCCATGAATGCATCCAAATCCCACTCTGTCCTCGGCCGCGTCAAGACCTCCTACACGCGCATCCAGCACGTGCTGGTGCCGCTCGATTTCTCCGGCAAGTCCCGGCAGGCGCTGCGGTATGCCGTGCCCATCGCCCAGAAGTTCAGCGCGAAGATCCACCTCGTCCACATCCTGCCGCCGCCGGGCAAGGCGGAGCTGCCGGATCTGGCCCGGATCAAGTTCACCGCCCTCAAGCGCCTGGGCGAGATGGCGGCGGAGCTGCTCCCGCCGCGCCTGCGCGCCGGCAACGCCGTGCTTGTTGGCAAACCCGCCGAACAGATCCTCCAGCTCGCGGAGAAAAACAACATCGACCTGATCGTCCTCACCACCAAGGGCCGCTCCGGCCTCGCCCGCGTGATCGTCGGCAGCACCGCCGAATCGATCATGCGCCACGCCTCCTGCCCGGTGCTGTCCGTCCGCCGCCGGTAAAATCATTCATTCGGCGATGCAGGCCCTCGATTATTTCATCATTGGCGCCTATCTGGTCGTCCTGGCGGTGATCGGCTTGGCGCTGGCCCGGCGTGCCGGACAAAGCTCGGAACATTATTTCCTCGGCGGCCGGGCCCTGCCCTGGTGGGCGCTCGGTTCCTCCGGGATGGCCAGCAACCTCGACGTCGCGGGCACGATGACGATCGTCGCGCTGCTCTACCTCTACGGCCTGCACGGCTTTTTCGTCGAAATGCGCGGCGGCGTGGTTCTGCCGATCGCGGTGTTCCTGGCCTTCATGGGCAAGTGGCACCGGCGCAGCGCGGTGATGACCACCGCCGAGTGGATGCTCCTGCGCTTCGGCGACGGCCCCCAGGGCCGGGCCGCGCGAATGACCGCGGCGCTCACCTACCTGGTGATCACGGTAGCCATGACGGTGTTCTTCTTCACCGCCGGCGGCCGGTTCCTCGCCGAGTTCCTGCCTTTCACGCCGCTGCAGTGCACCCTCGGCATGGCGCTGGTCGCCTTCGGCTACACCCTGGTCGGCGGGCTCTACGGCGTCGTCTGGACCGATGTGTTCCAGGCGGGGATCATCGGCGCGGCCGCGATCTACATCGCGGTCGTGGCGGCGGGACAGGTCACGCCGGAACTGCTGGCCGCGTGGCCGGGCGCGAAGTTCAACCAGTTTGTCCCGCGGCTCAGTGCCCCGGACCTGGCCCCCTACGAGGCGTTCGGCTGGTTCCTCTGCGTGTGGGCGGGCAAGGGCCTGCTCGAGGGCCTCGGCGGCAGCGGCGGCTCGGCTTACATGGCGCAGCGTTTCTACGCCGCGCGCACAGACGCGGAGTGCATGAAGATCGGGATGCTCTGGACCGTGCTCTTTGCCTTCCGCTGGCCGATGGTGCTCGGGTTCGCCGTGCTCGCCTTCAGGCTCGGCCTCGACGGCTCGGCCCCGGACACCGCGGAGCGCGTGCTCCCGCTGGTGCTGCAGTCCGACTTCATCCCGACCGGGGCGCGCGGCCTGATCGTGGCGGCGCTGCTGGCGGCGGCGATGTCCACCTTTGACAGCACCATCAACGCCGGCGCCTCCTACGTGATGAACGACCTTTACGCCCCGTGGCGCGGCCCGGCCGGACC
Source organism: Lacunisphaera sp. (assembly GCA_041909435.1). Taxonomy (GTDB): domain Bacteria; phylum Verrucomicrobiota; class Verrucomicrobiia; order Opitutales; family Opitutaceae; genus Lacunisphaera. Next base: position 44,266 of record JAYRDK010000020.1, read on the forward strand.
GCGCGAGCTCGTCTGGGTGGGCTATGCCGCCTCCGGCCTGATCGTCGGCCTGGGCCTCGTGATCGCCCTGTTGGCGGGCGCCTCCGTGCTCGGCGTCTGGGTCGGCATCGTCATGCTGCTCTTCCCCGCCTTCCTCGTGCCCTTTGCCCTGCGCTGGTATTGGGCGCGGTTCAACGGTGCCGGCTTTGCCACGGGCATCGCCGCCGGTTTCCTCGCCGCGGTTGTATGTTTCCTGCGCGCACCGGCCGGCTGGAACGAGGCCCAGCCGTTCCTCGCCATCGCCGCGGTCTCGCTGGGCGCCTCCGTGGCGGCCACGCTGCTCACCGCCCCCGTGCCGGCCGCCGTCCTGCGGAAGTTCCACGCCCGGGTCGCCCCCTTTGGCTGGTGGCCGCGGGAATGGCGCGAGCCGCACCGCGCGGAACACCGGCGCGACCTCGTGCGCCTCGCGATGGCGCTGGCCTGGCAGATCCTCACCTTCCTCATCCCGATGGGCCTGGTGCTCGGCCTGTGGGCCTCGGTCCTGCCGGCCACTGTCCTTTGGGCCGGACTGTCCGCCGGCCTGATTCGCGACGTGCAAAGATCCGGAACGGAAACCACGCTCGCCTGACCAGTTTCCCGGCATGTCCTCCTCTTCCATACCACCCGGCCCACAGGCCATCCGCCTCTTCAGCACCGACCTCGACGGCACGCTCCTCGGCAACCCCGAGGGCACGGCCCGCTTCAAGGCCGCGTGGAGCGCCCTCTCGCCCGAGGCCCGGCCGTTGCTCGTCTACAACACCGGCCGCCTGGTGGACGACCTCCGCCGCTTCGTCGACCACGGCACCCTGCCGCCCGCCGACTTCTACATCGGCGGCGTCGGCACCCAGGTCTTCGACGTCCGGGCCGGCCGGATGCTTGACGAACTGCACGCCCACCTGACCGACGGCTGGAACCTGGCCCGCGTGCGCGAGATCACCGCCGCCTTCCCCGGCGTGCGCCCGCAACCGGACGAGTTCCAGCACGAGTTCAAGTCGAGCTGGTTCCTCGACCGCGCCAGCCCCACCGCCATCCGCGACCTGAAAGGCCGGCTCACCGAGGCCGGCCTCAGGGTGAAGCTTGTCTACTCCAGCGGCCGCGACCTCGATGTCCTCCCCCGCAACGCCACCAAGGGCGGCGCCCTCGCCTGGCTGTGCGCGCGCCTCGCCTTGCCGCTCGACACCGTGCTCGTCGCCGGCGACACCGGCAACGACACCAGCATGTTCCGCCTGCCCGGCGTGCGCGGCATCATCGTCGAGAACGCCCTGCCCGAGCTCTTCGAGGCCACCGTCGACATCCCCACCTACAGCTCGCGCCAGATCCTCGCCGACGGCGTCCTCGACGGCCTCTGCCACTACGGGGTCATCTGCGTGGTCCCGACCAAGGAGAAAACCCGCCAGAAACACACCGACATGGAGCCGGGCTTCCGCCTGCTCTTCACCGGCACCAAGCTCGGCTCGCTCACCGAGAAGGAGAGGCAGTTCCTCGGCACCGCCCATGAACGGGCCCTCGTCGCCCTCCGCAAAAATATCACGCCGCTCGGCTTCTCCGCCTGCTCCCTGGCCGACAACACCGTCACCGGCACCGACGTGAACTACCGCAGCGTCTGGGCCCGCGACGGCGCCATCACGGTCTGGAACACGCTGCACCTCGACGCCGAGGACATCCGCGCCGCCCAGGTCGCCACGCTCGAGACCCTGCTCAACGCCACGACCCCCAACGGCCAGATCCCCGCCAACGTCCGGATCGACACCGGCGAGCCGGACTACTCCGGCGTCGGCAACATCGCCTCCATCGACAGCGGCCTGTGGGTCATCATCGCGCTCTACAATTTCGCCCACCACACCGGCGACCACTCGCTCCTTTACCGCCACGCCGACCGCCTGCAGACGATCATGAACTGGCTGAGCGCCCAGGACTCGAACAATGACGGCCTGCTCGAGATCCCCGAGGCCGGCGACTGGACCGACCTCTTCGGCCGCAGCTACAACGTGCTCTACGACGAGGTGCTCTGGTTCCGCGCCAATGTCTGCTACGGCCGCATCCTCGAGCTCATGGGCCAGTTCGACCGGGCCGCCGACTACCTCCGCTGGTCGCAGAAGATCCGCAGCCGGCTGCTCGACATCTTCTGGCCCACCACCGCGCCCGACGCCGGCGGCCCGCGCGCCAACCGCTTCGCCGACCGCCAGGCCGGCCTCGGCGACACCCAGTATCTTTTGGCCGAGATCACGCCCTTTGCCTACAACTGGCGCTGCGATCCCTACGGCAACATCCTCGCCTTCCTCATGAACGTGCTCGACATTGACCGCGCGCGCACCGCCTTCCGCTTCATGTGGGGCGTCGGCGTCAACCAGCCCTGGCCCGTCGCGAACCTCTATCCCGTCGTGCAGGCCGGCGACCCCGACTGGCGCGCCTACTACACCGTCAACCTGCTCAACCTGCCGCACCACTACCACAACGGCGGCATCTGGCCCTTCATCGGCGGCCTGTGGGTGCGGTTTATCCACCGCCTCGGCTTCCACGAGGTCGCCTGCCGCGAGCTCCTCCGCCTCGCCGAGCTCAACCGGCTCGGCCGCGACCACGAGTGGGAGTTCAACGAGTGGGCGCACGGCTCGACCGGCCGCCCGATGGGCAAGGCCTACCAGGCGTGGAGCGCCGCGTCGTTCCTGCGCGCCTGCCACGAGCTCGAGGCCGACCCGCCGAGACCCGGCGAGGCGTGAACCGCGGTGGAGCGCGGCCTCCGGACGCGCTTTCAGGATTCACGTCCTGCTTTCAAGACTGAGATCCCGGCCCACCCGTCCGGTATGTCCGCCCTAGGCTTGGCGACGGCGGAAGGCCGGGTTCCACCGCTGGACCGGAAAGCGCCAAACCCGCCTCACGCCGCCGGCAGCACCAGGCTGAAGCAGCTCCCGCCTTTGCCGCCGGGCGCGACCTCCAGCCGGCCGCCCATGATCCGCAGGTAGGCCTTGGTGATGGCCAGGCCGAGGCCGAAACCGCCGCGCCCGCGCACCCGCGAATCATCCACCCGGTAGAACCGGTCCGCCAGCCGGGCCAGGTGTTCGGGCGGGATGCCCGGCCCCTCGTCGGTGACCGCCACGCGGCACTCGCCGCCGCCGGCCGTGACCGCGATGCGGATCGTCGCGCCGACCGGGCTGTATTTCATGGCGTTGTCGATCAGGTTCTGCAGTGCCTGGCGCAGCAGCACCGGGTCGCTCTCCGCTTCGCACTCCGCCGCCGTGATCTCGATCTGCTGGTTCTTGTATTCGGCCAGGATGCCGATCTCCTGCACGCAGGCGGTCACAAACTGGTCGAGCCGCAGGCGCTCGCGGTGCACCGTCTTCGCCCCGCCCTCGGCGCTGGCCAGCTCGAGCAGGCGCTCGACCAGCTGGTGGAGCCGGTCCGCCTCCTCCAGCATGCTCCCGATGATCTCCCGGTATTCCTCCACCGTGCGGCTGCGCCGCAGGCCGACCTCGCCCACGCTGCGCAGCGTCGTCAGCGGCGTGCGCAGCTCGTGCGAGGCGTCGGCCACGAACCGGTCGAGCGTCTGGAAGGAATCCTCGAGCCGGCCGAGCGTGCGGTTGAACGCCGTCGCCAGCCGGCCCAGCTCGTCGTCGGCCGCGCTCGCGGGCAGGCGCTGCGCGAGGTTGTCGGCCGTGATGCCCTCCGCCTGCCGCGTCATCACCTCCAGCGGCTTCAGCCAGTGCCGCGTGACCAGGTAGCCGCCCGCCACCAGCAGCAGCACCGTCAGCGGCAGGGAGACCGCGATGATCGCCAGCAGCGCCCCGAGCGCATCGGCCGCCGGCTCGTGGATGCGCATGACGCGGATCATCCAGTCCGGGCCGGCGCCCGGGCGCGGATAGGGCGTCGAGAGCACGCGCAGCGGGATGTCCGGCGCGATGCGGAAGATCGACAGGGTCTCGGAACCGCGCGCCGGCGCGGCCGGCACGCGGTCGAGCTGTCCCGCGGTGAACGGCCACAACCGCCGGACCAGCCGTCCCTCCGCATCCCACAGCTCGAACCAGGGGTGGCCCGCCTCCCACGGCGCGTCCGCCACCACCTCGGTCCCGTCCCAGCGGATCGTTCCCTCCGGCGTGACCGTAAGCCGTGCCTGGATTTCCGCCAGGTCCTGGCGGAGCGGCGGACTGAGCGCGAGGCGCCGGGCGACAAACCCGTAGAGCGTGGCGCTGAACACCGTGAGCAACAGGGTGCCGCCGAGCGCATACCACACCGCCAGGCGGAACCGCAGCGACCGGCGTCTCCACCAGGCCTTCATGCCGGTCCCGGTCCGAGGCGGTAGCCGATGCCGCGCACGGTGTGGATGAGGGGCTCCGCCCCCTCGGTGTCGATCTTCCGCCGCAGGCGCATCATCTGCACGTCGATCACGTTGTCGAGGGACGTGAACCGGCGCGCCTGCTTCCACACCTCGCGCTCCAGCATCTCGCGCGTCACGTTCTGGCCCTGGTAGCGCATCAGGTATTCGAGGATGTCCACCTCGCGCGGCGTCAGCGCGATGTCCGTGCCGGCGCGTTGCGCGGTGCGCGTGCGGGTGTCGAGCTGCAGGTCCCCGCACGCGAGGGCGGGCCCGCTGCTGAGCACCGGGCGGCGGAGCAGGGCCCGGCTGCGCGCCAGCAGCTCGGCGAAGGCAAAGGGCTTGGGCAGGTAGTCGTCCGCCCCGCCCTCGAGCCCGGCCACGCGGTCGTCGAGCGAGCGGCGGGCCGTGAGCAGCAGCACGGGGGTCTGGTTGCCCCGGGCCCGCGCGTGCCGCAGCACGGCCAGTCCGTCCGGCCCGGGCAGCATCCAGTCGAGGATCAGCAGGTCGAAGGTGTTTTTATCCAGCGCGGCGACCGCCTCGTGACCGGACACGGCCGTGGTCACCTGCCAGCCTTCCAGCCGCAGGCCCTCCGCGACGGATTCGCGGGTCTTCTGTTCGTCCTCGACGACCAGGACCTGGGGAATGGCGGTGGCGGCGGGCATGTCACGCCCCGGGACGGGGCTGTTGCGGTCAATGGTTTCCATTGGGATGAAACTGACAACCACGAACCCGGGCTCAGGCCCGGCGGCGCCACCACCAGCCCGCCGCCAGCGCCGCGCCCACGAGCAGGGCGCCGTAGGCCGACGGCTCCGGCACCGGGGTGATCTGGCTGTCGTAGGCCTGCCACTTCGAGTCGGCCGGGTCCCAGCCCTGGAAGACGACCTGGTCGAGCGGCGCCGCGCCCTGCACGTAGCCGGCCTGGCTGTGGAAAAAATCCGCCGCGTCGGTCCAGTTCTGCACCGCCAGTTCGAGGCTGGTCGAGCCAAAGGCCAGGCTGGCGATCTGCAGCGCCGAGTCGCTGCCGGCGGAGAAATCGATGACCGAGTTGCCGGTCACGCTCAGCGCGCCGATGGTTATGTCCGACCCGTTCAGCCGGAGCGTGCCGCCGTCGAGGCGGAGGTTGAGGTTTGCGTTGCTGAAATCCATGCCGAGCGTGAGCGTGGCGCCCGCCCCGATGATGATCTCCCCGGCCCCGGTGAACAGGCCGGCGAAGGTGCTGTCGCCGGCCCCGAGGGTGAGCCGCCCGGTGCCCGCGGCCCCCAGGTCGACCGTGCCGGCCCCGGTCAGCCGGCCGATCGTCTCGGCGAAATCGTTCAGGTGCAGGCCGGCGCCGTCCGCGATGTCGATCCGGCCCGTGTCGGCAAAGACCCCCGCGGCCCCGGCGACGATGGTGCCGGCGCTGATCACCGTGGTGCCGGTGTAGGTGTTGGCCCCGGCGAGATGCAACGCGCCGGCGCCTTCCTTGGTCAGCGTGCCGCTGCCGGTGGTGATGGCGCCGGTGACGGTGATGTCGGCCGCGGCGCTGAAGGTCAGGTCGCGGTTGGTGCCGGTGAGCTGCGAGCCAAGGGTGAGTTGGCCGGCGCCGGCGGTGCGGATCGTGGCGTCGCCCTGGAACTGGAGCGTGGCGAGGCTGATGACCTGGTCGGTCGCGGACAGGTTCTCGATGAAACCGGAGGCATTGTTGCCGAGGCGCAGGGTGCGCGCGCCGTTGTCATCCGCCACGTTGTAGCCGCCGGCGCCGGCGCTGAAACGGACGCCGCGCACGGTCAGGTTGTTGGCGTTGAGCTCGGGGTTGAGCTGGTCGCCGGTGCCGAACTGCGCGATCTCGTTGCTGGCGTTGGCCGGGTTGTTCCCCGACCAGTTCTGGTTCCGGCTCCAGCGCTGGTCCGAGTCGCTCGTCCAGGTGCGCACGGTCTGGCCGGAAGCGATCCCGGCCAGACCGGCGCAGCTTAGCACTAACCGAACGTATAGCACTCTAGACACACACCGGCAGCCTGACGGCGCGGGCGGTGAAAACGACGCCATCCGCCTGACGCTTCTGTCAGGAAAACCCCTTCAGGCCGCACCGCGCTCGCGCCCGTCGGCGAGGGTTCCGATCTCCGTGTATAAATCCATCGCCGGGCGCAGGATCTGCGCGGGCCGGATCGCCGGCGGCAGCGCCGGGCGCCAGGCGAGCACCTGCGCGACGGCCGGCAGCACCTGCAGCCGGATCGCATAACCGGCGCCGAGGCCGCCGTTCACCCAGCCCATGAACTGCAGCCACAACGCGCTGGTGTTGGCCCCGTCGAGGCTGCTGGGCGGAAACCGGGCCGGCGCCAGCAGGGGCAGCAGGTGCAGCGCCCCGCCCAGCGCCAGGAAGACATAGGCATGGATCGTGGTCATGCCCACCTCCGACCGTCCCCGTTTCCCGGGGTGCGATCCGGAGCGGTTTTTGGCCGGAAAAATTCCCTGGGCCGGAACCTTTTCACCGGCCGTTCGTGGCGCGGGACTTACAGGTCGCCGAGCTGCGGTCGGAGCACGATTTCCTCGACCACCGTGCGGCGGCTGAGGCGGTAAACGTCGAGGATCGCCCGCGCGATGTCCTCGGCCGGCATGATGCGCGCCGGTTTCACCCCCGACTGGCTCCACGAGGGCGACCAGGTGGCGCCGGGGTGCACGCAGCACACGCGGATGCCGGTGGCCTTCGTCTCGGCCCGCAGCACCTTGGCCAGGCCCGTCACGCCGAACTTCGCCGCGCAATACGCCGCGGCCTGCGGGTAGGCGCCGAGCCCGGCGATCGAGCTCATGAAAAACACGTCGCCGCGCTTGCGCTTCACCATCGCCGGCAGGAAGGCGTGGGTCACGAGGAACGCGCTGCGCAGGTTCGTCGCGATCATGTCGTCGAACGCCGCCACGCTGGTCTTCACGAACGGCGCCATGGTGAAGGCCCCGGCGTTGTTGATGAGCACGTCCACGGGCCCGAAATGCTTCGCCACGATCCGGGCCATCGCCGTGACCGCCTTCTCCTTGGTCACGTCGCAGGGAAAGAGTTCCACCTCGGCGCCGAGCTTCAGGCACTCGCGCGCGGTGGCGCGGAGGTTCTTTTCATTGCGCGCCACGAGCGCGAGGCGGACACGGGGCAGCTCGGCGGCGAACACCTGCGCGATGGCGGCGCCGATGCCCTGCGAGGCGCCGGTGATGAGGATGACGGGACTATCGGTCATAGGTTATAGGTGATTGGTCATAGGTTAGAGTGCATGAATCATCGGCGACGGGCCTATGACCTATAACCCATGACCCATAACCCTCTTTTTCAGCAGAGCAGCGAGCCGAAGTCCATGAAGTCGGCCTTGAAGCCGTCCTTCACGCCCTTGCAGATCACGCTCACGGCGTCGTGCGAGTGCAGCGACTCCAGGTGCGAGCAGGCGATGCGGAAGTCGGCGATGCGCTTGTCGCGGTCGAACTCGAGGTAGAGCAGCCGGGCGGCGTCCTCGACGAACTTCAGGTAGGCGCCGTTGAGCTCGGCAAAGGCCTGCTCGTCTTCGCGCTTCACCATGACCTGCGTCTCGGTCCGCAGCGCCTTGAGGCACAGGGCGTGCACGTCCTCGATCCAGATCTTCTTCCCCTCCACCTCCTCGATGGTGATGCGCGCCTTGCTGCGCTGCGAGTGCGGGACACCGTAGGCCTTCCGTTTGTCGCGGGCGTGCTCGGCCAGCTCGGCGGAGCACGGGCAGGCCGACGAATAGACGAAGTCGAAGTGGATGAAGCGGCGGTAGCGGCCGTCGCGCGTCATCACGCCCTCGAAGGCCACGTTGTAGAACTGGTAGCCCTCGAGCCCGGTCCGCAGGCTCGGGCGCAGCATCGGGTAGGAGAAGGCGATCTTCAGGCGGGCGTCCTTCGTCACCACCTTGCGCAGGTAGCCCTTGAGGATCCGGCCCATCCACTCGCCGGTGGTGACGCCATCCTTGTGCTCGTAAAAGGAGCGCATGATGCGGCTCATGTTGATGCCTTTGAGGTCCGCCTCGAGCGAGACGGTGCCGGTGACGCTGGTCTCGAGCGTGAGGATCTTGCCGGCCTTGGTGCGGTATTTGAGCGGCAGCTTGAAGTTGTGGATGCCGACCTGCTGGATCGGGACGTGCACGCCCCGCACGGTCTCGTTGGCGACCTCCATCATGTCGGGCAGCGTGGCGCGATAGGCGGCGGTCGGCTTGAACTTCTTGTCGTAGCCGCGCTTGATCGGCGGTTCCTGCCCGCAGCTCGAGCGGTGGAGATACATTTGTTTCATGGCGGGGGCGGGTCGTTTTTGGTTTGTTGGCCGCGGGTGACGTGACCGCGGGAAAAATCAGCCGGCGGCCGGACCGAAGAACTCGGCGTAGTTGCGCGGGGTCTCGTATAACCGGACGCAGTGCAGGGCGGCGGGCGCCGGGATGTGCGGGGCGATCTGCTGCCAGAACGCGATGACGAGGTTCTCGGTGGAGGGGATGATGCCGCGGAGGAAGGGGACCTCGTCGTTGAGGTTGCGGTGGTCGCACTTGTCCACGACCGCGCGGTGCAGGATCCGCTTCAGCTCGCCCAGGTCGATGATGTAGCCGGTGACCGGGTCCGGCACGCCCTTGAGCGTGACCTCGAGCACGTAATTGTGGCCGTGCCAGTGCGGGTTGGTGCACAGGCCGTATTGTTTTTTGTTCCAGGCCTGGCTCTTCGTCGGGTTGTGCAGCCGGTGCGCGGAGTTGAAATGCACCTGCCGGGTGATGAACACCGTGCCGCTCAGGGCGCGGACGGACTTCCCGGGCTTGGTTCGACTGGAGGCCTGCTTCGGCATGGAGGGTCAAGGCAAGCCAGTTTCCGGCGGGCGTCAACCCCTCCGGCACCGGGCCGGCCGGACTCCCCCATTTGTCCGCGGCATAGCCCAAAATAACCGTTGCCCGCGCCGCCCCGCCGGGCGTTCAATCGCGGCCATGGCCATGCGGTTCAGCATCCTCGGCAGCGGCAGCGCCGGCAACTCGGCCCTGCTCCAGACGGACAACACCCGTGTCCTCGTCGACGCCGGGTTCTCCGCCAAGCGCCTGGCCGCGCTCCTTGAGGAACTCGGCGAGTCGCTCGAGTGCATCGACGCCATCTTCCTGACCCACGAGCACAGCGACCACGCCGCCGGGCTCACCGGCCTCGCGCGCTTCCCGGGCATCAAGGTCTTCGCCAACCGCGCCACCGCCACGACCCTGCAGGCCGGCCTCAAGCACCGCGTCGACTGGCAGCTCTTCGAGACCGGCGGCACCTTCCGCTTCCGCGACCTCGAGGTCAGCAGTTTCGCCGTCCCGCACGACGCCCAGGATCCCGTGGGCTTCCTCATCGCCCACGGCGAGGACGACCTGCTCGCGCCGCGCCGCCGCCTCGCCTGGCTGACCGACCTCGGCCACGCCCCGCAGCATGTGCGCGAGCGCATCCGCGAGGCCGACGTGCTCGTCGTCGAGGCCAACCACTGCCCGCAGATGCTCGAGGCCGACACCAAGCGCCCGTGGTCGACCAAGCAGCGCATCAGCGGCCGCCACGGCCATCTTTCCAACAGCGCGGCCCGCGAGCTGCTGGAGAGCGTCGCCAGCCCGCGCTGGCGCCACGTGTTCCTCACCCACCTCTCCCGCGACTGCAACTCCCCGGCCGCCGTCGCCGCCGCCTGCGGCGCCGTGCTCACCGCGCGCGCCTGCGGCTTCTCCGTCGTCGCCCCCGGCGGCGGCACCCCCTTCTTCGACTGCTGACCACCATGCCTGCCAACCTCCGCCGCACCAAGATCATCGCCACCCTCGGGCCCGCCACCGAGAGCGAGGAGATGCTCGTCAAGCTCATCACCGCCGGCGTCGACGTCGTGCGCCTCAACATGGCGCACGCCAAGCATGACTGGACCCGCATGATCATCCGCCGCATCCGTGCGGCCTCGAAGATCGCCGGCCGCGAGGTCGCCGTCATGATGGACATCAAGGGCCCGGAGATCCGCACCGGCGACCTCGAGGTGCCCATCGAGCTCAAGCCGGGCGAGATCTTCGACTTCACCGTCAAGCCCGGCGAACACGACGGCGGCGCCGAGGTCCGCTCGGTCGACGTCAACTACCGCGACCTCGTCAACGACATCAAGGTCGGCGACACCGTGCTCGTGGACAGCGGCCTCATCCGTCTCGAGGTGCTCTCGAAGGACCAGAACCACATCCGCTGCCGCGTGCTCACCCCCGGCTCCCTCACCTCGCGCCGGCACATCAACCTGCCCGGCGTGAAGGTCAACCTGCCCTCCTTCACCCAGAAGGACCGCGCCGACACGCTCGTCGGCATCGCCGAGGGCGTCGACTTCATCGCGCTGTCCTTCGTCCGCGAGGCCCACGACATCGACCTGCTGCGCCTCTTCCTCAAGGAGAACAAGTCCCGCGCCCGCATCGTCGCCAAGATCGAGGACCAGTCCGCCATCGACAACCTCGATGACATCATCCGCGCCACCGACGTCCTCATGGTCGCCCGCGGCGACCTGGGCATCGAGGTGCCGCTGCGCGAGCTGCCGGTCATCCAGCGCCGCGCCGTGCGCACCTGCCTCGCCATCGGCCGCCCCGTCATCATCGCCACGCACATGCTCGAGTCGATGATCAGCCAGCCCATGCCGAGCCGCGCCGAGATCACCGATGTCGCGAACGCCGTCTATGAGCAGGCCGATTGCGTCATGCTCTCCGGCGAGACCACCATCGGCAAATACCCGCTCGAGTGCGTGCAGATCCTCGACTCCATCGCCCGCCGCATCGAGGAGGAGCTGGCCATGGACTTCCCCGAGCCCGCCGTCTTCATCCAGGAGCGCATGAAGGTCTTCCGCGCCGCCGTCGTGCTGGCCAACGAGTTTCCCCGCTCGCTCATCGTCGTCTTCACCCGCCACGGCACCAACGCCGCCGGCCTCTCCGCCCACCGCCCGCCGCGCGCGCCCATCCTCGCCGTCACCGACTCGCTGGAGACCCTGCGCCACCTGAAGATGGTGCGTTCGGTCGAGCCCTTCCTTCTGAAGGATTTCACCGATCCCGAGTCCACCATCGAGCGCGCCACCGCCTCGCTGCTCAAGCTCGGCCGCATCACGCCCGGCGACAAGCTCATCATCGTCTCCGACGTGCAGGCCAAGGAC
>JAYRDK010000021.1:0-54582 GCA_041909435.1 Lacunisphaera sp.
CGATGGCGCCGGCATCCAGATCCGCGGTGAAGCTCTTGTAGACCCGCGTGGTGCGCGAAATCTGCGTGGGAATCAGGTTCAGGTCCACGCGGCGCAGGCCGTCGCCGTCGTTGGCCGTGGAGAACATTGTCATGCCGTCGAACGAGGTGTAGCTCAGGTCGGCCGGGATGCCCCGCACGGAGACGTAGGAGGCCTCCTGCTCGCCGTAGAGCGTCTGCATCGAGCTCACCCCCGGCAGCCGGATCAGCGCGTCGGCCAGGTTCTCGTCGGCCAGGTTGCCGAGCTCGTCCATCGCCAGACTGTCCATGATACCCACCGCCACGCGGCGGTTCTCCACCTCCTCCTGGCTGCGCAACGCCGTCCCGGTGACCTGCAGCGTCTCCAGCTGCACCACCTCGCCGGGATCGGACAACGGCGCGGACGGCGCGGGCGCTTGCCCGAATCCGGGGAGCAGGCAGGACATAAGGACGGCAGCTCCGGCGAGCCATCGGAATAAGGCGGAACGATTCATGATTTTCATGTCAGGGTAGATCGCAGGGATGGCGGAACAGGTTGGGTGGGGGCGACGGTCAAGATCTGTATATTTATTCAGCATCTTGATACCAAGAGCACAAAACCAACCAATCTGTGTCAAGTGTCTTTCCATCTGCACCGACCACGCCAGCTGGTTTCACGTCCCGCCTCCGGGCCGCTTTTTCGAGGAAACGCATTCCTGGGCGGCCGACCGGGCCGGCCCGATGCAGGCGGGGCCCGCTCTCGTTGCTTGACACCAAAAGCCATCAAATCGTAACACATCATGGTTACTATGCTGGATTTTTATTCATATCCCGCTCTCCGCCTGGCGCTGCTCGCCGCCGGCGCGATTCTACCCGTCGGGTCGGCCGCGAGCCCACCGGCCTCCGGTGAATGGAATGTCACCGACCACCTTCCGGCGGAGCGCATCATCATCCAAGGACACCGGGGCGTCGGGGGCCTCGCGGAGGAAAACACGCTGGAGGCCTTCCAACTGGCCTGGCGCATGGGCATCTACCCGGAGTCGGACCTGCGCATGACGCGAGACGGCGTGATCGTGCCGTTTCACGATAATAACTTCAGCCGCGTGGTGAAGGACGCGCCCCCGGATCTCAAGAAACTGGGCGTCCAGGACCTGACCTACGCCGAACTTGCCCAACTCGACGTCGGTTCCTGGCGCGGCGAGCAGTTCAAGGACCGCCACGTCTTGCCGATGTCCACCGTCTTTGAGATGATGCGCGGTCATCCCGAGCGGCATCTCTACATGGACGTCAAGAGCATCGATCTTCCGCGACTCGCCCGGGAGGTCCGGCATCACGGGATCGAGCAGCAGATCGTGCTCGCCTCGCGCCACGTCGAGCAACTGCGCGCCTGGAAGGCGCTCATGCCGGAATCCGCCACCCTGCTCTGGATGCATGGCAACATGGCGGAACTCACCCGTGACCTCACGGCGTTGCGGGCGGAAAAATTCGCGGGCATCACCCAGGTGCAGATCCATGTCTACCCAAAGGTCACCCCCGACGCCTGGGCGCCCCCGGCCGATGCGAGCCCGGAGGACAATCCCTTCCGGCTGCCCAACGCCTTTCTGCGGCAGGTGGGCGAAGATCTGCGCGCCCACGGCATCCTCTTTCAAACCTTTCCCTACACGGCTGAGGCCAAGGTTTACGGACAACTGCTGGATCTCGGCGTGATGTCCTTTGCGACCGATCACCCCGACATCGCCCTGCGCGAGATCAAGGCTTACTATGCCGCAAGGCGCGCCACAACCCCCTGAGCCCCCTCTCCTTTTCGCCCGGACCGGGCATTTTTGGAACAGTCGAACATTATCATGAACCGCCCCGTGACTCCGTCGCTTTCTCAGCCGCCTGCCCCCGGCATCGCCGGGTCGCCGGGGATTCCGCCCGCACGCCTGACGCTGGAGGAGGCTCTCACCTCCGCGGCGGAAACGAAGGTGCTTTGCGTGGGCACCGGCGTGGTCCGACAGACGGCTGCGGTTTTTCGGGCGAACTTCCCGGGCCAGACCGCGTGGGTCGTCGCCGACCCCACAACTTTCCGCCTCACGGGTGAATCCGTCCACCGCCAGCTCGCCGAGGCAGGACTCGCGACCCTGGCTCCCTTTATTTTTGACGATCCCGGCCTGTTCGCGGAACACCGCTTCGTCGAAAAACTCGAAGCCGCGTTCCGCCAGCACCAGGTCATCCCGATCGCCGTTGGCTCCGGCACGATCAACGACCTCGTGAAGCTGGCCGCCCACCGGGTGGACCGGCCCTATCTCTGTGTGGCCACTGCCGCGTCGATGGATGGCTACACCGCCTTCGGTGCGTCGATCACCTATCGCGGAGCCAAGCAGACCTTCGACTGCCGCGCACCGCGCGCGGTAATCGCCGACATCGACCTGATCCGGCGCGCCCCGGCCGAAATGACCGCGTCCGGCTACGCTGACCTCCAGGCCAAGATCACCGCCGGCGCCGACTGGCTGGTCGCGGATGCCCTCGGCATCGAGCCGATCGATTTGCGCGCCTGGAGCATCGTGCAGGGCGGCCTGCGCGATGCCCTCGCCCACCCCGCCGAAGCCCGCGCCGGCCACGCCGCGGCCGTTTCCGCCCTGACCGAGGGCCTGATGCTCGGCGGATTTGCCATGCAGTGGACTAAGACCAGCCGGCCGGCCTCGGGAGCCGAGCATCAATTCAGCCATCTCTGGGACATGGAACACCACGTTCACGGCGGCGTGAGCCCCTCCCACGGCTTCAAGGTGGGGCTCGCGACACTGGCCATCGCCTCGCTCTACGAGGCACTGCTAGAGTTGCCCCTCGAAAACCTCGACGTGGAACGCTGCTGCTCGCGGTGGCCCGACCGAAAAGCGGCCGAAGCCGGGGTGCGCGCCCAGTTTGCAGGTGAAGATTTCGTCGAAACCGCCGTCAAGGAAACCGTCGCCAAACACCCGTCATCAGCGGAATTGCGGCTGCAGCTGAACCGGTTGAAAGCCGTCTGGCCCGACCTGCGCATCCGGTTGCGCGCCCAGCTGGTGCCCAGGACGGAACTCAGGAGCCGGCTCGAGATTGTTGGTGCGCCCACCGAACCCGAAGCCATTGGCCTCACGCGGGCAGCGCTGCGCCGCGCCTTCCACCGGGCTTATTTCATCCGCCGCCGGTTCACCGTGCTTGATCTCGCGGTGCGGGCCCAGGTGCTCGACGACTGCCTGGCCACGTTGTTTGGCCCGGGTGGCACGTGGGGCCCATCGGTCTGACCCGCAGGACACCATGTCGCCAGTCAACTCATCCGTTTTGCCGGCCCGGCAGCAGACCCGTTCCGCCACGGGTCATGCCGCACCCTGAGCGCGGGCCGCCACCGGATGACGCTCAATCCGTTTATTTCTTCAAACCCCCACCCCTTATGCATCACTTCAATTGGTCCTTTCCTCCCGTCCGATCCTGCGGCCGCACGCTGTCCGTAATCCGTTCTGCCGGACTTGTGCTGCTGATCGCCCTGGCTGCCGGCTGTTCACGCCAGAGTGCGCCGGTCTCGACGACCGCCCAGCCGCAACCGCTCAGGATCGGCCTTTCTCTCCAGGAACTCGACAATCCCTACTTCGTGGTGATGAAGCAGGCCTTCGAGGAGGCCGGCCGATCGCTTGGCGCAGAGCTTCACGTCACGGACGCACGCCACGACGTGACCAAGCAAATTGCCGATGTGGAGGACTTGGTCCAGAAAGGCATCGACATCCTGATCCTCAATCCGACCGATTCCGCGGGCATCGAAAGCGCCGTGCGGACGGCCAAGCAGGCAGGCGTTGTCGTGATCGCCGTGGACGCCCAGGCCAACGGCCCGGTGGATTCCTTTGTCGGTTCCAGAAACCACGAGGCCGGTCGGTTGGCCGGTGAAGAACTCGCCCGGGTGCTCGGCGGCCAAGGCCAGGTCGCCATCCTCGACGGCATCTCCGTCGTGCCCATCCTGGAGCGCGTGCGCGGATTCAAGGATGCTCTTGCCGCCCATCCCGACATCCAACTGGTCGGCACGCAAAACGGCCGCCAGGAACGCAGTGCCGCCCTCAACGCCACCGAGAATCTCCTGCAATCCCATCCCGCCCTGAAGGGTATCTTCAGCGTCAACGATGGTGGCGCGGTCGGCGCCCTCGCGGCCATCCAGTCCTCCGGCCGGGACATCGCCTTGGTCAGCGTTGACGGCCTGGCCGAAGTGGTCGCAGCCATCGCCGACGGTGGCCCGTTCAAGGCCACCGTCGCCCAGTTTCCGCGCGACCAGATCCGCCTCGCGCTCGGCCTCGCGCTGGCGAAACATTGGGGCGCAACCGTGCCGCGGGAGATTCCCGTCGATGTCAAACTCCTCACGCCGGCGAACGCCCGGGGGTTCTCTTGGTAGAGACCCGCACGGCGCGGTTCGCGGAGTGGCGTGCCCACCTGCTCCGGCAACCGGAATTCTGGTCATTCATGGGACTGGTCTTCCTGTGCGTGGTCCTGGCCTGCGTTTCCGGCCGGTTCGTCTCCTGGGACAACCTCAGCAACATCGGGCGGCAGGTCTCCATCAACGCGATTATCGCCACGGGCCTGACCGCGGTGATCATCACCGGAGGCATCGATCTGTCGGTGGGCGCGGTGATGGCGTTGAGCATGACGGTTATCGCCGGCTCCCTGCTCGCGGGCGCGCCCGTCGCCCTGGCCGCGATCGCCGGCCTGGCGACCGGGGTGGCCTGTGGAGCCATCAACGGGGCCCTGATCGCCTGGGTCCGCCTGCCGGCCATCATTGTCACCCTGGCCATGATGGAAATCCCTCGCGGCCTCGCGTTGCTCTACACCGGAGGCTACCCGCAGACCGGACTGCCGGTCGGATTTGGTGAACTGGGCCGCGGCAGCATCGCGGGATTGCAGATTCCGACCCTGATCATGATCGCCGTCGTCATCGGCGGCACCGTGATCATGCGCCACACCATCGCCGGACGCTATTTTTATGCGATCGGCGGCAATGAGGAGGCCTCGCGATTGTCGGGCGTGCCCGTCAACCGCTACAAGATGCTCGCTTACATGTTCAGCGGATTCACGGCCGCCCTCGCCGGGCTCGTGCTCACCTCGCGCCTGATGTCGGGCCAACCCAATGCCGGCAGCGGCTACGAACTCGATGCCATCGCCGCCATCGTGCTTGGCGGCACGAACATCTTCGGTGGACAAGGTTCGATTCTTGGGACGTTGATCGGGGCGCTTACCCTCGGGGTGTTGAACAACGGCCTGAACCTCATGGGGGTCTCTCCTTACACCCAAAAAATCCTAAAGGGCGTGATCATTCTCCTGGCCATCGGCATTGCCACGATGCGACGGCGGGCTCGTTAGGGCAGTTGGGTCCATCCAGTTCAGGAAAAGTGCTCAGACGCCCGGGCCGCTTTGATCCGTCCATGCTCATCAGCTTAGCCGCCGCGGGCAATCTCCGCCAGCTCGCGCAGCAGCTGGGGCATGCCGGCCAGGACCCCATCCGCGCGTCCCATCGAGAAATAGGCCCGGCGATACAACTGATACAACCGCTCATATCGCGCCACCGCCGACGGCTCCGGCGCGACAACCCGATAGGCCGGACAGAGACGCTTCTGCGCCGCCTCGACCGAACCAAACGTCCCGGCCGCCAGAAACGCGAATATCGCGGAGCCCAGGCTCGTTATCTCCTGCTCCGGCACGAGCACCGGCTTGTTGAATACATTGGCGTAAATCCGGTTTAGCACCGCGTTTTTCTGGGGAACCCCGCCACCGTTGATCACCCGGTTGATCGGGACCCCGTTATCGGCCAGCCGCTCCAGAATGATGCGGGTATGAAACGCAGTGCCCTCGATCGCGGCAAACAACTCGTCCTGCGCGGTGTGCTGCAGCCGCCAGCCCAATGTGACACCCGCCAGCGCCGGATCCGACAGCACGTTGCGGTCGCCGTTGTCCCAGACGAGCCGGAGCAGGCCGGTTTGCCCGGCCGTGAACTTCTCAAGTCCCGAGGCCAGATCCGACACGGTGGTGCCGGCGCGGCACGCGATCGCGTCAAAAATGTCGCCGGCGGCGGACAACCCGGCCTCGATGCCGAAATAGGCCGGATGGATCGAGCCCGGGACGATGCCAAAAACGCCCTCGATGGGTTCGGTCGCACCAACCATGGCCATCACGCAGGTCGATGTGCCCACCACATTGACGACATCGCCCACCGCGATGCCGGCCCCGATCGCGTCCCAATGGGCATCGAGCGCCGGTGCGGGGATCGGTATGCCTTCGCGCAAGCCCAACCGGTCCGCCCAAGCCCCGCAAAGGCGCCCCGCAATGCGGTCGGACGCGGCGAAGCGGGTCCCCGCCCCGGCGGCAAAGCCGCCTAGCAATGGGTCGACCGAGCGCAAGAAATCATCGGCCGGCCAGCCGCCCGCCTGCGCGTTCCAGAGCCACTTGTGACCGGCGGCGCAAATGCTGCGCGTCAGGCCGGCCACGTCCGTCACCCCCGTCAGCTGGGCCACCATCCAGTCACAGTGCTCCACGGCCGTGGCAAAGCGTGCGCGTTTGTCCGGATTGCGCCGCAGCCAGTGCAGCAGCTTCGCCAGGGCCATCTCGGAGGAATAGACTCCCCCATACCAGCGGAGCGCCGCCAGGTTCACCTGACGCGCGCCGTGGGTGATCTCCGCCGCCTCCTGCGCCGAGCGGTGATCGCACCAGAGGTAATAGTCGTCCAGCGGCCGGAGATCGCGGTCGACCGGCATGATCGTCGAACCCGTGGTGTCGACCGCCAGCGCGGCCACCTCGCCACCGGCCAGTCCGGCTGCCCGCAAGGCAGCGCGCATGGCGGTGGTCAACGCCGCCAAGTGGTCTTCCGCGCGCTGTGCCGCATAATCCGGGTCGTCCTTCCGCCGCAGCAAAGGGTAAGCCGCGGAGGCTGACGCCAGCCGGCCCCGCTCGCTGTCGACCAGCGAGACGCGCACGCTGAGCGTGCCAAAATCAATCCCGGCGACGATGGCCATGCGACGGGTCAGCCGAGATCGACGGTGAATTCCTGGGCCGGACCGTCCAGCCACAGGTTGTAGAAGGGCGAATACGTCTTGAAGCTGACCGTCTTCCCGTCCGGCAGGAACCGCGCCAGCAACAGGAAGCCGCCGCTGCCATAGCCCCGGGCGGGCCGCACCTGCATCTGGTAGTTCGCCATGACTTGATGGCAGGTGTGGCCGGCCGCGTTGCGACTCGCCAGGTAACCGGCCCCGTTGCCAATGGTGTGCCCGCACAAAACCAAACGAATGCTATCCTCCTGCGAGACGAGCTCACGCCAGACGATTTCCCCGTCCGTGATGCCCGGGATATCATAGCTGCGGGGCGTCGCCGACTGGCTGCCGCCTTTTGCCTCAAAATCATACCGGCTGCCGTCGGCACACAGGTAGGCGTGCGTCAGCAGGATGGTCCGCCTGGGCTTCCGCTCCGCGATGACCCGGCGCGACCACGCCAGCACTTCTCTCGGCGGACCAAACTCCAGGGACAACACCAATATCTTGCCCCAGGATGAATCAAACTCGTGCCAGCTGTTCTCCAAGTGGCCGGATGCATACAGGCCGAAGGCCGGGCTGTCCTGATAGTCCGCTTCCTTGAAGAAATCGTTCAGCTTCGTCCCGCGGTTGAGCAATTTACCATTCACCACATCGTAATCATGGTTGCCCGTGGTCAGCGCATACGGGACCCGTGCGCCTTTCAGGGCATCCATTCCTTTGCGGATGCGACCCCATTGACGCAGGTTGTTGTCCTCGGTCACATCGCCCTCGTGCAATGCCATCCGGATCGCATGGCTGTCCTTGTGCGCCGCGATCCACTCCATCTGGCGCTGGAACACCTCCGGATAAAACGCCGCGTCATGCTGGCTGTCGGGAATGGCCACCAGGGTCCACGAACCGGCGGGCGCGTCGAAAGGCGTCAACGGCAGGTGGTCGGTCCCGCGCGGCAGCGTGCCGGTTTCAGCAACCCGGGTGACCGTCTTTTCCGCGGCGAGGCCGCCGGTGAAAGCGAGAGGCAGCAGCGCGGCGGTGCGCTGGACGAATTGCCGACGGGTGGTCGCAGACATGGGGAAAATAAAGTGGCGCGAAGCACCCGGCTTACGGCAGGAGCAATTTCACCAATACCGGGCGATGGTCCGAGGGATACCGGCCGTGATATTTTTCATCGAGCGTCGCGAACGAACCGACCTCGACCTGACGGTTGACCAGAAAGTGATCGATGCGTTTCGGGCGCTTGACGAGCGTCGCCGAGGGGCCCTGAAGCGGCTCCCGGCTGATCTGCCGGGCATCCCGCAAACCGGTGGCGAGGATCGCCTTGATCGCCGGTTCGTCGTCGGCGTTGAAATCACCCGCCACGATGACCGGAAATCCCGGGGTCAGGCCGGCCAGCAGGCGGGCAACCGCCACGGCCGCCCGTTCCCGCAAAGCGGGCAAAAACGGGGGCAAATGCAGATTCACATAATAAAAAACCTTCCCGGTCGGCTTGTGGCTGAACTTCACCCAGACCGCATAATAGGGCCGGACCGTGTTGCCAATATCCGGCCAGCCGATTTGCGGCCGGCCAGCTGCATCAGTGCCGGTGAGCCAGCTGATGCCCGTGTCGATCACCTCCAGCCGGTCCAAGCGAAAAAACACCGGAACCATCAGCCAGGGGAATTCCTCCCCGGGATCCTGCCCGGGCACGTTGCCGATGAATCCATATTCCGGAAGCATCGCCTGCAATTCCCCCAGCTGCCCGCGGCGCACTTCCTGGAAGCCGATCAGCTCGGGGACATGCTGCCGCAGCAACGCTGCCATGGCCGGCCGGCGAAGCGCCCAATCCTGCTCCGGCCCCCATTTCGGGGAATCGTAGAGAATGTTGTAGGTCATCGCGGTGATCTCCGCTGACGGTTCCGCCGCTTTCTCGGCGGAACGCCCCACGACCACCAGGAGAAAACAGGTCAGTGCCAGAACCCCCTTTCCCAGGAAATGACGCGGGGCGCGCCGACGAGCGAGTTGGATCAGCGTAACCGGGTTCATGTGGTTTTTCATCGGTTGCATCCCCTGTTACTTCGGCCCTTCACGGAGATAAGCGCCGTGCTCGATCAGCTCGGCCTGGAGTTTTTTCACGTCCACCTCGGTCGGCGCGATGCCGGCCCGGATGGCCTGCTTGGCGGCGCGCCCGGCCGCCTCGCCCATCGCCATGCAGGTGGCCATCACGCGGATCGCGCCCATCGCCTCGTGCGTGGTCGAGATGCAGCGGCCGGCCACGATCAGGTTTTTCACCTTTTGCGGCAGCAACGAACGGAACGGGATGTCGTAACAATCACCGCACCAGATCAGCGTGCAGCCTTCGTCCCCGGGGCGATGAATGTCGATCGGGTAACTCGCCACCGCGATGCTGTCGTCGAAGTGCGCGCAGCCGAGCACGTCCTCCTGCGTCATCGTGTAGTGGCCGACGATGCGGCGCGTCTCGCGGATGCCGAGGAAGGGCGCGGTCTTTGTGAAGTAGCACTTCTCGAATCCGGGCACATAGTTCTTCAGGTAGGTATGGATGTCGCCGATCTGGCCCCGGGCCTCGATCTCGCCGGCGGACAGGCTGCGCACGTCGGTGCCGTCGGTGCCCGCCACGCGGGTCATGTTGATCCAGACCTCGCCCTCGCGCAGGCCGGTGATGATGATGGTGCGCTCGTTCGGGATGTTGAGTTTCCGCTCGGCGCGGGCCTTGGCGATCAGCTCGCGCAGGCCGACCACGATGAACTGGTTGTTCTGGCCGAAATACTCCGCCGGGATGAAGTCTGTCAGGTAGGTGCGCGTCTGGTTCGCAATGCTCATGCGCAGCTTCTCTGTATCCACGCCGCCCAAGCAGAACATGAGCGTGGGCGGCTGCATCCCGCCATTCTCCTTGTTGCCTTTTTCGCAGGGCACGCCGGCGCGATAGGCCACGTCCGCGTCGCCCGTGCAATCCACCACAATCCGGCCCAGGACGGCCTCGCGGCCGCTCTTGCTCTCGGTGATGACGCCGCGGATGGTGTCGCCGTCCATGACGACGCCGGCGCAGGACAGGTGGAAGGTCACCTCGACCTTGGCCTCGAGGAGCATCTCCAGGGCGACATTCTTCACGGCCTCGGGTTCGACGAGGGTGATGCCCATGTGCAACGGGCACCAGCGGTGCTCGCTCGCGCCCTGCACCAGACGCAGGCGGTCGATGAATTTCTGCGGGAGACCCTTGATGATCTGGTTCTTCTTCTGGCCGAGGAAGCCGAGCACCGGCAGGCCGATGGTCATGTTGCCGCCGACGAAGCTGCGGCTCTCGATGAGGCCGACCTTGAGGCCGTCCTCGGCCGCGGCGAGCGCGGTGGTGAGGCCGGAAGGGCCGCCGCCGACGACGAGGACGTCGTATTCGGCGCGCACCGGCACTGACCGCGCGGGTTCTTGGATGGTTTGGAGGGAGGTGACTTTCATGGTGATAAAATGATGACTCAGCCCAGCGTGACCCGGGCGGAAACAAAGTAATGGTCGCTTGGGTAGCGGCCCGCGTCGTTGTCGCGGATGATTTCCGCCGCGACCGTCCGCACCCCGCCGCGCGCGAAGATAAAGTCGATCCGGCCGGTCGGGTTGCCCGTCTTGCGGGAGAAGCCCGGACCTTTGAATCCATGGGCCGTGAAACCCGGCTCCGCCGGCCCGTGCACCGCGGCATAGGTGTCGGACCAGCCGGCGCGGGCAATGAGTTCCGCCACCGGATTGCGGGCATCCGCGTTGAAATCACCGGCCAGCACCTGCGGAAAATCCGCCGGATAACGCGCGCTTTCCGCCAGGATCAGGGCCATCTGCTTTTCCCGGGCCGCCTGCGACTGGTGGTCAAGATGGGTGTTCAACACCCGGAACTCGCGCCCCGAATCCCGCGCTTTCAACCGCACCCAATTCATATGCCTGGCCCGGGCCGTGCCCCAGGACATGGTGCCGGGCAGGTGCGGTGTTTCGGAAAGCCAGAAGCCACCCGCGCCGGTCAGTTCATAGCGGTCGCGCGCATAGAAAATCGGGTTCTTGGCAATGCCGTGGTAGCCGGTGGCAAATTCGTCCATTTCCGGACCGGCAAAACCCAGCGTGGCGAATTCCGGCCAGCGGGCCTGCAGGTCCACGACCTGCTCGCGCAATACTTCCTGCAGGCAGATGATGTCGGGGTCGCGGCGGCGGATGACCTCGGCACAAAGCTCGCGCCGGTCCTTCCATCCTTGCCCCGCCTTGTCGTCCTCGGGCAGGGCCACGCGGATATTGGCCGTCAGGATGGTGTGCCCTGGGCCCGACGCGGAAGACTCCGCCGCGGCCGACGCACCGGCCGGCAGCCAGGGCAGCGCCGCGACCGCACCCAAACCCTTAAGGAAGGTGCGGCGGTCAAGATTGTCGGAAGCATGCATGGCGGTTGGAAAGAAATGCAGGATGGGGTTATTTTCCAGCCCGGCTCGCGATGTCGAGGGCCGGCAGTTCCTCGGACGACAGGACCTGGGCGAACCCGCCGGTCGTTGACCACCAGGCCTGGGAGACGAGGAGAAGATGGCGAGGGTTCATACGGCGACAGCTGCCTTGGGTTTTTCAGGGCGCACCATGGTCCAGAGGATCACCACCGCCACCGGATGCAGCAACGCCATCACGATAAACACGCGCTCCGGCCCGAGCGTGGACATCATCTCGCCCACAAAGCTGTTGAAGACGACCGCGCCCGCGGCGCCGAAGCCGCCCGCGATGCCGAGCACACTCGCGGCATTGCGCATGGGAAAAGCCTCGGCGATCACCACGCTCAGACTGAACAGCCAGCTCAGGCACGCCATGGCGACGAGGCTGAAGATCGCCAGCGTGGCCGCGGGATGCGGCAGGTGCGGCGTGAGCACGCAAAGCGGGGCCAGGCACGCCATCGCCGTGAGCATCCGCTTGCGCGCCAGCAGCGGCGCCGTGCCCTGGCGCACCATGCGGTCCGACCAGGCGGCGCTGGCGATGCCGCCAATGTCGGCCGCGAGGAAAGGAATCCAGCCGACCATGCCGACCTGGGCCAGGGTCAGGCCGGAGGTTTCCTGCAGGTAGCCCGGCAGCCAGAACAGGCAGAAATACCAGACCGGGTCGCTGATGAAGCGGATCAGCAGGATCGCCCACAGCGTGCGCGTGCGCCACAACTGCGGCCAGGTGAACGCCAGCCCCGTGCCGCCGTCCGCGGTCGTGGAACCCGATTCCGCCAGGATCGCCGGCGGCGGATCGCGGTAGACGACGAGCCAGAGGAATGCGATGACGACGCCCAGCGCGCCCGGGATGATGAACGCGCTGTGCCAGTTGAAGGTCAGCGCCAGCCAGGCCACGAGCGGCGGGGCGATGATGGCCCCGAAGGTGCCGCCGGCCACGCAGACGCTGTTGGCCGTGGCCCGCAATGAACCGGGAAACCAAGTGGTCACCACGCGCAACTGCGCCGGGAACGCCGTCGGCTCGCTCAGGCCCAGCAGACCGCGGAAAAACGCGAAGGAGCCGAACCCGCGCGTGAAGCCCGCCCCGAGACAGGCGATGGACCAGCTGAAGATGCCGACCAACATCACTATGCGGGGTCCGAACCGGTCCACCAGCCAGCCTGAGACCGGATACATCAGCGCGTAGCCGATGGTGAACACATTGACCAGCATGGCGTAGCCGCGGTCATCGAACCCGAATTCCGCCTTCAGCGTCGGCTTGAGGATGGAAAGGATCTGCCGGTCGACATAGTTCAGGACGATCGCCCCGAAAATGATCACGAGGATGGCCCAGCGCCGGCGAAGGGGTGATTCAAGGAATTTCATGCGGGGCGGCGGATTGATGAGCGGGGTTGGTCACGGGCGGACGGTTTTCCAGCCTGATTGCAAGAGTTGCAAGAGCTGCTGCTGGACACCAGCCAAGGCGGGCGCTCCGGCCAGATTTTTGTTTTCCTCCGGATCGACCCGGTGGTCGTAAAGTTCGAAGGCATCAGGTTCCCCCGGCTGGCTCCATCGCGTCAGGCGGTATTCCCCGGTCCGGACCGAGTATCCCGCCCAATCCTCGTTTTCGCGCCGGCATTGCGTGAAGACCGCTTGTTTCCAAGCCCGGCCCGGCTCGCGCAGCAGGGGCACAAAACTGTCGCCTTCCAGGTGCGCAGGCAGTGGCAGCCCAGCCAGCTCGGCCAATGTAGGATAGATGTCGACCACCTCGACCAGCCCGGCGATGCGCGTGCCGGCCGGGTAGCCGGGCGCGCGGATGATGAGTGGCACCCGGGCGTCGATCTCAAAGTTCGTCAATTTGCCCCAGCCGCCATGCTCGCCGAGCTTGAAGCCGTGATCCCCCCAGAAGACGACAATGGTGCTGTCGCGCAGGCCGAGGCGGTCGAGTTCCGCTAGCAAACGGCCGATCTGTGCGTCGACGTAACTGACGCACGCATAGTAGCCGTGGCGCGCAATCCGCGCATAATCATCAGGCACCGGGCGCGCCGCGGGCACGTCCGTGTAGGTGTAGAACTCAACCCCGTCGCCGAGCGCGTGCGGAGCGCGGTCCGGCGGGCGGACGTTGGCCGCCGGCGCGATGGCCGCGCGGTCGTAAAGGTCCCAATACTTGCGCGGTGCGACAAAGGGCAGGTGCGGCTTGTTGAAACCGACCGCGAGGAAGAACGGCGTCCCCTCCTCCTTCATCCGGCGCAGGGCCGCGATGCCCTCGTTCGCGATCTTGCCGTCCGGCAGGGTCTCGTCATCGACGTCCGCGATCTCATAGGCCGGGCCGCGCTGGGAACGCTCGAGGGCCATGCCGGTCACGCCAGCCGCCTTGGCCGCGTCGAATTTCCTCCAACCCGCCTCGTTGATCACGGCGTCGGCATAGGGTGCGCGTTTCGCGGGATCGCCGGGCCCAAATCCTTCCCGCGGACGCGCCGGAGTCCACGAAGCGACATCGTCGATGTGGAAGATCTTGCCGAAACGATCCGTGTAATACCCGTGATCCTTGAACCACTGGGGCAGCGTGGCGATGTCCGGCCGGGTCGCGCGGAAATCGGAATAGAGGTCCTGCACCCGAGTCGAATCCGGCCGCAACCCCGTCAGCATGCTCGCCCGCGAAGGGGCGCAGAGCGAAAACTGACAATACGCTCGCTCCAGCAGCGCGCCACTGGCCGCAAGCCGGTCGATGTTGGGCGTCCGGACCGGCGTGGCACCATAACAACCGAGTTCAGGCCGTAGATCGTCAACCGCGATGAACAGCACATTCAGCCTACCGGCGGCCACCGGATGCGCCACTGCCCCCAGAGCCGCCCCTGACTGTCCGAGGGCAGCCAGAAGCAGCCAAGAGAGCATTGTGCCCGTCGGCCGGTGCGAGCCGTCGAAGGCTGGATGCGAGGTCACCAGGAATCCGCTCCGCACTCAGTAGGTGTAGGACACGCCCAGGCGGTAGTTGCGGTTCCGGGTGATATCGAGGGCGGTTTCGTTCGCGCTGGGATAAACGCCGCGTTGATCCAGGACATTTTCGACGCGGAAGCGTGCCACCCAGTTCCTGTTAAATTGATAACCCACCACCGCAGTATGGAGATCTCCACCCGGAATAATCCAATAGGAGCGACTGCTCAAAGCGCTTTGGCCCCACTTGTTGTATTGCCACATGAGTGAAAGGCCCTTGGCCCGGCCCGACGTGAATTCGTAACGCACCGCACCCGACAACGTATGAAAGGGAATATTCTGGGCGTAGAGTCCGTTCTCGAGACGAGGATTGAGCTTTGCGTAGGTGAGGATGACTTCGAGACCCTGGACCGGAGCAAAATTCACATCCATATCCCACCCCCGCGTTGTCCGCACGCCAATCGGCGTATTGTAATAGGTCTGCGGCTTGCCGGTGATCGCGCCCGTTTCATCCTGCTCGCTCACCAGCACGTTGGTTTCGGAAGTCTTGAACATCGCAATCGTGGCCACCAACCGGCTCTGCCACATATCAAGCTTCACACCAAACTCGTCGTTTGAGGCGATTCGATTCGGGTATTTCTGGCCAAAAGTGGCCAAACGCTGGTCGATAGTCGTCACTGGAATGAACGTCTCGTTCGAATTCACGTATAAAGAGGCTTCCCCCTTGGAACCCTTGTAGAGCTTGGCCAGGCCACTGAAAGCCGTCGTGTTGACCTCGGTCTTGTCATACTTTGGCGACACCAACTGGTCATTCACGATCGAACCAGTGGTCGTGTCCAGCACGTCATGCCGCCATCCCGCCACTGCAAAAACGCGGTCATTCCAGAACGACAGGCGCTCGATGGCCCCATAGCTCGTGGGCTTGGACTCGATGCGAAGGTCTTTGGCAACGTTACGTGCGTCGGACAACTGAATCATCTGCGCAACTGTCGGTATGATCACCGGCGTTGGCCAATATTGAACGAAGGGCTTGCCATTGATGATCGGCACCCCCAAGGAAGCGAGCGTCGCCGCGTTTCGAATATCGTAGTAGGAACTGTTGGAAGTCTGCTCGTTACTGGCGGAGGTTGCATAAACAAGCAACTGGTGGCGCGTCGGGCCGAGGTTGAAGCCGATGTTGAAGTCAGCCGATCCAATCCGGCCGCCCGTCCTGACCGGATTGACATCGTAGCGAATCGCCGTGCGGCCAATCTTGGCCACTTTGCCCACTGCCGAGGCATACGGCACGGCTCGAAAATCGGTGCCAATGAGGTTGTCGTCCTTATCGAGCAAAATATCGAAGGCATCTACCGTGCGAATGCGCTCCGAATTTGTGCCATCCTGGCTGTAGTCGCGACCAAGCAACCGCATATCGATCCGGAATCGCCCGAGCGTGAAGCTTTTGCTCACGCCCAATTCGTAGTTGTTTGAATCGAAATACTGCAGACCGCGCAGAATATGATTAAGCGCCACATCATACAGCGGTGCGCCCGTGGTTGATGGGTTACTAGGGTAACTGAAGTTAGAAGCAGTAGGAAGAACCGGCGTGCCATAGTTCATGCGACGCATATGATCGCGCACAACAGCCCCCCAGGCCCAAACATCCCACCCGCTTTTCGAACGATACGATACGCTAGGATTCAGGATCGTCAGGCCATCCCCTACTGTCTTGGAGGTGTTGTTTTGGCCTTCTGTATTCGCTCGCACCGCCACGAGGCGGTAGCCGAAGCGCTTGTCCTGATCGAAGAAACTGGAGGTATCCAAGCTTGCGCGGTAAGCCTCATAGGAACCCGCCATGAAATCGATCTTCGTCTTTGGGACATACAGCGGGCGCTTGCTGACAAAATTCAGCACGCCGCCGGGGCTGTGCGCGCCATACAGAATACCCGAGGGGCCTTTGACCACCTCGATGCGTTCAATCAGCGCATAGTCGAAGCCGCCGTTCTGCGCCATCACGTAGTCGGCCACTCCGTCGCGCTGCGCCGACGAGAGGCCATATCCGCGCATGGTGATGGAATTATTCTCTTGTGGTGTAGCGCTCTGCTGAACGCCACTTACTAGGCCGACTGTATCGCGCAGGTCGATGGCCACCGTATCGGCGATGAGCTTTTCGTTGATGACGACCACCGTTGAGGGTAGTTCGGTGATTGGAACGGCAATGCGCGAGGCGCTCAGCGAGGAAGTCGTTGCATAACCACGATTGGCCTTGGCTGAAACCTCGAACTTGGACAGTTCGACGGTGTCTTGGGTAGGCTCAACCGTCTGGCCGCAGAGGGAGGCCGTTAGCAAGGTCGCGGCAGCTAATGATAACGAATGCAGTTTTACGAGGTTCATGATTGGGTTAGGATGAATATTTATTCTGGCGGTCTATTCTTCTTACGATCCTCCCGCGCCGTTTGGAGACAAGCGCGGAAACATTCCAGCGGGTTAAGATTGTGTTACGGCCTGACGGGCGCGATACGGACCGGCGATGTCTTATGGGGTATTGGGGGTTTCAGCTTGACTGAATATCTATTCAGCATTCTGATTCATAATCAGAGCACACCCAAAATGCCGATGTCAAGCTTCCCTTGTTTCGGCCATCCGCAGTTACTGACCTCCCACCAATCCCCATCCTCGCCTACCATGCCCCGGCATTTATTCCTTCGTCATGCCTCTACTCGACACTGGTCACCGCTTCCCGTAACAACGCCGGTGGGTTTTTCTGCCCTCTTGACAGCAGTGTAGCGCAAAACTTAATAATCTATCTCCATGCAGCATATTTATTCTGATGATCGTCTCCGTCTTGCCGCCCGTCTCTATTACATCGACGGTCTGGGACAGAACGAGGTGGCGAAGTTCGTGAAGGTCTCGCAGGCCAAGGTGTCCCGGCTGCTGGCCCTCGCCCGCGAACGCGGGATCGTGCGCATCACGGTGGCCGACTACGAGCCCCGCCACACCGAGTTGGAGTCCCAGATCCGCTCCCGCTTCGGGCTGACCACCGCCATCGTGATCAAGGCGTTGGACGACCTCACCAGCACCGACCTCCGTCGCGCCGTCGGGCACTTCGCCTCCGGGGCCCTCGACGCCTTGATCAAGCCTGGCGACATCGTCGCCCTCGCCGGCGGCCGCACCATCTACGAACTGGTCCAGCATTTGCCCGAACCCCACAACAAGGCCCTGACCGTGGTGCAGGCCATGGGCAGCGTGGATTCCAACGTCAGCGCCTTCGACGCCCAGGAGATCGGCCGCGTGGTGGCCCAGCGCCTCGGCGGCAGCTTTCTGGCCCTGAACGCCCCCGCCTACATCCCCGAAAAGCGCACCCGCGACGCCCTCCTCAAGCTGCCGCAGGTGCGCGCCGTGAGCGACCACCTCAACCGCGCACAGATCGCCCTCGTCGGGCTGGGCACGCTCGAGAACTCCGTGTTTGTCGAGCGCGGCGCCCTGAGCCCGGAGGACATCGCCGGGCTCAAGGAGGCCGGGGCGGTCGGGGAAATCTGCGGGCGGTTCTTCGACAAGAACGGCCATGAATGCGACACCCCGTGGCGCGACCAGGTCATGAGCGCCGAGGTGGCGCAACTGCGGAAGATCCCGCAGGTGATCGGCGTGGTTTCCGGCAACGATCGCTCCGCCTCCATCGCCGCCGCCATCCGCGGCAAGCTGCTCAAGGGCCTGATCATCGACGAATCCGGCGCCACGGCGCTGCTCGCCCTGCACACCCCCGCGCCCGGCCCGAAAGCCAAGGCCAAAAAGAAATGAGCTCCCGCCTATTCCTCTCCCTCCTTACCTGCGGCCTGCTGCTCGCGCCGGCCTCGCCGGCGGCCGCTTCGCCGGGCGCAAAGCCCTGGAACATCACCGACCACATTCCCGCGGACCAAGTGATCATCCAGGGCCACCGCGGCGTAGGCTTCCTCGCCGAGGAAAACACCCTCGAATCGTTCGAGCTGGCGTGGACCCTGGGCATCTATCCTGAGTCCGACCTCCGCATGACCAAGGACGGCGTGATTGTGCCCTTCCATGACAATGATTTCAGCCGGGTCGTGAAGGATGCCCCGCCCGAATTGAAGAAAAAGGGCGTCAAGGATCTCACCTACGCCGAGCTCTCTCAGCTCGACGTCGGCTCGTGGAGGGGCGAGGCGTTCAAGGGGCGGCGCGTGCTCCCGATGTCCGCGGTCTTCGAGCTGATGCGCGGCCGCCCCGATCGGCACCTCTACATGGACATCAAGAGCATCGAGTTTGCCCTGCTCGCCCGGGAGATCCGGAAATACGGCTTGGAAAAGCAGATCGTGCTCGCGTCGCGTAAGGTGGAGCAACTGCGCGAGTGGAAGGCCCTCGTGCCGGAATCGGCCACCCTCCTCTGGGTGCACGGCAACGAGGCGGAGATCCGCCGCGACTTCCAGCGTTATCGCGAGGAAAAGTTCGCCGGCATCACCCAGCTCCAGATCCATGTCTACCCGAAGACCTCCACGAACTCCTGGGCTCCACCCACCGACGAGAGCGGCCCGGAGAATCCCTTCCGCCTGAGTAACGCGTTCCTCCGGCAGGCCGGCGAGGAGTTGCGCGCCCACGGCGTCGTCTTCCAGACCTTCCCCTACACCGACGATCCGGCTGTCTACGGCCAGTTGCTCGACCTCGGCGTCATGTCGTTCGCCACCGACCACCCCGATGTCACCCTACGGGAAATCAAGGCCTACTACGAAGCCCGCCGCCACCTGCCCTGAATTTCTCCACACCCCTCTTCACGCATTGGCTTGGTCCTTTACTGCATATATATCATGAATACACAAGCGCCCTCGTCGCTTTCCCCCCACCCGGCCTCCGGCTCAACCGGCTCTCCCTCCATCCCACCTGCCCGTCTTTCGCTGGCGGAAGCCCTCGCTTCCGCGGCTGAGACGAAGGAACTGCGCCTCGGCCCGGGCGCGCTGGCTCAGGTCGCGGAGGTTTTCCGCGCCCATTTCCCCGGGAAGAAGGCCTGCATCGTCGCCGATGAAACCACCTTCGCCCTCGCTGGGGAAACGGTGCAGCAGCACCTCGCCGCCGCCGGGCTCGCCGGCGCCCCCGCGTTTGTCTTCCCCGCCGCCGGCCTGTTCGCCGAGTTCGGCTTCGTGGAAAAACTCGAGGCCGCGTTCCGTCTGCACGATTCGATCCCCATCGCGGTCGGCTCCGGCACGATCAACGACCTCACCAAGCTGGCCGCCCACCGCGTGGGCCGGTCTTATCTGTGCGTCGCCACCGCCCCCTCGATGGACGGCTACACCGCCTTCGGTTCCTCGATCACCTTTCGCGGGGCCAAGCAGACCTTCAACTGCCCGGCTCCCCGCGCCGTTATCGCCGACATCGATCTCATCCGGGGGGCACCGCCCGCCATGACCGCGTCTGGTTACGCCGACCTGCAGGCCAAGATCACCGCCGGTGCCGACTGGCTGCTCGCCGACGCCCTCGGCGTGGAACCCATCGACCCCCGGCCCTGGGCCATCGTGCAAGGCGGCCTGCGGGCGGCCTTGCGCGATCCCGCGCAGGCCCGGGCGGGCGAACCGGCCGCCATCGCCGCCCTGACCGAAGGCCTGATGCTGGGGGGCTTTGCCATGCAGTGGTCCAAATCCAGCCGTCCGGCTTCCGGCGCCGAACATCAGTTTAGCCACCTCTGGGACATGGAGGGCCATGTCCACAACGGCGCCGCGCCCTCACATGGCTTCAAGGTCGGGCTCGCAACGCTGGCGATCGCCTCGCTTTACGAGGAGTTGCTCCGCCTCCCGCTCGACCGGCTCGACGTGGACCGTTGCTGCGCACGCTGGCCGGACTGGAACACCGTCGAAACCGACATCCGCTTCCGTTTCGCGGGCGAGGATTTTGTCGAGACCGCCATCGAGGAAACCGCCGCCAAGCACCCCACCACCGTCGATCTCCGCTTGCAGCTGGAACGGCTCCACACCGTCTGGCCTGGTCTCCAGGAAAAGCTGCGCGCCCAGCTGCAGCCCGTGCAGGAATTGCGTCGCCGCCTCCAGGCGGTCGGCGCCCCAACCGAACCCGAGGAAATCGGGCTCACCCGGGGACGGCTGCGGCGCACCTTTCAGCGCGCATACTTCATCCGCCGCCGTTTCACCGTGCTCGATCTCGTCATGCACACCGGCACCCTCGACGACTGCCTGGCCACCCTTTTCGGCCCTGACGGGACCTAGGCGAATCCCACCTGATCCCCATGTCAGCCCCCGCCGCCGCATCTGCGCCGGATACCACCACCGGATTATTCCGCTACTGGCAGACGCGCACCCTCATAGCGACGATGTTCGGCTATGCGGCGTTCTATTTCGTCCGCAAGAACCTGAGCATTGCCATGCCCGCGATGCAGGACGATCTTGGCATCAGCAAGGCGGATCTCGGCCTCTTCCTCACTCTGCACGGCCTGCTGTATGGCGTCTCCCGGTTCGTGAACGGCATGTGGGCGGACCGCGCCAACGCCCGCCACTTCATGGTCGCGGGCCTGCTGCTGTCAGTCGGCGCCAACGTGTTCTTCGGCTTCAGCTCGACCGTGCTCCTGCTCGGAGTGGCCTGGATGATCAACGGCTGGGTGCAGGGCATGGGCTTTCCGCCGTGCTGCCGGCTGATGACCCATTGGTTCCCGCCCGACCAGCTCGCAACCAAGATGTCGATCTGGAACACCTCCCATTCCATCGGCGCTTGGGTGGCGGTCGTGTTCTGTGGCTACATCGTCGGTTTCGGCTGGCGCTGGTGCTTCTTCGCCCCGGCGATCCTCTGCACGTTGGCCGCGGGCGTGCTGTGGATCCTGCTGCGCGACACGCCGAGCTCCGTCGGCCTGCCCGAGATCAAGGCGTCCGAAGGCGCCGCGGGCGACAACGAGGATAAGAGTTCCGCCAACTACAAGGCCTTCGTCCGGAAGCACGTCTTCTGCAATCCCTACATCTGGTGGATCTCGCTCGCCAATTTCTTCGTCTACGTCTTGCGCTTCGCCGTGCTGGACTGGGGTCCGACCCTGCTGAAGGAAATGAAGGGCTTCTCGCTCCAGCACGCGGGCTGGATGGTCGCGGGGTTCGAGGTCGCCGGCCTCATCGGCATGCTGCTCGCCGGCTGGGCGACGGACCGCTTTTTCCGCGGCCGAGGCGCGCGCATGTGCGTCTTCTGCATGATCGGCGCCTGCTTCGCGATGTTCGCCTTCTGGAAAATCCAGACCCACTCGCCGCTCCACTCCGCCCTCCTCCTCGGGGGCGCCGGCTTCTTTATCTACGGTCCCCAGGCCCTGATCGGCATCACCGCCGCCAATCTGGCGACCAAGCGCGCCGCCGCCACCGCGGCCGGGTTCACCGGCCTGTTCGGCTATGCCAGCACGGTCCTCTCGGGCTGGGGCTTGGGCCGATTGGTGCAAATGGCCGGTTGGAACGCGGCGTTCGTCGCCCTCATCGCCGTCGGTGCGATGGGCACCTTCATGTTCGTGCTCGCGTGGCCGGCCAAAGCGCATGGCTACGCCACCCAGGAATAACGATCCCATGCCTGACGCCACCCAACTCCTTCTTCCCGAAGCCACCCTCTCCCGGCTGCGCCCCATCCGGCATGTCGCCCTCGACATGGACGGGACCATCTACAAGGGCGGCACACTGTTTCCCTGGACCCTGCCGTTCCTGGCGCAACTGCGGGAACTTGGCCTCGGTTACTCGTTTCTGACGAACAACCCGTCGAAGAGCGTCCCGGACTACCTCGCCCATCTGGGCAAGCTGGGGCTGACGGCGACCGCGGACGAACTCTACACCACCACCCAGGCCACCATCGATTTCCTCCGGAGCCGCCACCCGGATGCGCACCGGCTGTTCATCCTCGGCACACCCAGCATGCTCACCCAATTCAAGGACGCGGGGTTCGGGCTGACCGACGATGACGCCCGGGACGAGCCGGACGCCGTCGTCGTCGGCTTCGACCTTACGCTGACCTATGCGCGGCTCTGCCGCGCCGCCTGGTGGATCCAGCAGGGAAAGCTCTTTGTCGCCACCAACCCGGATCGCATCTGTCCGACCGACCAGCCTACGGTGCTCGTCGATTGCGGGTCGATCTGCGCGGCGCTCACCCACGCGACCGGGAAACAACCCGCGGCCGTGCTCGGCAAGCCTGATCCCTCGATGCTGGGCGGCATCCTCGAGCGGCACGGCCTGCAGCCCGGGCAGATCGCGATGGTGGGGGACCGGATTTACACCGACATGCTGATGGCGCACCGCGCCGGGGCGCTCGGCGTGTTGGTTTTGAGCGGAGAAGCGACCGCGGCGGACGCCGCCCAGGCCGCCCCCCCACCGCACCTCACCGTGCCCAGCCTCGCCGAGTTCGGCGCCGCGCTCGTCCAGGCCCACCGGCCGCCCTCTTTCCCATGAACCAGTCACTCTCCGCCCAACGCACCCAAACGCTGCGCCGTCTCACCGAAACGGACCTCGACCTCCTCGTGATCGGCGGCGGCATAACCGGAAGCGGTATCGCCCGCGATGCGGCCATGCGCGGCCTGCGCACCGGCCTGGTCGACCGCCATGATTTCGCCTTCGGCACGAGCAGCCGCTCCAGCCGCCTGCTGCACGGCGGGCTGCGCTACCTGGAACAGGGCCGGGTCGGGCTGGTGCGCGAGGCCAGCCTCGAGAAGAAAGTCATCCAACGCATCGCGCCTCACCTCGCGGGGCCACTCGGCTTCGTCTTTCCCTCCTACCGGGGACAGGGACGCCCGCTCTGGCAGTTGCGCATCGGCGTGCAACTTTACGACCTGCTCTGCAGCGGCCGAAACTTCGCGCCCTCCCGCGGCTTGAACCCGGCCGAGACCACCGCCTCCTTGCCCGGTTTGAAACCTGACGGCCTGGCGGGATCCGTGCGCTACTTCGACGCCCTCACCAACGACGCGCGGCTGGTCATCGATACGCTGCGCTCTGCCGCCCAACACGACGCAACGGTAACCAACTACGTGCAGTTCTTGAACGCATTCCGCGAGAACGACGGCTGGAGGTGCCTGCTTGAGGACCGCCTTACTGGAGAGGGTCTGACCGTGCGCACGCGGACACTGGT
This sequence comes from Lacunisphaera sp., assembly GCA_041909435.1. Taxonomy (GTDB): domain Bacteria; phylum Verrucomicrobiota; class Verrucomicrobiia; order Opitutales; family Opitutaceae; genus Lacunisphaera. The sequence goes on from JAYRDK010000021.1 coordinate 23,419, forward strand.
AAACGCCACCGGCCCCTGGGCCCAATCACTGCCCCACAGTTGCGTGAAGCTCCGTCTCAGCAAGGGCATCCACCTCGTTGTGGACCAGTCACGCCTGCCGGTGAACGAGGCGGCGGTCCTCGCCGAGGGCAAACGCATCCTCTTTGTGCTCCCCTGGGGTGAACGCGTCATCATCGGCACCACCGACACCGATTACGATGCCGCCCCCGAGGAGGCCACGGTGCTGCCCGGCGACGTTCACTATCTTCTCCGGGCCGTAAACGCCGCCTTTCCCCAGGCAGCCCTCACCGAGGACGACGTCATCAGCCGGTGGGCCGGACTGCGCCCGCTTATCGCCAAGGCCGACGGCTCGCCCTCAGATATTTCCAGGGCGCATGACATCCGCAGCCCCCAGCCCGGCTGGTGGGATGTCGCCGGTGGCAAGCTCACGACATACCGGCTCATCGCAGAGCAGACGGTGGATCAAATCGCCCGGCATCTGGGCGCGGACACGCTTCCCTGTCGCACCGCCTTGGAGCCACTGCTTGCTGAACCGGATATCGCCAAGTTCAGTGGCCTGCTGCCCGCACCTTTCACCCGCCAATCCGTGGAGCACTTTGTGCAGCACGAATGGGCCGTCACGCTCGAAGATGTGCTTATCCGGCGCAGCGGCTGGCACTATTATCATGCCGATGTCCGGGCCGAAACGGTCGCCGACTGGATGGCCGACGCCGCCGGATGGTCCGCCGAGCAGCGACAAAAGGAACTATCCGCGTATTTCCGGCTGGCCGCTCAATCCGCCTCCCACCCACAACGCTTGACCCGTGCCTCCTGATCGAACCTGCCACGTATGGCGCGGGGCCGGTGAAGATAGCACCTTGACCAAGAACGAAACCAGCGGCGGCGCTGTTATCATGCAGGCGCTAATCAAGCTGCGGGCCATCTTTTAATCGGGCCAAGCCGGCTAACCCTGCCTCATGGGCATCTTGATTCCGGGTTGCCTACTTGGTGGGAGAGCTAAGGTTCAGGAATTCGACACCTGAACGAAACCCTTCTCCCGTATTCTCCTTCGCAAGTATTGCGACCGCCGCCACGAACCCGATTAGCGCTGGCGGAGCAGATTTTCGACAATCAGCGGAATTAGCGACAATCAGCGTTTTTGTTAGCACAACAAGCCGATAGGAAATCAAAAACCCCCGGCAACTCGTTGAGCTGCCGGGGGTTTCTTGAAATGGAGCGGGAGAAGAGACTCGAACTCTCGACGTCCACCTTGGCAAGGTGGTGCTCTACCAACTGAGCTACTCCCGCGTGGGAGAGGCGGAGTATTCGCCGCCGGATTCGTCCGTCAACCAGATATTTTTATTCCGTGCTTTCGGCCGGGCCGGGGGCATTTCCAGCTTTTCCCCAGCGGGTTGCGCTGCTCATGTTAGCCCCTCCATGACCGGCCGCGCCACGTCCACCGCCCGCCTGCAGCCCGCCTTCACCAGCGAAAGCCCGGCCGCGGAACGCCTGGCCGCCTGCAAGGCCTACCTCGCGGCCGAGAGCGAGCGCATCGAGCAGCGCCACCGCGCGGGCGACCCGGGCCACAAGATCGCCCACGCCCTCTCCAGCCGCATGGACCGCCTGCTCCAGCCGCTCTTCGCCGCCGCCCTCGACAGCTGGCGCAAGGCCCACGGCGAGCCGCCCGCCCCCGTCTGCCTCATCGCCCTCGGCGGCTACGGCCGCGGCGAACTCAGCCCGCTGAGCGACGTGGACGTGATGTTCCTCTACCCGTCGAACGTGAAGAACCTGGCGAAGTTCCAGGAGCATCTCTCCAACGGCGTGCTCTACCCGCTCTGGGACCTCAAGCTCAAGGTCGGCCACTCCACCCGCACCCTCAACGAGATCTTCTCCGAGGCCGCGCGCGACATCCGCACCAAGACCTCCCTGCTCGAGTCGCGCCTCATCGCCGGCGCCGAGGCGCTCTACGAGAATTTCGCCGAGACCTACCGCAAGCACTACCTCACCGACGACCCCAAGGGCTACATCGCCGCGCGCCTCGCCGACCAGGCCAGCCGCCGCGCGCAGAACGGCGACACGGTCTTCATGCAGGAGCCCGACATCAAGAACGGCGTGGGCGGCCTCCGCGACTACCAGAACGCCCTCTGGATGGCCCGCGTCCGCCTCGGCATCTCGCGCATGGACGAGCTGGAGCAGCAGAAATACCTGCAGCCCGCCGAGCTCCGCGCCTTCCAGCGCGGCTACCACTTCCTGCTCCGCGTGCGCAACGAGCTCCATTACATGAGCAAGCATCCCACGGATGTGCTCAACCTCGAGACGCAGCCGCGCCTCGCCGCCAACCTCGGCTACCCGCAGAAGGTCCTGCTCGAGCGCGTCGAGGCGTTCATGCAGGACTACTACGGCCACGCGCAGGCGATCTACCGCATCTCAAAGATCATCGAGCAACGCCTCGCGCTCACCATCGCCGCCGGCCCGGGCATCGTGGGTTCGCTCAAGAACCTCCTCCTCGCCCGCCGCGCCGACCGCACCAAGCGCATCGACGGGTTCATGCTCCGGGGCCGCGAACTCGCCGCCGAGAACCCGAACGTCTTCAAGGAGGACCCCGTCCGCCTCATCCGCGTCTTCCGCCACTGCCAGCAGCTCGGCTGCACCCCGGACGTGGACCTCGCCGCGCTCATCCGCGGCTCGCTGAAGCTGATCACCAAGAAGGTCATCGCCTCCCTCGATGCCAACCTGAGCTTCCGCACCATGCTGGAGGAGTCCGGCCAGGTTTACCCGGCGCTGGCCCTGATGCATGAGCTCGGCGTGCTCGGGAAGTTCCTGCCGGAGTTCGCCCCGCTGACCTGCCTGGTGCAGCACGAGTATTACCACCGTTACACCGCGGACATCCACACGCTCAGCGCCATCCGGGAGCTGGACGCCATCTTGACCGCCGCCGACCCCGTCGCCGAGAGCTACCGCACCGAGCTGCACAAGACCACCAGCCCGTCGCTCCTCTACCTTATCCTCCTCCTGCACGACATCGGCAAGGGCGAGGGCATCCAGGGCCACGCCGAGGCCGGCGTGACGATGGCCGCCCCGGTGCTCGAGCGCCTCCAGGTCGATCCGGCCAGCCGGGAAACCGTCAATTTTATCATCAAAAATCACTTGGTGATGGCACGGTTCTGGCAGAAACACGACCTGGATGACCCCCAGACCTCAGCCTCCTTTGCCGAGCTGGTCGTGGAGCCGGACTGGCTCCGCTACCTCTACGTGCACACCTACTGCGACGCCCGCGGCACGGCGGCCGGCCTCTGGAACGGCTACAAGAACTCGCTCCACCGGCGCCTGTTCGACACCACGCTCGAGCGCCTGACCCTCGGCGACAAAGTTGAAACCCGCCTCCGCGAGCGCATTGAAATGACCCGCCAGACCCTCATCGCCCAGACCATCCCGGGGATCAGCCCGGACGAGATCACCGCGCATTTCAATCTCCTGCCCGAACGCTATTTCATCCAGACCGACGCGCCCGAGATCACGCTGCACATCCAGATGGTCAACCGGCTGCTGCACTCCATCTCGGCCGCGGATTCCCTCGGCGCGCTCAAGCCCGTCATCGAGTGGAAGGACGACATCAACCGCAGCTACACCACGGTGCACGTCGTCACCTGGGACCGCGCCGGCCTTTTCTACAAGCTTGCGGGCGCCTTCAGCGTCGCCGGCCTGAGCATCCTCTCCGCCCGGATCACCACGCGCTCCGACCACATCGCCATCGACACCTTCCACGTCGTCGAGCCCGGCCGCGGCGTCGTCCAGAACCAGAAGGCCATGGACACCCTCGCCCGCACGGTCGAGGAGGCGCTGGTCAACAACCGCGACCTGCTGCCGGACATCACGGCGCAGGCGAAGAAATTCGCCGAGGCCTCGCGCTACACCGCCCCTGCCACCTCGGAGCTGCCCGCCTCCTTCCCGCCGACCGTCGAGGTCTACCACGAGCTCTCGCTCAACCGCATCATCGTCGAGGTGCAGGCGCACGACCAGATCGGCCTGCTCTACCGCCTGGTGAAGACGATCTCCGACCACGGCTTCGACACGACCTTCGCCCGCATCAACACCGAACGCAGCGTCGCGATCGACACCTTCTACATCGAGCCCAACAAGCCCGACGCCGGCCCGGTCGATCCCGCCAAGCTGCACACGCTGCGCGACGCCCTGCGCGCGATCATCACGCCGGCCGCCGTGGCGGCCGTCTGATTGACTTGGGGTGGAACCCGGCCTCCGGACGGGTTTCTGTCATGCGCGAATCCTAAAAACGCGTCCGGAGGCCGCGTTCCACCTCAGCATATTTTCTCTCCCCAAGCCGTCCCGGACCTGTTCAGCTGGCGCGGATGAGTTCCACTGACCCGAAGGACCTGACGGTCCTCTATGCCATCGCCTCGCTGGCCTCCAGCGCCGCCGATGCGGCGTCGGCGCAGGGTCAGATCCTTTCGGCCATCATGGGCGCATTTCCCGCCGACAGCGGCTCGCTGGCGCTCCTGAGTCCCGAGACCGGCGGCCTGGAGATCGGCGTCCAGCAGGGCCTGCCGCCCGATGTCGGTGAGTTCGCCCTCAAGCCGGGCCAGGGCATCACCGGCTGGGTCGCGCTGCACGGCAAGCCGCTGCTCGCCGCCGACGTCGCGGCCGAGCCGCGCTACATCGCCGCGCGCACCGGCGTGCGCTGCGAGATGGCCGCGCCGCTCGTGTTTGACGGCCGCACCATCGGCATCGTCAACCTCGACGCCGACCGCCTTCGCGCCTTCACCGAGGACGACCTGGCGCGGCTGGCCCGTTACGCCGCCGAGGCCGGCACCGTGCTGCACCGCCTCTGGCAATACGAGCGGTTGCGCGCCAACTCCAAGCAGCTCACCACCCTCGTCGAGCTCGGCCACGCGCTCGTCGCCCAGCTCGCGCCGGAGGAACTGCTGTCCACGCTGACCCAGAGCGGCCGCGCCCTTTTCAACGCCCGGCTCTGCCTGCTCCACGACTACGACGAGGAGCGCCGCGAACTGCGGCTGCACGCCTGGTCGGCGGACGGCGACCTGTCCGCCGCGGGGCTCAGCCTGCAGCAGCAGACCGTTTCCGCCGACATGTCCCTGCTCGCGTCCGCCATCCGCTCGGGCCGTGCCACGGAGTTCCAGAACATCGACGGCCCCGGTTACAGCGAGGCCGCCGACCTGCCGCGCGACCGCACCCTCTGTTCCGCGCTGGCCGTGCCGCTCATCCTCGAGGGCCGGCCGGCCGGCGTGCTCTCCGTCTTCCACGGCGAGCCCCACCGCTTCAGCGATGACGAGAAGCGCCTGTTCTCCGCCCTCGGCAGCTTCGCCGCCGTCGCCCTGCAGAACGCCCGGCTCTACGCCCGCGTGTTCCAGTCCGAGGAGGTGCTGCGCAAGAACGAGACCCTCACCACCCTCGGTCTGCTCGCCGCCGAGATCGCCCACGAGATCCGCAATCCCCTCCTCGTCATCAAGCTCCTGCACGGCACCCTCGGCATGGACTTCGCCGGGGACGATCCGCGGAAGCGCGACCTGCAGGTCATCACCGAAAAGATCGAGCAGCTCGAGGGCATCGTCTCCCGCGTGCTGTCCTTCGGCCGCACGCCCGCCGCGCTCCATTCGCGTTGGGCGCTGGCCGAGATCCTCGACGACACGCTCGTGCTGCTGCGCGCCAAGCTCGCCCAGGCCGGCGTCGAGCTGCACTACACGGCCCCGGCACGCTCGGTGCTGGTGGAGGGCAACAAGGGCCAGCTGCAGCAGGTCATCCTCAACCTCGCGCTCAACTCCCTCCACGCCATGCCGCACGGCGGCGAACTCACCGTGGCCTGCACCGAGGAGACCTCGGCCCTCGGCCGCGTCGTGCAGCTTGACCTGACCGACACCGGCGGCGGCATCCCGGAATCGATCCGGCCGCGCATTTTCGAGTCCTTCCTCTCCGGCCGTGCCGACGGCACCGGCCTCGGCCTGGCCATCGCCCGCCGCATCATGAAGGACCACCACGGCGAATTGACCCTGCTCAACTCCAGCCCCCGCGGCACGACGATGCGCGTCACGCTGCCGCTGTCGGCAGGGTGAAGACACAAACTTTTTGAACCACTAATCCACACTAATGGGGCACTAATTCAGAATCCTTGCCCAAGACCGAGAGGCATTCTGCTTTTTCTATTAGTGATGATTAGTGGCCATTAGTGGTTAACTCTGCCGACACCCATGCCCTTCACCACCCTCGCCTCCCTGCCGGCCAAGGAAATCTTCGGCGGTGCCGTCCGCGGCCATTATGCGCACGTCGAGCGCATGACGGTCGGCGAAGTCTCGCTGCGGCCCGACACCACCATCCCGCTGCACCAGCACCCGCATGAGCAGATCACCTATGTGATCGAGGGCCGCTTCCAGTTCACGGTCGGCGCCGAGACCACCGTGCTTGAACCCGGCATGGTCGCGCTGATTCCCGGCGGGGTGCTGCACGGCGGCACGACGCTGACCGCCTGCCGCGTGATCGACCTGTTCTCGCCGGTGCGCGAGGATTACCGGTGAATGAAATCCTGTAGGTTGCCCGCTCGCGGGCAACGTGGCGCGCCAGCGCGCCACCTACATTCGCCAACAAAAAGGCCGCGCCCGGCGCGGCCTGATCGGAAAGCAAGATTCGAAAATCGAAAATCCGCTCACTCCTCCAGCTCGACGTTCCAGTAGGCGACGTCGAGGAAGTCCTTCCACTTCTCGTGATTGTGGTTGCCGAGGACGAGCGAGATGACGGGCCGCCACTTCGGGCGCACGGGCTTGCGGATGAGCCGCATGTGCGCCTCGTGCGGGAGGCGGTTGGCCTTGCGCGAATTGCACCTGATGCACGAGCACACGATGTTCTCCCACGTCGTCTTGCCGCCGTAGTGGCGCGGGATGACGTGGTCGAGGTTCAGCGCCTCGCGCTCGAAGGTGTGGCCGCAATACTGGCACTTCTCGCCGTCGCGCTCGAAGACGTTGTTGCGCGTCAGCTTCAGCTCCTTGCAGGGCAGCTTGTCGAAGAAGATCAGCAGGATCACGCGCGGCAGGCGGATGTTGCGGTTGATGGTGTGCACCGTCTCCAGCGCGTCGACCGGCGGATTGTAGGCCGAGAAGTCGATCCAATCCATCAGCGAGTAGGTGCGGAACGCGTCCTCGGTCTGGTGCACGACCTGCGCGTGCTCGCGGGCCAGCAGCGCGAAGGCCCGACGGGCGCCAATCACGTTCACCGCCTGCCAGAGGCGGTTAAGCACGAGCACCGGCTGATCGAGTGCGGCTTCCATGGGCAACGGGCCTTGGAGATAGGCGTCGGCCCTTCCCCTGTCAAGACGGGTGCCGAAGGGGTAGGGCGCACCGGCCCGGTGCGGTGCGGCGGGGCGGGCCGCCCCGCCCTACCCTGTCCGCGTCAGCGCCCGGATGCCGTCGGCGAATGCCGGATAGGCCGCGCCCAGCGACTCGCACCCGCCGAGTTCGAAGTCGCTCACCCGGAATTCCGGCGCCACGACGCAGGTCACGAGCGCCCACCGTCCGGCCGCCGCGAGCCGCGTGCCCTGCCAGGTCTGCGCCGTCACGACATCCTGCGGCCGCTCGCCGTGCGCGAGGTTCAGCCCGAGCTTCACCCACTCGCCGGTGCCGTCGGGCTTCAGGCGCAGCGACTCCAGCGGATCGCCCGCATGAAAGGTCCAGATCTCATCCTGGGCCACGCGATGCATGGCGGAAAATCCCTCCGGCGTGACCAGGAAATAAACCGTGGACCACGCGCGCCGGCCGTCCGGCAGGATCGTGGCCGACTCGCCCGTGCGGCGGAAATAGCCGCCCTCCTGGTCGAGCGGCTTGAGCTTGAGCAGCCGCACGACGTCCCAGGCTGTCAGGTGGTCGGGTGAGAGCGATTGCATAAGGCGTGCAGGTTGCGTGCCCGCACGCAACGTGGCGCGCAAGCGCGCCACCTACAAAATCAACGTCATCCCGCGGCGGGCGGCACGAGCGCCGGCTTCAGCGACTGGCTCTTGATACGGATGCCCGTGAGTTTGGCGATGACCGTCTCGGCGTGCTCGGTGGCGACATCGACGTTCGTATGCTCCTCGTGGATGTCGATCGCGCCGACCACATTGGCCGGCAGGCGCGTGACCCCCGCGATCTTGCCGACGAGATCCGCCGGCGTGACCAGCTGCGCGCGACCGACATTGAAGGTGACCGTGCTGAACCCCGGCTCGCGGCCCGTGCGGGGCTTGCGGTCGAAGGTGCGCTTCTGCGCGGCGAAGCGGTCGCCGGGCGGCTTCTCGTAGACGGGCTGCTCGTAATTGGACTTCGCGGGAAACGCGCCGGCGGCGGAGCGTTCCGCCTTGGAAGCCGGTGCCTTGGCCATGAACGGCGCCCGGGTGATCTCGGGGTCGCGCGGCGCCGCCGGTTTGGCCGCCTTCGGGGCCTCGTTGGCCGCGATGCGCTCGGCCTTGGTGCCGGCGCCCTTGGCCGGCGGCTCGCCGGCCGCGCCCTGCAGCATATGGATGAGCGCCGAGGCAATGTCGGTGCTGGTGTAGCCCTGCTCGATGAGCCGCTGGACCATCTGGTCGTGCGACTGGAATTTCTTCTCCTCGAGCGTGGCGCGAAGCTTCTCGAAGAACACGTTGCCCTTGGCCTCCTCGACCTCGTCCATCGACGGCACCCGCTCGCGGCGGATCTTGAGCCGGCCATAATGGATCATGTTCTGCATCTTGTAGAGTTCGCGGCCGGCCACGAAGGTGAAGGCCATGCCCTTCTTGCCGGCGCGGCCCGTGCGGCCGATGCGGTGCGTGTAGTCCTCGGCGTCGTTCGGCAGGTCGAAATTGAACACGACCTCGAGGTCGTCCACGTCGAGCCCGCGGGCCGCGACGTCCGTGGCGACGAGGAACTCGAAGCCACGGCGGCGGAACTTGTCCATCACGCGCGTGCGCTGCGCCTGCGTGATGTCGCCGTGCAGCCGGTCCGTCGAGTAGCCGCGGGCGTGGAGGTGCTCGTCGAGCTCGTCCACCATGATCTTAGTGCTGCAAAAGATGATGCCGAAGCGGAAGTCGTGCAGGTCGATGAGGCGCGTGAGCAGCTCGATCTTGGAGCGGCGGTCCACCTCGAAGTAGATCTGTTCCACCTGCGGGGCGTTGAGCGCGTGGGCCTCGATGCGCACCCAGACCGGGTCGCGGGTGTAGCGCTTGATCAGGTCCTGGATCATGCGCGGCATCGTCGCCGAGAAGAACAGGCACTGCCGCTGCTCGGGCACGGACTTGAGGATGTGCTCGATGTCGTCGCGGAAACCCATGTCGAGCATGCGGTCCGCCTCGTCGAGGACGATGACCTTGAGCGCATCGAGCTTCATCGTGCCGCGGGCCATGTGGTCCATGACGCGACCCGGCGTGCCGATGACGACCTGCGCGCCGGCGTGGAGCGCGCGGAACTGCCGCTCGTAGCTCTGGCCACCGTAGATCGGCACCTCCATCAGGCCCTTCTTGAAGAACGCCAGCTTGCCGAATTCCTCGGCCACCTGCACCGCCAGCTCGCGGGTCGGGCAGAGCACGAGCACCTGCACCTGGCGCAGCTTCACGTCGACCTTCTCGATGGCCGGGATGGCGAAGGCCGCGGTCTTGCCGGAGCCGGTGGCGGACTGGCCGACGACGTCCTTGCCCGCCAGACCATGCGGAATGACCGCGGTCTGGATGGGCGAGGCTTCCTCGAAACCCATCTTGTCCACGGCTTTCAGAATCTCGGGTGACAGGCCGAGCTCGTTGAACGGGCGTTTTTCCATAAACCACACAATGCGCAGTGGGCCTCGAAAGGATAGACCAAAGTTTGCATTGGAGGCGGGATGGTAGGGCGAGTCGTCCCGACGAGCCGCGGCCTTGGGCGCCATAGGCCGGGCGACGGCGGCTCATCCGGAGGATTCGCCCTACCCGGGCAAATTTGCCTCGCTTTACCACCCGTTTGCCGGGGTAATGACCCGCTATGCCATTTTCCAAGCTCGGGCTGCCGCCCTCCCTGATCAACGGTGTCAAAGCCATGGGCTACACCGACCCGACGCCCATCCAACTGCGCGCCATCCCGGTCGTGCTCGGCGGCGGCGACCTGATCGCCTCGGCCCAGACCGGCACCGGCAAGACCGCGGCCTTCGCGCTCCCCACCCTCGCCCGCCTGGCCAAGCACGAGCCCCGCGGCCCGCGCGTCCTCATCCTCGAGCCCACCCGCGAGCTCGCCGCCCAGGTCGAGACCGCCTTCCGCGACTTCGGCCGCTTCACCGACATCCGTGCCACCGTCGTCCACGGCGGCGTCGGCTACGGCCGCCAGCGCAGCGAGATCCAGGCCGGCACCGACGTCGTCATCGCGACCCCCGGCCGCCTGATGGATTTCCTCAACGAGCGCACCCTCCGCCTCGACCACCTCAAGATCCTCATCCTTGACGAGGTCGACCGCATGCTCGACATGGGTTTCGTCAAGGATGTGAAGAAGATCATCGGGATGTGCCCGCGCGAGCGCCAGACGCTGTTCTTCTCCGCCACCGTGCCGCCCGAGATCGAGGAGGTCGCCCGCTTCGCGCTGCGCAACCCGGCGCGCGTCGAGATCGGCGTCGCCCGCACGGTCAACAAGTCCGTCACCCACGCCTTCTACCCGGTGTCGCAGCTCAAGAAGTTCGACCTGCTCACCGCGCTGCTCGAGAAGACCGATTTCCACAGCTGCCTGATCTTCTCCCGCACCAAGCACGGCGCCGACAAGATCGCCCGCAAGCTCAAGTCCGCCAACCACTCCGTCGCCGTCCTCCACGCCAACCGCTCGCAGTCGCAGCGCGTCGAGGCCCTCGAGGGTTTCAAGTCCGGCAAATACGAGGTGATGGTCGCCACCGACATCGCCGCCCGCGGCATCGACGTCGCCGGCGTGTCACACGTCATCAATTACGACATCCCGGCCAACCCCGAGGATTACGTCCACCGCATCGGCCGCACCGGCCGCGCCGCCGCCGTGGGCGATGCCTTCACGCTCACCACGCCCGACCAGGCCGGCGAGATCCGCGACATCGAGCGTTTCATCGGCCAGAAGGTGCCGCAGCTGAAGCTCGACGGTTTTGATTATCATTCGCCCCCGACCATCGGGCCGGCGGCCGGTCCGCGTTACGTCGACCCGCGCAGTTTCCGGCACAACAAGCAGCAGCGCCATGGTGGACACGGTGGCGGTCACGGCCATGGCGGCGGCGGTCAACCCCGTCAGCACCCGGGCCACGCGCCGCAGGCACCGCGCCCGCCAGACCAGGGTCACTCCCCGCGCCCGGCGCAGGGTCAGGGCGGCGGTCAACCGCCGGGCCACGGCCACGGCGGCCAGCCGGCACCGCGCAAGTTCGGCGGCCTGTCGCGCGGCAGCTGGCGCCAGCGGTAATGATGTCTTCACGTGGGCCAGCGAGCTTGCTCGCGCTCCTTTGGCGCCCGCAAGCGGGCTGGCCCACCTAAAGCCACGCGGCCAGAAATCGCTTGGCTCAGGCGCGCGGCGGCGGCCATGATGTGCCGCCATGTTGAGCCACGCCCGCAAGACCTTCCGCCAGCTCTGGTGGGCGCCGGTCGTGTGCTACGGCCTGGCCTGGCTCGGCGACCACTTTTCCGAGAGTGTTAAACAGGCCGAGTGGCGGACCCTGGACTGGCGCACCGAGTTCCGCGCCATTTCGCAGCCGCCGCCCGATCCCCGCGTGTTCATCGTTTTGTTCGAGGACGGCACCGATTCGAACCTCGTGCCCTGGCCCCCGGACCGCGCCTGGCACGGGAACCTGAACAAGTTTCTGGCCGTCGAAAAGCCCGCCGTCATCAGCTGGGACGTCATCCTCGATGCGCGGCGCGAGGGCGAAGGGGACGCGGCCATGGGCGCAGACACCAAGGCCGCCGTGGACTCCGGCGTTCCGGTCGTTACTGCCGCGGTAACCAACCCGGATCCGCCGCAGGAGGAGCCTTCGCCGGCCGGGCCGACCAAACCCCTGACCCGGATCGAGGGCGACGTGGCACGCATCCCGGGCGACGCATACGCCCTCGTGCCCTTCCCCGAGCTGAAGGCTGTCTCCCGGTATGGTTTTGCGGACGCCCCCCGTTCCAGCGACGGTATTATCCGCGAGGTGCCGATGGTGGTGCGCGTCGGCGAAGAGGTGTTCGCCTCCCTGTCCCTGCAGACCGTCATGGCTTACTTCCACCTCGGCCCGGAGCAGGTGCGCGTGCGGCTCGGCGACGCGGTTTACCTGGAGACGGACAACGGCGAGCTCCGGATTCCCGTCTCCCGGAACGGAACCTTCCGAGTGAACTACCGTTACGACCAGGATTATGATCAGAACCACTTCGATTTTCCGACGCACACCTACCAGGAGATGCTGCTCAAGATCAACGCCTACCACGTTGAGAAGACCCCGGATGCGCCGAAGCCGCCGGACATTGCCGGCAAGATCGTCTTCATCGGCCAGACGGTGACGGGCAAGGCCGATGCCGGACCGACGCCGCGCAGCGCCTACACTCCCCTGGTGCTGGTGCATGCGAACGTCGTGAACAACATCCTCCGGGGCGATTACATGCACCGTGTGCCGGCGCCCATCATCTGGATCACCGCCTTGGTGCTGGGCTGGCTGGGGGTGGCCTTTCTGGCCAACCGGTCCGTCATGGTGTTGTGCGGTGGCGCCGTGCTGGGCGTGGTCAGCTACGCCTCGCTCGCCGTCTGGGCTTGGGTCTGGGCGAGCTGGTGGCTGCCCATCGTCGCACCCCTCACCGGGTTCGTCGGGCTGCAGTTCGCCGTCATCGGCCGCCGGATCATCGAGGAACAGCGGGCCAAGCAGCAGATCAAGGGCATGTTCGGTGCCTACCTCGCCCCGCAGCTCGTGGACCGGATGGTGAAAAGCGGGCAGATGCCCGAGCTCGGCGGGCACACCGAGGAGATCACCGCCTATTTCAGCGACATCCAGGGCTACTCCACCTTCTCGGAAAAACTCTCCGCCGCGCGCCTCGTCGAGCTGCTCAACGAATACCTCACCGTCTGCACCGATATCATCCAGGAGGAGGGCGGCACGCTCGACAAATACATCGGCGACGCCGTCGTCGCGATGTTCGGCGCCCCCATCGCCCTGCCCGACCACGCCTACCGGGCCTGCGTGACCGCCCTGCGCGTGCAGCATGCCCTCGATGAACTCCGCCAGCGCTGGGTGGCGCAGGGCGAGGCGTGGCCGCTCACCGTCCGGCAGATGCGCTCCCGCATCGGCCTGAACTCCGGCAACGCCGTGGTCGGCAACATGGGCAGCCGCACGCGCTTCAGCTACACGATGACCAGCGACGACGTGAACCTCGCCGCCCGCATGGAGTCCGGGGCCAAGAGCTGGGGCGCCTACACCATGTGCTCCGAGGCCACCAAGGTCGCCTGCGAACAGCACGGCGGCGACCGGGTGGTCTTCCGCCCGCTCGGCCGGATCGTGGTGAAGGGCCGCAAGCAGGCCGTGCCCATCCACGAGGTCGTCGGGCTGAAGGAGCATGTGACCGATTCCACCCGCGAGTGCCTCGCCCTCTTCGCCCAGGGCCTGGCCCGGTATTATGAGAGGGACTGGGCCGGCGCGGAGGCCCTTTTCCGCCGCAGTCTGGCCCTGGAGCCCAACCAACCCGGCCGCGACCCCGGCGTAGCCTCCAATCCCTCCCTCGTCTTCCTCGACATCACCGCCCATTACGCCGCGCATCCCCCTCCTGACGATTGGGATGGTGTCTATGTCATGAAGGAGAAGTAAATCCCGTCGTAAGCCGTCCGCATGGCAAAATCCTGCCGCAAAATCGTCACGGAATTCTTTACTAAACTGCCAATTACGCTCTTGCAGATGGCCTGCAACCTGCTGAACTCCTAGCACGATTCTCAACCAGATACCTGCACCTACACTAATGGCCATGAACACACGCAAACTGACCCTCCTCTTCACCGCCCTCGTCGGCTTGGCCGTCTCGGCCTTCGCCCAGAGCACCGCCACCGAGGCCACTGTGGCCCGTGTCACCGGCACCGTCACCGCCACCTTGGCCGACGGCTCCACCGTCACCGTGACGGAAGGCACCAAGCTCCCGCAGGGCGCCACCATCACCACGGGCGACAAGTCCGAGGCCTTTCTCGTCAGCCACGGTGACACCACCTCCGTGATCGCAGCGAACAGCGTTGTGGAAATCGCCGAGCTGTCGACCACCTCCGCCGGCGGCAAGGTGACCGAGCAGAAGGCCACCCTCGACCTCAAGAGCGGCAACCTCGTCGCCAAGCTCAATCCCGCCAAGAAGAGCGTGAATCAGTATGCGGTTCGCACACCAAAGGGCGTTGCAGCTGCCCGCGGCACGGTCTTCACCGTCCAATACAAGGGCGGCACCTATTCCATCGCCGTCGTGAATGGTGTTGTCACCGTGCTGCCTCCTACTGCCAGCAATGTCTTCCAAGCCGCGATGGACGGTGGAGGTGTTTCAGTAAACGCCGGTCAAGCGATGATCGCGACGCAGAACGGCGCTCAGCAATTTACCGCAAGTGAGGCCACTTCCTACGCCAATAATGACGGCAGTGGCGTTCGTGCCATAGAGGGCGCAGCACTCCGTGAGTTGCTCGCGGTCGCTGTGGCGACTGTCACTCTCGCCGCTCAAAATGGAATTGGTGGCACGACCGCCGCCGAGGCTGCGGCTGTCGCTTCGGCTGTCTTCGCCGCCGTCCCGGCCGCAGCCGAACAGGCTGGCGCCATCATCAAGCAGTCCAACGATGCCAATCCCCCGGCGGATCCCGCCAGAGCTGCGACGGTGATGCAGGCAGTCACCACGGCAACCCCCGAGGCAGCCAAAGCGGCCCTCAACAGCGGCGTGACCACCGGCACGTTTACGCCGAGCACCCAGACGACTGCGACGGACACACCGGCGACCGCCCCGGGCGCCACGAACCGCAACGATAGCTCCCCGCAGACGGTCACCACCCCGCAGCCGATCGATCCCTCGACGGTCAGTCGCTCGAACTAAAAGTTCAGGCAACTCTTTCAAGCCGGCCCGCAGGGGCCGGCTTTTTTGTGCCGGGAGGCCAACCGACCCCGTAGGTTGCGTGCTCGCACGCAACGTGGCGCGCAAGCGCGCCACCTACACATTCTGCATCAAACAGGAAGGCGGGGCCATCAGTCCCGCGGCTTTGAGGCTTCGTAAGCCATGCCTCGCGGGACTGATGGTCCCGCCTCCATTCTTGGCAAAACCTGCCTCACCTGACCTGCAGCGTGTCCGCCTCGTAGGACAGGCCGAGCGACGGAATCGTGACCGCCTTGCGGCCGCCCTGCTTCTTCACCGTGCCGGCGACCCAGGCCTCATGCCCAGAGGCTTTCGCGGCGGCAAGCGTGGCCGCCACGGCCGACGGCGCCACGTAGGCGGCGAAACCGACGCCCATGTTGAAGGTCGCGTAGGCCTCGCGCAGGTCGATCGGGCCGGCCTCCATCAAAAACTTGAACAACGCCGGAATCGCCCGCGGCTCGGTGATCTCATACACAAACGGCTCCTCCAGCCGCATCAGCTTGCGCCAGCCGTGGCCGGTTACGTGCGCCACGTAGTTCAGCTTCACGCCGGCCTGCTGGCATTTCACCACGAAATCCACGTAGATGGCCGATGCCGCGAGCAGCGCCTCGCCATAGGTGCGGTTGTCGCCGTGCCCGATGGGCGTCGCATACTTTTGCGGCAGCTTGTCGGCGATGAGCCGGCAGAGGCTCAGGCCGTTGGTCTGCACGCCCGTCGACGCGAGGAAAATGATGGCGTCGCCGTCCCTGACCTCGCCCGTGATGCGCTGCGACTTCGGCTCGATTTTGCCGATGGCCGAGCCGGCCAGGACGATGGTGTCCGGGTTGACGATGCTCTTTAAGGTCGGGGTCTCACCCCCGCCCCAGACCGCTCCGGCGCGGTGGCAGCCCTCGGCCCAGCCGTCGACCAGCGCCTGCATGCGCGGAGCGTCGGCAAACCAGCCGGAATCCCCCACCGCCGCGTGCATAGCGACCGAGATCGGCCGGGCACCGCAGGTGATGAGGTCATTCACAATCGTCGCCACGGTATCGATCGCGATCTCGCGGTAGAAATTCTTCCCGCTGGCGGCGTAGACGGCGTCGGCCACGAGGTTCTTGGTGCCGAGGCCTTCCTCGACGTGCGCCAGAAAGTGGTCCTTCCCCTCGATCAGGTAGGCGCTCTCGCCGCGGGTCGTCGCCGGCTCGGCGTAGCCGTGGGCCGCGAGCTCGTTGGCCGTGCCGCGCGCCGCCTGCTGGCAGGCCCGCTTGAACGCATCAAGCTGGTCGTAACGGACACCGGAACTTTCGTAGCTTAAAGACATGATTTTTTAACCACTAATGAACACTAAGCTGACACTAATTGATGCCACTGCCTTGGTTCGGGATTAGTGAAGAATTAGTGTGGATTAGTGGTGCCTCAGTAACTTCTCCCCTCGGCTTTCTCGAAATAGTTCACATAGGCCTGGTTCACGACGCGGTAGCCGCCGGGGGTCGGATACTTGCCGGTGAAATACCAGTCGCCCGTGTGGTGGGGCAGCGCGCGGTGCAGGTTCTCGACCGACTGGAAGATGATCTCGATCTCACCGTTCCAACCGTTGGGCTTGGGCGAGACCAGCTGGGTGATCTTCCTGGAGATCTCGTCGGCCGTGAACGGCTCGTAGATCTTCCGCACGTGGTTGACCGGCTCGGGCGACGGATTGCGCAGCTCCTCGCGGCAGAGGTTGTAGACGTCGGCGATGAGGTTCGTCTGCCCGCGCTCCTTGAGCAGCGTGATGGCCGCCTCGAAGGCGATGAACTTGCCGATCTCGGACATGTCGATGCCGTAGCAGTCCGGGTAGCGGATCTGCGGGGCGGTCGAGGCGATGATGATCTTGACCGGGTTTAGGCGCTTCAGGATGCGCAGGATCGAGCGGCGCAACGTCGTGCCGCGCACGATGGAGTCGTCCACGCAGACGAGGGCGTCGCCGGGCTCCACGACGCCGTAGGTGACGTCGTAGACGTGCGAGGCGAGGTTGTTGCGGGATTTTTCCTGGCTGATGAAGGTGCGGAGTTTGACGTCCTTGGTGACGATCTTCTCGCCGCGGGGCCAGTTGTTGAGGATCAGGTCGTCGACCAGCGCCTCGGTGACCTTGCCGGCCTTGGCGGCGTCGAGCAGGGTCTGCTTCACCTCGGCGCGGCGGCGGAAGCGCATCTCGCTCATCAGCCCGAAGAACGCGACCTCGGCGGTGTTGGGGATGAAGCTGAAGACGGTCTTGGCCAGGTTGCCGTTGATGGATTTCCAGATCTGGTCGGCGAGGCCGGCGCCGAGGGCCTTGCGCTCGCGGTAGATGTCGGCGTCGTTGCCGCGCGAGAAATAGATGCGCTCGAAGGTGCACTGCGTCTTGGGCAGGGCCGGCTTGATGCGCTCGGTCGAGACCTTGCCCGACTTCTTCATGATCACGGCGCAGCCGGGCTCGAGCTCGCCCACGTCGGCCGCCTCGAGGTCGAACACCGTGCAGAGCGGCGCTCGCTCGGAGGCGAAGGCCACGACCTCGTCGTTCTCGAACCAGTGGCAGGGGCGGATGCCGGACGGGTCGCGCGTCACGAAGGCATCGCCGTTGCCGAGCACGCCGACGAGCGAGTAGCCGCCGTCCCAGTTGGCCGAGGCGGTGCGGAGCACGCGGGCCGGGTCGATCTCGTCGTTGATGCGGCGGGTGATCTCGCCGCCGGGCAGGCTCTCGCCGCGCAAGGCGCGGTAGAGGCGCTCGTGCTCGTCATCGAGACAGAAGCCGATGCGCTCGAGGATGGCCTGGGTGTCGGTGGCGAAGATGGGGTGCTGGCCGATGGCGATGAGGCTGTCGTTGAGCTCCGCCGTGTTGGTCAGGTTGAAGTTGCCCGCCAGCATCAGGTTGCGGGTCGGCCAGGAGCTGCGGCGGAAGAACGGGTGGCAGGCGCTCAGGTTGTAGCCGCCGGAGGTGCCGTAGCGCAGGTGGCCGAGGTAGAGCTCGCCGGCAAAATCGAACTTCTTCTTCGCCGTGTCGGGAAACTCCGGGTGGATCGCCCCCTCGCCGACCAGCGTGGTGTAGCGCGCCAGCAGGGCCTGGAATATCTTGTCGAGGGGGTTGGTCTCGACGTTGCGCTCACGGAACATGTAGGGCTCGCCGGCCGGGACGTCGAACTTCACGCAGGCCACGCCGGCGCCGTCCTGGCCGCGGTTGTGCTGCTTCTCCATCAGCAGGAACAGCTGGTAGAAACCCCACAGCGGCGTGCCGTATTTTTCCTGGTAGTAGGCCAGCGGCTTCTTGAGCCGGACCAGCGCGATGCCGCACTCGTGGCTGATGAACTCGCTCATGGCTGAAGTAGCGGGTAGCGGGTAGCGAGTAGTGAGTAGCCGAACTGGCGGCATTGGGCTCGGCCGTCCTGCTCGCTACTCGCTACTCGAAGCTCGCTACCGGCTTTCCTGATTCCCAAATCTCCAGTCACACTGCGCCCGGCCGATGATTTTGTGCTGGGCGATGGGTGATTCTGGCGAGTCACGGCATTAAAGACGTTTATTGGGCCCAGCTCCCCGCTTTCGTCAACGGCTTTCTCCGGTCAACCCCAAGAACAGGCATTTTTAGCCACGGATTTCACCGATGGGCACGGATGATTCGGCTCCGGCCGGTGCGGTCGGTCATCTCTCCGTCTTCATCCGTGTAAATCTGTGTCATCCGTGGCTGATACCCTGTGTCTTTCTCCGTTACCCCACTTGACGCCCGGGGCCCGTTCGCGAGTATCGCGTTTCCCGCCATGCTGATCCTCCGCGGCTCACCTGCCCTCTCTCCCTTCCGCCTCGCGAAACTCCTGCAGGACCTCACTGCGGCCGGCGTCCCGGCCGTCGCCCTCGCCGCCGAGTTTGTCCACGTGGTCGACACGGCCCGGGAACTGACCAGCACCGAACGGAGCCTCCTCGACAAGCTGCTCACCTACGGCCCGAGCCGCGCGGCCGCCAAGATCAATGGGGTGCTCCAGGTCGTCGTTCCCCGTCCCGGCACCATCTCCCCCTGGTCCTCCAAGGCCACCGACATCGCCCACACCTGCGGCCTCGACGCCATCAAGCGCATCGAGCGCGCCATCGCCTACACCGTGGACGTCGGGGTCTCGGTCCCGCCCTTCCCGCTCTCGCCGCTGGACGCCTCGCAACTGACCCGGTTGCAGGCGAAACTCCACGACCGCATGACGCAGGCCGTGTTCGGCGACCTGAACACCTGCGAGCTCCTCTTCCAGCACGAGCCCCCGCGCCAGCTGGCGACCGTCCCCGTGCACCGGCACGGCCGCGCCGCCCTCATCGCGGCCAACCGCGACCTCGGCCTCGCGCTCGCCGAGGACGAGATCGACTACCTGCTCGCCGCCTTCACCAAGCTCGGGCGCGACCCGAGCGACGTCGAGCTGATGATGTTCGCGCAGGCCAACTCCGAGCACTGCCGCCACAAGATCTTCAACGCCACCTGGGAAATCGACGGCGCCGCCAAGGCCAAGTCGCTGTTCCAGATGATCAAGCACACCTACGAGCTGCACCGCGACGGCATCCTCTCCGCCTACAAGGACAACGCCGCCGTGATCACCGGCACCCGGGGCGGCCGCTTCTACTCCGACCCACGCACCAACGAATACGCCGCGCACGACGAGGACATCCACCTGCTCTGCAAGGTCGAGACGCACAACCACCCGACCGCCATCTCGCCCTACCCCGGCGCCGCCACCGGCTCCGGCGGCGAGATCCGCGACGAGGGGGCCACCGGCCGCGGCAGCAAGCCCAAGGTCGGCCTCGTCGGTTTCACCGTCTCCAACCTCCGCCTCCCCGGCGCCGTCCAGCCCTGGGAAAAGGACTTCGGCAAACCCAACCGCATCGTCTCCGCGCTCGACATCATGCTCGAGGGCCCGCTCGGTGGCGCCGCCTTCAACAACGAGTTCGGCCGTCCCGCCATCAACGGCTATTTTAGAACCTTCGAACAGGAAGTGCCGGCAGCCAAGGTAGGGCGAGCCGTCCCCGACGAGCCGCAGCGCGCGCCGGCTCATCCGGAGGATTCGCCCTACCCAGCCACCGAGCTCCGCGGTTATCATAAACCGATCATGTTGGCGGGCGGCCTCGGCAACATCAAAGCCGAGCACGTCCAGAAGGGGAAGATCAACCCCGGCGACAAGCTCATTGTCCTCGGCGGCCCGGCCATGCTCATCGGCCTCGGCGGCGGTGCCGCCAGCTCCATGGCCAGCGGCCATGGCAGCGAGGACCTGGATTTCGCCAGCGTCCAGCGCGACAACGCCGAGATGGAGCGCCGCTGCCAGGAGGTCATCGACCGCTGCTGGGCCCTCGGCGCGGACAACCCCATCTCCTTCATCCACGACGTGGGCGCCGGCGGCGTTTCCAACGCCCTGCCCGAGCTCGTCAACGACGGCGGCCGCGGCGGCCGGTTCGACCTGCGCTCGCTCCCCAACGACGAGCCAAGCATGTCCCCGCTCGAGATCTGGTGCAACGAGTCGCAGGAACGCTACGTCCTCGCCGTCCCGGCCGACCGCCTGGCGCTGTTCAAACAACTCTGCGAGCGTGAGCGCGCCCCCTTCGCCATCGTCGGCGAGGCCACCGAGGAAAAGAAGCTGGTCGTCAAGGATCCGCAGTTCAACACGACGCCGATCGACATGCCGCTCGACGTCCTGCTCGGCAAACCGCCGCGCATGCACCGCAAGGAGACCTCGCTGGCGCGCCCGCAATACCCGCTCGACCTGCGCGGCGTCACGATCCTCGAGGCCGCCAAGCGCGTGCTCTCGCACCCCGCCGTCGCCGACAAGACCTTCCTCATCGCCATCGGCGACCGTTCCCTCGGCGGCCTGATCGCCCGCGACCAGATGGTCGGCCCGTGGCAGGTGCCGGTCGCCGACTGTGCCGTCACCGCCGCCAGCTACGACGTCTACACCGGCGAGGCCATGGCCATGGGCGAACGCACCCCGGTCGCCGTCAACAATGCCGCCGCGTCCGCCCGCCTCGCCGTCGGCGAGGCCATCACGAATCTCGCCGCCGCCCAGATCGGTGACCTCGGCAAGGTGAACCTCTCCGCCAACTGGATGGCCGCACCGGCCGTCCCCGGCGACGCCGCCGACCTCTACGCCGCCGTGCAGGCCGTCGGCATGGAACTCTGCCCCGCCCTCGGCATCACGATTCCGGTCGGCAAGGACTCGATGAGCATGTCCACCGTCTGGCACGAGGGCGCCGACCAGAAACGCGTCACCGCGCCCATCTCGCTCATCGTCTCGGCCTTCGCTTCTGTCACCGACATCCGCCTTTCGCTTACGCCGCAACTGCAGCATGACCCGGTAGGGCAAGTCGTCCCCGACAAGCCGCAACGCACGACGGCTCATCCGGAGGATTCGCCCTACCCAAAACCGATCAGTGATACGGTCCTCCTGCTGATCGACCTGGGACGGTCCAAAAACCGCCTCGGCGGCTCCATCCTCGCCCAGGTCGTCTCCCAGATGGGCGAGGCCACGCCGGACGTCGACAACGCCACCGACCTGAAGAATTTCTGGAAGGTCATCCAGCAGCTCGGCCGCGACGGCAAGATCCTCGCCTACCACGACCGCTCCGACGGCGGCCTGCTGGCCACGGTCACCGAGATGGCCTTCGCCGGCCACACCGGCGTGGACATTGAGATCCCGCACCTGCACGACCCCTTTGCCGCCCTCTTCAACGAGGAGCTCGGCGCCGTCATCCAGATCCGCGAATCCGACTTCGACGACGTCTACCTCGCCCTGCGCGAGCACGGTCTCAAGGCCTGCGTCTCCCGCCTCGGCACGCTGAACCCGCATTTCGCCCTCCGCGTGAAGCAGTCCGGCAAGGAATTGTTCAACGAAAGCCTCGTCACCCTGCGCGGCTGGTGGTCCGACGTCACCCACCGCATCGCCGCGATGCGCGACAACCCGCAGGCCGCCGACCAGGAACACGCGCTGCGCCTGGACAAGACCGACCCGGGCATGGCGCCAAAGATCACTTTCACAACCAAGCCGGCCAAGAGCTTCTCTACGCGCCCCGCCGTTGCGATTCTCCGCGAGCAGGGCGTCAACGGCGAAGTCGAGATGGCCGCGGCTTTCACGCGCGCCGGCTTCAAGGCCGTGGACGTCCACATGACCGACATCCTCAGCGGACGCATCAGCCTGAAGGATTTCCGCGGCATCGCGGCCTGTGGCGGCTTCAGCTACGGCGACGTGCTCGGTGCCGGCGAGGGCTGGGCCAAGAGCGCCCTCTTCAACGACCGCGCCCGGGCCGAGTTCAAGGCCTTCTTCGCCCGCGAGGACACCTTCGGCCTTGGCGTGTGCAACGGCTGCCAGATGATGAGCAACCTCAAGTCGATCATCCCCGGCGCCGACCTCTGGCCCCGCTTCGTGCAGAACCAGTCCGAACGCTACGAGGGCCGCTCCGTCTGTGTGAAACTCGAGAAGAGCCCCAGCCTGTTCTTCAAGGGCATGGAAGGTTCGGTCATCCCCATCGCCGTCGCGCACGGCGAGGGTTACGCCGAGTTCCCGGACGCCCACGCCGCGCAGATTTTCAGCGACTCCGGTTTGGTCGCGGGCCGGTTTGTAGATAACCATCATCGCATAACAGAGACCTATCCGCTTAACCCCAACGGCTCCCCGCTGGGCATGACCGCGCTGACGACCACCACCGGCCGCGTCACGATCATGATGCCGCACCCCGAACGCGTTCATCGCTCCGCTTGCATGAGTTGGTCGCCGAAGGACTGGCCCGAGGACTCGCCCTGGATGCAGATGTTCTACAACGCCCGCTCTTGGGTTGGCTAACCCGGGCTTGCCCACCGGGAAGGTTTGGCTAGCGTGCCGTTCAGCGGGCCAATTCTCATGAACACTTCCCTTCCCCTCGATCGCATGACGACCGCCGAGAAGCTCAGCGCCATGGATGCGCTGTGGCAGGACCTGAGCCGGAATGCCGACAAGTTTGAATCACCGATCTGGCACGGGGATGTCCTCCGCCAGCGCGAACAACGCGTCGAGGAGGGCAAGGAAACCTACGTGGACTGGGAAACGGCCAAAAAAGAACTGCGCAAACCGCAGCGGTGAAAGTCGAAATCCTTCCGTCCGCCATCGCGGATCTGGCCTTGGGGTTTGGCTTCTACGAGAAACAGCAACCCGGCCTCGGCGATTACTTCCTCGACTCGCTCTTCGCCGACATCGACTCGCTCGTTCACCACGCAGGCATCCACCGTCAAGTCTTCGGCGCTCATCGTCTGTTGGCCAAGACCTTCCCTTTCGCCATATACTATTCGATCGAGGGCAATCGGGCTCGCGTAAAAGCCGTCCTCGACTGCCGCCGCGATCCGCATTGGATCAAAGCCAAACTCCAATAGTCCCATGAACCTACCCCGCCGCGACTTCCTGAAAACCACGCTTGCTGCTTCCGCCACCGCCGCGCTGGGCGCGCCCCTGCTGGCCGGCGGCAGCGATTCCTCCGGGGCTGAATACTACGAGCTGCGCTGCTACCGCCTGCAGGCCGGCACGCGGCTGAAGGCCGACGCCAACCCCGCCCTGCTCGACGCCTACCTCGAGCACGCCCTGCTGCCGGCGCTCGGCCACATCAATCTCCGAAACATCGGCGTCTTCACCGAGCTCGACGTCAACAAGGAGGCGGTCACCTCCACGCCCAAGCCCGGCTCGCCCGTCTGGGTGCTGATCCCGCACGCCACGCTTGATTCCTTCGTGCAGGTCAGCGCCGCGCTCAACACCGACCCGACCGTGCAGTCGGCCGGCGCGGCCTACCTGCAGACCCCGAAGGCCGCGCCCGCCTTCGAGCGCGTCGACACCTGGCTGCTGCTCGCCTTCGCCGGCATGCCGAGGCTCGAGCTGCCCGCCTTCGCCCGCGACCGGGTGCCGACCCGGGTCTTCGAGATGCGCGACTACGAGAGCCACAGCGAGCTGAAGGCCCTGAACAAGATGGCCATGTTCGACGACGGCGAGATCCAGCTCATGCGCGACCTCGGCATGAATCCCGTCTTCTTCGGCCAGGCCCTGGCCGGCCCCGACCTGCCGCACCTGCGCTACATCACCAGCGGCCCCGACCTCGCCACCCATCTTGCCGGTTGGAAGAAATTCGGCCCGGACCCGCGCTGGCAGCAGATGCGCACCGACCCGCGCTACGCCGACAACACCTCGAAAAACACGGCCCGCTTCCTCACCCCGAAGCCGTATTCGCAGATTTAAGGTCCCGCCCGGCCGGCTGGGATTTGCATCCGGGCGTAACCTGGGTTCCCTGCGCCTCGTCGTTGCTCCAGCTTCAACCCCAATCCCGGAGACCCCCGCCATGACCCGCCGCACCGCGAAAGATTTCGACCAGGAACTGCTCGACCTCTACGACTACTACGTCCACGGCCAGATCGACCGCCGTGCCTTCATCGACCGGGCCGCCAAGTTCGCCGTCGGCGGCCTGACCGCCGCCGCCCTGCTCGAGATGCTGAGTCCGCAATACGCCTTCGCCGCCCAGGTGCCCAAGGAGGACGGCCGGGTGTTCTCCGAATACCTCAAATATCCCTCGCCCGACGGCAGCGGCGAGATGCGCGGCCTCTTCGCCCGCCCCGCCGGCGCCACCGGCCAGCTGCCCGGCGTGATCGTCGTCCATGAGAACCGCGGGCTGAACCCCTACATCGAGGACGTCGCCCGCCGGCTCGCGCTCGCCGGCTTCGTGGCCTTTGCCCCCGACGCGCTCTGGCCGCTCGGCGGCTACCCGGGCAACGACAACGAGGGTCGCGCCATGCAGCAGAAGCTCGACGGCAGGAAGATCACCGAGGATTTCGTCGCCGCGGCCAAATTTCTTCATACCCACCCGGCTTGCAACGGCTCGCTCGGCGTGACCGGCTTCTGCTTCGGCGGCGGCATGGCGAACACCCTCGCGTGGCGCCTGCCCGACCTCATCAAGGCCGCGGTCCCCTACTACGGCGGCCAGGCGACCGCCGAGAACGCCGCCAAGATCAAGGGCGCCCTGCTCCTGCACTACGCCGAGCTCGACACCCGGGTGAACGCCGGCTGGCCCGCCTACGAGGCCGCCCTCAAGGCCGCTGGCATCGAATATCAGGCCCACATCTATCCCGGCGTAAACCACGGCTTCCACAACGACACCACGCCCCGCTACGACCAGGCCGCCGCCGAGCTGTCGTGGACCCGCACCATCGAATTCTTCCGCAAAAAGCTCGGCTGAGGGCGGATGGTTTTGCGGTGGGAGGGGCTTTACGCCCCGACTTTGCCATGACCAGCCCGAGACCGTCGGGGCATAAAGCCCCTCCCCTCATTCCCTGAAACACCTCCACCGGCAAAACGGTTGCCTTGCCCCGAGTCACCCCCACTTTCACCACCTTCATGCGCCTCCGCTCCACGCCCGGTTCCGCCCTGCTCCTTGCCACCCTCCTGACCAGCGCCCTCGCCCTGCCCGCCCAGATCCAACGCCCCGGGAAGGTCAATGAGTTCTATGCCACGAACTGCGCCAGCTGTCATGGCGCGCGGATGGAAGGCGGCTCCGCGCCGTCCATGCTCGACGACGTCTGGGTCAACGGCGGCGATGACGAGAGCCTCGCCCGCAGCATCAGCACGGGCAACGTCGAGAAGGGCATGCCGGCCTGGTCAACGGTGATGTCCCCGAAGGAAATCCGCGCGATGGTCATCTTCATCCGCGAGCAGCGCGCCAAGGCCAACCAGGCCGAGGTGGCCACGCCGGCCGAATCCATCACCGTCCGGAGCCAGCTGCACGACTACCAGCTCAACACCTGGGTCGCCGGCCTCGAGGACCCTTGGTCGCTCGCCTTCCTGCCCGACGGCCGGGCCCTCGTGACCGAAAAACGCGGCCGGCTCTATATCATCGAGCGCGGCCAGCTCGCCGACAAACCCGTCGGCGCCGTCCCCGAGGTCGACAGCCGCAGCCAGGCGGGCCTGTTCGATGTCGTGCCGCATCCCGATTACGCCCGCAACGGCTGGATCTACCTCGCCTACAGCGAACCGCGCACCAGCGCCGACGGCAAATCCGTGAGCCTCACCCGCATCATCCGCGGCAAACTCCGCGACAACACCCTGGTCGACCAGCAAACGATCTTCGCGGCCCCGCTCACTGACTACCCGGCGTCGGGCGGCGTGCACTTCGGCGGCCGCATCGCCTTTGACCGCGCCGGTTATCTCTATTTCACCATCGGCGAGCGGGGCCGGATGCAGAACGCCCAGGACCTGAGCGTGCCGATGGGCAAGGTGCACCGCGTCTTCGACGACGGCCGCGTGCCGCCCGACAACCCCTACGCCAAGGATCCCAAGGCCGACCCCACCATCTGGAGCCACGGCCACCGCAACCCGCAGGGTCTGGCGTTCCATCCGGTCACCGGCGCGCTCTACGACGCCGAGCACGGCCCGCGCGGCGGCGACGAGATCAACCTCGTGCGGCCCGGGCGCAACTACGGCTGGCCCGTGATCTCCTACGGCATGAACTACGACGGCTCGCCCCTCGCCGAGGCCACCGCCAAGCCCGGCCTCGAGCAACCCGTCCACTACTGGGTGCCATCGATCGCGCCCTGCGGCATGAATTTCTACACCGGCAACCTCTTCCCGAAATGGCAGAACCACCTCTTCGTCGCCTCGCTCGCCGTGGAGGAGCTGCACCGCCTCGAGCTCGACGGCGAGCGGGTCGTCGCCGAGGAGGTCGTCTTCAAGGGCCTCGGCCGCATCCGCCACGTGATCACGGGCCCCGACGGCGCGCTCTACGTTTTGCTCCCGAAGCGCATCGCCCGGCTCACGCCGGCGGAGTGACGCCGAAGGTCAGTTCCCGGACACCGGCGGCTTCGCGGCGTAGTGTGGCACCAGCTGCTTGATGTGGCCCTGCACGATGGCGGCGATGGTCGCCGCGGGCAGGGTCGCCTTGTGCAGTTCGAAAACGGCCACGAGCAGCGCGAGCTCGATGTCGGTCTTCTTCGCGCTCACGGCCTTCATCTCGCGCAGGATTTCCAGCGCCTTGCGCTCGGCCTTCTTGTAATCGTTGAAATTCTCGTCGGTGGGCGTCGCCATGCGCCCAAGGGGCGGCACCCGGCCGCCGGCGTCAAGCGTCCATTGCCGCGCCAGGGCCCGGTAATAATGTAGGTTGCGCGCTTGCGCGCAACGTGGCCCGCAAGCGGGCCACCTACAGCACCTTGACCGCGGCCAAAACGAGCTTCTCGAACGCCCCGGCCCCCTTCGCGGCGTTCTCCAGCGTGTGGGCGTGGGAGAGCTTCTCGTCGGACATGCCCGCGCCCATGTTGGTGATGCAGGACACGCCGGCCACCTTCAGGCCGCAATGGCGGGCGATCAGGCAGTCGGGCACGCTCGACATGCCGACGGCGTCGCCGCCCCAGCCCTGCGCCATGCGGATCTCCGCCGGCGTCTCAAAGGACGGCCCGCGGAACGCGACATAAACGCCCTGGTGCAGCGTGACCCCCTGCTGCTGGGCGACGCCTTTGATCTTCGCACCAAGCGCCGGATCCCAGGCGTCAGCCATGGGGAAAAACCGCGGGCCGAAGGTCTCGTCGTTCGGCCCGACCAGCGGGTTGAGGCCGAGGAAATTGATGTGGTCCGTGATCAGCATGAGCTCGCTGACCTTGATGTGCGGCCGGAGGCTGCCCGCAGCGTTGGAAAGGAACAGGGTCTCGACCCCCGCGGCCTTCATGGAGCGGATCATGACCTTGAGCGGATAGGCGTCGCCGGTCTCGTAGAAATGCTTGCGGCCGTTCAGCACGATCACGGGCACGCCGTTGAGCCGGCCGATGATCAGCTGACCCGCATGCCCCGCGACCGTCAGGACCGGGAAGCCGGGCAGATCCTTGTAAGCGAGGATCACGGGGCCCTCGACCTTCGCCGCCAACCCGCCGAGCCCGGAGCCCAGAATGATCGCGATCTTCGGTTTCAGCCCCCCGAGCGCGGCGCTGATCTTGGCGGCGGCCTGGCGGACGTTCTCGGCATGCAGCTGGACTTCGTTCATGGCGCCATGGCCTAGACGAAAACCGCCCGCGGCTAAAGCATGCTTTTGTTACCAGTGAAAAACAATTGTCTCGGCCGCCGGAGTGCAAAGTCTGGCCGCATGAGCACGCAGCAGATCGGGATTGTCGGCGGCGGCCTGATGGGCGCCGGGATTGCGACGAAATTTGCCCTCGCGGGTCACGAGGCCCTCGTCCTCGAAACCTCGCCCCAGCGCCGCGCCACGATCCCGGCGGTCGTCGAGGGCATCCTGCAGGAGTTGCTGGCGGCCGGGGTGACCAACCCGGCGGCGGCCGCCGCCGCCGCGGCGCGCATCAGGCTGGTGGACGGCTTGCCGGCACTGGCCGCCGCCTCACTGGTCATCGAGGCCATCCCCGAGGTGCTGGCCATGAAGCAGGAACTTTACCGGGAACTGGAAGCCCTGCTCGCCCCCGATGCCTTGCTGGCCAGCAACACCAGCGGCTTTTTGCCCGACGCACTTTCGGCGGGACTGGCCCGGCCGGAACATTTCCTCATCGCACATTTCTGGAACCCGCCGCACGCAATCCCGTTGGTGGAGGTGGTGCCGGGCACGCGCACGACGCCGGCGGCGGTTGAGCGGACGGTCGCCGTGCTGCGCGCCATCGGCGCCGAGCCGGTGGTGCTGCGCAAGGCCGTCCCCGGCTTCATCGGCAACCGCCTCCAGTTTGCCGTCATGCGCGAGGCCCTGCACCTGGTCCGCATCGGCGTGGCGGACCCCGAGACCGTCGATACCGTGATGAAGGCCTCGCTCGGCCGGCGCTACGGGATCGTCGGCCCCTTCGAGGCCGCGGACCTGGGCGGGCTCGAGACCTTCCTGCGCGTGGCCCAGCACCTCCTGCCGGAAATGGCCAGCGACGGACGCGAACTGGAGGTGCTCCAGGCCCGCCTCGACCGGGGCGAAAAGGGCGCGGCCAGCGGGCAGGGTTTCTATCGCTGGACCGACGAGCGCCGCGCGGCGGTGCGCCAGAAGCGCATCACGCACCAGCTGAAGGGCGGAAACAGCGCGGCTTAATTCGCCTTGGGCGGCGGCACGTAGGCCGGCAGCCGGTGGGCCCCGGGCGCGGCGGTCGCGAGGTTCGGCGTCACGTCGGCGTCGACGCGCCCGAGCGCCCAGTTGAGCCCGCCCGCCAGCACGGACTGGAACACGGGATTGGTCCAGACGTCCTCGCGGTGACCGAGGCTGGAGTAGAACACCCGGCCCTTCCCGTGCATCCTCACCCAGGTCGAGGGATAAGCCGGGCGCTGGTATTCATCACCCTCCATACCGGCGGTTTCCTGCACCAGCAGGACGTGCAGGTCGGGTGCGAAATTTTTCAGCGAATACCATTCCTCATGGACGGAAAAATCCGCCGGCACCGCCGCCAGTCCGGGAAACTTCGCATCGGCCACGGTCAGCTTCGCGACCTGCTGCTTGCCGTGGCGGATGAACTCGCCACCGAGCATCTTCACGAAATCGTCCGCGGCGGCACCATCGTCCACCCAGCGTTCCGGCGTATGATCATTGTGGCCGCCACTGTGGAAGGTGTCCGAGCAACTGTGCACGCCGAGGAAACCCTTGCCGCCCGCCACGGCGGCGAGCAACGCGGCCTTCCCTTCCGGCGTCATCGGCGGCAGGCCGTCGCCGCGCGGGTCGCTTTTGGCCATCGTGAGGTCGCCCGTGGTGTAGAAAAGGAAGGCATCGAACCGGGCGAGGTATTCCGGCGTGAAACGCCAGGCGTCCTTGGAGAAGACGAAGTCGATGTTGTGCCTCCGGCCGAGTTCATCGAGCACGGGAAAGGCATAGCCCGGACGACCGTCACTCTGCACCAGCTTGATGGCGTCATGCTCAAAGCCCGACGACTTGGTGAAAACCAGGACCCGTTTGCGGGCGATGGCGGTTTCGCCGGCGGACGCGGACAGCGCCAATCCGGCCACGGCAAGGACGAGACAGAGGATGCGGGGTAGCATGGGACAGGATTAGGCAAGCTTGGACCGGCGATGCCAAGACCGGTTCGCGCACATGACTCACTTCCCCGACTTGTTGCGCGGATGGTGCTTGGCGTGCTGGTCGAGGAGGCGGGACGATTCCACGGCGGTGTAGATCTGGGTCGTGCCGATGCTGGCGTGGCCGAGCATCTCCTGGATGGCACGCAGGTCGGCGCCGCCGCCGAGCAGGTGCGTGGCGAAGGAATGGCGCAGCAGGTGGGGTTTGACCGGCTTTTCGAGGCCGGCCCGGGCGGCGGCCGACTTGACCATCACCCACAGGGTTTTCCGCGACATGGCCTTGCCGCGCTCGGTGATGAAGAGCTCGCTGCCGGTCTTCGGCTTCACCAGCCGCGGACGGCCGGAGGCCAGGTAAGCCTGCACGGCGTCGCGCGCCTTGTCGCCCAGCGGCACGACGCGCTCCTTGGACCCCTTGCCGAAAACGCGGACGAAACCGTGGTCGAGGTCCACCTGCTGCAGCGTGAGACCGCAGATCTCGCTCGCGCGCAGGCCGCTCGAGTAAACCAGTTCCAGCATCGCCCGGTCGCGGATGGCGTAGGCATCGGCGCCCGTCGGGCCGGCGAGGAGTTTCTGCATCTCGCCGGTGGAGAGGGTCTGCGGCAGCTTGCGGCGGATCTTCGGGCCGGCGAGGAGCTCGGTCGGGTCATCGTCCCGGATGCGCTCGCGCAGGAGATGGCGGCAAAGCATGCGGACGGCGCTTAGCTTCCGCGCCTGCGAGGAGGCGCTGAAATCCTGGTCACTCAGCCAGTGCAGCCACGCGGTGAGATGCTTCGCCGTGACCTTCTTCCAGTTGGCAACGCCGTGTTTCTTGAGGAAATGGGCGGCCTGCTTCAGGTCGCTCTCGTAGGATTTGGCGGTGTTGCGCGAGAGGCCGCGCTCCAGCTCGAGATAGCTCAGGTAGCCGTCGATCTCGTCGGCAAAGGCCGCCGGGACGGGCGGCATGGGCGGCTCCTTGGCCGGGGGCCGGGGCTCGCTGCGTTTGTTCACGACAGGCTCCCGCGGGGGCGCGTCAGTAGCGGCGCGGACGGCGCGGGCCCGGCGGCGGCGCGTTCTGCTCGCGGATGCGGTAGGTGATGCGCGCCTTGTCGAGGTCGTAGGGGCTCATCTCCATCTTCACCATGTCGCCGGCGGCGATCTTGATGAAATGCTTGCGGAGCTTGCCCGAGATGTGGG
>JAYRDK010000022.1:0-53053 GCA_041909435.1 Lacunisphaera sp.
CGACATAGTCGTTGAGGTCGTCGACGTAGATGACGAGCACGTTGGGCCGCGGATCAGCCCCCGTCGGCGTCGCCTCGGCGGAGCGGCCAGTGACCCCGGATGTCGCGAGCACACAGGAAATTCCCAGAGCACGAAGGTAGATTGAGGTGTTTTTATTCATGAGGTAGCGGGATCGAATTTGAGAACCATCTTGGGCGCATTAATCGGGATACGTGGGCTTGCTCGCCGACGCCTCGGCTGCACGCTCCGCTCCACCACGCACCCCGTCCATTGTGACGACATTCGTCGGAATGTAATCAAGGCCCAGGTCGAGCATCTTCTTGACGGTGGCGCGGTCGTCACCGGCCCGGAGGCAGACCTTGACGCCGGCGGCGTGGGCCCGCGCGATCAAGCCCTCGACCTTCGCCCGAGTCTCGGGAGCATCGAGGTCGGTGTAGTTGAAAGCCAGGCCGCTGTTGCCCAGGGCGGAAAGCTCATCCAGGGATTTTTCCGAGCTGAAGATGTGGTGGATGAATATTTCCCGTGAAAGCGCGCGGACTTCGACCAACACCGCCAGGTCGGTGGATGAGATGATGATATCCCGGTCGCTGAAATACTCCCGGGCTGCGGTGACGATATCCGCCACCCTGCCGGCCTTGTGTTCGATAAACGGTCGCGCCCCCGAATCGCGGCAGATCTGCAGGTATTCGCGGAACAGGGGCAAGCGCAGGTCACTCTCCGGATACCCGAGCACGCCCCGGCCCGCATCCATCCTGGCTGGCCGGAGCTCCGCCAGCGTCAGGTCCTGGATCGCCCCACTGGCGTTGAACATCCGATCCAGCGTGGCGTCATGACTGCAGATCAGGACGCCGTCCTTCGTCTGACGCACATCGGTCTCGATCGCCCAGTATTGGTGCGCCCCCGCGGCGCGGAAAGCCGGCAGGGAGTTTTCAGGGGCGACCGGCGTGTAGCCGCGGTGTGCCACCAACCTCAGCCGGTCCTGCTCCGCCGGCGAGAAGGTGATATCCTCAGCCGCCGGCGGCCGGCCGGCGGCTACGCCCGGCCCCGCGCCGATTGCGGCACCAGACAGGCCAAGCCAGAAAAGCAGGAGCATTCTCTTCATGGGAAGACCGCCTCAATAGGCATACGTGACGCTCAAGCGGTAGGTGCGCGGCTGGGATACGTCGAGCGCGGTCTCGTTGGGGCTGGGATATACATCGTCGGTGTCGAACACGTTGCTGACGCGGCCGCGAACCGACCAGCGCTGGTTGATTTGATAGCCGAGGAGCAGGGTGTGCTCGCGACCGCCCGGCACGATCCAATAGGAACGGCTGCTGAGCGCGCTCTTGCCCCACTGGTTATACTGCCACATCGCGGAAAAGCCCTTCAGCGGACCCCGCATGAATTCGTGACGGACGGCCACTGTGAGGGTGTTGAAGGCGATTTGCTGCGCATAGGTGCCGTTCTCGAGGCGCGGATCGTTCTTTGAATAGGCCAGAATCACCTCCCAGCCCGGAAGCGGCGCGTAGTTGATGTCCGCCTCCCAGCCCTTGGTGGTGCGCGTGCCGACCGGAGCCTGATAGAACGAGGACGGGATGCCGGTGATGGACCCGGTCTCGTCGTTGTGCGTCACCAGCACGTTGGTCTCTGTCGTTTTGTAAACCGCGACCGTGGCCACCAAGCGGCTGCCGAGCAGGTCGAGCTTCAGGCCGAATTCATCGTTGTCCGCGATCCGGTTCGGATATTTCTGCCCGAACGTCGCGAGTCGCCGGTCGATGGTAGTGACGGGAATGAAGGTCGAGTTGCTGTTGACGAACAGCGACGCCTCGCCGCGGGCGCCCTTGTAGACCTTGGCCAGGGCCGCCAGCGAGTGGGTGCCGACGTCGACATCATTCGTGTTCGTCGCCGCCAGAGCTCCGTTGGCGTAGGTTTTGGTGACACTGTCTTGGAAGTCCTTGCGGTAGCCGGCCACCAGGAAGATGCGATCGTCCCAGAAGGAGAGCCGCTCGATGCCGCCGTAACTGCCATCATCAATCTGCGTCACCGTCTCGCGGCCGATGCTGCGCGCATCGGCAAACTGGATCATTTGCTGGACCGTGGGCACGAAGGTTGGGGTCGGATAGGTCAGCACCACCACCCGGCCGTCGATGGTCGGGAATCCCAAGGAAGACAGGGTGGCGGCATTGCGAATGTCATACGTTGACGTGCTGCCTCGGTTGACCAGCGATCCGGTGGTCCCGTAGAATAGGGTTTGGCTGTGCAGCCAGCGGTTTCGGTAGCTGACATTCACGTCGGCCGCCCCGAGCCGGCCGTCCAGCTTAAACGGATCATAATCATACCGCACCGCCTGGCGCCCCGATTGCCCGATATTCCCGACCGCAACGGAATAGGGAATCGCGCGATAATCCCGGCCAATGAACTTTCCGTTCTTGTCGAAGACCAGGTCGAAGGCGTCGATCCCGCGAATCCGGCTGGCGCCTTCTCCCTCCTGCTTGAACTCGCGCCCCAGCAATCGGACATCGGCCCGCACCGGGCCCACCGTGAAGGATTTGCTCACCCCTGCCTCATAGAGATTGGTGCTGGTCCAGCGCAGGTTGCTCAGCACGGTCGTGAGCTTCACCCCGTAGATGGGCGCCCCGTGCAGGGACGGGTTGCTCGGGAAGCTGAAATTCGGATCGGTTGGCAGCATCGGCGTGCCCAGCGTGGAACGCTTCAGTTGATCGCGCACGACCGCGCTCCACAGCCAAACATTCCACCCGTCCTTGGAGCGGAACGAGAGGCTCGGATTGAGCGCCAGCATGCCGTCGCCCTTATGCGGCCGGTCATCGACCCAGCCGTCGGTATCCTGCCGCACCGCAACCAAGCGGTAGCCGAAACGCTTATCCGCATCGAAGAAATTCGAGGCGTCGAGTTCGGCACGGTATGTATTCCATGAACCCAAGGTGGCCGTGATCTTGGTCTGGGGTCTGGACAGCGGACGCTTGCTGACGATGTTCACGATGCCCCCGGGACTGTGCGCCCCGTAAAGCACGCCCGAGGGGCCCTTTACGATTTCGAGCCGCTCCGCCAAGGCGTAGTCAAAGCCGCTGCTGGTATTCTCGGAAGTCGTCATGAGATGATCCGCCACCCCGTCGCGCTGCGCCCCCGCGAGCGTATAACCCCGCATCGAGATGGCGCTGGTGCCGAGGGGCTGCGCGCTTTGCTGGATGCCGCTGACCAGGCTCAAGGTATCGCGCAGCTCAATGGCCAGGGTGTCGGCGATGAGCTTCTCATTGATCACCACCAGCGAGGATGGCAGTTCCGTGATCGGCACTGCGATGCGCGACGCGCTCATGGACGAGGTGGTCACGTATCCGCGATTCGCCGTGGCCGAGACTTCGAACTTCGACAACTCGATCACTTCTTCCTTGGCGGGCGCGGCCGTCTGGCCGAGCAGGGGTGCCGTCAGCAGGGCTGTGGCAACCGGGAGCAACACAGGCAGTTTATGTAGTTTCATTCGGTTTGGGGGTTTGGGGTGGACATTTTTACTGATGGAGAAAGGTCAGCCGGTCGCCGGGCGTTCCGGGCGGACCATTTTCCAGAGGATCACTGCAGCAATCGGGTGGAGGCAGGCCATGACGGCGAAAATCCGATTGGCGCCGACGGTCGCGAGCATCTCGCCGACGAAGGAGTTGAAGATGATCGCCCCACACGAGCCGCAGCCGCCGGCGATGCCCAGCACGCTCGCCACGTTGCGCGCGGGAAAAGTCTCCGCGATCACGACGACCAGGCTGAGCAGCCAGCTAAAGCAGCACGCCGCAACGAGACTGAAGACGAGCAGCGTCCAGGCCGGGCTCCCAAAATACGGGGTGAGCGCGCACAGCGGGGCCATCACCGCCATGCGCGTGAGCATGAGCTTGCGCGCGCGGAGAGGCTCGACGCCGTTGCGCACCATGCGGTCGGACCAAGCCGCGCTGCCGACCGCCCCGATGTCGGCCGCAAGGAAGGGAATCCACCCGACCATGCCGACCTGCGCGAGCGTCAGGCCCAGGCTCTCTTGCAGATAGCCGGGCAGCCAGAACAGACAAAAATACCAGACCGGATCGCTGATAAAACGGATCAGCAAAACGGCCCACAGGCTCCGTGTTCGCCAAAGCTGCGGCCAAGTGAACCGCACCGCGTCGTCCGCGTCCGCCGACGTCTTCGCCTCCTCCATGATCTCGCGCGGCGGCTCGCGATAGATCACATACCAAAGCCCGGCGACGACCAGACCGGCCACTCCGGGCCAGATGAATGCGTGTCGCCAATGATAGGTCAGGGCGATCCACGCGACGAGCGGCGGGGCGATGAGCGCGCCGATCGTGCCGCCGGCGAGGCAGATGCTGTTGGCCGTCGCCCGCAGTTTGCCCGGAAACCAAATCGCCATCACGCGACTCTGCGCCGGAAACGCCGTGGGTTCGCTGAACCCCAGCCACCCGCGCATCACGGCCAATCCGCCAAACGTCTTCGTGAATCCCGCCCCGATGCACGCCAGCGACCAACTGATGATTCCGCCCAGCATCACCGTGCGCGCCCCATAGCGATCCACCAGCCAGCCGCTGACAGGATACATGATCGCGTAAAGGAAAGTGAACACGTTGACGAGCAGGGCATACCCCTTGTCATCAAAACCAAATTCCTGCTTCAGCGACGGCTTGAGCAGCGAAAGGATCTGCCGGTCAACGTAGCTGAGCACCACGGCGACAAAGATGATCACCAGGATGATCCAGCGGCGTGCGTGAGGGGTAATGGGGAACATGGTCGCGGCGGAGAGACGGCGCACTCGCGCGCATCTATTCGTTGTATACCCGGATTTCGTAGAGGCGCGCCTCGTGCACCCCATTGGTTTTTTCGACCACGACCTTGAGCGCCCGCGCCGTGGTGGCTCCGAAGCGCACGCGTCGTTTGCGACGGAAATTTTCGCTCTCGGCGTGGAGTTCGACCCAGCCCTTCGCGGTCAGGGCCAGGAGCCGCCAATCGCTGACAGACTCCGGAGCGCGGAAGAAACCTTGCGCGAATTCCGTGCGGCGTCCGAGGTTCGTATCAAACGTCAGCTCGACGCAATTAAACGTCTTCTCGCCCCCAAGATCCACTTCGGCGCTTTGCGGCAGGGGTTGCGCGGGGTCGGAAACCCAAAGGTTCGGCAGCGACTCGGGACTGCTGACGCCGTTGGTGATGTTCTCGCCGCCGTAGGGATGCTGTTCGGGCTGGAGCCGCATCGCCAGCGATGTCGTGATCTGCCGCCAGTGACGATAGGCCGGAATCTCGACTTCGCCGATTTGGTAACCGGGGCGGTGTGCGTTCTTCGCCTCCGGCCCACCGGGAGAAACATGCAGGTATTGGACCGTCGTGCCGGCGGCCCACTCCGCGCTGGCAAACCAAGCGATGTCCTCGCCCCCGGCGATGCTGATGCGGTAAGGATGGCCCGGCGTGATCGCAACGTTTAGGACGGCCTTGCTCCAGCCCGTGCCGGGGGCGACCGACATTGAGGCGCTCGTGATGATATCCACGTCGTCGCGATCCCAGATGCGATTCAAACGTTGGACTTTGACCGTCAGCGTCTGCGTATCGGGCCGTTCATTGCGCAGATAAAATTCAACCGTTTCCAACTGCGAAGTGGTGAGCGGGACGACCATCGAAATCGCTTCCGAGGTCATAACGCCCTCGCGGCGAATGGTGCCCAGATTGTAACTCCTCTTTTCGTCGGGCGTGCCGAGGTCGAGCTTGGCTTGGCTGGAGACCTTGACCGGTCGTGCGAGCGCGAGGTCTTCCCTGTCCTGGTTACGCAGGCCAGGAATGCGGATGTCCTCGCGCAGCAAGGATTGGCGCAGTTTCGCGATGTGCGGGCCGTCGGGATTCGCGGTCTCGCGCGGAGTCAGGTTGTTCTGCAGCGCGTAGGCGGCCGCGGAACCGACCGACTGGGCGAGGTGCGCGAGGGTCTGCATGACGCGCACCGGGCCCAGCGCGGCGTGCGTGGTGCTCAGACAGCGGCCGGCCATCCAGAGGTTCTCCACATTGCGGCTGTAGAAGCAGCGCAGCGGCAGCGTGAAGATGGGGATGCGGATCCAGTGCTTGTAGTTGCGGTCGGCGTTCTCGCGCTCGCCCGGGTCGATCTTGTTCAGGATGCCACCCTTGATGTGCAGGTCGATGTGCCAGCCCGCGAAGCCGATGCCGTCGGCCCAACGCTGATCAACGTGACAGTGCTGTTCGGTCAGCAGCACGTCGCCCATCAGACGGCGGCTTTCCCGTTTGCCGGGGACCATACCGATCCAGTCGAGGACATAGTTCGTGGCCCGGGTGTTGAATTCAGAATAGTTCTTGAGGTAGTTCCAGACCCCCAGAACGTGCCGGTGTAACTCCTCGCGGACCTCCGCATTATCGCGGATTTGATGAAATGGATTCCCGACTTCCAGCCACCAATAACCGCCGTAGACCGGTTTGCCGACATGGTAGAGCGTGCGCTTAAAGCCGATGTCATCTAGGCTTCGGTAAACCTTCACCCCCGCCGGGGGCGTGTATTTCACCGGCCGTCCGACATCGCGCGCCAGCATGTTGATCGTGGCACCCATCGTGGTGTCATCCGCCTCCAAGGGCGCCAGCGGTTCCCCGAACTCCGCCCGCGCTTCGCGGCCATAGCGAAAATCCGCGCCGGCGAGAAAGCCGACCGTGCCGTCACCGGTCGTATCCATGTATTGTCTGCCGGTAATGCGGAACTCGGTTTCGCTGCCCAATTGGACGGCGTGCAACGCCTTGATCCGACGAGCGCCGCCCTCGATGCGTCCCAGGCCGTTGGAAGTCGGCTTCGGCGACTTATGCTCGCCGATGGCCTCGCTTTCCACCCCGCGCACCACGGTATTCAGAAACAAAGTGATGTTCTTCTCCGCGCGCACGCGGTCTAACAGCGCAAGATCGTGCACGACGTTGATCATACCTTGGTCGAAGAACTGCTCGTGATTGTTCGCACGATCCTCGAGAAGCAACTCGTGGATCAGTCCGGTTTCCGCGGACCACGAATTGCTGGCGGTCGAGCCCGAGGCCACCACGCGCACTTCGCTGGAATTATTGCCGCCGAGCAGCGATCGTTCGTGGACTAGAGCCACCTTGATGCCACGCCGTGCGGCCGCGAGGGCCGCACAAAGGCCGGACAAGCCGCCGCCCACTACCACGAGATCGAAGGAATGATTGATTGGTGAATGCGTTGCCAGACTCATGAATGGATAGAGGAAAATGATGCCATCGGGGCGTTCTCGGAGGGAGGATCCGCAGTGGTGACCCTTTGGTAGGAAGACGGACTCATTTTCTGTGGCAAAAATCGCCGCGTTGGACTGGTTGAAATCGGCAGCCGGGCAGCCCCGCCATCTCACGCCGCCGCTGGCTGAATACCTCCACAAATTACCTCTGCAACTTGATCGTCGGCCCCTCGCGCCAGCACCCCTCCAGTAAGAGGACCCGAGGGTGTTCCGGAATGCCCCGCGAATTCCGCAACAACTGCACGGCAATCAAATCGATCGCCGCCGCCCCGACCTCATTGGGCATTTGGTCGCAACCCGCACAGTCCGCGAAGTTCTCCGACCAGTCGAGCGCGGCAAATCCGCAATCATCCGGCACCTTACAGCCAGCTTCCCGCATCCATTTCAGCTCGCGCGGCCGATCTGAAATCACCGCATCCGGCTTGTGCTTTTTCAACCAGCGCAGAAACACCTTCGCATCGCCGTTCGGTGTCACCGCCGGCACGCGCTGCGCGGCGGGCAACTGGGACTGCTCGTAAAGCAACGCGGCCGTGAATAATCCGTAGACCCGGTGTTGCGTCACCTTGTCCAGCGAAACGCCAATGCGGCGATAGCCCCGCTCCAACAGTTTCTCAAACACCGTCCGCAGCGAGTGGAAGTGATGATTGGACGCGCGGTGCACATGCGGCGAGAGCAGCGAATAACCAACCGTTGCGCAGGCATAACGCGACCAGTCCAAACCCGCGACCTTGTGGTCGGGCTGCGGTGACGGGGCGATCAGCACGCCTTCAATTCTTCGCGTGTACAGGATCTGGTCGATCCGCCGCGCCGTGAGGGTCGATGGGCTGAGCACGAAACGCTCCGTTTGAAAGCCCTGTTCCATCGCCCGCTGGGTTGCGCCCTCGAAAATTCGCCGCGCGCTCACATGCTCCAATAGGTTTCGGTCCGGAATGACATCGAGTATCGCAATCGTGCCGCGAAGCGGGATCGTGGCCCTCGAACGAACATAGGCCTGAAACGCCGCGACATAGGGATTCGACGTGTAACCTAATGCCTCGGCCGCTTTTTGGACCTTTGAGATCGTTTCCTGTCGTAGCCGTGGATCCCCCCGCAAAGCCAGCGAAGCTGTGGATCGCGACACTCCCGCCTTCAAGGCGACCGCGCGAAGATTGACGATTTGCGGTCCATTCTCGCTCATTTAGTCAAACAGCCCGCAGTTGTTGATCCTGCTCGATGTAGGGCGAAGAGGATTTATGCATCTGCCCCCTCATACAGACAAAAATGAGAATTGTCGATGCCTGCGCCGAATCCACCTGGGCACCCAACGGCTTCGACATTTGCATTGTGCTTTCTTCGTCTATTGCCCGCATGCGGCAAGTAGCGCAGGCGCCAGCTTCGGCGTTGCTCCATCTTGAGAGCAAACAAACGCTGAAACTTCACTCGCGAGTCGGCTGATCCGGGGGATAGGCCAACCATTGAGAAGACCGACGATAAGCACGGAGGAGAAGGCATCTCCAGCACCCACTGTGTCGCGCACCTCCACTCGTAACCCAGGATGCTCGCATTCCTCGCCGCCGGCAACAATCAAGCTGCCATGCTCTCCGCGTGTCAGTGCGATAACATCAAGGGTGAACATACGCGCCAATCCAGATATCTGGACGGATAGTGGCCCGCCTAATCCAAACCAATCCGCAAAAAGACCGAGCTCCGACTCGTTCAGCTTGAGGACGTTCGCCCTCTCCAGCGAAGATTTTACGATCTCTTTGCTGAAAAACGGAGTCCGAAGATTTGCATCAAAGAAACGTATCGCCGATTTCGGCGCCAGGGATAGCAAGTGCTCTATCGCGATCCGGCTCACAGCGGATCGTTGCGCAAGTGTTCCGAAATAGATCGCGTCGGCTCGTGCGGCCGCATCGCGCGTCACCTTGTTAAGGCCGATCGCGTCCCAGGCGGAATTTGGAGCGATGGCAAAATGAACCTGATTTTGTTGATCCAACTGCACCATAGCCGCACCAGTTTTTAGGGAGCAGCTTACCCTGATAAAATCCTGGGGAAGGCCAAGCCTCGCCAAAGCCGATAGTATCTCCTCACCCTCGCTGTCGGCACCTACGCATGAGACCAAGCCTGATGCCACGCCCAGTGCCTGGGCATGAACTGCCACATTTGCCGGAGCCCCGCCAAGCACCTTCCCCGACGGCAGATGATCCCAAAGCAGCTCGCCTACGGCCAACAGAGAGTATGAAGCCGGACGACTTGGCATGCCTATAGGAGAGCTTAACCCAAGTGAGTAAGGGGCAGCTTACAACCCCGAGTCTAAGGGACTTTTATTTACTCCTGCCGGTTCACTCGGATCAATATCTGCGGTCTGCCCTTGTCCGAGGATCATATTACCATATCTTCGAGCCGCAGTTGTGGTGCTGGATAAGCTTATCGCATAAACGGCGTGATTACTTTTTGACGGGTCTTTACGGTAGCTGTTTCCCGACAAAGTAACCCTATCAAAGTTATTAACTCTAATTCCAGATGACGATGTGCCCCCTGTGTTACAGCTTCGCACGTCGTTATTCTGGATCAGTGCAGCCGAGCCACCGGCAAAATAAATCCCGACTCCACCGATGTTGGAAATTCGGTTGATC
Source organism: Lacunisphaera sp. (assembly GCA_041909435.1). Classification (GTDB taxonomy): domain Bacteria; phylum Verrucomicrobiota; class Verrucomicrobiia; order Opitutales; family Opitutaceae; genus Lacunisphaera. The sequence goes on from JAYRDK010000022.1 coordinate 9,863, forward strand.
GAACACAGCGTTTCCTTCGTGTCAGTGCACGCAATGCCGTAGTTCGCTCCTTGATCTAAGGTGATTCGGCGGTTGGCCGGAACCACAACGGGCAACGTTGCAAAACTATACGTCCCTGCGGGCACATACACCCAAGCGTTGCTCTGCAAAGCCCTAGTCATCGCTAGCGACCTGTCACTTCCATCGGCTGGAAGCACGTAATCAAGAAAGTTAACCGGTGCCATAATACCCTCTTTAAAACAAATTACCTCGTCGGGACAAAAATCGAGATGTTAGACAGGTTGAACGCCATCTGGACCTCATGCTCGTCAACGACTGCCGCTCGCAGCCTCCACAACTATCAAACTCTTGGGAGACTGAATCCGTAAGACTTTCGTGGCCTATTAGCCTTAGTTTTTACTAATAATGGCGTCCGCCTAACTTGCTTCGATACTGCCCTAGTCCACGGTCCATCAAATCGAGTCCAATCCTCGAACGCACACTTAATTGCGCGCTGGATCAATCGTGACGGCACGATAGACGACCGCTCTCGTGCTTCCACAGCTGACAACCTGCCCTTTAAGCTCAAGGCGTTGGAGCGTGCGGTAGGTCATCGTGCGGGAGAGCCCGAGACTTACCCGCAAAGCCCTGCTCCGGGCCCAAGCACTGATCGGACCGGGTCAAGCGGATGTGCGGATTTTCTATGACAATCCAGCCTCACTGCCCACTGCCAAGCCGGCCTGAGTAGGGTTAAAAAGGACCGTAACTACACAAAGATGCCCGCCTATGTGCACAGCCGTAGATTTGACAGCTGTGCTAGAGTCCTCGCGTTCATTTAATCATTCTCTCGCATCAAGAGTGGTCGGCATAAAAGCCAACCTGCCAACCGGGCAAGAGAAGCCGCGGTGGATTATCGAAGCTGGATGCTTCGAGGATGTGGCCTGATGGTCAGTCAGGTTAACCGATTCTCTGCTCATGATGCGCGATGTCTGGATTGCGCCATGAAATCCCCCTACCTGCACTCATACTACCATCGGCCGGATAGCCAGTATGCGACTCCTAGCGGGCCTGAATCGGCCCCCGGTATTCCCGAGAGCGAATTTGCCGTTACCGCCTTCTTCGAAATCTCGAACCCATTCCAGCTACGGCCCAGCTATTTCAAAGGCCAGTTTGGCAAAGGCTATTGCCGGCGATTCGTGTGGCTGTGGTTCGCCTGCGGATGGGTGCCCTACAGATTGGACCAGTGGCACGACCGTATTGCCTCCGGCCTGGTAAAGTGGGCCGATAGGTGAATGCCCTTCACACGCAGTGACTGTCAGAGTTACGGACAAGAGCTAGGATCGCCTGGCGAAACTGGAGCGGTATCAGGCCTCACGCTCTAACGATCCGAGATAGCTCACTAAAACTCTGTGCACTGTGCTGTGCATCACTACATTTGGCACTTTCATAAACAATCGCCTCGACAGCTGCTTGCAGAAATACCGTTGCTGGTTCGATCCCTACCCGGGCAGCCAATTTATTGGGGTGCAGGGAGTAATCCACCCAACCGGGCCAAACCGGCCCGGTTTTTATGTCAGTCGCGGGGCCGCGGGCCGATCTGGTCGAAGGGGATCCGCTTGAAGCCGGGCAGCGCACGGTAGACGACCGAGTCGTCTCTCAGCTGGAAGTTGAGCTTCGCCGCGTCGACAAACCCCGGGTCCTTCTGCGTGTGCAGGTTCTCGCCGAACTCCGTCTGGGCATGCTTGCCGACGAGGCGCACGGTCTCCTCGTGTTGCACGAGGACATTGCCGTCGAACACGTTTCGCCTCGGCCGCATGCCGACGTAGGTTTTGCCGTCGGGCAGCAGGTCGAGCCAGTCTTTCAGCAACGGGTAACGCTCGCTGTAGGGCGGCTCCTTGATGTTCACCGATTTGGTCAGGCGCCTCGTATAAATGCCCTTCGCGCCGAAATAATACGGGATGCTGTCCTGCCCGAAATCATACCACATCGACTTCAACTGGTAGGCCGGGCCGTAGCCGGCGATGAAGATGTTGTTCCGGACGACGATGTCGTGCCCGCCGTTGCTGTAGACCGTGCCGAACGAGGCGACGTGATAAAACACGTTGCCCTCCACCAGCACGCCGGCGGTCGCATCGTCGCAATACACGCCCATCATCCATTTCCGGTCGGGCCGGCCGACCTCGTGGAAAAAATTATGCCGCACGACATTCCCCTGGTCGCTCGGGTCGCGGCCGAGATACCAGGCGGAGGTGTCGTTGGAATTCAACGCGACGTGGTGGACATGGTTGAACTCGAAAAGGTGCTCGTTGCCGCGCACGTAGATCGCGTGCATTTCCGCGTTATAAATCTCGTTGTGCACGACGCGCTGCCCGCAGCCGTCGACCGACACGCCGGCCGCACCCATGCGGTTGCGGCGGTTGAAGTCATGGATGCGGCAGTCCGTGACGACATTGTTGCCGGGAATCAGGCGCCTCTTGCTGCCACCGCCGAGGAAAACGCCGCCCGACCCGGTGTTGTAGATCTCGCAGCCCTGGATGATGTGCCGCTCGCCGGCATTTCGCTCCCAGACGGTGTCGAGATAGATGTGGGACTGGAAACTGCCCAGCTCCCGCGAGACCGGCACCCCCGTGTAATCGTCCGCCGTGATGTGCGGAAATGTCTGCCGCGCCCCCTGCCCCAGCAAAATGCCCGCGGTCCCGACATTGCGCACGGTGCAATCCACGATGCGGTTGTCCGCCCCGCCCTCGATCGAGAGGCCGAGCGCCCGGCCCTCCTCGATGGTCAACCCGCGCAAAGTGACAAACGAGACCTGATCCAGCGCCACGAGCGCCTGCTCGACGACCGACACCGTCACCCGCGCCGCGGCCGCGTCGCCCGGCGGCCACAGGTAAAGGCGGCCGGCCACCGCATCCACATACCACTCGCCCGGCTCATCGAGTTCCTCGAGGAGGTTGAGCGCGACATACTGGTTGTAGTTCTGCCCGCTCCCGAGCGCATACATGTGCGGCGACGCGAGCGTGACCTCCTGTTTCGCCGGATCGATGGCCGCGATGCGGATCTTGTCGTCGGCAAACCCGTGGTTGAAATAACCCTGCAGCCACACGTCGGCCACGCCCGCCCAGCGCGCATGGCGCGGGTCGGTGTAGTTGAAGCGCCCGCCCCGGTTGCTGTAGTCGCCGGTGCGCGGCATCGAGCCGGGGTCGACGATCGCACCGATCGCGATGGCCCCGGTGTTCGGGTAGCGCGCGAGCTGGAGCGGCGTGTCGTTCCAGAAAAGCTCCAGCGGGGCCGGGACCACGGGCAGGCCGTGGCCGAACTGCCGGTGCGCGCCAAAGTCCGTGATCCCCAGCGCCCGCAGGTCCGCCTCGAGCACGTGCGGACGTGACTCCGGCAGGATGCGCCGGAGCGCGTCAGCCGCGCGCACGGGACCGAAGGCTTTCGCCGGAATCTCGCGCCCGCCGGTGAGCCGGACGGTTTCACCCTGATAGGCCGCATAGGTCACCGGCGCGCCGGCCGTGCCGCCATCCTGCTTGGTCAGTTCAAACGTGCGGCTCAGCGGATAAGTGCCGCCGCGCAGCCAGATGGTGACGGCCTCGGTCGCGCCGGCCGGCTGCGCGTGGCGCCAGGCGCGCACCGCGTCGCGCGCCCCCTCGGGCGTCCGCCAGGGCTCGGCCAGCGTGCCGGGGTTACGATCATCGCCCGACGGCGAGACGTAGCGCTCGAGCGCATGGACTGACGAAAAAAGACACAGGGATACGAGCAACCAACAGAAGCTTTTCATGGGAAGGGTAAGAGGGGCGGAGACAAAACCGGTCTGTCATCCTGAGCGGAGCGAAGGATCCAGTGCGACGAACCTGCCATCACGGGCGAACAACTGGATTCTTCACTTCGTTCAGAATGACAGCAAATGATTCTTTTCTGGTTGCGGCACGATACGGGAATCAAGCCCGCCGGCCCCAGCGCCAGAGGATCGGCTCAAGCACGCCGAACTGGTCCGTCAGCAGGCCCTCGTAGCCGCACGGCCGGTCGTCCCAGTAGCGCCAGTCGACGCCGCTCTGGTTGCCGCCGAACACCTTCGCCCCGGCGAACCCGGCACAGAGCCGCTTGAGCATGGCGTCGCCCTCGCGCCGGAAGCCGCAACGGTAGAGCGCCATCACGAAATGCCGCGTCTGCGAATGCGTGCGCCCGCCGTTCTGGTAGTAACCGAACGGGTAGCCTTGGATGATGTCCGACAGGTCGTGGTCGGGAATATGCCGGAGGTTGCCGGGCAGGCCGAGCGACGCGTCCGGCAGGCCGGCCTTCTTCGCCTCGGCGAGCAGCCGCTCCAGGATGGCGCGGCCCTCGTCCGGCGAGAGCAGTCCCTCGGCGATCGCCGCGCCGTTGACGGGCAGGAACGCGTAATCATGCAGCTTGTTCTCGCGGCAGCGCCAGCCGGCGAGCCAGCCGGTGGCCTCGTTGAAGAACGTGTCGCGGTAGTTCGCCCGCAGCCAGCCGGCCCACTGGGCCACCGTCTGGGCCTGCCCGTCCTCGCCAAAGCGGCGCAGGCCGGCGGAGAGTTCCTTGAGCGCGCCGTAGAGGATGGCGTTGGCAAAGGCGTCCTTCCAGCCGAACGAGATCACGTCGAACCAGCAGGTGCTCCACTGCTTTGTGCCGCTCACGCCGGTGCGGTGCATGCTCTCGATCAGGCCGTCGCCGTCGAGGTCGCGGTCGCGCGCCGCGCGGAGCTTCTGCGCGATGTAGGGCCGGAACGCTCGATACCACGCGGGCGTGGCGGTGTGGCGCAGGTATTCGCCGAGCCCGCGGAGGGCGGAAGCGCCGGTCTGGAGGTATTCGTCGTCGGCATCGTGCGAGGAACCGTCCTGGAGCAGCCGGCCCGCCGCGTATCCGGGCCCGCCGGTCAGCCACCGCTCGAGCGAGAGCCGCAGGAACTCCGTCGCCGGCAGCCCGGGCAGGATGTCGCCCTGCGGCCGCGTCACCGCCGCCCAGGTGTCCATGCAGATCGGACAGTGCATCGAGGCGCCGTTGTTGCTGAGCGTGGCGGTGTCGGTGCGGAACGTCAGCGCGGTCCACTGCGTGCGGGCCAGCGCGCGCCGGGCGACGGCGGGCGCGTCGTCGCGCAACAGCGCGGCGGGCCGCTTCGGCCGCAGCGTGAAGACCGCGCGGTGCCGGCCGGCGGGCAGGCGGTAGAGTCCCTCGGGGGTGCGCGACTCGCCGACCTTCAGCTCCAACGTGTTCAGGTCGTGCGAGCGGTAGCAGTCGCTGCGGGCCCAGCCCGTGGTCGTCGCGGAACCGACCTCCCAGCTGCCGAAGGCGGGCAGCGTCAGCAGCGCGGGCAGCGCCACGGCGCCGGTCTCGCCGGTCTCGAGCAGGCGGCCGAGCACGTGCGAGGGCGCCGCGCTGTTGCGCAGGCCGATCTGCCATGCCGCACTGTGCCAAGCGAATGCCGCGCGCTTCGCCGTGCGCTCGGCGCGCAGCGTCAGGCCGCGCGCGGTCACCGACCAGACCAGCCGGTAGTGCTGGCCGCCGGCCGTGAAATCATAGCTTACCTTCCCGCCGCGCACCGTGGCGGTGCCTGCAAGGTCGCAACGCACCGACGGCGCCAGCACCGGGGCCGAGCCGAGCGGATGCAGCTGAGGCCCCTGGTGGAACAGCGGCGGGCGCGTCGCGAGGACGTTCCTGCCGGCGTTCGCGGCATCCTCGAGGTGCAGGCCGAGATAGGAAAATCCCGGCCGCCCGAGCGAGAAACCGACCTCGAAATCCTTCGTGCGGTAACGCACCTCGCCATCCCGCCGGGTGGCGCGGACGCCCGCGGGCAGGCCGCCGAGGCTGATCGCACCCGCGGTAAGCAGGCGCTCCTGGCGCGGAGCAACGGGATCGAGCAGTTCGCCCTCGAGAATGAATGCCGACATCACGAGGTTCCAGGCCGTCCAGCCGCCATCGATGCCGGAGCGGCGCAGCTCGATGATTACGCCGTTCGTGACCACGCGCGGCAGCTTGAACCAGTCGACCACACCGGGGATGCCGGCCTTCAGTCCGTCGCGCTGCAGCAACACCCGCCAGCGGCCGCCGCGCAGGGCCAGCACGCGCAGGCCGGTGACCCAGTCGAGGTCCTGCCGGCTGCCGCACTTGTGGTAACCCGGGCCGCGCCGCACCCCCAGCCGGTGCAACCGCGCCGGGCCGTGGAGCCGGACCACGCGCTGGTGAATGATGCGTTTTTTGGGCACGTCCTTCTCTCCCGGCAACGGTCGGGTCCAGACCGCCCGCCCCGCGTCGAGGCGGCGGTTGGTGAAGAGATCGCCCATCGGCGGCTCCAGATCGGTGATGGCTAAAAGATCCTGCGGCATAGGAGAGAATTTGACCCGTGGCAGGCCCCGGCGGACTGACGCCCGCCCGGCCTGAACATGGGTCACCGTAAAAAATCCCCGCTCGTCCCGGGAATGCCGAGCCGGGGGTGATGCATTTTTTGGGAATTGTTTGGTGTTACTTGGCGGCCGGGCGGCTTTGCGGTTGCCGGCAGGGTGCGGCGCTTCTGAGCTGCCGGAATTCCTATGTCCTCCACGCCCACCCCGTTGACCCTGACTTCCGTATTTTATCCGCCGGCCGCCGAGCCCGTGGAAATCACCGCCGCCCAGGAGCTGGCCAAGCTGACGGGCGCCCGCGCCAAGGCCGGCACCGGCCAGGGCGTCTCCGTCGCCCTCGCCTCGCGCGGCCTGCCGGCGAAACTGCCGTCCAAGGCCAAGGACTCCGCCGCGTGGATCTGGCTGCGCATCGCCGACGATGGCTCCGGCGAGATCAGCGCCACGCACGGCTCGTTCCTTTTCACCGCGGTCCGCCTGCTGGCCAACGCCACCAGCGACCTCACCCGCGAGAAGCTCGCCGCCGGCGTGCTGCTGCCCGCGAGTTTCGCCTGGCACCGCCCGCACTGGGACGCCTGCCTCACCCAATACTGGCGCAGCGCCCGCAATTTCGACCAGGAGCACTACGTCGCGTCGCTCGCCGAGGCGGGCTTCACGCACTGCGAGGTCAACGGCCTGCAGGCGCACATGCCCCTCGAGGATTTCGTCGCCCACGAATACTACCCGCAGTTCTACACCTACGCGCCGGGCTTCAACCATTTCGTCGACACCGACCTGACCAAGGGCATCTGGCCCGGCCACTACCTCGACGCGAATCTCAACAACCTCGTCAAGCTCGCCAACCTCGGCCGCAAATACGGCCTGAAGCCGGGCGTGTGCATGTTCGAGCCGCGCACGCTGCCGGAGCGCTTCTTCGCCAAATACCCGACGCTCCGCGGCGCCCGTGTCGACCACCCGTTCCGCTCCCGCCTGCCGCGCTACACGATGGCGCAGGACCACCCGATCGTGATGCGCCACTACCGCGAGTGCCTGCAGAAGCTCATGCGCTCCGTGCCGGACCTCAGCTACATGTCCGTCTGGACGAACGACAGCGGCTCGGGCTTTGAGCACACCTCGTCGCTCTATGTCGGCCGCAACGGCGGCCCCTACATGATCCGCGAGTGGCGCAACCACGACAAGATCGCCCAGGCCGCCGGCGAGAGCATCGTCCGCTACCTGAAGAATCTCCAGACGGCCGCCTCGACGATCAATCCCGACTTCGACGTCATCCTCCGCCTCGAGCCCTTCAAGGTCGAACAGGACCACATCAAGAACGGCATGGGCCCGCACGTCACCTGGGAGGGTCCGTCCCTCATGGTGCGCGGCTACCACGTCCCCTACGCCCACCCGAAGTATCCGGAGAACCAGGCGGTCGCGGGCAGCATCTTCCACACGACGATGGATCAGGTCGGTGAAAAGGAAGCGCTCGCCGCCTCGCGCAAAAACGGCGCCGAGCCCGTGCTGCACTACTCCGCCTCCAGCGTGATGAACCACGAGCCGCTCCTCGGCCTGCCGTTCCCGCGCTCGATCCACCAGAAGCTCTCCGCGGTGCGCGACACCGGGATCACGCGCATCAGCGCCCTCGGCGGCCTCACCAACACCGGCCGCGCCCCCTACTGGCCCAACCCGGTCGCGCTGCGCGCCGCGCAGTTCTTCCCGGAGAAACCCATCGAGACCGTCCTCACCGAATTCGCCACCTCCCTCGTCGGCCCCGCGCAGGCCGCGGCCCTGTCGGAGGCGTGGAAGGAATTCGAGGAGGCGCTGCTCTGGCAGCCGCTCGTCGGCCTGTATTGCGCCTTCGGCTTCTGCTGGCAGCGCACCTGGGACCGCCCGTTCGTGCCCGATGCCGAGGCCGTCCCGGCCGCCGAGCGCGAATACTACGAGCGCCACGGCTGCTTCCAGCACAACAACCCGGGCATCATCGATCTCGGCAAGGACGTGCTCTTCGACCTCATCACCCAGCCGGCCGGCGCCAAGATGGCCGCGGACATGGACAAGAACGTCCTCGCCCGCCTCCGCCCGCTCATCGCCAAGCTCGATGCGACCGCCAAGGCCTCCGGCGGCCAGGCCGCCGTGGTCTTCGCCGACCTGCGCGACCGCGTCCGCGCCTACCTGCACTGGGTTTCCTCCCTGCGCAGCGTCTGCGCCTGGTGCGAGAACGTCTACGGCTACCTCGAGGCCAAGGACGCCGCCGCCAAGGCCGGCTTCGAGAAAAACCTCCAGGCCGCCATCGACTTCGAGCTCGCCAACATCCGCGGCCTCATCGAGCTGCTGGAGACGACGAAGTCCGAGGTGCTCGTGCTCTCCGGCATCGCCGAGAACACCTACTTCTACGGCGAGAACCTCGTCGAGCACCTGAAGACGAAGCTGCGCCTCACGGAGAAATACCGCCACGCCAAGCCGCGCATCGACGCCGACATCTTCTGGCGCCCGATCCCGGGCACCTCCTGGCCGGCCGGCTGGGAAGCCACCACCAAGTAAATTGTCAGGTTGGTCCAGGGTTACGCCGCCGTGTTCGCCGCCATTTTTGGTGCGGCGGGCACGGCGGCTCTCCCTTGAAGCCCGAATCCGCCGCTTTCCCCGTGGTTTTTATGCGTCACTCCCTCTCGCTACTCCTCGCGCCCGGTGCCGCACTGCTCCTGGTCTTTGTCCCGTTGACGCTCCCTGCCGTGCCCGCACCGTTCACGGTCGCGCCCAAGATTGCAGACCAACAAAACCTGCTTGAACCGGACCAGGTCCGCCTCGCCGGCTTCCTCGGCCGGCGCATCACCGCGAACGAGAAAAACCGCCTGCTGGTCGTCGATGAGGAGCGCCTCCTGATCAGCTACCGCAACCGCCCCGGCATCCACCAGTGGGACGGCGAACATGTGGGTAAGTGGCTCCACGCCGCCACCCTCGCGTGGGTCAACACCGGCGACGCCGCGCTCCGGGCCAAGCTCGACCGTGTCGTCGCCGGCCTGCTCCAGACGCAGGGCGCCGATGGCTACCTCGGCACCTACCTGCCCGAGAAACGGTGGACCTCCTGGGATGTCTGGGCCCACAAATACAACCTCATCGGGCTGCTCACGTATTCCCGTTACACCGGCGACCAGGCCGCGATGTCCGCTTGCGTGCGTATCGCTGACTTGTTAACCCAAACCTTCGGCGAACAACCCGGGCAGCAGAACATTGTCCTGAGCGGCTCCCACATCGGCATGGCCGCCAGCAGCGTGCTCGAGCCCATGGTGTGGATGTATCGCCTCACCGGCGAGGCGCGCTACCTGGAATTCTGTCAGATGGTGCTGCGGCGCTGGGACGGCCCGCGCGGCCCGCGCCTCATCTCCGACCTCGCCGCCGGGCGCGGCGTCCATCAGGTCGGCAACGCCAAGGCCTACGAGATGATGTCCTGCCTCAACGGTGCGCTCGAGCTCTACCGCGTCACCGGCGATGAACAGATCCTGAAGGCGATCCGCCATGCGTGGGCCGACATTGTCGCGCAGCGCCTCTACATCACCGGCACCTGCAGCCAGCATGAATACTTCCACACGGCGCACGAGTTGCCCAACACCTTGCAAAACATCGCGGAAACCTGCGTCACCGTCACCTGGCTGCAGCTCAACGCCCACCTCCTGCGCCTGACGGGCGAATCCGTTTTCGCCGACGAGCTCGAGCGCACCGGCTACAACCAGCTGCTCGGGGCGCAACACCCGGATGGGTCCAGCTGGGGCTACTACGTCGAGCTCGAGGACAACCGGAAGCCCTTCTCGGCCGACTTCTCCGGCCACTGCTGCCTCTCCAGCGGCCCGCGCGGCATCGCCCTCCTGCCGATGGTCGCCGCCGCCACGGATGCCGGGGGCATCGTCGTCAATTTCTTCGAAACCGGGGAAAGCAAGTTCACCCTCGCCGATGGCCGCCACGTGACCCTGCAGTCCGCCACGGATTATCCGCTCGGGGAAACGGTGCGTTTCACGCTCACCCAGGTCGACCGACCCGGCCCGTTCAGCATCAAGATCCGCATCCCCGGCTGGTCGCGCAATGTCACAATCGCCGCCGCAAACACGACGACCAACGGCACCCCGCACACCTACCAGGCGATCACACGCGACTGGCAAACTGGTGACACCATCGAGATGCGCATCCCGGCCTGCCCCCGGCTGGTGATGGGCGAACACGGCAACGCCGGCCTCGCCGCGCTCACCTACGGCCCGCTCGTGCTCGCCGCCGATGATCGGGTGAACCCCGCCCGGAGGATCGGCACCTTCCAGATCTACGAGCAGGACATCGACAAAATCAAATTCACCGTGGTCCCCAGCGCGGAAACCGCCGCGGTCGCCCCCGGCGTCCCGGTATTCCAGGTGAACGCGGCGTCCGTCCCGGAAGTCGCCAAGGGCCCGCGCACGATGGACCTCCCGGTGCGCTTCGTGCCCTTCGCCGAGGCGGGATACAACTCGCGCTACAAGGTGTGGGTGCCCGTCCGGATGTGGTCGATCCCGCCCGAGGCCGCCTACTACGCGCCCAAGGTTTCCCGCGACTAGGGAGTGTTTGCAGGACCGGTTTGCTGTGGACCAGCGAGCTTGCTCGCGCCCTATCCGCGCCTGCAAGCCGGCTGCCCGCCGGGGGCGGCATGGGGGAAGATCATATTTTGCAAACACACCCCGGGATCCGCAACGCGGCCGGGCCCTTCATCCAATCCTCAATGCCCGCGCACGCGGCGGCGGTAGTCCGACGGCGTGAAGCCGATCTCCTGCTTGAAGGCCTTGGAGAAATGGAACACATCGCAGAAGCCGAGCGTGTCGGCGATCTGCTTGAGCGAGGATTCGCCATGGTAGATGGCGGCGCAGGCCCACTCCAGCCGGCGGCGTTTCTGGTAGCGGCCCGGTGACTCGCCGGTCAGCTCGACGAAGCGCTTGCGGAAATTCTCGTAGTTCAACCCGACCTCCGGCGCCACCTCCTGCGGCGTCAGCCAGCCCGTCGGGCTGCGGTCGCCGAGCAGGCGCAGGCTCTTTTCCAGCCACGCGTCGCGCCCCGCCTGCCGCGTGCTCTCGGCGTCGGAGGCGACCATGTCCGTCATCACGTGCAGCAGCCGGCCGAGCGCGCGCAGCGGTGCGCCCGCGCGGTGCAGGGGCTCGCCCTTCACGACCTCGTGCAGGCGCCGCCGCCAGTAGTCCACCGCCCCGAGCCGCAGCACGGGATGCTCCGGCGCCAGCAGGCCCTGCGCCCGCCACAGCTGGAACTGCGGCCCGTCGAACACGAAGTAGATCTGCGTCCACTCGGTGCCGGGCAGCGGCCCGTAGGCGTGCGCGATCTCGGGAAACACCAGCACCACGTCGCCCGGCCCGAGCTCGAGCTTGGTGCCGCGGGCGTCGCGGTAGTAGCCGCGGCCCTCGACCATGAGCACCAGCGTGAACCGTCTCAAAATCCGCATGCCCGTCGGGTCGATGCCCGTCACGTTGCGCAACATGCCGGCGAGCTCGATCTCCCCCACCGGAGTGCGCAGCGGGCTCTGCAGCCAGGGTTCGTTGCGGTATTTGGGGGCGGGAGGCACGCGCCCAAAATTTACATGACTTCTCCCACTTCAACCATTTAATGCGGGGGTATTAGCGTGTAACTTCATCGCCATGAGCACCACGACTGCCCTGCCCCAGCTGTATTCGTTCGGTCACGAACTCGACATGGCCGACGACAAGGTCGGCCTCCTGCGCGAGTCCATCGACGCCGCGGACGACATCCCCGAGCTGCGCCGGCGTCTCGCCGAGGACGGCTACCTCTACATGCCCGGCTACCTGGACCGCGACGAGGTGCTCGCCGCCCGCGCCAGCCTGACCGACGGCCTCGCCGCCGCCGGCGTGCTCGACCCGGCCTACCCGACCATCGACGGCATCGCGAAACCCGGCGCCGGCTACGTCTTCAAGCCCGAGCTCACCAACAACAACCCGGCGATCCAGAACCTGCTTTATGCCGGCCGCCTGCCGGAGTTCTACCGCAAGTTCTACGGCGAGGACATCCGCCATTACGACTTCACCTGGCTGCGCGCCATCGGGCCCGGCAAGGGCACGAACCCGCACTGCGACCTGCCCTACATGGGCCGCGGCACGCACACCCACATGACCTGCTGGGTGCCATACGGCGACATCTCCTTCACCCTCGGCGGCCTCATGGTGCTCGAGGGCTCGCACAAGCGCATGGACCTGCTCGAGAACTACGTCTTCCGCGACGTCGACGCCTTCTGCGAGAACAAGCCCAAGGAGGCCGAGGCCGCGAAGTCCGGCAAGTGGGCCTTCACCGGCACGCTCTCCCACAACCCGCCGGTCGTCCGCAACAAGTTCGGCGGCCGCTGGCTGACCACCGAGTTCAAGGCCGGCGACTTCATCACCTTCGGCATGTTCCTCGTCCACGCCTCGCTCGACAACCGCACGGCCAACCAGCTGCGCATCTCGAGCGACGCCCGTTACCAGCGCGCCAGCGAGCCGATCGACGAGCGCTGGGTCGGCGTGAACCCGCCGGGCCACACCACCGCCGGCAAGCGCGGCCGGATCTGCTGATTTGACTGAATCCGTGGGCTGCCTGCTTGCAGGCGCACCCTTGCGCGAGCAAGCTCGCCGCCCACCCAAGCCCCCCAACCATGGTCGCCTCCTCCACGCCCTCTCCCGCTCCCTCCCCCGCCTCCGCGACCGGCCGCATGGCCGCCGTCCAGGACATGGCCCGGCTGCAGCGCATCCTCTTCGAGGTCGAGCGCGAGTTCGTCCGCACCGCGACCACCCTCATCTACCGCGTCGGCGAGCCGGAGCTGAAATACCTGCTCTGCCAGCACGTCTGGGAGTCCGCCAGCCACGCCCGCTTCCTGCGCGAACGCGGCCGCGAGCTCAGCGGCTTCGGCAACGGCGAAAGCGTCCGGCCCGCCCTGCGCCGGCTCTTCAACGAGGCCGTGATGCCCGCCGATGCCTACGTGGCGCTGGCCGGTTTCTACCGGGTCCTCAAGCCCGCCCTCCTCACCGCCTACCGGCACTACCTGCAGGCGACGCACCACCTCGCCGACTGGCCGTCACTCCGGCTCGTCGAGGAGTTCATCAACGACGAGGAACGCCACGCGAAGGAAATACTTCCTTACCTCGGCACCACCGACGATGCCGCCTGGGTCGCCCATCTCGGCACGGCCTTGATGGCGCAGGGCGGCCTGCTCGGCGAGACCCCCGCCCTGCCCCTGCCGGCCGGTTTCACCTGGGAGTCCGAGGCCCGCGCCTACAAGCACCCGGACACCTGCAACCGCGGCAAATATCCGACCTGCTCGAGTGTTTTCAGCTATGACCCGGAGGAAACGCCCATCGTCCGCCCCTGGCTCGTCGACCCGAAGACCGACGCCCGCGTCATCCGCCTCATGGTCTATGTCTGGCTGATGATGGAGCTGGATGCCGTCGATTACCTCGCGACCGTGTTCTACGACACGCCCGAGGCGCCGTTCGACCTGCACCATGACATGGCCCGCCACCTCTGGGACGAGTCGCGCCACAGCCAGTTCGGCTTCCGCCAGCTGCCGAAGCACGGCGTCGACCTCATGACGGTCGAGCACTCGCTCGATCTCTACAACATCCTCGTCCAGATGCCGCCGCATGAGCGCTACGCGATGATGACGATGGAATTCGAGGCCGGCAGCTTCCCGACCAAGGCCACCGTGATGGACCGCGTGCGCGAGCTGAACGATTTCGAGGCGGACACCCTCCTGGCCTTCGACCGCAACGACGAGCAGAACCACGTGCGCTACGGCCACCGCTGGCTGCCCGAGATCATGAAGCTGTGCGGCGACACCCGTCCCACCGAGGAATTCGTCAAGGCCACCCAGGCGCGTTTCGCCGAGCTGGCCAAGACCTACGGCAACCGCACCCCGCACACGCTGTCCCCCGAGCGCCGCCTCACCGGCACCAAGATCCTGAAGCTCGCCGGCGTGGCCTGAGCTGGCCTGAAGGTGGAACCCGGCCTCCGGACGGGTCATTTAAGCGGATGATGACCTGACCGTCTCATGCGCATGGCAGCAACCCGTCCGGCCTGTCCGCCCTAGCCTTGGCGACGGCGGGAGGCCGGTTCCACCGTGCCGGGGCACCGAAATTTTCATTTATTTTCAGAATGATTCCTGTGACCGCATCTGCATAGTGCTGGCTGCCGACGCGGGCTCCGCCCGTTCTGGCTCACCCTCACTTCTTTAAATCCGTGCCGCCCCACAAGAAAACCTACCGCGCCGTCCTCGTCGGCACCGGCTCCATCGGCGACGCCCATGTCCGGGCCGTCGAAGCCACCCAAGGCCGCGTCACCCTCGTCGCTGCCGTTGATATCGACGCCCAGCGCGTCGGTGATTTCGCCAAGAAACACGGCATTCCGAATCATTACACGGACTTCACCGCCATGCTGGCCAAGGAGAAGCCGGACATCGCGCTGATCGCCACCCCGCCCGCGCAACATGTGCCGATGAGCATCGCCGCCATGGAGGCCGGCGCGTGGGTCCTCTGCGAGAAACCCCTGTGCGGCTCCCTCGCCGAGCTCGACCTCCTCGAGGCCGCGGAGAAGCGCACGGGCTGCTACACCGCCTGCATCTTCCAGATGCGGTTCGGCTCGTCGACCGCGCACGTCCGCCGCCTGTCCGACGAGGGCCTGCTGGGCCGTCCGCTCGTCGGCGTCTGCAACACGCTTTGGTTCCGCGACACCGCCTACTACGCGGTGCCCTGGCGCGGCCGCTGGGAAACCGAGCTCGGCGGGCCCACCATGGGCCTCGGCATCCACGCCATGGACCATTTCCTTCACCTGTTCGGCGAATGGAAGACCGTCCGCTCCGTCGTCAGCACGCTCGACCGCGCCATCGAGGTCGAGGACGTCTCGATGGCCCTCGTCACCTTCGCCAACGGCGCCGTCGCCTCCATCGTCAACAGCGCCCTCAGCCCGCGCCAGGAAACCTACATCCGCCTCGATTACCAGAAGGCCACCGTCGAGCTCACGCACCTCTACGGCTACACCCGCGACAACTGGAAGTTCACGCCCGTGCCGCCGGCGCAGGACGACGCCCTGCTGCAGGCCTGGCAGAGCTTCCCGCCCGAGGTCGGCGCCACGCACGGCACCCAGCTCAACGCCCTCGTCGCCGACATGGACGCCAAGCGCCGGCCGCTGACCTCCGGCGACCAGTCCCGGCAGACCGTCGAGCTGCTCACCGCCATCTACAAGTCCGGCTTCACCGGCGAGATCGTCTCGCGCGGCTCGATCAAGCCCGGCGATTCCTTCTACACCGCGCTGCACGGCAACCGCGCTCCCAAGCGCACCAAGGGCCAGCCGCCGGACCGGCCCTGAGGGCGCGCCGGGAGGAACCATGAAGGGTCTTGATGGCGGGAGGGGTTTTATACCCCGACTTGCGGACCACGCCAACGGAGTGTCGGGGTGTATAACCCCTCCCACCCTTTTGCGGCCATGAACCCCGAGCCGCTGGCCTCGCGCACGCTGACCGGTTACCTCTGGTCGAGCCGCGCCCGTCTCTGGCGCGGCCTCGGCCTCGCCCTCCTGCGTTCCCTCGCGGTGGCGCCGTGCCCCTGGCTGTTCCAGCGCATGATCGACGTCGCCGTGCCGGCGCGCGACAGCGCCGCCATCGTCGAGCTGGGCGGCCTCTTTCTCCTGCTGCTCGCCGTCCATTACGTCTTCTCCGTCTGGGGCGCCAACGAGATCGCCAAGGCGATGGCGCAGATGATGGTCGAGCTGCGCAGCCGCCTCTTCTTCAAGCTGCAGTTCCTGAGCTTCGGCTACCTCGACCAGCAGAAGACCGGCCGCCTCCTCTCCAAATACGCCTTCGACACGCAGAAGGTCGAGGCGCTGCTCTACAACATCCTCAACCAGTTCCTCCCGAACGTCCTCTACGGCGGCAGCATCTTCGTGATCCTCGCCGTGCTGAACTGGCGCCTGGCCCTCGTCCTCGCCCTCATCATCCCGGCCTACGCCCTCGGCAAGTGGCATTTCTTCGCCCGCATCCAGCGCAGCAACAACGAGGCGCGCCTCGCGCAGGAGAAGCTCACCGGCACCGCCAGCGAATACATCTCCGCCCTCCGTCTCGTGCGCAGCTTCGGCGAGGAGCAACAGGCCGAGTCCGACCTCGACCGCAGCAGCCTCGATTTCGCCCGCCTGCGCGTGCACCAGAGCTACATCAACGCCATCTTCGGCACCTTCTGGTATGTCAGCACGCAGGTCATCGCCCTCGTCGTCATGGCCGGCGGCGCCCTGCTGGCCATCCGCGGCACCATCTCCTACGGCACGCTCTTCGCCTTCGTCGCCGGCCTGCCGATCGTCCTCGGCCCCATCCAGGCCTTCGTCGGCCTGAGCGAGCAATATTTCATCGGCCGCGAGAGTTACCTCAGCATCAAGGAGCTCCTCGACTCCGCCTACGTCGAGGCCTGGCACGGCCAGCGTCGCGCCGACCGCCTCCGCGGCGACCTCGTGTTCGGCGGCGTGACCTTCGCCTACCCGTCCGCCCCGGACCGCCCGGTGCTGCACGACATCAACCTCGCCATCCGCCCGGGCGAGCATGTCGCTTTTGTCGGTCCCTCCGGCTCCGGCAAGAGCACCCTGGCCAACCTCCTCCTCGGCCTTTACGCGCCCGACCGGGGCGAGATCCTCATCGACGGCGTCCCGCAGGCCGAGTGGGACATGCGCTGGATCCGCCGCCAGCTCGCCGTCGTGCTGCAGGACAGCCTGCTGCTGTCCGGCTCGATCCGCGACAACCTCCGCTTCGCCCGGGCCGACGCCACCGATGCCGAGATCCGCGCGGCCGCCCGCCAGGCCAACGCCGAGGAATTCATCCTGCAGCTGCCCGGCGGCTACGACACCCTGGTCGGCGAGCGCGGCGTCTCCCTCTCCGGCGGCCAGCGCCAGCGTCTCGCCATCGCCCGCGCCATCCTGCGCAACCCGCCCGTCCTCATCCTCGACGAGGCCACCTCCGCCCTCGACTACGAGAGCGAGCGCCTGATCCAGGAGGCCCTCGACCGTCTCTCGGCCGGCCGCACCGTCATCACCATCGCCCACCGCCTCAGCACCATCCGCAACGCCAGCCGCATCATCGTGCTGGCCGACGGCCGCATCACCGAGGAGGGCGACTTCGCCACGCTCTCCGCCCGCGGCGGCGCCTTCGCCCGCCTCGTCGCCGCGCAAAATACTGGCGAAGGTTTCCTGCGTCCCTAAGCTGCCGTTGGTTTGTCATACTGAACAATATGAATTGTCCCGCGACTGAATGGATGTGGGAGGGGTTTTACACCCCGACTGCTAAGGCGGCATCAATACCGTCGGGGTATAAAACCCCTCCCACCCCAAAACTATCCTACCGAATCACTCCATGAAAACCTCCATCATCGCCCTCCTGTTTTCCTTGTCGGCCGCGGTCGCCGCCGCCCAGACCACCTTCCCCGGCCTCAAGGCGATCCTCTCGGCCGCCGAGTGGAAACGCGCCGGGCTCGACCGCCTCTCGCCGGACGAGATCGGCGTCATCGACGCCGCGCTCATCCGCCAGCAGGCCGGCACCACCGCCCAGCTGCAGACCGAGCTGGCCAAGGCGCGCTCCGTCGCCGCGACGCCCGCGGCGAGCCCCAGCCTGATGTCCCGCTTCGGCCTGCCCCTCTTCGACGAGGGCGAGTGGCGCACCATGCCGCCGCTCCGCGCCAAGGTCGTGAAGTGGGAGGGCGGCAACCGCTTCCGCCTCGACAACGGCCAGGTCTGGGAGGGCCACGAGGCCATCACCTACGACCTGCCCGGCAAGGACATCGAGATCCAGGCCCGCCCGCACGGCCAATACGCCCTCGTGGTCGACGGCGTGAACACCACCCTGCGCGTCATGCGCCTGCGCTGAGTTTCTCACCACTAATCCACACTGATGAATCACTAATCCGAACCATCGGAGTTTCATCATCCGGGATTTCATTAGTGGCCCATTAGTGTGCATTAGTGGTTAACCTGTCTTGATCCGTGTTCATCCGTGCGATCCGTGGTTAATTAAATCCTCGTTTTCCTCATGCTGACCCTCGCCAACGCCGAACTCACCGTCGACCTGATCGATCCCGCCGCCGAGCAGGCGCGGCTCGGGCCGCGCTACTGCTGGGGCGGCTACATCTGGCAGGTGTCGGACCGCAACATCGGCACGCTCCTCACCGGACCGGAGTGGCCCGGGCTCACCCCGCTCCCGCACAACGGCCAGGGCCTGCCTGAATCCTTCCGCCACAGCACGACCGAGGGCCAACCGCTCCTCTGGGACGGCGCCGTGGGTCTCGCGCCCGGCTCAGGGGCCCTCGGCCGCAACGCCGCCGGTGACATCATCGTCACCACGCCCTGCGTTTGGCAGGTCAACGCGCAGCCGGACCGCGTCGTGTTCCGCACCGAGCAGACCGTCGGCCGCTGGTCCTACGCCCTCGAGCGCACGGTCGAGCTGCGCGGCCGGCAGATTGTCTCGCGCTCACGCCTGACCAACCGCGGCGCCACCCCGCTCAAGCTCGAGTGGTTTGCGCATCCGTTTTTCGCGCTGCAAGCCGACGGCCTCCTGCATGTGACCCTCCCCGAGGGCACGCAGATGGCGGTGAACCAGGGCTACCAACTCGCCGGCCGCGAGCTGACGCTGCACCACCCCTTCATCGGGTTGCATGGTGGTCACCTCGAGCATCTCACCCTGCCCGCCGGCCGGCCATTGGCCGTCACGTTGTCGCATCCGCGGCTCAAGCACGTGAGGTTCGCCACCGATTTCGTCCCGTTCAAGTGCGTCCTCTGGGCCAACGGCAACACGCTGTCGCTCGAGCCCTTCCTCGCCCTCGACCTCGCCCCCGGCGAATCACGCGAGTGGACGCTGACCTACGAGTTTGGAGTGGCGAAATAGCACACCCCGCCCTTCGGGCACCCCTCTCTAGAGGGGATCTTCGCCAGCGTTGAACGAAATCCCCTCTAGAGAGGGGTGGCGCGCAGCGCCGGGGTGTGTTGATTGACGTTATTTCTTCCCCACCAGCTCCGGCACCTCATCCCCCGGCACCAACGCCCGCACACCCTCGCTGCGATAGACCCAGCCGAGACCCGTCTCGAGTGTCACCTTGCCCTCGTGCAAACGTGCGATCGAGGCGTCGGCCAGCGCGACCACCGTCTCGGTGGGATTGAACTGCAGGTAGATCTTGATTTTGCCGGCGCGCCCGTCGAATTCCGGCTTCGTCCCCGGCGTCGGGTGGTGCGGGTTGATGACCGCCGGAAAAACGCCGAGCGCCGTGCGGCTCGGGATCTCCGCCACGGGAAAATCGTTGGTTGTGCCAATCAGCAGGCCGGCCACATTCGCCCCGGCGCTGGAGCCGCCATAAGGCACGCCCGCCGCCACCCGCGTGCGGATGAGCTCAAGCTGGCCCGTGCGGTAAAGTTCCCCCAGCAGCACGAAGGTCTCGCCGCCGCCGATGAAGATGCCGTCCGCGCTCTCGAGCAGCGCCCGCTGGCCCGCGGCATCGAGCCGGTGCAGCGACTGGGCCTTGGCGCCGTTGATGTGGGCGAAGGCTTCCTGCAGTCGCTTTTCCATCCGGTCGCGGTCGGCGGGGTGAGTGGCATGCAGCACGAGCGCGATGTTCTTGCAGCCGGCATAGTGTGTTCGCAGCGCCGGGAGGGCGACATCGGCAAAATGGTTTCCATTCATCATGTTCCCGCCGCAGACTAGGACCGAAGGGAACGGCGGCGGCGGCGGGGTGGCGGGCGGCGGAGCGGCGAAACCGTTGAGGGTGACCAGCAGGCCAAGCAGGATTCGGATCTTCATCAGAGGAGGCATTAGGTTGATTTGGGTCGATGGCTCAACCACCGAGTGGCGTTCAGAACGCCTCGCCGCGCAGCAGCTGGTGCTTGCGCCGCATGTAATGTTCGAAGTTCGCCAGTGAGACGTCGGGCGGCACGAGATGGTCCACGGTGGGAATGAACCCGCCGTCGGCCACCAGAGGCTGGAGCGTCCGGAGGTGGGCGTCGATCGCAGGGAAATCCTTCGCCAGCTCGCGCTTGTCCACCCCGCCCCACAGGCGCAGCTCGCGGCCGAATTTTCGCCGGATCGCCAGCGGGTCCATGTCGGAGGCGCGCTCGAGCGGCCAGATGCCGTCCACGCCCGCCTCCATGAATGGCGGGATGACCAGCTCGCAGTTGCCGTCTGTGTCCACGATGACCCACCGCACGCCCGCGGACTTGAACCAGGCCACCAGCCGCTTCATCTGGGGGAAGATGAAGGTGCGGTAGGTTTCGGGACTGAGCAGCGGGCCGTTCTTCATGCTAAGGTCCTCGTTGATGAAGAGGTAATCGGGCCTCACGCCCGCCGCCAGGATGGGCCGGGCCGTCTCGATGGTGAAATCAGTGATGAACTCCATCATCTCGTGCATGAGCGCGGGTTCGTCATACCACGCGTAGCTGAGGTTCTCCGTGCCCATCCATTCGCGGGCCCGCCAGTAGTAGCCCAGGGTGCTGCAGTTCCGGCCCAGCACCAGCGGATGCTGGCGCCGGCTCCACCCCGGCAGCTGGAACTGCTCCCAATACGCCGGATAACGGCTGGCCGAGGAGGGACGGTAGCGATGTTTGATCGCTTGGAAATCGGCCGGCGTCTTCACGGGGAAATCGATATATTCGTCCATGCTGGCGCGCATGCCTTCCGCGCTGCCGGTGATCAGCGCCCGCGAGATCACACCATTCGAACGCTGGATGATTTCCGTCTCCCCCTCCCGGCGCAGGACCTTTTCCTCAAACGGCGGGATCATGTCGAAGCGCACATTGATGTATTCGCGGGGGTCCATGTCCCACCGGGCCTCGCCCATGAACCAGTCCCACTGCAGGTCGTCGGTGCCGAGCCCCTCCTCGCGCCAGCGCTGCTTGGTCTGGACCCAGACGCCGACCTCGTGGTTCGGCACCCGGTCGACGGGCTGGTAATTCATGCAGGCTTGGAAACGTTCGAGTGGAGTCATGGCAGGAAGGGTGAGGATGGGACCAGGGGCGCACAGCGCGGGGTTGATCCGGGACCGAAAGAGGGCAGGCTGCAGGCATGACCTCGATCGAACGGGTGCGTGGTGTCATTCGCGGGGAGACGGTTGACCGCCTGCCGGTGCAGCCGATGGCGATGATGTTTGCCGCGCGGCATGCGGGCATGGCCTTCGCGGAATACACGCGGCACGGCCATCTGATGGCGGAGGCGCAGCTGAAGCTGGTGGCGGACTTCGGCCTCGACTGCCTGCTGACCTGTTCCGACCCGGCCCGCGAGGTCATCGACATCGCCGGGGACGGCAGCGTCGATTGGTTTCCGGACCAGGGACCGGTCATCAATGAGGAACGCGCCGCACTGGCGGACAAGGCGCGCCTGCGGACCTTCCGGGTGCCCGACCCGCTCGGCGGCGGCCGCATGCACGACCGGGTCAAGAGCATCGAGCTGATGCGCCGCAGCGCCGGTCCCGGCATGTCCATTGTCGGCTGGATCGAAGGTCCGCTGGCGCTCGCGGCCGAACTCCGCGGGGTGAACGCCATCATGCTGGATTTTATGGATGATCCGGATTTCGCCCGCGAGTTGCTGGCGTTCTGCGCGGAGGTGGCCATCGCCTACGCGCCGGCGCAGATCGCGGCCGGGGCCGACACCATCGGCATGAGCGACGCCGCGGCGAGCCTGATCGGGCCGCGCCTCTATGCAGAGTTCGTCTGGCCCGAACAGCAGCGGGTGCTGGCGGCCCTGCAGCAGCGCCATCCGGCCGTGCTGCGCCGGCTGCACATGTGCGGACGCACCGACGCGCTCTTTTCCCGCATGGCCGGGCTGCCCGTCGACATCTGTGAAATCGATTTCCCGGCCGATCTGCGGCAGGCGCGCGCGCAGCTGGGCCCGGGACGCGTGCTCGCCGGCAACGTTTCCACCATCACCGACCTGTTTGCCGGCACGCCGGAGCAGGTCTACGCCGCCTGCCAACGCTGCCACGATACTTGCGGCGCCAGCTTCATCGTGGGCGCCGGCTGTGAGATCTCGCCACTGACCCCGCCGGAAAACCTCCGGGCGATGGTGGCGTATGCCCGCGAGCATCAGCCCGGAAACCACGGATAAGGACGGCCTGGAGGGAACGGATCTCATGGCAGCATGAGTTGATCGATGTAGGCGTCCTCAAACCCGGGCTGGAGGTTGAGCTCGATCGACTCCATGCGGCGGCAGGCCTCCGCCATCTCCGCGAGGAGGCTGCGGTCATGGAGTGCCAGGAAGGCGCCGCCCAGCGACGTGTTGCCCACGACCTGGATCTGCGCGGGGGTGAAACCGGGGAGGAGCCCGCAGCCGATGGCGTGCTCGAGCGAGAGGTGCAGGCCGAAACCGCCCGCCAGGTGGAGGGTTTTGATGTCGCCGGCCGTCACGCCGAGGAGGCCGAGCAGGGTGTTGATGCCGGCCGCAATCGCCGCCTTGGCCTGCAGCAGCCGAGCGATGTCCACTTCGGAGATCCACACCGGCCCGGATGCACCGCGGGCGTGGAGCTGCAGCTTGCGGCCGTATTCGTCCGTCTGGACCACCGCACCTGCGCCCGCCACGAAATCCTCCCTCAGGCGCCCGTTGGCTTGCAGGAGTCCGCGGCGCCGCCCTTCCCATAAAAAATCCACATAGGCCGAGCCACAGATGCCGATCGGCCGCGCCGCGTGGCCGATGATCCCGAGCTCCGCCTGGAACGGCTCCGTCCGCAGCGCGATGCGTTCGATGGCGCCCTTGACGCCGCGCGTGCCGCTCGTGAGGCCCGCGCCCTCGAAGGCCGGCCCGGCCGCGGTGGCGCAGCCGATGAGCCGGTCCCCCACCTTGGCGACGATTTCCCCGTTGGTGCCCACATCGACCAGCAGCGAGGGGCCGTCATCATAAAGCAGGCCCGTGGCCACTATGCCCGCAGCGAGATCGGCGCCGACATAGGCGGCGGGGCCGGGGAGCAGGTGCACCTCGCTCGACTGGTCACCGAATTCCAGGCCCAGGGCCGCGGGCGCGTAGGTGCGGTGATCCAGAAAAACCGGGGTGAACGGATGAACCCCCAGCGGGCTGGGATCCACGCCGGCCACCAGGTGCAGCATGGTGGTGTTCGCCGCGATGGTCATCACGCCCACTTCCCGCAGCCCCACGCCGGCCTCGGCGCAGGCCGTGACCAGTAACGGCTGGATCGTCTCGCGGGTCACCGCGCCTTGCAGCAGCGCGACGGCCGCGGGATCCCCGTGACAGCGCTGGATGCGCGTCAACACATCCTCGCCCAGACGGATCTGGGCGTTGAAGGCCGAGGCTTGGGCGCAAACCCCGCCGGTGGTCAGGTCGCATAGGAGCAGCGCCACCGTCGTCGTGCCTATATCCACTGCCACGCCATATCTCCCCGCAATGAGCGGATCCTGCGCCCAAGGAACATTGAGGCGAAATTCCGCCACGACGGCCGGTTCATGTTTCAGAAGTGAACGGGCCGGCACGAAGAGTCGGACCTCGCCACCTCCCGGGGCCAAGGTCGTCTGGCAGGACTTGAGGCGGTCCGCCGGCGCGGCAATGGGCCGGGCCCCGCCGCGCCCAAGCAACCCGCCGGCGCGCAGCCCGATCTCGCAGCCGCCGCAAAGTCCGCGCCCGCCGCAACGCGTGTTCAAGGGCCAGCCCCGGCGGGCCAGCACTTCTGACAGGGGCAGGTTCTCGTCCCCGGGCGCCGTGCCACAGTGGTGCGGCCCGTCCGGAAGATCCAGCTGGAGGCGGGCCGCAGTCACGGCGCGGGAGGCGCGGGTTCGGCGCGGATGATGGTCTCATCGGCCGTCAGGCGGATCACATGCTTTGGCGGCACCACGAGGAAACGTTTCTCGTCCCACTCCCCCGCCAGCAAGGCCAGCAGGAGGGCGGGGTCGCCCTTCACCTGGTCGTAGTCCCAGCCCAGGCAGGCGGCGCAGCGGCGGGTGTAGTCCTGGTCCTGCCGGGTCTCGCCGATGCCCAAACCCACGTAGGCCGCGCGGTTGTAGTTCGCGATCCAGTGCGCCTCCATCTCCATCAGGTAATCGACCTCGTCCTCGCCGAACTTCTCGGTGAACTCGCGGCGCAGCTTGGCGGTCCGTTCCGGTCCAGGCGGTGTGTGGCTCTTGATCCAGCCCGGGCTATACCAATACGTGCCGGGATGTTCGCGCAGGTAGGCCGCGTAACGGTCCTTGTCCCCGAGGAAAAGCGTCACGCAGTCGTGCGCCCGGGCGATGACGATGGGGCAACGGTCGTGCTGGAGGTTCTCGACGCCGCGGCTGCACAGGCCGTAAACCAGCGCGATGGCCTCCACCGCCGGGTCCGCCTCCGCGCGCGTCACCGCCGCCTGCAACTCCCGCTTCAGCCGCACGGGCTCGTTGTGCAGGCCCTGGGGCATGAAGACCAGAGAGTGGATATGCTGCAGGCCCGCCGCCAGGTGGCGCACCTCGGCCTCGAGCACGTTGCAGGCGATGACGGCGAGCATGGAAGAAATGGGCAACCGCGGCGACCATGACAGCTGCCGTCGCGGGGCCGTTGCAACAGCAGCAAAGCCCCTCGGCGGTGCGGTGACAATTTATCCCGGATGTAAGATCTGGGAGATTTTATGTTTACCGGGGTAGATTGCGCGGGATGCCGTTTACTTTGCCCGAAGGGCAGCCTAGTCCTGATGGCATGTCCTCGCTCCCCGAACTCTCCGCCGCCGTCGTGGCCGGCAAACGGGTCGACACCGTGCGACTCACGCAGGAATTGCTGGCCGCGGGCCTCACCCCGTCCGCCATTGTTGAACAAGGCCTGGTGCCCGGCATGGCCGTCGTCGGGGAGCAATTCCGCCGCAACGAGATCTTCGTGCCGGAAATGCTGGTCGCCGCCCGCGCGATGAAGGAGGCCCTGAAGGTCCTCGAGCCGCTGCTCGCCGCGGCCGGCATCAAACCCAAGTATACCGTCATCATCGGCACGGTGCAGGGCGACCTGCATGACATCGGCAAGAACCTGATCTCGATGATGTGGCGGGGCGCCGGCTTCGCGGTGATCGACCTCGGCACCAACGTGAGCGCCGAGCGCTACGTCGCGGCCGCGCGGGAGCACACAGCCCACCTCGTCGGACTTTCCGCCCTGCTCACCACCACCATGCCCGCGATGAAGGAAACCGTGCGCGTCCTCAAGGCCGCCGGCCTCACCCAGACGCGCATCATGGTCGGCGGCGCGCCGATCACCCAGGCGTTCGCCGACGAGATCGGCGCCGACGGTTACGCCGCCGACGCCGGCACCGCGGTGCAGGTGGCCCGGCAGTTGGTGGGCGCGGAGGGCTGAACGCCCTCATGACCTCCCGCGAGAAAGTCCGCCGGGCTCTCGCCCATCAGCCGGGTCCGGTGCCCGTGGACTTCGGCAGCACGGGCCTGACCAGCCTTCATGTGAGCTGCGTGGCCGGGCTGCGGGCCCATTACGGCTTGCCGGACCATCCGGTCAAGGTGACGGAACCCTTCCAGATGCTCGGCGAGGTCGAGGACGATCTCGCCCGGGCCCTGGGCTCGGACTGCATCCCGGCCAATGGCCGCGGCACCATGTTTGGCTTCCCCAACGAGGGCTGGCACGAATGGCGGGCCCCTTGGGGCCAGGTCGTGCTGGTGCCTGCAGGCTTCCGCCCGCGGGAGGAACCCGCGGGAGATGTGTATCTCTTCCCGCTGGGTGACACCACCGTCGCGCCCAGCGGCCACATGCCGGCCGGCGGTTATTTTTTCGATGCCATCGTGCGGCAGGAACCCATCGAGGAGGAGAAACTGGATCCCGCGGACAACTGCGAGGAATTCACCCTGCTCGGAACCGACGACGTGGCCCACTGGCGCCGGGAGTTCGCCCGGTTGCAGGGCGAGTCGCGCGCCGTGGTCTCCGGCATCGGGGGCACGGGTTTCGGCGACATCGCCCTCGTGCCCGCCGCCTTTCTCCGGCACCCTAAGGGCATCCGCGATGTCAGCGAATGGTATGTCTCCCTCGTCGAGCGCCGCGACTACGTCCACCGGGTCTTCGACTACCAGTGCGGGATCGCGTTGCAGAATCTCGCCACGTTCGCCGCCATCGCGGGCGACACCGTGGACGTGCTCATGATCTGCGGCACGGATTTCGGGACGCAGTCCTCCCAATTCTGCTCCCCCGCGACCTTCGACGAGCTCTACGCCCCCTACTACCGGCGCGTGAACGACTGGATCCATCGCCACACGCGCTGGAAGACCTTCAAACATTCCTGCGGCGCCGTGCGACCCCTGATCGACCGGTTCATCGAGGTCGGCTTCGACATCCTCAATCCCGTCCAATGTTCCGCGAAGGACATGGACCCCGCCGGCCTCAAGGCCGACTTCGGTGACCGGCTGGTCTTTTGGGGCGGCGGCGTGGACACGCAGCACACCCTGCCCTTCGGCACCCCGGCGGAGGTCCGGACCCAGGTCTTGGATCGGCTCCGCGTCTTCGCCCCCGGCGGGGGATTTGTGTTCAACACCATCCACAACATCCAGGCCCGCACGCCGGTGGCCAACATCGTGGCCATGGTGGATGCCATCCGCGAGTTCAACGGCACGCCGGCCTGAATCAACGCCCATGACCTCCCGTCTCAGCGCCTTCCGCGCCGCCCTCGCCCGCCGCCCCCTCTTGGGCGACGGGGCCACCGGCACCCAGCTGCAGCTGCGCGGACTGGCGCCCGGGGCGGCCGGTGAATTCTGGAACGTGGACCGACCCGATCTCGTCGGGCAGGTGCATCAGTCCTATCTCACCGCGGGCAGCGACCTGCTCACCACCAACACCTTTGGTGGCACGTCGTTTGTCCTCGCGGGCCACGGCGCCGCCGCGCGCGTCCGCGAGCTGAATCTGGCCGGCGCCCGGCTCGCCCGCGAAGTGGCGGGGGACCGCGCCTGGGTGCTTGGCGACATGGGCCCCTTCGGCGGCCTGCTGGAACCTCTCGGCGAAGCGCTCCCGGAGGAAGTGACACTGGCTTTCCGCACGCAGGCGGATGCCCTGCTCGAAGGCGGCGCGGACCTCCTGCTGGTCGAGACCATGTCCGACCCGGCCGAGGCGGCACTGGCGGTGCAGGCCGCGAAGGCCGCCGGCGCGGAGTTTGTCATCGCCACGTTTGCTTTCCAGCAATCCGCCGTCGGTTACCGCACCATGATGGGCGCCGGCGTCCCGGCCGCGCTGGCCGCCGTGATCGCGGCGGGCGCGGATGCGGTCGGCGCCAATTGCGGCACCGAACTCTCGCTCGCGGACTACGCGAGACTCACCGCCGAACTGTCGGCCGCCGCGGCCGGCCGCCCGGTCATCGTGCAACCCAACGCCGGCTCGCCGCGACTGGTGGATGGCCGGGTCTGCTATGACGAATCCGCGGCTCAGTTCGCGGCCGCCGTCCCGCAGTTCCTCCCGGCCGGCGCGCGCATCGTCGGCGGCTGCTGCGGCAGCACCCCCGCGCATATCGCCGCCATGGCCGCCCGCCTCGCGCGCTGAGGCCCGAACCCGCCTGCTTTCCATGAACACCCCTCCCATCCGCATCATCGGCGAGCTCATGAACAACGCTTACGCCCGCGCCCGCACCGCGTGGGAAAAGCGTGACGTCGCCGGTTACCAGCACCTCGCCCGCCTCCAGGCCGACCGGGGCGCCGCCATCCTCAATCTCAACATCGACGGCACCCAGCGTCTCAGTGTCACCCTCGAGGAGATGCTCGCCTTCCTGCCGGTGCTGGTGCCCGCCCTCCAGGCCGCAACCGACGTCCCGCTCAGCTTCGACAATCCCAACCTCGACTACCAACGCACCGCCCTGGCGCACTACGACCGCGCCCGCTCCCGCGGCAAACCGGTCTTTAACTCCCTGGCCGCGTCCCGGCAGCGCCTGCCCGAGATGATCGCATTCATCCGGGAGCATGACATGCGCTGCATCGTCATGGCCTCGGAGCGCTTCACTGCTTCCGGCGGGTCCGACATGACCCTGCGAGCCGAGGACGCCCACGCGACCGTGCGACTCTTCGCGGACCGGCTTGTCTCCGAGGCCGGCCGCACACTCGACGATATCATCGTGGATCCCGGCCTCGCACCTGTCGCCGCCGACTCATATGGACTGGTCAACCTCGGCCTCGACACCATGCGCCTCTGCCGCGCCGACCCGCAGCTGCAAGGCATCCATTTTTCCGTGGGCCTCTCCAATTTCGCCTTTGGCCTCCCCAAGAGCATCCGCGCGCCGCTGGAGCGGGCCTACCTCACCCTCGCGGGCCAGGCCGGTCTCGACCACGCGCTGGCCAACGTCGAGCTCAACGCCGAGCCGCTTCCGGCCGATGCTCCGCTGGTGGCCGAACTCGCGGCCGTGCTTCAGGCCGGCCGCCCGCTGGACGGCGAATCCGCCGAGGACGCGGGCTTCCGCCAGACCGAGGCGATCATGGAGCTCTGCACCGCGCACAACGCGACTCGCTGACGGCCGCGGTTACAGCCCGGCCGGCCACACCCTGTCCTCGGCGACATACACCGCGCCGTCGCAAACGACGGTGCGGCCGCGGGTGAGATTGGCGACGCTCGCCAGCGGCGAGGCATCCGTCAAAATGAAACGCGGCCGGGCGCCGCGACGCAGCCGGCCGAAGTCTTCGCCGAAACCGAGCCGGCCGGCGGCGGCTCCCGTGGCGGCATTGATCACGGCCAGCGCCCCCAGCCCCGCACGCTCCATCAGTGCCATTTCCCACAACAGGCCCCGCCCGTGCGGCACCCCGTGGGAACCGGCGTCGCTGCCCGCGATGATGCGCACCCCCAGCTGCGCGGCGCGCACTAGGCTGGCGGCATGACCGTCGAGGATGCGCTGGAGGTTTTCCCGCACCGTCGGGCTCCAGCCAAGCTTCTCCGCCTGGTCCACCTGGAACTGCACCGGCGCGAAGGTCGGCACCCAGCCGATGTCGGCATCGCGCATCCGCGCCAGTTGCTCCGCGTCCACAAAAAATCCGTGCTCGATGGTGTCGACGCCCCCGGCGATGCAGTTGGTCACCCCCTCATGGCCCGAGCAGTGGGCAAAGGTTTGCCGGCCGCGGGCCTTCGCCGCCGCGGTGAAGGCCAAGAGTTCATCCACCGCCATCTGCGGCCGGGTGGTGACCGCCCCTTTCTCGAAATTGATGATGCCCGTGGCGATGAGCTTGATCCGATGCGCTCCTTCGGCCAACCGGCCGTCCACGCACGCCGCCGGGGAAGAAAATTCCTCCACCGGCCGGCCCATGAAGCTGCCGTAGCGGCCTTGATGATGAATCGCCGCCCCGGGGCTGTCCAGATATGGCAACCGGCCCGGCGCCGCCGCGCGGTTCCGCGCCTGCAAGGCGAGGCCGACTCCATTGCGGTCGCCGGCATCACGCACGGCGATGATTCCCAGCGGCAACAGGTGGGCGAGCCGCGGCTCCGCGTGCGCCAGCAACTCCGCTTCGGTTTGCTGCAGATAGGCGGCACGCTTGCGCGGGTCCTCCTCCCCGCCTTCGAGAAACAAGTGGGCGTGGGCCTCGATCAGCCCGGGCAGCACCGTGTGTCGCGGCAAAACGGCATCCGGTGCGGACTGGCCGGGTCGCAGGAGGGCCGCCGGGGGCTGTTCGGAGCCCGCGTGCAGGATGGCGTCGGCGGAATAGACCAGGTGGCCGTCCAACACGGGGGCTGATCCGATGCCGTCCAGCATGGTGCCGACGCGGAGCCACACCACTCCGGTTCCGGGCGCAAGCAGATCGGCCAGGGTCTTCATGGCTGGAGGCCGGCGCCGGCCGGCGGTTTCGCCTTTGCCAGGTGGTCGCGACCCAGCCACGTGTTGGCCCAGCTGGAAGTGCCCCGCAGGGACTGGTCCTGGATCACCGGTGCGTGATCGAGCAAGTGCGCCTCGCATCCCTCATGCTGCAGGCGGTCATAGGCTCGCGACCAGATGCACTCGAAGTCGGCCACTTCGCACAGGCCGTCGCGCGTGCCGCCACAGGGGCCGTTACGCTGGTTCTTGGCGCAGGCGGATTCCGGGCAGAGGAAGGCAATGTCGGGCAGCGAACAGTCGCCGCAATCCTTGCACCCGAACATCACACTCTTGCCGAGGTGCTCGACCGCATGCATCAGCGGCGGACCCTGCCGGGAATCGCGGGCGTCGCGGCACAACCTGGCGCCCAGATTCCACAATCCCTTCCCGGGGGTGAACATGAGCGAGTGCGTGAACTTGGAGAAACGGTAGCTGAAGGTGGCCGGGGATCGCGCCGGCCGCCGCGCCGGTTCCGGCCGGTCCGGGTCCGCGAGGCCGGTAGCGGGATCCTCGCCAAAGAGAAAATATTCGCCCGGCCGGGAGTAGCGCACTTCCCGGGCAAACTGACGCCAGTCATCCGGCGCGAAGGTATCGGCCAGCGCCAGCACGCGGTCGACCTCGGCCACCGTGTGCACCCCGCCGAGGTAGGCGCCGCGGTAGCCGAGGCCGCGGTAGATCGCGACCTGCTTGGCCGCCAGCTCGAGGAAGAAGGCCCGGCCCCGGTCGGGGCTCGCGGCCTGCCGTTCGCACACCGCCGCCAGTTCGTCGGAGATGACCACCCCCGGGATCCGGCGGGAACGGAACACCTTCGCAACGGCGGGATTGAGCACGAAGACATTGCCGATCAGCGGCACCGCGCCGTGTCCGCGCCGGCGCAGCCACGCGACGAGCTCGGAGATCTTGCGCGCATCGTAGCCGATCTGGTTGATCAGGAAGCGCGCGCCGGCGGCGAGCTTGCGCTCGGCCTTGAGCAGCTGCGGCACCACCTCGTTCTCCCGCAGCTTGAAATTGGTGACCACCGCACCGGCGACAAACCGCGTGGAGGCGAGCTTCACCGCGGGATGGGCGGCGGACTTGCTGATGTCCAACCCCGCGTTCATACGGCCGAGCAGCGTGAGCAAGCCCACCGAATCCAGGTCGAAGACCGGCTTGGCCCCGCCGCCGATGCCGGTGCCAGCGTAGTCGCCGCTCAGGACGAGCAGGTTGTGGAAGCCTTCGCTCGCGAGGTGCCACGCCTCGCTCTCCAGCGCGTTCCGGTTGAAATCCTTGCACGAAAGATGGATCACCACCTCCCGCTGCGCCTCGCGGAAGGGCCGCCCCAGGGCGGCGGGCGCGAGCATGGGATTGCCGCCGGCGTTGTCGGTGATGGAGACCCAGTCCATGCGGGAATAGCCCGCCAGCTCCCGGGCAAACGCCACGGTCCGCGCCGCGCGCGTCTCCTCCAGGGTGCCACGGGTCGAGACCAGTTCGACCCCGACGAGAAAGTCGGTCGGGTCGGCCAGGTAATCGGTCAGAGTCTTCATGGGTGGATCGGTTGGGCCGGCAGCCGGGCGGCGTCGCGACACGCGCGCTTGACGGCCAGGATGTTCGCCAACGGCGTGCCAAAGGGGATGACTGCGGTGCCGAGCATAAACCCGGACAGGCCGCGCCCTCGATTCAATTCCGCGGCGGCGGCGGCGTAAACCTCGTCCGGCGCCGCCGTCTCCAGCAGCCGGGGCGGCAGATTGCGGCGAAACGCCCGCCCGTGTTCGCGACAAACAGCCGCCATCCGGTCGAGGTCGGCCGGGTAATCGCACAGCAGGTTGTTCGCCCCCGTCTGCGCCATCAGGCCGGCAATCGCGGTGGTGTTACCGCCGATGATGAGCGGCACGTCGCGCACGCCCTGCGTGGCCGCCCACTGGATGAAGGTGCGCGTCACGGGCAGGACAAATTCCTCATACATCGCGGGCGAGATCAACCCGGGCGAAGCCTGCGAGTCGAACAGGATCAGCCCCACCCCGGCATCGAGGTAAGCCCGGGCGTAGGCCTGGATGATGCGGGCGGCATGGGCGAGGACCCGATGAACCCAGTCCGGCTGATCAAGGCAGGCGAGGAACAGTTCCTCGGTCCCGACCAGGGCGATCGCCAGGGAAAAAGGTCCGGACAAAGCTCCCCGCACCCAGACATCGTCCCCCAGTTCGCGGCGCACGTTCCGCGCGGCGGCAAGGTTGATGGGCATGCGTCCCGCCACGAGCGGATTGGGCACCGGCAAAGCGGCGGGATCGTCCCCGACGGTCAACCGGGAATGACCGGTCGCCAGCCCGGGGATCGAGGTGTCATCGCCTTCGTGATAAACCACCGGACAGCCGGCGGCTTCGGCCTCCACATTGTAGACATCCACCCCCACGGTGAGGGCATCCGGGCCGATCGCCGAGTATTCGGCGAGCAACGCGCGGGTCAACAGGTCGGGATCGCGGGCAATGGCCGAGGGCGTGCGCCCGATGAACCAGGCCTTGTGCTCGTAGATCGCCGGCAAGAACAACGGGGCCCGGGCCGGTGCAGCACAGCGGAGGACAGCTTCGACCTCGGCAAGGGTGGCGGCGACTGGTGGTTGACTAGGCATGGCAGATTGGGACATCGCAGGATATCACATCGCAGGATTTCCGTCTTGGATTTCCGGTATTGCTTGGTTTTGCAGTTCGGGCAGTCGGTTGCCTCTCCCAAATATTCATTTATTTTCATTTTGAATCCGGAACCAGTCCCGCGACGGTCATCGGGCATGCGTCACCCCCTGCGCCCCCTTATCGCCTTTTATGTCATGGCTGTGGCCGCCGTCATCCCGGGCCGACTGGCCGCGGCGCTGACCCGCACCGTCGACCTGCGCTACGGCATGCCGACCTGGCACCAGCCGCTCGGCATCCCCGGCGACTGGCACAAGCCGATGGCCAACGAGCGTGGCGCCCTCCTCTACGACTTCGGCCCCGGCCCCTATGTGCAGGGCCTCACCGTCGTGGAACTCGGCGCCGAGGGCGCGCCGCTCGAGTTCGTCGCGCAAAGCTTCGCCGACAGCCCGCGCGTGCCCGTCATGCCCTCCCGGCTCCGCCGCGGCACCGGCACCGTCGAGCTCACCACCCTCAACCTGGCCCCCGCCGCCCCCGCGGTGTCCGACGGCCGCACGCCGGACTATGAGCGCCTCGACGGCATCAGCGGCGTCCCGCACTGGGCTCAGCCCGCCGACAGCGTCTCGCCCGAGTTCCGCCACGTCGCCTGGGGCAACAACCGCCCGGTCGCCTACCGCGTCCGCGTCCCGGCCGGCGCCGCGAAGCGCGTGATGCTCGGCTTCTGCGAGAGCTACAAGAAATTCCTCTTCCAGCGCACCGCCACCATGGAGGTCGAGGGCGCCGTCACCCAGGTCGTCGACCTCGCCTTGAACGCCCCGCACCACGCGCCGCAGGTTTTCCTCTTCGACGCGCGGGACGAGAACCACGACGGCTGGATCAACCTCCGCGTCTTCGCCCCGCAGGGCCAGGATCCGAACTCCACCCTCGCCACCATCGCGGTCTACCCCGCCGGCACCACGCTCAGCCGCGATGAACTGGTCGCCGGCTCGCTCGCATCCAAGGACCGCGCCGAGCTCCGCATCGCCTGCGGCCGGGAAATGAGCCGCCAGCCGGCGCGCACCGATCTCATCCACGCCCGCTACACCGGCGACCTCGCCCCGGCGCTCCTCATCAGGACCAAACGCCCGCTCGTGGCCGGACCTGACGGCACCATCACCTTCGAAGGCCGCCCCTTCATCGCCACCCAACCGGCGTTCACGGCGCTGAACCGCACGGAGCAGGGCTGGCAGGCCATCTTCCCCGCCGGCACCCGCGAGGTGAGCGCGTGGGTCTTCTCCGGCCAGGCCGGGCCGGCCGACGTCACCGCGGCGCGGGCGGTTCCCGTCGCCGAGGCCCTCGCCGAGACCCGCCGGCGCTGGGGCACATTTGCCATCCCCTTCGACCGCATCACCGTCGCCGATCCCGCCATCCAGGCGATGATCGACGCCTCGCTGCGCACGCTCTGGCAGGCCCGCGAGACCATCAACGGCCACACGCAGTTCAACTCCAGCTTCACGCTCTACCGCGGCCTCTGGGCCGGCGACGCCGTTTACATAACAAATCTCGCGTCCCATCTCGGCGACTCTGCCTCCGCCCGCCAGACGCTCGACGCCCTCTTCGCCCACCAGCTGCCCAACGGCATCGTGGACGAGCTCCACCCGCAGAAGATCTTCCGCGCCACGGCCGAGACCATCTGGGGCGTCGTGCGCGAGGCCGAGATCTCCGGCGACTGGAGCTACGCGGAGAAACGCTGGCCCCAGATCATCCTGGGCGTCTCCGGCATCCGCGGCCTCCGTGAGGAAACGCTCAAGCGTCCCGGTGCCGCCTATTACGGCATGCTGCCGCCGGGCTTCAGCGACGGCGGCATCCTTGATATCGGTTCCGAGTATTCCTCGGTTTATTGCACGATCACGGGCCTCCGCGCCGCCGAGCGCCTGGCACTCAGGCTCGGCCGCACGGAGGAAGCCGGGGAAATCCGCCAGCTCGCCGACGACTTCCTCACCGCGTTCAACCAGAACCGGCAGCGCGACCAGCGGCGTGATACCAAGGGCAACCTTTACCTGCCCGTGCGCGTCGGCTTCAAGGGCGAGGACCCCATCCCGCAACTCACGCAATGGGCCTTCATGGACGCCCACCTCAACGGCGAAGGCTGGCTCCCCTCCGACCACGAGCTCCTCCGTGGTTCGCTCGCGCTCCTGGAGTCGGTTGAAAAACAGGGCCTGCCCGTCAGCCTGGGCTGGCTGCCCGGCGGCAACTGGGCCGGCATGGGCCTGTTCTACGCGTTCCAGCCGCTGATCCTCAATCGCCCGGAAAAGGCCGCGGACATCCTGTATGCCGGCGCAAACCACTTTTCGCCCGTCGGCACCTCGGTCGAGGAGCAGAACCTCGTCGGCCAGCCGGTGAAGCTCGCCGGCGACCAGCCGCATAATTTCGCCGCCGCGATGATGGGCCATCTCCCGGCCGCCATGCTCGCCTACGACCGCCTCGACACCCTGCACCTGCTCGGCAGCGTGCCCGCCGAGTGGCTGAAGCCCGGCGCGGTCAACCGTCTCGACGGCTGGCGCACCGGCGCCGGCACCGTGACGCTCGCCCTCACCGTCTCCGCCGACGGCCAGACCGCGAACCTGCAGGTGCAACCCATCACCCGCGCCGACAAAAAGATCCGCATCGTCCTGCACACCGCCAGTCTCGCCCACGCCGGTTTCACCGTCCCGGCGACCGCCAAGGACGGCCTCATCGAGATCCAACCCGGTCAGCCGGTAACGCTCACTTTCAAACGCTAGAGCGGCTTAAATAATTCCATGGCCGAAAACGTGTCATTGCGAGGCGCAGGGCGACGAAGCAATCCAGCTGGATCGCCACGGCGCGCTTCGCGCACC
The DNA here is from genome assembly GCA_041909435.1 of Lacunisphaera sp. GTDB lineage: Bacteria > Verrucomicrobiota > Verrucomicrobiia > Opitutales > Opitutaceae > Lacunisphaera. The sequence goes on from JAYRDK010000022.1 coordinate 45,412, forward strand.
TCGCGATGACAAAGACTTGGGATGCGGCTACACTTCAATTTAAACCGCGCTAGAATGAAATCATGCGGTTCGTGGTGGAGCGAGCTGACCCCAGCGCGCTGGATTGCAAACGAGCATCCTGAAGCGCGTTGAGGTCGCACCAGGCCAACCAAAGCCGAGACAGGCTACCACTAATGGAATTTCGCCAACGGCGAAATTTTGACGATGTGGCTCCGGCTGATCGCGTGCGCGATGGGTTTCGGGGACCCGCTGATCGCGGGCTTTGGAGGGCCCGCGTCTCTGCGGGCCGGCTCGCAGGGACGCGAGCCCTCCACCCATAACAGGGCTGCGATCAGCAGCCCCCTTGACCTGACGCCGGAGGCGATCAGCCGGAGCGGTAAAAGTAGATTCCGCCGTTGGCGGAATCCTTTTAGTGGTCACCTTCCAGGGTTTGTAAACACTCCCGGGTGCTTCATCGGCCAAGGTCACAAGCCGCAGCCGCGAAAATAGCGGCATGCAGTGCAAGTTCCGCCTCATCCAGATTGAGCTTCACGGTCCTGGCAGTGGGCTTCCGTCGCTTCACGGCAGCCGATGGCACCGGGACAAAAACTTTCTTCGGATTCGGGTCAGGAGTGTTCAAAAAGGGATGGAGGCAGTTTGGGCTGCCGGATGATGGACTTAAGCGTTCCGATGCGGATTTCCCGGTGGTCGGGCACAGGCACTGTGATGGTGCTGCCCGCGGATTCTCTTTTGCAGAATGATGTGGCTGCCCTTCTGCGCACGACTTGGAATCCGTGTCCGCCCAGCAAACGGCACAGCTCCGCGCCCGAAAAGATCCTCAGTCTACCCAATCGCGATCTCCAATTTGGTAATCCGGGTATCGCTGCGCAGCCGGGTCGCCACCTCGGCGGGTGAGGCGACTTCCAAGAACAGTGTCACCGCCTCAACCAGATTCGCCCGGGCTTCCTTTCGGGTGTCTCCCTGGCTGGCCACATCGAGTTCCGGGCAAAGCGCCACAAAGCCGCCGTCCTCGCGCTGGATGATTGCCGTAAGCTCGCGCCGCGGCTTGACCGGTCGCACTGATCGTTTGGCGGCATAGGCCGCGGCCGTCTCTTCGACTTTGGCTGGCTTCTTTTTCACGCCCGCAAACTGCCTCGGGCCTCGCAGACTGTCAACCGACCCAAGCGCCCTGAAATGAGGTGCCTTTGCCGCTACAGGCCGGCTCACCCGAGCGGCCGGAGCCAGACGAAGACTAAAGATTCCGCCGCCACTGCGGGTGAGCACGAAAAGCCTAAGTTGAATACGCGAAGCTTGAGCACGAAACACTTAGCCTGCATTTAGGTGCTAATGCAGCTCCCCAATCTTAGGCTTTTCCACGAGGCTGGTTAACACTGTTAGGCATGAAAGCAAAGATGCCCCCTGATTGGTTTGCGCCTCTGTTCGCATGGGGGATCACCATCATTGTTTTGATCGCTGCCTTGACCAAACCTGAGGGTGTGTATGTGAATCGCGAGCTGCTATGGTTTCCACCGCTACTGGCAGTTGCCTGGACCGCTGGCCTTGTCGCGATGCTCAGGTTCAAGGGGAAGTTTGCTGAAGAACACGATGCATTGGGCAGCCCACAGCTCTTTGGTTCACCTTACGAGGGCCGCCACTGGAAGTTCCTGGCTTATCTTTTCAGCTTTCGCTTTCTCCGTCTCGGCGACCCGGTCGTTTCGGCCGGCTTTTCTTTTTTTATCGGACTGACGATTGCTGGCCTATTAGGTTTTTTGTCTCTTCTCGGAAGCTCATGAAGAAGCCTAACCAATCGCCACAGACAACTCTGTGGAGCTGCGCTCCCTCCGTGCCTGATCTGAATCGTCAGGCGAAGATAAGAAAAATCCCGCTGAAGGCCCCGGCAGGCTAACCTTCCGCAGTTTGCTCAACTCCCGATCATCAGCACGGCCTTGAAGAAGACCAAAATGAAGCCGACCAGCGCGACGCAGGCGAGGAAACCGAGGGCGTCCTGCCGGTCCCACTTGGCGAACTCCCAGTTGGAACGCGGGAAGAGCTTGGTGTGGTCGTAGCGGGTCGGGTCGGCATAACTGGCCTCCACCGCCTGCGCGTCCTCCTCCAGCGTCTTGCCGACCGGGGTCTTCATGCGGACATAGAAACGGGCCACCCGCTTGGGGTCGGCCGGCTGTGTCAGCAGGCTCACCACGATCAAGATCAGCACGGGCAGCAGCGCGTCCACCAGGTAGCGCGTCGTCATCAGCTGCGCGGAATTGAAAGCGGCGACATCGACGCCGAACAGCGAGATGAGCCACACCTCGGCGCGGAACAGGCCCCGGCCGGTGCGCGGCGAACTGAGGTCCTCGGGATTCAGGCGCACCACGCCTTCCTCGAAGAAAATGGACACGGGCTCGATGCGTTGCGTCTTCGGGATCTCCTGCCCCACGGCGGCGGCATGGCCGGCGGCGACATCCGCCGCCGTGGCGGGGACCATCGCCGTGACGACCCGCTCGTGCGTCAGGCGCGTGAGCGCCTCGGAGCGGGCCAGCGCCGGGATCTGCGGCACCGTCCAGGGCACGACGCAGATCAGGACCAGCATCGTGAACACCTCGACGCGCACCGCGGTCTCGGTGAGCCGGCGCCAGAGGAAGATCATCGTGATGGGCACGCCCCAGATCACCAGGAACACGATGGCGAACTTCAGCAGGGCGATGACGCTGTTGAGGTAGAGGCCGATGAGGACGCCCAGCGCCAGCGCCACCGGCACGCTCAGGCGGGCGACCAGCATGTAATGTTTGTCGGATTTACCGGGGAAGAGCGGCTCGTAGATGTTCTTCACGACCAGGCCGGCCATGACGACCGACTGGGCGCCCAGCACCGCCAGCTTGCCGCCGAGGATGCCGATGATCATCACGCCGACGAGGCCGACCGGCAGCAGGGACTTGGTGAGCAGGCCCCAGACCTGGTCGGGGTCCGAGAGGCCGGGCCCGAAGAGCGCGATGGCGATGAGGCCGCAATAGGCCCACGCGATCGTGACAAACCGCTTGCTGAAGCCGCCGGTGACGGCGCCGATGCGCGCGGCGAACTCATCCTTGGCCGAGCCGGCCACGGTCATGTTGGCCGTCGAGCTGGAGATGCCGAGGAACTGCACGAGGAGCAGCGCGCCGATGGAATACCACGTGTATTCGCTCATCGCCCCGCCGCCGAAGAGGTTGAACATCGCCTCCGGCACCGTGCGGTGCAGCGCATCCGCCCCACCGAGCTTCATGAGGCCGAAGGGAATCAGGATCACCGAGATGAGGATCACCAAAATCGCCTGCACGGCGTCGACCACCGCCGAGGCCTTGAGGCCGCCGAGCATGACGAAGACCGCCACCAGCCCGGTCGACACGAGGTAGAAGGTCAGCGGGTTGAGGTAGGTCACATACGGCTGCAGCTCGCCGCGGTCGTAATAATTCTTCAGGACGTCATAGCGTTCCGTCTTTTCCGCCGGCAGGGCGCCGGCCACGCGCTGCGAGCGGAGATCGATGAACTCGTGGAAATCGGCGACCTTCTGCGCCTCGGTCTGCGTGTAGGCCGCCGGGTCCTTGGTCATGAGCGGCTGGAGGGTCTTGAGCGCCACGACATTGCCGCCGGCGATGCTGACGATGATGATGACGAGGGTCGTGCTCGCGTAGAGCGAGCCGAGGAAGCGCTTGCCGAAGCGGTCCTCGAACATTTCCGCGGTGGTCGTCAGCCGCACGCGGCGGAACCAGACGTTGAGGAACCAGTAGTAGGGCGTCAGGAAGAGCGTGATCAGCGCCAGCCAGGCGCCGCCCGCGCCCTGCCGGTAGACGGAGCTGGAGGTCGTGGTGGCCTGGCCGGGGTCGGCCATGCTGCCGAAGCTGAGGAAGAACTGGAACCACTTGCCCAGCGAGCGCCCGCCGAGGAAGAAGTCGCCCTGGCCCTGCACGCCGTGGGACAGCCGGTGGCCGATCGCGAGGACGGCGATGATGTAGGCGATGATGATCAGACCGTCGATCCAGTGGAGGCCGAGGAAATGCATGGGGGCGGGGGTTGGGGTGGCTGGGGGGTGACTGAGAATAAATTAGGGTGGGAGGGGCTTTATGCCCCGACATGCGGACCTGCAGGGTCCATCGCGTCGGGGCGTAAAGCCCCTCCCACCTTCAACCATGAGTGCCTGCAGTTCATTCGTGGTTGGTTTGATTGATTGCAAACGGCCAGTAGCCGATCGCCTGCATGCGGCGCTCGAGGCCGAAAGTGGTGAAAAGTTTCTCCGTATCCGCGGGGCTCCGGCGGAAAGCGCCGAGCGCCGCGTCGTCCGCCAGCGCCAGCACCAGGTCGCCGATGATCGCGGTCGAATCCACCACGATCTGCTCGGGCAGCTTGTCGATGGTGTCGGCGAGGTCGTGGTAGTAGCGGACGGACTCGCGCGGGATCGGGGCGTTGAAGGTGATGGCCCGCACGCCGGCCAGTTGGTAAGGCGTGTGATCGCTGCCGAACCAGTTGATGTTCTGCACGCCCAGCGGGAGCTTCGTGGCCCGCGCATTGTTCCAGCGCTCCAGCGCCGGCACGAGCGACTCGTCGCCCAGCGCGTTCACGGCGATCGGCACGCCGACCATGTCGAGGTTGATCATCGCGACCACCGGCGCATCGCCGAGCGTGGCGGCGGCGTGGCGCGAGCCCCAGAGGCCCTGCTCCTCGCCGTTGAACCAGACAAGCTCGACCGTGCGGGCCAGCTCGCGGCCCTGCAGCGCCGAAGCCAGCGCGAAAAGCTGCGCCGTGCCGAGCCCGTTGTCGAGGGCCCCCTGCCCCAGGTCCCAGCTGTCAAAATGGGCTCCGACGACGATGCGCTCCGGCGAGCGGCCCTTGAGCCGCAGCACCAGGTTGGCGGTCGGGGTCTCACGGCACCGCGACAACGTCTCCAGCCGCACGCGGACCGGCCGGCCGCGCTTGAGCAACCGCTGTATCCAGCGGCCCTCCTCCTGCGCCAGGGAATAGACCGGCACCGGCAGCGCCTCGCCGACAAAGCTGCCCGTCCGCGCCAGCAGCTGTCCGCCGCCCTCGCGGTTGATGAACAAAATCCCCTTCGCGCCGCGTTCCGCCGCCAGGCGGGAAAATTCCCGCGCGCTGAGCGTGGTCGAGGGATCGAGCAGCAGGATCCGGCCGCGCACGTCGGCGGGATAATCCGCCGGCCGGCCGGCGCCGATGTCCGCGACATCCGCCTCGAAGGCCGCGTGTGGCTGCGTGTAGGCCAGCGCCACCGCGCGCAACGGCCGCGCCAGCGGAGCGACCAGGTCAACCTTGTCCGCGCCCCGCTCCCAGCCCGGCATGGTGAAAGGCACGATCTCCGGCTGCAGGCCAAGCGCGCGGAGTTCGGCTGCGAGTTGGTCCAGGGCGCCGCGGTTGGCCGCGCTGCCGGTCAGGCGTCCGCCAAAGTCATCGCACAGCCGCGTGAGCATCGCGTGCGCGGCGCGGGAGGAGTCGTCGAAGGGGGTGGCGGCAAAGCCAGAAACCGCAAAGACCGCAGCGCATGCCAAAGGTAGGGCGAGTCGTCCCCGACGAGCCGCGCCCGGACGTCGGCTCATCCGGAGGATTCGCCCTACCATGAGGAAAGATTGCCACATGTGTCTCATGCCTCCCTCACCCATACCCGCATTTCCCCTTCGCCGCGGTTAGCCCACAGGGCATACGGCACGGCGCAGAGCCGCACCGCCTGCTGCCGGACGGGTTCGGTGGTGTAAAGCTTCGCGCCCGGCTCCGTGCGCCGGGCCGCACCCTCGAGGATCACGCACCCGCCGAGCAGGTCGGTGACGAAATGCGCCGTCAGCGGACTCTCCCGCGGCAGGCTCAGCGCGGCGAGGTGCGGGCCGTTGTCCTTTTCCTCGACGCAATAGACCACCGGGCCGCGCTGCAGCGCGACGAGCCCGGCCGCGGCCGAGACGCGCACGTCCGCATGCACCCGCTCGACGGGCATCGGCAGGTCGAGGACGAGCTTGTCACCCGTCCGCCAGACCCGCGACACGCGCGCATAACCGTGCAGCTTTTCCGGCTCAAGCGGGCGGCCGTTCAGGGACAGGTGCGGATTCCGGCACCAGCCCGGCAGCCGCAGGTGCAGCGTGAACTCCGCCGGCGTGGCGGGTTCGACGGACAGCTCGATGCGCTCCTTCCACGGATACTCGGTCGTCACATGCAGCCGGACCGGCACGGCGCCGGCGTCGAACTGCAGCAGACCGCCTGCATACAGGTGCAGGGCCAGGCCGTCGGGAGTCTTCGAGCAGGCATACGCGCCGAGCGAGGCGAAGAGCCGCGCCACGTTGGGCGGGCAGCAGGCGCAGCCGAACCACGGCACGCGCTGGGTCTTGACCAGGTGGCACTCGAAGCGCCGCTTGGCGACCGGCGGCACGACCTCGAGCGGGTTGACGTAGAAATAGGTGCGGCCGTCCTGCGCCAGCCCGGCGAGGACGTTGTTGTAGAGCGCGCGCTCCATCACGTCGGCGTAGTCGCCGCGCAGCTCGAGGTCCAGCAGGCGGCGCGCGCACATCACGACGCCGATGGCGGCGCAGGTCTCGGCGTAGGCCCGGTCGGGCGGCAGGTCGAAGGGCTCGCAGAATTTCTCGCCGTAGGGCTCGGTGCCCACACCGCCGGTGACATAGAGATGCCGCGTCGTGATCGCGGTCCACAGCGCGCGGCACTGGTCGGCGCGGGCCGCATCCTGCCCGTCGCGGGCGAGGTCGAGCATGGCCGCGAGCAGATACATCATGCGGACCGCGTGGCCAACCGGCTCGGTCAGCTCGCGCACGGGCCGGGCGGCCTGCAGCGTGGCAAGGCCGTCATGGTGCATGTGCCATGGCAGCTTGCCGGTCTCGCCGCGGCGCCTGGCCTCGAGCTCAAAGTAATTCGGCGACTGTCCGCGCTGGTCGATGAACCAGGCCGCGAGTTCGCGGTAGCGTTCCACGCCGGTGGCGCGGGCGAGCTTCACCAGCGCGAGCTCGATCTCCTCGTGGCCGCAGTAGCCGGGCGTCCGGTCCGGGCCCGGACCGAAGGTTTTGCCGATGAGGTCGGCCAGCTTGCTCACGACCTCCAGCAACGTGCGCTTGCCCGTGGATTGGAAGTGGGCGACGCCCGCCTCGATGAAGTGGCCGGCGACATACAGCTCGTGGCAGTCGCGGAGGTTGGCCCAGCGGTTCTGCGGCTCGACGAGCTGGAAGTAGGTATTGAGGTAGCCGTCCTCGCGCTGCGCCTTGGCGATGGTGGCGATGAGGCGGTCGAGCTCGGCCGCGAGGGCCGCGTCGGGATGCGTGGCCAGGCGGTAGCTGGCGGCCTCGATCCACTTGGCGAGGTCGGAGTCCTGCCAGAAGAGGCCGTGGAACTTGCCGTCCTTCTCGCCGGCGGCGACTTGGAAGTTGTGCACGCAGCCGCTGCGCTCGGCGCCGGGGATGCGGTCGTTGAGCGCCTCCCACTGGCCCGGGATGACGGTGTCGCGGACGAGCCGCGCGCGGTCCGCGAGGAAACCGTGGTCGAAGCGGACCCGGGACAACGGAAGGGCCGTGGGGTAGCTCATCGGGCGATTTGTAGGGCGGGATCGCTGATCCCGCCTGCCTTGGTGGAGGGCCGGTCTCCTGACCGGCCGCGGTCGGTCGGGAGACCGACCCTCCAGTTAATTCCAGGC
>JAYRDK010000023.1:0-52452 GCA_041909435.1 Lacunisphaera sp.
CGGAGATGTTCACCTTGTGCTGGCTGAAGCGCTCGTTGATGTGCGCCAGCACGCCGGGGACGTTGCGGTGGATGTGCAGCAGGCGGCTCTTGCCGGTGCCGGCGTGCTCGGGGAGCGTGACCTCGGGAAAATTGACGGCGGTGACGGTCGAGCCGTTGTTCGAGTAGCGGATGAGCTTGTCGGCGACCTCGGTGCCGATGTTGGCCTGCGCCTCCATCGTGGAGCCGCCGATGTGCGGCGTGAGGATGACGTGGTCGAACTTCCGCAGCGGGGACTGGAACTCCTCGTCGTTGCCCTTCGGCTCGACGGGGAACACGTCGATCGCGGCGCCGCCGAGGTGGCCGCGCTCGAGGGCGTCGGCCAGGGCGTCGATGTCCACCACGGTGCCGCGGGCGGCGTTGATGAGGTGGGACCCCTTCTTCATGGCGGCGAGCTGGGCGCGGCCGATCAGGTTCTTGGTCTGTGGGGTCTCGGGCACGTGCAGCGTGACGACGTCACTCTCGCCGAGCAGCGTGGCGAGCTTGGCCACCGGCCGGGCGTTGCCGAGCGGGAGCTTACCGGCAATGTCATGGAAGAGGACGCGCATGCCCAGGTGCTCGGCGAGGATGCCGAGCTGGGTGCCGATGTGGCCGTAGCCGACGATGCCGAGCGTCTTGCCGCGCACCTCGACGCTGCCCTCGGCGCTCTTGGTCCAGCCGCCGCGGTGGACGAGCGCGCTTTTGCCCGGGATGCCGCGCAGCAACATGATGGCCTCGCCGAGCACGAGCTCGGCGACACTGCGGGTGTTGGAGTAGGGGGCGTTGAAGACGGGGATGCCGCGCTTGGCCGCGGCGGCGAGGTCGACCTGGTTGGTGCCGATGCAGAAGCAGCCGATGGCGGCGAGCTTGGGCGCGGCGGCCAGCATCTCCTCCGTCAATTCGGTGCGGGAGCGGATGCCGAGGAAATGCACGTCCTTCAGCGCGGTCTTCAGGGCGTCGCCGGCCAGCGATTTCGGCAGGCTGCGGACGGACGTATAGCCGTCGTGCGTCAGCGCACTGGTCGCGTTGGCGTGGATGCCCTCGAGGAAGAGGAACTTGATGCGGCGTTTGTCGTAGGAGAGCTTTTGCATCGGAGCGCGGACATTCATCGGAAAACCCCGCGCCGGGCAAGGCCCGTATGTGTCACCCGGGCTTGCCAGTTGGATGCCAATGGGTTCGCCTCGGTGGGTCATGCCCTCGAAACCCATCCCCGGCTCGTCCGGCGAAGTGCTGACCACGCTGCCGTCGGCCTACCTGCCGCATGCGGCCACGGGTCTGCTCCACCTGCCGCGGTTCATCGCGAAGGCCAAATACGTGAAGGCCCACGGCGCGCTGCCGGCCAGCTACGCCAAGAACTACAAGCGCGGCATGGACCGTTTCCTGTGCATGCACCTCGGCGTCGACCCGGCCGCAGTGGAGAAGATCGTGTTCGAAGCGGCGACCGACGATGAAATCGACGCCAAGCTGCAGGCGCTGTTTCCGGCCGATGTCCGCGCGGCGAAATGGAATCGCGAATACGTGCAGAAGGGCATGACGCCGAGCGGCCGCGAATTCCTCAAGGAGGCGCTGACCAACATGGGCTGCGCCGACCGCGTCGAGCAGATCGTCAGCGTCGTCGACCTCATCGAGTTCGACGAGGGGCGGATCGAGTAGGGGATGTAGGGCGGGATCGCTGATCCCGCCACGAACGCGATATCTTGATCGAACGAAGGCGGGATCAGCGATCCCGCCCTACAAAAATCACGACCCCGGCGCCACCGGCAGCTCGAACCAGAACACCGAGCCGCCGCCGGCGGGAAAGTCCGCGCCGACCGCGCCTTTCTCGCCCTCGATCAGCTGCTTGACGATCGAGAGGCCGATGCCGGTGCTCTCCTCGCCGCCGGTCGGGCGGTTGGAGAGACGGGCGAATTCCGTGAACAGTGCGCCGCGCTCGGCCGCGGGCACGCCGGGGCCGTTGTCATGCACCTCAAGCCGCACCCGGAAGTCGTCGGCCCGCGAGCGCAGCACCACCCGCCCGCCCGGCGGCAGGAACTTGATGGCGTTGCTGACGTAATTGGTGAGCGCCTGGTAGGCGTGGCCGGCCTCGGCCCGCGCCTGGGGCAGGCCCTCGAAGAGCTCGAGCACGACCGCGACCTGCTTGCGCTCGGCGGCGGGCTCGTTCTGCGCCACCACGGCGGCGGCCATGAGGTTCAGGTCGACGCGCCCGACACTGCCGCGGTTCCCGTCGCCCGGTTTGCGGACGTTGAGGAAGGTGTCGATGATGCGCCGCATCTGGCCGGCGGAGGCGTGGATGCTTTCCAGGTATTCGCTCACCTCGGGCGTGGCGCCCTTGCGGCGGGCCAGCTCGCCGGACATGAGGATCAGGCAGAGCGGATTGCGCAGGTCGTGGCTGGCGATGCGCATGAAACGCTCCTTCAGCGCGAGCTGCTGCTCCAGCTGCGCGCGCAGGCGGCGGATGGTGAGGTGCGTGCTGATGCGGGCGAGCGCCTCCTCGTGCTGGATGGGCTTGGTGATGTAGTCCACGGCGCCGGCGTTGAAGGCCCGCACCTTCTCGGCGGTCTCGTTGAGCGCCGTCATGAAGATCACGGGGATGTCGCGCGTGGCGGCGGACGCCTTGAGGCGGCCGCAGGTCTCGAAGCCGTCGAGCCCGGGCATCATCACGTCGAGCAGGATGAGGTCGGGCTTGGTGTGCGTGGTCTGCGCGAGCGCGTCCTCGCCGTCCTCGGCGACCATCAGCTGGTAGCCGGTCTCCGAGAGGGTGTCGACGAGCACGCTGAGGTTCGCGGGCGTGTCGTCCACGATGAGGATGATCTCAGGCATGTCAGGAACCGGGTTTGCCGCGGTAGCGGTCGACGAACTGGCGGATGGCCTTCATCTTGAAACGGGTCGCGAGCTCGGTGACGCCCTGCGCGAACGGCGCGAGGCGCGGGTCGCGCTCGGCCAGCTTCTGGGCGAGCGCGCGCACGCCGACCACGTCGCCCTTGCAGGCAAGCTCGAACAGCGCCTCGGCGTCCGCCGCGGCGGGGGCGTGCTGCACCGCGGGGAAGGGCGAGGCCGTTTCACGGGCCGTGGCATCCGCGTAGCACCATTTCAGTCCGAGCTGGCGCTCGAGCGCGGCGAAGAGCTGCTCCTCGCGGAAGGGCTTGGCGAGAAATTCGGCGCAGCCCGCCTGCCGGCAGGCCTCGCGGTCGGGCTCGAACGCGCTGGCGGAGACCCCGATCATCTTCGGGGTGTTGTCCGGGAAGGCCGCCGTGATGGCGCGCGCGGCCCCGAAGCCGTCAAGACGCGGCATGCGCAGGTCGAGCAGGACGAGGTCGGGGCGCGCGGCCTTGGCCTGCGCGACGGCCGCGAGGCCGTCGACGGCGGTCGCCACGCTGAAGCCGAGCGGCTCGAGGATGTCGGTCAGCAGGCGGGCGTTGGTCGGGTTGTCGTCGGCGACGAGGATGCGGCGGCGCGCGCCGTTATAGCCGATGATCTGGCGGGGCGTGGCCCCCGGGCCCGGGCCGGCGCCGGTGGCGGCGGGGAGCGGGATCTCAAACCAGAAGCGGCTGCCCCAGCCGGCGCGGCTTTCGACCTGCAGGGTGCCGCCCATCTGCTCGACGATGCCCCGGCTGACGTTGAGGCCGAGACCGGTGCCCTCGGCGTGGAGGCGATGGTCGCCGATCTGCGCAAAGGGCTCGAACAGGCGCGACTGCTCCTCGGTGGCGATGCCGGGGCCGCTGTCGCTGACGGAAAAGCGGATGCGGCCGGCCGCGGCGGGCTCGACCGAGAAGATCACGCCGCCGTGGCGCGTGAACTTCACGGCGTTGCTCAGCAGGTTGAAGACCACCTGGCGCAGGCGCTGCGCGTCGCCCATGACCACCGGCGGCAGGTGCGCGGCGAACGCGGTCTCGAGCAGCAGGTTCTTCTCGCGGGCCCGCGGGTGGAAGACGGCCTCCACGGCGCGGACGAATTCCGGCAGGTCGAACTCGGCGGGATGCAGCACGAGCTTGCGCGCCTCGATCTTGGCGAGGTCGAGCACGTCGTTGATGAGCGCGAGCAGGTGCTCGGCCGACTGGTGGATGATGCCGACGCCGTCGCGCTGCTTGGGCGTGAGCGCGGCGTCGCGCTGCAGGATCTGGGTGTAGCCGAGGATGCCGTTGAGCGGGGTCCGCAGCTCGTGGCTCATGCTGGCGAGGAACTGGGACTTGGCGCGGTTGGCGGCGTCGGCGGCGTCGCGCGCGGCGCGGAGCATGCGCGCGGTCTCGTGGGTGCTGGTGACGTCGATGGCCACGCCCTCGTAGTGGCTGACCTCGCCGGCGGCGTTGCGCACGGCGCGGACGGACTCGCTCAGCCGGATGCGGGAGCCGTCGGCGCGCAGCACCTCCGACTCGAAGTCGGGCAGGGTGTCGGTCTGCTGCATCAGCTCCAGGAACTGCGCCCGCCGGCCGGGATCGGCGTAAAGCCGGCCGCCGAGGTCGCGGTTGGCGGCCAGCAGGGCGTCGGGGGACGCGTAGCCGAGGATGCGCGCCATGGCGGCGTTGGCGCGGATGAAGCGCCCGTCGGGCGTGGTCTGGTAGAGGCCCTCGAGGGCGTTCTCGAAGATGCCGCGATACTGCTGCTCGGCGCGCTGCAGGGCCTCCTCGGCCTGCCGGCGCTGCACGGCGGCGGCGGCCTGGCTGGCGACGAAGGTGAGGAGGCGCTTGTCCTCCTCCCCGTAGGCCGCTGCGTTGTGGTAGTCCTGCACGGCGATGACGCCGAAGGCGCGGCCCTCGATGAGCAGCGGGGCGCCGAGCCAGAGCGCGGCGGGCTTGCCGGTGGGGCTGTATTGGTGGTGGTCGCGGCGCAGCACCGTGAGCTCGTCGGCGGTGGTGAGGATGGGCCGGGCGGTGTGCAGCACGTATTCCGTCAGGCCGAAGCCGCGCTTGCGCGGCGGGGGCTGGGGCGCGGTCTCGTCCACGAAATAGGGGAAGCTGAGCAGCGTGCCGTCGGGGCTGAGCGTGGCGACGTAGAAGTTCCGCGCGGGCAGCAGGCCGGCGACGATGCGGTGCAGCTCGGCGAAAAGCGTGGTCAGGTCGCCGCCGGCGAGCACGGCCTGGGCGATGCGGTAGGTCGCGTCCTGCACCTGGAGCTGGCGGCGGCGCTCGGTGATGTCCACGCCGACCGTGAGCATGCACTTGGTGCCGTTCATCTCGAAGACGTCGGCGTTGAGCAGGAAGGGCCGGATCTCGCCGTGCCGGTTGCGGAACACGCCCTCGAAGTCGCGCACCCGGCCCTCGCGCTGCATCAGCCCGACGAACCGGTCGCGCTCGGCCGGTTCCAGCCAGAGGCCGAGTTCGAGCGTGCTGCGCCCGAGCGCCTCGGCGCGGCTGTAGCCCGAGGCGCGCTCGAAGCCGGCGTTGGCCTCGAGGATGTGCCCGTCGGACAGCCGCGCGATGATCATCAGCGCGGGCGTGGTCTGGAAGGACTTGACGAAGAATTCCTGGGACTCGCGCTCGCGGGCCTCGCCCAGCCGGCGGTGCACGGCGGCGGCGGCCTGGTCGGCCACGAAGCTCAGGAGGCGGCGGTCGTCCTCCGAATAGGCGTGCGGGTCGTTGTAGTCCTGCACGGCGAGGACGCCGATGGCGCGGCCGTCGATCAGGAGCGGGGCGGCGAGGCGCACGGCGGCGGGGCGCTCGAGCGGGGTGTAGGGGCCGCGCCGGCTGAGGATAGCGACCAGTTCGGCGTGGGTCGCGCGCACGGCCGACCCGGTCTCGAGCACGTGCTCGGTGAGGCCGTTGGCCGGCTTGCGCGACGGGGCCTCCGGGATGATCTCGTCGACGAAATAGGGGAAGTGGATCAACCCGTCGCCCTGGCCGAGGGTGGCGACGTAGAAGTTCCGCGCGGGCAGCAGGCCGGCGATGATGCGGTGCAGCTCGGCGAAGAGCGCGGGCAGGTCGCCGCCGGCCAGCAGGACGCGCGAGATCTGGTAGGTGGCGTCCTGCACCTGCTCGCGGCGGCGGCGCTCGGTCAGGTCGATCGCCGTCATCAGCATGCACGGCTCGCCGTTGTGCTCGAAGATGTCGGCGTTGAGCGAGACGTAGCGCGGCTCCTGCAATTTGTTGAAGAAGACCGCCTCGTAGTCGCGGACATGGCCCCTTTCCTTCAGGCGCGCCATGAAGGCGACGCGGTGCTCGGGGTTCGGCCAGATCTTCAGCTCGAGCGAGGTGCGGCCGATGACCTCCGCCCGGGTGTAGCCGGCGCCCTGGTAGAAGGCCTCGTTGACCTCGATGATGCGCCCGTCCGCCACGCGCGCGATGGCCATGAGCGCCGGGCTGGCATGGAAGGCCCGCGCGAAGGGGTTCGAGGGCGCGACCGGGCTCGCCGCCGGATCGGGAACTGGAGGGGGGACGGACATGGCGGGCCTCATCGCTTAAATATAAACGGGGTGCAGGCAACGGCAGACTGGCTGCCGCACCCGCACCCCGGTTGCACTACTACACACTGGAAAGGCGGAAGCGGATCAGGACCCGAGCGACTTCAGGTAGGCGGCCAGGGCCGTGGCATCGGCCTCGTTCAGGCGATACTCCGGCATCGGCGGGCGCGGGCGCGAGCCGTCGGGCTTGAGGCCGGTGCGGAGGAATTTCACGGCCTCGGCCTCCGTCATGGTCGGCAGGCCGGCGATGGCCGGGGCCGCGGCGCCCCAGGCGGGCAGCGGGACCGTGGGGGCGAAGCCGATGGGCGCGCCCTTGAGGTGCAGCCCGGCGACAAACTCGCCCCGCTCGTTGCGCGGCGAGTGGCAGTCGGTGCACAGGCCGATGCCGGTGGCGAGGTAGTAGCCGCGGGCGATGAGCGCGCCGCGGTCGGCGGACTGGGCCTGCAGGCCGGTGGACACGAGGAAGAGCGCCGAGGCGGCGACGAGGATTCTGGACCAGGTTTTCATGGGGGAAAAATCAGAGCAGGTGAAAGGTCAGGCCCGTGGCGCAAACGACCGCGTGCAGGACGCCGAGCGCACAGACCCAGCGGGGCAGGGTGCCGCGGGGGTCCTCGACCAGGGCGTGATAAGGCAGGAAATTCATGGCGGGGACCGGGTTCAGGCGACCGCGGTGCGGGTCTGCATGGCCAGGGCGTCGCGGGCGCCGGCCTTCATGGTCTCGGCCAGCAGCCAGTAGACGCGGGCCCAGGCGGCCTGCATCTCGGCGGTGAAGCCGGCGCCGAGGCCCTTGCCGAGCGTCCAGAGCAACGCCTCGCCGACGGTGTCGTAATGCTCGTCGCGCACGTGGTAGCCCGCGTGGCGCATGCCGAGCGCGCGGACGACGGGGGCGAGGGCCTCGAGCCGGTCGAGGCCGTTGACCGCGAGGCCGAGCATCTGCATGAGCTTGCGGCCCTGCTCGGCCATGTCGCCGCGGAAGTGGGCGCGCAGCGAGGGGTCGAGCTCGAAGAGGCGGGCGTAGAAGAGGGCGGCGGCCTGGTCGGCGATCGGCACGACCTGGGCGAAGGAGTTTTTGACGAGGGCGATTTCGCGGGAATTCATGGGGGTGGTTGGGATGGCCGCAGCATGCCAGAAAATTTGCCGGGGCGGTATGGGCCGGGCGGGCATGGGCCGGACGGCCAAGCTCGCCGTCCCAAAATCGAAACAGGCGGCCCGCCGCAGAAGGCGACACCGGCGGCTTTACTTCGCGGCTCCCGCCCGCCAGCTTCGGCGCCGTGGAAAAAATCCTCGTGATCGACGACGACGCCATGATGCGCCGGCAAATCACCGCGCTGCTCGCGGCGGAAGGCTACGGCACGGTCGAGGCGCGCAACGGGCGCGAGGGCGTGGCGCTGGCGGCGAAGGAAAAGCCGGACCTGGTGTTGTGCGACATCACCATGCCCGAGATGAACGGCCACCGCGTGCTCGAGGCCGTGCGGGCCGACGCCGCGATCGCGCACCTCCCCTTCATCTTCCTCACCGGCTGGGGCGAGAAGGAGGACCTGCGCACGGGCATGAATCTCGGCGCGGACGACTACCTGGTGAAGCCGGTCGAGCCGGCCGAGTTGCTGGCCGCGGTGAAGACGCGCCTGAAGCGCCACCAGTCGGCCGGTCGCGGCACCACGCCGCTCGCCGCGGCCACGCCGGAGGCGCTGCAGGCGGCGCTGGCCCTCACGCCGCGCGAGGCGGAAATCCTTTCCTGGGTCGTGCAGGGCAAGACCAACCCGGAGATCGGCATCATCCTCGGGATCCAGCTGACGACGGTGAAGAAGCACCTCGAGAGCACCTTCGCCAAGCTCGGCGTGGAAAACCGCACCGGGGCCGTCACCCTGGCCTTGGAGAAAATCAGCGCGGCGCGCTGAACGGCGGCACGGTCTGCAGCGGCGGCCGGGGCTTGCGCGGGAACCAGCGCGGCACGTCGCGCCGGTAATCCTCATACAGCGCCCCGAAGCGGCGGCGCAGGGCCTCTTCCTCGAAGAGCAGCACGAAAACATGCACGGCGCACACGAGGCAGGTGAAATATACCGCGATGTGCCACGAGCGGAGGAACACGGCCTCGCCCGCGACGACGGTGAAGACCGCGAGATACATCGGGTTGCGCACCCATTTGTAGGCGCCGCGGTGCACGAGCCGCTTCGGCGGGTCGACGGGGGCGGGCGTGCCCTGGCCGCGCGTGGCGAACAGCCACTGGCAGTGCAGGTAGGTGACACACCCGAGGAGGCAGAGCGCGGCGCCGGCGAACTGTAGTTCCGCCCAGGACTCCGGCCAGCGGGCCCGGCGCTCGAAGAACCGGAGCGGCACCCAGCCGGCGACGAGGCCCGGCACGAGGAGCGTGAAGAGCAGGTTCTTGAGGAGGAGCCAGGCCGCGTTCATCAGCGGGGCAGGGAGGAGAGGATCTGCTCGGCCCGGAGGGCGCCCTGGCCGTGCTGGATGTTGTCGCGGAGCGTCTCCAGGTTCGCGCGCACCAGGGCGCCCATGCTCCCGCACCGGAGGTAGCGGTCGTTCTTGAAATGCTCGGCGAGGCCCTCGCGGAGGGCGCGGACGTTCTCCGGCGGGGCGATGGGGTCGTGCTCCATGGCGCCGAGCAGGAGGTTCAGCCGGACGGAGGCCAGCTCGGCGCGGGCCAGCATGAGCGTCTGTTCCTCGCGCTGGTATTGGAACGCGGTCTTGAGGTGCAGGTGCTTCATGCAGAACTCGACGAGCGGCAGGTTCTCCTTGAAGAACTGCGGCAGGTAGAAGCTCTTGCGCCCGTTGTGCGACTGCTGGTCGAAATCCATCGCGCGGATGCGGACCTGGGAGCCCTCGAAGTCCGGCGTGATGACGACGACGAAGTTGTAGCTGCGCATGTCGCCCAGCAGCTGGACGAAGCTGCGCTCGTTGAACTTCACGAGCTCCTTGGCGATGCGGATGGGGCGCAGCTCGGGGCGGTTCAGCCAGCGGTCGATGAAGATGTCGCCCGGGATGCCCGCGATGTGTTCCTCGACCAGCGTGGTGCCGTGCGTGAGGAAGTTCAGGCGGTTCGGGGAGAGCAGGTGCTCCAGCTCGAGGCCGTAGACGCGCGAGGCGTCGGCCCGCTTGATGTAGAAGTAGTCGGGGTTGTCGTTGTAGGCGTTGACGATCTTGATGCGGAACGGCGTCGAGTTGCCGAAGCTGCAGAAGTCGATGCGGTCGATGTAGAGGTGCTGCATCACCGAGAAGTCGCCGTCCACGCGGAGGAGGGCGTAGATGCGCTTGAGGTCCTCGTTCAACACGGGGATGTCCTCCGCCCGGTAGGCGACGGACTCCCAGAGCGTGTTGCGGCCGTCGGCGTCGACCAGCGGGTGCGACTCGTGGAAGTGGCGCAGCCGCTCGTAGGTGACGGGCAGCTCGCGCTCGCGGCGGTAACGTCTCAGATAATCCCGCAACTCCGCCCCGATGGGGTAGCTCGGTTTTTTCCGGGTGCGGACTTCGTGCAGGGAGGCGGGGACATCCATCCGCCGGCCACGCTGGGATGAATCGGGCGGTGACGCAATAGCGCGCCTTGTCATGGCGCCGGAACTGCGCTGAATCATCGCGCATGTCCGCCGTGTCCCGGTTCCGCACCCCGGCCAACGCCCACCGCCTGGGGCGCGTGGTTTTGCTGGCCGGCTTCGTCTGGCTGGCGGGCCGGCACTGGCATCCGCACTACGGGTTCACCCGGTTGCTGCAGATGGACGCGGCCAGCGCCACCACCACGCTGCCGGAGTTGCGCACGGCGCCGATCTTCACCCACGAATACGGCTACGACGGCCATTACTACGCGCAGCTGGCCGCCCGGCCCGCGGTGAACGACCCCGCGCTGGCGGGGGCGATCGACAATGTCGGCTACCGGGCCCGCCGGATTTTGCTGAGCTGGCTGGCGTGGGCGGCCGGGGGCGGCGATCCGGTGGCCGCGGTGCGGGCCTTTGCCTGGCTGAACCTCGGGCTCTGGGCCGCGCTTGCCGCGCTCCTGTGGCGGATCTTCCCCTGTTCCGGCTGGCGCGAGACCCTTGCGTGGGCCGGGATGCTTTTTTCCGCCGGGGTGCTGCACAGCGTGCGGCTGGCGCTGACGGACCTGCTGGCGCTGGTGCTGGTGGCCGGGGCGGCGGTGCTGGCCGGGCGGGAACGGCGCGGATTCGCCGCGACCCTGCTCGGGCTGGGCGGACTGGCGCGCGAGACCGCGTTGCTGGGTGCGGCCGCGCTGCTGCCGCCGGGTCGCGGCACGCGCGCCGATTGGCGCCGGACGGCCGGCGGGCTCGTGCTGGCCGCCGCCCCGCTGGCGCTGTGGCTGGTGTATCTGCGCGCGGTGCTCGGCCCGACCGATACGGGGCTGTGGAATTTCACGCTCCCGCTGGCCGGCTGGGCGGCCAAGTGGGGCGAGGCCATCCACCGGTTGCGCACGGAGCCCGACCGCTTCCTGGCGCTGACCGTGCTGCTCGCGCATGTGGCGCTGACGGTGCAGGCGGTTTACCTGCTGCGGGGGCCCAAGCCGGCGGACCGGTGGTGGCGGCTCGGGGCCGTTTATGGCGGGCTGATGCTTTTGCTCGGCACGGCGGTGTGGGAGGGGCATCCGGGCGCGGCGACGCGGGTGCTGCTGCCGCTGACGCTCGCGTTCAACGTGCTCGCGGTTTCCGCCCGGGCGGCGGCCGGCTGGCTCGTGGCCGGGAACCTCTCGGTGTTGAGCGGCGTGCTGGCCCTCTGGGCGGTGCCGCAGTCGGGCCATGAACTGGCCGGGGGCCGGTTCGACGGGGGCAGCTACGTGGTGCACACCGACGGGCGCTGGTATCCGGTCGAGCGCGGTCGCACCCGGACCTGGGCGTGGAGCGCCACCGGCGGCGGCCTGCGTTTTGACTTCCACCCGGGGGTGGACGGGGTCCGCAAGGTGCGGCTGGCGGTGCTCGGCCTCACGCCCCGGCCGTTGGAGATCCGGCAGGCCGGGCGCGTGCTTTGGCGCGGCGAGATCGGCGAAAAATTGCAGTGGATCGAGCTGCCGGCCGTGGCCGTGGATCACGCCCGGGCGGAACTGGAGCTGCAGAGCCCGGTGCCGGCCGGCCGGGAAAACACGGACGCCGGCGGCCGGGCGCTGGGCCTGGCCGTTTACGGCGTGCGGCTCGACTAGGCGGCCGCCTTGCCCTGGCGGAGGCGGTCGAGGAAGACGGCGACGATGATGACGAGGCCGATGATGATTTCCTGGAAATACGTCGGCCAGCCCATCTGCTGCGAGCCGTTGCGGAGGACGCTCATGATGAGCGCGCCGATCATCGAGCCGAGGACGGTGCCCACGCCGCCGTTGAGGCTGGCGCCGCCGATGATGACGGCGGCGATGATGTCGAGCTCGAGGCCGACCGCGACCGTCGGGTCGCCCTGGCGGAGGCGGGAAAGCTGAAAGAGGCCCGCGAGGCCGAAGAAGCAGCCGGCCAGCGCGTAGATGGTGATCTTGAGCCGGGTCGTCGGGATGCCGCAGAGGCGGGCGGTGGCCTCGTTGGAGCCGAGCGCGAAGATGTGGCGGCCGAAGACCGTGTTGCGCAGGAGCAGCGCGGTGAGGATCGCCAGCACGAGGGCCACCCAGACGCCGGCGGGCAGGGCGTGGCTGAACGGGTCGGCGGTGGTCATCCAGCCGTTGATGGGCGAGGTGTCGTAGTTGACGGTCTGGTTGTCGGCCATCCACTTGGCCGAGCCGCGGGCGACGCCGAGGGTGCCGAGCGTGATGATGAAGGGGGTCATGCGCAGGCCGGCGATGGCGGAGCCATTGAGCAGGCCGATCAACCCGCCGGAGGCAATCATGACCAACAGCACCGGCGCCGGGCCCCAGCCGTGCTGGATGAGCAGCGCGCCGACCACGCTGGTGAGCGCGATGGTCGAGCCGACCGACAGGTCGATGCCGCCGCTCACGATGATCAGCGTCATGCCGAGCGCGCCGATGGCGACGATCACGGTCTGCGTGAAGATGATCTTGAAATTATTGTAGGTGAGGAAGAACTCGCGCGTCTCCGTCGGGATCGAGAAGAGCCCGATCACGAGGATGAGCCCGATGAACGGGCCGCCTTTCGCGAGGATCTTTTTGAGGGTGGGCATGGGGATCAGAAACCTGAAGCCTGAGACCTGAAACCTGAAAGAAATCTAGCGCGAAGGCGCAGAGAACGCGAAGACAGGTTCACCCCGGATGAAGCGGAGCCATTAGTGGTCATCAGTGTGGATTAGTGGTTAAAAATTTTGGGGATTTAATCGCAGGTTTCAGGTCTCAAGTCCCGGGGTTCTCTTCAGGCGCTGCCGGTGGCGACGCGCATGATGGAGGCCTCGTCCCACTCGGGGCGCGGGCGCACGGCGGCGAGTTCGCCGCGGCACATCACGCCGACGGTGTCGCAGAGGCCGAGCAACTCGGGCAGGTAGGAGCTCACGACGACCACGGCCTTGCCGGCGGCGGCGAGTTCGCTGACGAGCTGGTAGATCTGGGCCTTGCTGCCGACGTCGATGCCGCGCGTCGGTTCGTCGAGCAGGAAGATACGCGCCGGATGCTCGAGCAGGCGGGCGAGGGCGACCTTCTGCTGGTTGCCGCCCGAGAGCTGGCCGATGGGCTGCCCGGCGTCCTGGCACTTCACGCGGAGTTCGCCGACCCAGCGTTGGGCGGTCGCGCGCTGTTTGCCGCCGTTGACCCAGCCGAACCGGCCGTAGGCGTCCATCTTGGTGAGGGTAAGGTTGTCGGCGATGGACTGGTTGAGCATCAGGCCCTCCTCCTTGCGGTTCTCACTGAGGAAACCCACGCCCTGGGCCCAGCGGTCGCGGGGGCGGGAGGCGTGTGCGGCGGCATCCACGATGCAGACCTCGCCGGCGTCGAGCGCGTCGAGGCCGAAGATGGTGCGCAGCAGATCGGTGCGGCCGGCGCCGATGAGCCCGGCGAGGCCGAAAATCTCGCCGGCGCGCACCTGCAAGGTCGCGCGCTTGAGGCGCGGGGCGCTGGCGCCGGCCTTCACCTCGAGCACGACCTTGCCCGGGGCGTGCGCGGTGCGCGGATAAAGGTCCTTCACCTCGCGTCCGGTCATCAGGGTGACGATGTGGTCGAGGCTGGCGTCTTTCATTTCACCGGAGCCCACGGTCTCGCCGTCCTTCAGCACGGTGAAACGGTCGGCGATGCGGCGGCACTCCTCAAGGAAGTGGCTGATGTAGATGACGCTGACGCCGGCGGCGCGCAGCCGGCCGATGGTGGCGAAGAGCTTCTCGGTGTCGGCCTGCGTCAGGCTGCTGGTCGGCTCGTCCATGATGAGCACCTGCGGCTGGATGAGCAGGGCGCGGGCGATCTCGATGACCTGCTGCTCGGCGATGGAGAACTCGCCGGCGCGGCAATCGAGGTCGAGATCGGCGTGGCCCAGCTGGGCGAGGGCGGCGCGGGCCCGCTCGCGCGAGGCGCGGCGGTCCACCCAGCCGAGCTTCGTGGACTCGGCGCCAAGGAGGATGTTTTCCTGGGCGCTGAGGTGGAGCGCGAGGTTCAGCTCCTGGTAGATCATGGCGACACCCTTGAGGCGGGCGTCGTGGGGATTCTCCGGCCGATAGGGAATGCCGCTGAGCTCCATCGTGCCGGCGTCGGCCTCGTGGGCGCCGCTGAGAACCTTCATCAAGGTGCTCTTGCCGGCGCCGTTCTCGCCGATCAGCGCGTGCACTTCGCCGGGGGCGATGTCCAGCGAGACGCTTTTCAGCGCGCGGGTGGCGCCGAAGCTCTTCCGGATGCCGGTGAGGCGGAGGCGGACGGCGGACATCACTTCAGATACTCGTCCAGCGGCGGGTTCATCAGCGCGTGGACGGCGGGGTCGGCGAGGTTTTCGCGCGTGGCCACGGTGACGCCGGTGTCGACGAACTTCGCGACCGGCTCGCCGCGGACGACGGACACGGCGTTCTTGACGCCGAGGTAGCCCATGCGGAACGGGTCCTGCACGAGCAGGGCGGTGATGTCGCCGGCCTTCAGCGCGCCGACGAGCTCGGCGCCGGTGTCGAAGCCGACGAACTTCAGCTTGCCGCCCGCCAGGCCGGCGTCGCGCAGGGCGAGCAGCATGCCGGCGGTGGTGGGCTGGTTGCAGGCGAAGACGCCGTCGATGGCGCGGCCATGGCGGTTGAGGAGGTTCTGCGCGGTGCGGTAGGCGGTGTCGCGGGTGACGCCGCCGTGCTGGTCGGTGGAGACGAGTCTGATGCCGGGGAAGTCCTTTTTCATGACCTCGAGGAAACCCTCCTCGCGGTCCTCGGTGCTGGCGGAGCCGGTGGAGTAGCGGAGCATGATGACGCGACCGTTCGGGCCGACGAGGCCGGCCAGGGTGCGGGCGGCGACGCGGCCACCCTCGCGGTTGTCGGTGGCGACGTAGCTCGCCGGCAGGTCGGAGTTGAGGGCCGAGTCGACGGTGATGACCGGGATCTTGCCGCGCACGGCGGTGGCGAGCGGGGCGATGAGGGCGTTGCGGTCGAGCGGCGAGATGACGATGGCGGCGACGCGGCGGCCGATGAAATTCTCGACGACCTGGACCTGCTGTTCGCGGTCGTCCTCCTTGAGCGGGCCTTTCCAGAGGACGTTCACCGGGATGCCGGCGGCGGCCAGCTCGCGCTGGGCCTTGACGGTGCCGGCCTGCACGGCCTTCCAGTATTCATGCGTCGTGCCCTTGGGGATGACGGCGATGTTGATCGGCTCGGCGGCGGTGAGGCCGGCGAAGGCGGCAAGGGCGAACAGGGGGACGAGGAGCTTTTTCATTCAGGGCTTCAGGTATTTGTCGAGCGGTGGAGTGACGATGTCGGCCAGGGCCGGATCGTCGAAATTTTCCCGGGTGACGAAACCGACCCCGGTGTCGATGCGGGCGGGCACCTTCTCGCCGCGGAGCACGGCGACCATGGTCTTCACGCCGAGGTAGCCCATGTTCATGGGATTCTGGACGACAAGGCCGTCGATGTCGCCCTTCTTCAGGCCGGCGTTGAGGGTCTCACCGGAGTCGAAGGCGATGAACTTCACCCTGCCGGCGAGGCCGGCGTCGCGGAGGGCGAGGAGCATGCCGGCGCCGGTGGACTCGTTGGGGGCGAACACGCCGTTGACCACGGAACCGTAGCGGCTCAGCAGGGTCTCGGCGGCGCGCTTGGCCGTGTCGCGCGTGGCGCCGGCGTGCTGGTCGATGGAGAGCAGGCGGATGGCGGGAAAGTCCTGCTGCATGACCTCGACGAAGCCGGCCTCGCGCTCCTCCGTGCTGTTGGAGCCGATCTGGAGGCGGAGCATGATGACGTTGCCCTTGCCGTTGAGGAGGCGGCCGAGGTTGCGCGCGGCGATGCGGCCGCCCTCGCGGTTGTCGGTGGCGACGAAGCTGGAATAGGCCTTTGTCGCGAGGCCGGAGTCGATGATGATGACCGGGATCTTCCCGCGCACCGCGGTCTCGACCGGGGCGACCAGCGCCTTGTCATCGAGCGGGGCCAGCACGATGCCGCTCACGCGGCGACCGATGAAATTCTCGACGACCTGGACCTGCTGTTCGCGGTCGTCCTCCTTGAGCGGGCCCTTCCAGATCACGTTCACCGCGATGCCCTCGGCCGCGAGCTCGCGCTGGGCCTTCACGGCGCCGGCGTGGATGGATTTCCAAAACTCGTGCGTCGTGCCCTTGGGGATGACGGCAATGGTGTAAGGTTCGGCGGCCGTCAGCGCGGCGGCGCAGCCAAAGCCCAGCAGGGCGAGCCAAAAGGACTTCATGAACGGGGTAGGTTGGAGCGGACGGAAGAAAGAGAGACCATGACGACAGAGGGAAGTGCCTGCGTCAACCCGGCCCCCATTCTTACCGTTAACTAATCGGCCCGGGCCAGCAGGTGTTCCAGCAAGGCGATCAGCCGGGCGCGCAGCGGCTGGCCGCGGGCGGCGAAGTCGCGCTGGTGGACCTCGTAGGCGGCGCGGCCCTCGGGGGTCTCGATCCGGATCGGCGCGAACCCGAGTTTTTCCAAGTCATACGGGCTGGCGCGCATGTCCACCTCGCGGATGTCGCGGGCCAGGGCGAAGCAGTCGGCGATGAGTTCCGCCGGCGTGAAGGGCGCGAGTTTGAACGCCCACTTGTAGAGGTCCATGTTGGCGTGCAGGCAGCCGCGCTGCTCGAACTCCGGGGTGGTGGCGCGCTCCGGCTGCAGGCGGTTGAGCGGCCGCGCCGGCGCCGTGAAGAAGCGGAACGCGTCGAAATGGGAACACACGATGGGCTGCGCCTCGACGACGCGCGCCAGCTCGTCGGGCGGGAAACGCAGCGGCCAGGCGTTGTGGCGCACCTCGTCCGGCGTCTGCCGGTAGACCATGGCCCACTCGTGCAGGCCGAAGCAGGCGAACTGCGGCGGACGCTCCGCCGTGGCGCGGAGCAGGTTCAGCATCCAGGCCACGCTCTCACGCCGGCGCGGCTCCAGCGCGGCGCAGTTCAGCGCCACGCCGCCGTCCACCGCGTGGTATTCGGGCCAGCGCAGGAACTCCCGCGCGGCCTCACCCTCCAGCACCACGTCGGGTCCCGGGTGCCAGCGGCGCAACCACGACGGACGGAAACGATAATATTCGAAGAGGAAATCGTAGACCGGGTGCTTTTCGCCGCGGGCGGTGCGCGCCTGATGGGGTTCCGTCCAGGCAGCCACGCGCTGTTCGTGCGCCTGCCGGCGGGCCAGCCAGCCGGCCTCGGGCAGCACGGTGCGTTGGACGGACGCGGGCATCAGGGCCAGACGATCACGGCGGTCCCGGCGATGATCAGGGTGCAGCCGATCGCGGTCTTGAGGGTGAGCGTCTCGCCGAGGAAAAGCGCGGCGAGGATGATGGTCAGCGCGAGGCTGGATTTGTCCACGGCGCTGACGAGCGAGGCGGTGCCCAGTTGCAGGGCTTTGAAGTAAAACAGCCACGACGCACCGGTCGCGACCGCCGACAACACGAGGAACAGCATCGGGCCGCGCGGGATGGCCGCGACGGCGCCGAGGTTGCCCTGGAGCGCGACGACGCCCCAGGCCAGCACCAGCACGACGGACGTGCGGACGGCGGTCGCGACGTTGGAATCAATGCCTTTCACGCCCACCTTGGCGAGAATGGCGGTCAGGGCGGCGAAGACCGCCGAAAGGAGAGCATAGATCCACCACATGGCCGGCGAACGTATCGGCGGGAGTCGCGGAGGCGAGAGGCAAGACGCGCGCCGTTGCTGGCTGCTGCCAGCCCGGTGTTTGTCCGGGCCCGTCGCCCGGCAAAAAATCAGCGGCCCGCCAGCAACAACCGGCGCACGCCCTCGATGGGCGCGGTGTCGATGAAGCGCAGCCCGACCGGCCAGTTCAGTTTCCCGGCGAGCGAGCGCAGGGCGAAGACCGCCGGCGGGCTGTTGAGGATCCGGCCGCTGACGCCGCAGGGCAGCGGCGCGGTCGTCCGCGGGAAAAGCCGGTGGATCACGGTGTCCGCCTGCCGCGCGAGGTCGGTGATGGAGTCGGCCACGACCTGCTGGGCCGGGCCGCAGTCCGCCGCGGCGAGCTCGAGCACGCGCGGTGCGAAGCCGGCGATCAGGGTGTTCGCGGCGGGGTCGCTGTAGAACAACCGCGAGTTGGCGGGGTAATCGGCCAGTCCCGTATGGGCACACAGGGCGGTCGCCAGCGGGGAAAGCGCGGTTGCTTGACCGCGTGCGGCCTGCAGTTCCAGCAGGGCCAGGCCGAGCCCGCGGCGGCCGAGGTCAAACCCGCTGCCGGGATCGCCGAATTTCCAACCGAGCCCACCGGCATAATGGATGGCGCCGTCCGGCGCGCGCGCGGCGACGAAGGAACCGGTGCCGGCATGCAGCACCAGCCCCGGCTGGCCGTCCGTGGCCAGCTCCAGCACCGGACGCGAGTCATCCACGGTGGAGACCCGGCCATAGCCGGTGAGGGTGGCGGCGAACTCGCGCCAGAAGGGTGGCGAGCCGGCCGTGCAGATCAGGGTCTGCTCCACGGTCCCGTCCGGTTGCCGGGCGCGCAGGGCGGCCAACGCCGCGGTGAGCAGGGTGCGCGCCTGGTCCGGGCCGACCTGGCTCGGGTTGCAGCCCGGCGCGATGTGGCCGGCCAAAATCGTGCCCGCCGCATCGATGAGGATGAGTTCCGTCTTGGTGCCGCCACCGTCCACGCCGATGGAGAGTTTCATGCGAGTAGGCGGCTGAGCCGGCCCTTGTATTGTTTGGCGAGTTCGCGGTTGTGGTCGATGGCGCCGGGCAGGTTCTGGCTGCGCAGGACCGGCAGCGGGTGGCCGCCGGCCTTGAGCCAGCCGACGATCTCGAGCGAAAGCAGGTTGAGCAGGGTCGCCCCGATGAAGGTCGAGGTTGGTCCGGCCATGACGTCCGCGGTCACCGGCACCACCGCGTCACCGGGGACACCGCAGTTGTCGAGGACGTGGTCGGCGATCTCGTGGAGTTTTTTCCCGTCAGGGTGGACGGTGGCGGCCGATTTCGCCATCTCGACGCAGGTCAGGCCGACGACGTGCAGGCCCTTCGCCTTGGCGTAAAGCGCGACCTCGAGCGGCGAGGAATTTTTTCCGGAATTGGAAATGACGATGATGGTCTCGCCCGGGAGCAGGCCGCATTGGCGGTCGTAGCGCTCGGCGATCTTGGTGCCGTAGCCGGGCAGGTTCTCGATGAATCCGCCGGTGGCGTCGGGAATGCTGCTGATGCAGACGAGGCCGCCGGCGCGGCCGACGAGCTCGCGCGCGATGACATCGCTGTGTCCGCTGCCGAAGAGATGAAGGATGCCGCCTTGCGCGAGGGATCCACCGATGACAGGCCCCAATTTTTCCAGGACGGGAGCGTTCACCGCGACGGCCTGGTCGAGCAACGCGGTGGCGGTGGTGAGATAGCGGCCGGCGAGGGGGGACACGGCGGGAGTGTGGCGGCAACGGGGTGGTGGCTGCACGACAAAAAGTTCCGCCGCGTGGGCGGACCGTTTCCAAATTGACCGGCCGGGCCGGCTGGCGCTGTATGGCCGGGCGCGGTGGGCCAGCCGCCCACTCCTTCCATGCGCCGCCTCCGCCTGCTTGCCGCCCTGCTGCTGACCGCCGTGATGGCGTCGGCCGCCGACCTGGTCCCGATCGAGAAGTTCACCCAGGCCTCGAAGTTTTCCCGCGCCCAGCTGTCGCCCGACGGGCGGTTCATCGCCTGCCTGCAGGAGATCGACGGCGACCAGTGGCTCATCTTCGTGAACCTGGAGACGAAGCGGACGGCCCGCGTCAATCCGGGCGTCACGGTCACGGGCCTGCGCAAGGAGGTCAGCGCGTTCCGCTGGATCAGCGACCGGCGCATCAGCTTCCTGACCACGGTGTGGGACGGGCAGATGTTCACCGGGGTGAGCGCGGTGGATTACGACGGCAAGAACTGGGTCGCCTTCACCGGGTCGGACGTGAACCCCTACGAGCAGAATCCCCTGCTGGCCACGCAGATCATCCACAGTTTCGCCGACCCGGAGCAGAACGTGCTGATGCTCGACCGCGGCTCGAACATGGGCAGCGACCTGGTCTACCCGGACGTGATCAAGGTCAGCACCCTGAGCCGTTATGCCGAGACCGTGGTGAAGAACCCGGGCAACGTGGTGAGCTGGGTGCCGGACCGCACCGGCGTGGTGCGGCTGGGCATCACGCGCGACGGCCTGCGCACCGGCGTGATCTACCGCGAGAACGAACGCGCCAAGTGGCGCACGCTGCCGCTCTTCGACGAGGCGCGCGGCCAGATCACCCCGCTGGGCTTCGATTACAACGGTCAGCGGCTGATCGTGGCGGCGACCAACGAATACAAGCGGCGGGCGGTCTACTATTACGACCTGGAGGCGGGCCGGCTGGGCGATCTGATCGCCGGCCATCCGCAATTCGACATCATTCCCGAGCGCGGCACGGCCGCGATCGACGGCGTCCCGCTTGCCGGCCCCGTCGTCTCGGAGCTCGCGGAGAACGTGGTCGGCATCCGTTACATCTCCGACGGCCCGCGCACCCTGTGGTTCGACCCCGGGTTCGGCGCGTTGCAGGCCAGCCTGGACAAGGTGCTGCCGGACACGGTCAACCTCATCATCAGCCGCTCCCGCGATGAAAAGCGCTTCCTCGTCCTGGGTTTTTCCGACCGGGAGCCCGGCATCTATTACCTGGTGGACCTGAAGGGCGCGCAACCTTCGCTGACCCGGCTGAGCGAGCGGCTCGCGGGATTTCCGGCCGCGGCCATGGGGCCGATGTATCCGGTCAAATACCCGGCGCGCGACGGCGAGACGATCCACGGCTACCTGACCCTGCCGCCGGGCGACCGGAAGACCGGGCTGCCGTTCGTCATCATGCCCCACGGCGGGCCCTTCGTCCGCGACACCTGGCAGTTCAACCCGCTGGTGCAGTTCCTCGCCAACCGCGGCTATGCGGTCCTGCAGATGAATTTTCGCGGCTCCCCCGGCTACGGCACCGAGTTCTTCCTGAAGGGGAAGCGGGAGATCGGCCGCGGCATGCAGGACGACATCGAGGACGGCACGCGCTGGGTCATCGAAAGGAAATTCGCCGACCCGGGCCGCATCGCCATCGTCGGCGGCAGCTACGGCGGCTTTGCGGCGTTGTTTGCCCTCGGGCACAACCCGGAGCTCTACCGCTGCGGCGTCTCGATCGCCGGCGTGACGGACTGGACGGACATCATCAAGGAGCGCAAGGGCGAGGAATACAGGTTCTCCTACCTGCATTTCCGCGAGTGGATCGGCGATCCCAAGCTGAACCAGGAGTTTCTCGCCGGCATCTCGCCGGTGAACTTTGCGGCGAAGATCACGGCGCCGGTTTTCATCGTGCAGGGCAAGGACGACAAGACGGTGCCGCCCAAGCAGGCCCGCAAGATGGTGGATGCGCTCGAGAAGGCCGGCCGGCCGCCGCAGTCGCTCTACTTCGCCAACGAGGGCCACGGTTTCACCAAGGAGAAGAACCGCGCGAAGCTGTTCGCGGAGATCGAGAGGTTCCTGGCGAAGAACCTCGCGCCGAAGTGACCGGACCGCGGGCGTCGGTCAGTGGAGGCGGGGCCATCAGCCCCGCAATCTTCCTGTGGGTGGCGTGCTTGCACGCCACGTTGCGCGCAAGCGTGCAACCTGCATTCAAACCCGCGGGACTGATGGTCCCGCCTCCAGGCCGGCGGAGGCGGTCATGCCGCCGTCGCGATCAGGCGGTGGATTCCCAGCGGCCGAAGATGCCGCAGGGGAGGACCTTGCCGTCGCGGCGGATCGGCAGGCCGACCTCGCCGCCGGAGATCCGGCCGCCGGCGCCGGCCATGAGGCCGGCGAGCAGGTTGACGACGACGGTGGGCGAGAGACGCGCCGTGTAGGCGTTGATCAGGACGAAGACCGGCCGGTCGCTCAGCACCTCCTTGCACTCCTTGAGCAGCTCCCAGAGGTGGTCCTCGAGCCGCCACATCTCGCCGGTGCTGCCGCGCCCGTAGGTCGGCGGGTCCATGATGATGGCGTCGTATTTGCGGCCGCGCTTGATCTCGCGGCGGACGAATTTCAGGCAGTCGTCGGTGATGTAGCGCACGGGCGCGTCGGCGAGGCCGGAGAGCGCGGCGTTTTCCCGGCACCACTTGACCATGCCCTCGGCGGCGTCCACGTGGCAGACGCTGGCGCCGGCGGCGGCCGCGGCGACCGAGGCGGCGCCGGTGTAGCCGAAGAGGTTGAGCACGTTCACCTCGCGGCCGGCGGCCTTCGCGGCCTTGATGCGGGCGGTGAACCAGTCCCAGTTGACCGCCTGCTCGGGGAAGAGGCCGGTGTGCTTGAAGCTGGTGGGGTGGATCTTGAAGGTCAGGTTGCCGTAGCGGATGGACCAGTGGTCGGGCAGGGGCTTGCGGTATTCCCATTTGCCGCCGCCGGTCTCGCTGCGGTGGTAGAAGCCGTCCCAGTTTTCCCAGCGGCCGTTGCCGCCGGTGCGCGGCCAGATGATCTGCGGGTCGGGGCGCACGAGGGTGTAGGGGCCCCACTGCTCGTGCTTCATGCCCAGGCCGCAGTCGAGCAGCTGGTAGTCCTTCCAGTTGTCGGCGACGATCAGGCCCGGGCGGTCAATGGTCATTACGGGCAACTTGGGCGCGATTGGCGCGGATGAACACGAAAAAAATCAAATGCCGGCGGGCGGGCGGGCTTGACGCGGCCGGCGCAGGATCCCGGCCGTGGAATCCACCAGCCCGGGGCCGGGGTTCGCCCGGAGCTGATGTCAACCAATGGTTGACATCAGCCGAAGGCCCCGCCCCCCGAAGCGGGAAAGAAAAAATCAGGGATGTCCGCGCGGCGCGCCCGTCGGTGGCCGCGCGAGCTTCGCCTCGATCCCGTCCATCGTGGCGGGGAATTCCTTTTCCAGGTCCACGCCGTAGGCCTGCGCCAGCACGAGCACGCTCCACAGGCAGTCGGAAAGCTCGTGGGCGAGCTTGCGGTCCACCTCCGCCATGGGACGGGCGCCGGCCTTGGCCATGACGAGCTTCATCAGGTCGCCGACATCGCCGACGAAGCCCTGCATGAGTTCCTCGCGGGTCCACGGCCGGCCGCCGCGCGCGGCGGCGCTCTCGTTGAGGCGGCGTTGCACCTCCACGGCGCGGGCGGTGAGGGTGGTGAGTTCCATGGCTCAGGTGCCGTAGAGCCGGTCGCCGAAATCGCCAAGGCCGGGGAGGATGTATTTCTTCGCGTTGAGCGCGCGGTCGAGCGCGCCGGTGTGGATGGTCACGTCCGGATGGGCCTTTTGCAGCGTGGCGACGCCCTCGGGCGAGGCGACGATGCAGACAAAGACGATCTCCCGCCCGCCGGCGGCCTTCACGACGTCGACGGCCTGCGCGGCCGAGCCGCCGGTGGCGAGCATGGGGTCGACGACGATGACGCGGGTGTTGGCGAGCGGCGGGAGCTTGCAGTAGTAGCTGCGCGCCACGGCGGTCGTGTGGTCGCGCTCAAGGCCGACGTAGCCGACGGAGACGTCGGGGAAGATGTCATGGAACGGCTGCAGCATGCCGAGGCCGGCGCGCAGGATGGGCACGACGACGAGCGGCCGGGCCAGCACCAGGCCGGTGAAGGGCTCGAGCGGGGTGTCGACGGATTTTTTCTCGGTCGCGAGGTCGCGGGTGGCGTCGAGCGCCAGCAACAGCGCGATCTGGTAGCTCAGGGTGCGGAAGAGCGCGGGTTTGGTGGTTTTGTCCCGCAGGTGGGTGAGCACGTGGGCCCCGAGCGGGTGGGAGAGGACATGGAGCGGCATGGGGATGTTCGATTTGGGATTCTCGATTCGCGATTTCGAAAAGGAATGGACGGACGGCGGGGCAACTCAGGGCGTGAGCGTCAGCGTGTGTCGGGCCGGGCCGGGCAGCAGCGGGGTCGGCTCGCCCTTCACCCACGCGGCGTGGCCGGCGCGGTAGAAAGGGGACATCGGGTGGCCGCTCTGGCCGCCGGGCATGTGGAGGATGGCCTCGGCCTCATGGCCGGGTGAGACGACCAGCCGCTCCGACTGGCCGAAGCGCGGGCTTTGCACGCGCGGCATGTCGCTGTCGCCGGACAGCTGGTCCGCCGGCATGTCGAGCAGGCGGGCGAGCGGCTGGGGCAGGAAGCGGCCGAAGGGATGCTGCATGGTGAGGGTGTTGCGGGCACCCCACGTGAACGCGGCGAGGGGGCGGCCGGTCTTGGCGACATCCGCCAGGACATCGTCGGCCGCCGCCAGGAGCAGCGCGTCCCAGGAGGGATGCGCGGGGTTGAGCAGCTTTTCCGGCCGTTCGTGCACCAACCGCCAGAGGGCGTCTTCATACGGGAAGCCGCGCCAGTTGAACGCGGCATATTCCTGCTGGGCCTGCGCGTCAAAGGGGGCGAAGGCGCGCCCGGCGACATGCAGCCGGAAGGCCCGCACCGCGCGGTAGGCGACGGAGTCCGTGCCGGCGCGGCCGTCCCAGGCGCGCACGGCCGCGCGCAGCCCGGCCCGGGACGGGTTCTGGGCGACGGCCGCATCGGTCAGCACCTCGAGCAGGAATTTTTGCCAGCGCCCGAGGAAAAGCGCGCGGTCGTCGAGCTGGATGGCGAGCAGGTCGGCGGGCCCGGCCTTTTTGCCGGAGGCCACCAGCGCGTGCAGCCCGTCGCGGATCTGGCCGCCGCGGGCGCCCTCGTCGTAACCGCTGTCGCCCAGCCTGGCGTGGGCCTCGCCGCCGAGGGCGCGGTTGTTGCCGCTCCACAGGGCCCCGCCGGCCGGGTTGCTGACCACGGGAACCTCCCCGGGGTCAAGGAAGCCCTCCCAGCGGCGGTCGCCGTAACCCCAGGAGACCGGCACGCGGCCGTCGTAGCCGACCCGGCGCGGCACCGCGCCGATGACGGTCCAGGCGATGTTGCCGGCGGCATCGGCGATGAGCATGTTCTCGTTCGGGATGCCCGAGCGGTGCGCGATGGCGACGGCCTCGGCCGCGGTCTGCGCCGTCTCGATGTCCATGAAATGAAGGTTGGTCGCGGCCGCGTCATGGGCCGTCCAGCGCAGGACCAGGCCGCGCCCGTCCTTGGGTCCCTCGATGATCGGGCCCCAGCGGGTCCAGCGCGCGATGAAGGGCACGGGTTTTTCGCCCTTCACCCGGATCTCCTCCGGTCGCTCCTCGATCTCCTTCCAGCCGTCGGGGGTCTGGTAGAAGCTGTTCGCGGTGTTTTCCGTCGCGATCGTGATGACGTCGGTGGTGTCGACGTAGGCGTCGGTGAAGCCCCAGGCGACGCGGCCGTTGCTGCCGACGGTGAGCAGCGGCGTGCCCGGCAGGGTCACGCCGGCCAGGCGGTGCGGGCCGGCGGCATCGGTCCACTGCAGCACGGCGCGATACCAGATCTGCGGCAGGTTGTGGTCGAGATGCATGTCGTTCGCGAGCAGCGCGGCGCCGGTGGCGGTGTGTGCGCCCGCGAGGGCGAAGGCGTTGGAGCCGACCACGCGCTTGCCGGCGGGCTCGAGGGCGGCGAGGCCCGCGGGGGCGTCGCCGGCGGGCGCCGTGAAGCGCAGCGGGGGCAGCGGGGCGGCGGGAAAGGTGCTGCCGTCGAGCGCGGCGTCCCAGGAATTGCCGCGCGGCGCGAGAAACTCGAGCGTGGCGGCACCCATCCGCGAACGGACGGCGTCGCGGTTGCGCTCAAACGTGCCCCGGTAGTCCTGGAGGTCGAACCACATGGCGTAGAAGCACAGCAGCGTGTCCTCCTCGCGCCAGGGCAGCGGGGCGGTGCGGAGCACGAGGTATTCCCACGGCACCCGGCGGAGCCCGGCCAGGCCGGCGTTGACGCCGGCGGTGTAGGCGGCGAGCACCGCGCGCTCGGCCGGCGTCGCCGCGGCCACCACCTGGGCGGCGGTGCGGCGGAACCCGTGCAGCCGCGCCTCGCGGTCGAGGTCGAGCGCCGCCCGGCCGAACAGCTCGGAGAGTTCCCCGGCGCCGCGCCGGCGCATGAGGTCCATCTGGAAAAACCGGTCCTGCGCGTGCACAAAACCCAGCGCGCGGGCCACATCGGCCCGGGAGTTGCCGGTGATGGTGGGAACACCCAGCGCGTCGCGCGCGATCTGCACGGGGGCGGACAGCCCGGCGACGGTGCGCGTGCCGTCGAGCGGCGGCAGGCTGCCCCGCATCTGCCACCAGCCCCAGCCCGTGGCGGCCAGCCCGATCAGCAGCAACCCGCCCAGCGTGATGAGCAGCCAGCGGAGGAGCTTGCGCCAGACGGGCATGTTATTTTTCCCAGGCCCGGGTGCCGACGGGGTCGCGGCCCTCGTCGAAATCGAGGTAATCAAACATGGTCATGACCGGCGCGGCCTCGAGGGCGCTTTCCTTGATGCGCTGGGCGAGCGTGCCCGCGCCGGCGTCGCGCCAGCCGCGCTTCATCATGAAGCCGTTCCAGACCTCGCACTCCTCGTCGGTGCGCGGTCCGCCCTTTTGCTCGGCCCAGGCAAGCACCTCTGCGTCCGTGCCGCCCTGCAGCGCGCGGGCCTTGAGCTCGTCGTAGCCGACGCGGAGAAAATTGCAGCAGCGCCCGTCGAAGCCCTTGCCGAGGTTGGCGGCGTAGTCGGCGGCCGGCAGCTGGCCGGCGGCCTGGAGCCGGATCTTGTCCAGCATGCGGCCGAAGTAGACGAGGCGGCCGACCTTGAGGTAGGGACTGCGGAGACCGGGGACGTTGGGCATGATCCCAGAATTCCGCAGGGACGGGGCCGAGGCCAGAAGGAAAACATTTGCCCCGGCAATAACAGGTTAAGACGCTGGATCCCGCAGCCTAGCCGATGAGCCCATGGCAGGCCGTCATCCCCGCTGATAAGGTCGCCTCATGATGCCTCCCCGCCTTCTGTCCGCGGCGCTCGCCGCCCTGCTAGCCCTCACCACGATCCGCGCGGCCGAACCCGCCGTGCCGCTGCTGGCGCCGGCCGAGATCGGCCACCTGCACCGGCCCGTCACGACCAAGTCGCCCGAGGCCCAGCGCTACTTCGACCAGGGCCTGGCGCTGTTGTTTGCCTTCGACCATGACAACGCCATCCGCTCCTTCCAGGCGGCGACGCGGCTCGACCCGGAGTGTGCCATGGCCTGGTGGGGGGTGGCCCTCGCGAGCGGCCCGCACATCAATCTGCCGATGGTCCCGCCGGACCGCGTTGCCCTGGCCTCGGCCGCGCTGGCACAGGCCGCCAGGCATTCCGCCAACGCCACGCCGGTCGAGCAGGCGCTGATCGCCGCGCAGGAAAAACGCTTTGCCGACCCGCAGCCCGCCGACCGCCGGCCGCTCGACGAGGCCTACGCCGCCGCCATGCGCGGGGTCTGGAAAAAATTCCCGCAGGACGCCGACGCCGGCGCGCTCTTTGCCGAGGCGATGATGAACCTGCGACCGTGGGACCTCTGGCAGGCTGACGGCTCGCCGCAGCCCGGCACCGCCGAGATCGTCGCCACGCTGGCCGCGGTGCGGAAGCTCGCCCCGCGCCATCCCTTCGCCCTGCACCTCACCATCCACGCGCTCGAGGCCTCGCCGGCGCCCGCCCGCGCGGCGGAGGCGGCCGACCAGCTGCGCGACCTGCAACCCGGCCTCGGCCACCTGATGCACATGCCGTCGCACATCGACGTGCTGCTCGGGCAGTGGGAGAAGGCGATCGTCGCCAACACCCGCGCCGTCGAGGCCGACCGCCGCACGCGCGAGCGCTTCGGTTCGCCGCGCGGCTTCCTCTGGCTCTACTTCGGCCACAACCGCCACATGCTCGCCTTCGCCGCCATGATGACCGGCCGCAGCGAGCTGGCGCTGGCCCACATGAACGCGCTCCTGGCCGAGCTGCCGGCGGACGAGGAGTGGTCGCAGAACTGGGGTTTTCTCCGCGATTATTTCGGCCCGATGAAGATGGAGGCGCTCGTGCGCTTCGGCCGGTGGGACGAGGTGCTCGCCGCGCCCGAGCCGGCGGAGACGCTGCCGGTGTCCCGCGCCATGCGGCATGCCGCGCGCGCCATCGCCTACGCCGCCAAGGCCGAGCCCGCCAAGGCGCGTGCCGAGCAACAGGCCTTCGCCGCCGCGCGCACGAAGGTCCCGGCCGAGGCCTTCTTTGGCAACAACGCCGCCCGCACCATCCTCGACGTGGCCGAGGCCATGCTCGACGGTGAGATCCTCCTGCGCGAGGGCCGCGACGAGGACGGCCTCGCCCGCCTGCGCGAGGCCGTGCGGCGCGAGGGCCTGGTCCGCTACGACGAGCCGCCCGACTGGATCATTCCCGTCCGCCATGCGCTGGGTGCGGCGTTGATGAACCTCGGCCGCTACAAGGAGGCCGAGCAGGTCTACCGGGAGGACCTGCAGAAGTGGCCGGACAACGGCTGGTCGCTCTACGGCCTGGGCCGCACGCTCCAGCACCTCGGCCGCGAGGCCGAGGCCGCGCCGATCCTGAAAAAATTCGACCAGGTCTGGGCGCAGGCCGACCTCCCGCTGACCTCCTCCTGTCTCTGCCTGCCCGGCAAGTAACGCGGCTTGGCACCGGGCATGGGGTGTGCTCTGCTCCGCCCCATGCACCAATCGCAGGGGCCGGCCGGGCTGACGCGTCGCCAATTCCTCTGGAGGGCCGCGCGCTACGGCGGCTCGGCGGTGCTGGGCTCGATGTTCGCCCTCGACCTGCTGGCGAAGGATCGTGGCGGATTCCGGCTCGCGGGCCGCGCCCCGGCCGGTCGCGGCCGGCGCGTCGTGATCCTTGGGGGCGGCCCGGCCGGTCTCGCCGCCGCCTACCAGCTGGGCCGGCTCGGTTATGAGTGTGTGCTGCTCGAGGCGCGGATGCGGCCGGGCGGCCGCGTCTGGACCGTGCGCGGCGGCGACACCGAGACCGAGCTGGGCCATCCGGCGCAGACCTGCCGGTTCGACGCGGGGCAGTTCCTCAATGCGGGCGCGATGCGGCTTTCGCACCACCACCAGAGCACGCTCGATTACTGCCGCGAGTTCGGCCTCAAGCTCGTGCCGTTTCCGCATTTCAACGAGGCGGCGTTTGTCCACGTCGACGGCCACCCGCGGATGCGCCTCAAGGAATTCAACACCGACATGCGCGGGCACACCGCGGAGCTGCTCGCCAAGGCCGTCCGCCGCGGCCAGCTCGACGCGCCGCTGACCGCGGAGGACCGGGAGAGACTCATCGAATACCTGCGCGACGAGGGGCGTCTGACCAAGGCGCTGGTTTATCCGCGCAGCGGGGACACCTCCGGTGAACCGACCTTCCTCGACCACCCGCGCGGCTACACCGTTTCCGCGGGGACCGACGGCGGACCGGGCGTGCCGACCGTGCCGGTCGAGCTCGAGGCGCTGCTCCAGGCCGGCTACGCGTCGATGCACCCCCTCGACCACGAGCAAAACCAGCTGGGCACGATGCTCACCGTGGCCGGCGGCATGGACCGCATCCCCCATGCTTTCGCGGAGCGGCTCGGCGCGGTCATCCGCTATGGCGCCGAGGTGCGCGAACTGCGGCGGACGACCGAGGGCGGCGTGCGCATCCTTTACGCCGACCAGACCCAGGGCGGCGCCGGGCGGGAGGTGACGGGGGATTTCTGCATCTGCACGTTGCCGCCGCACCTGCTGGCCCGGCTGCCGGGCGACCTGGCCCCGGCCACGCTGGCGGCGCTCAACTCGGGCGTCGCCGACAAGTCCGGCAAGATCGGCCTGCAGTTCAAGCGGCGCTTCTGGGAGGAGGACGATGACATCTACGGCGGCCGGTCCGTCACCA
This sequence comes from Lacunisphaera sp., assembly GCA_041909435.1. Classification (GTDB taxonomy): domain Bacteria; phylum Verrucomicrobiota; class Verrucomicrobiia; order Opitutales; family Opitutaceae; genus Lacunisphaera. The sequence goes on from JAYRDK010000023.1 coordinate 29,588, forward strand.
ACCAGCCGATCCGCCAGATCTATTATCCTTTCGACGGCTTCGGCACCGCCGGCAAGGGCGTGGTGATCGGGGCGTATCATTTCTCCGACACCAAGGTCTTCGACGACCTGACGCCGGCCCAGCGCGAGGCGGTTGCGCTCGAGCAGGGGGCCAAGATCCATCCGCAATATCCGGCGGAGTTCGAGAATTCCTTCTCGGTGGAGTGGCACCGCGTGCGCTACAACGAGGGCTCCTGGATGTGGTGGGAAAAGGAAGCCGAGCAGGACGCCATGCTCAGGACGCTTGGCCGGCCCGACGGTCCGTTTTATTTCGCCGGCGACTGGCTCACCAAGATCGTGGCGTGGCAGGCCGGCGCGTTTGTCTCGGCCCACCGCACGGTCACGGCGCTGCACGCCCGCGCCAACGCCTGAATCTTATGAAAACGAAACTGCTGTCCCTCGTCCTGCTTTGCACCCTCGGGCTTCGCGCCGCGCCCCCGGCCGAGGTGACCTTCACCGGCGATGCGGCCTGGTCCATCGCCTCGGGTGTCGCGCTGCCGGCGGGTCGCGCGGTGTTCTGGACCAGTGGCACGGTCCCCAGCACGCTCAACAAGGACGGCCCGACCACCTACGAACGCATGGGCGACACCTACGCGCAGGGGGTCAGCTGCCTGAAGAACATCGAGGAGGTGTTGAAGGGGCAGGGACTGACCATGAAGGACGTGGTCTACCTGCGCGTCTACATCACCCCGGACGCGGCGAAGGGCGGCAAGCCGGACTTCGCCGGCTGGTTCAAGGCCTACGGGGAATTCTTCAACAACGCGCAGAATCCGGCGAAGACGGCCCGCTCGACCCTGGCGGTGGCGGGGCTGGTCAACCCCGACTGGCTGATCGAGATCGAGGCCTTCGCGGTCTATCCGGCGCGCTGAACCGCACAGTTCAGTCGCCGTAGTAGTAGGCGAGCGTGGCGACGAGCCCGAGCAGGAAGGTCGGCGCGTTGATCCAGAGCTGGTGGAAGGGCACGGCGTAGTGGTGCACGGCCCAGATCACCGCCGCGTGTTTCACCGCGATCAACCCCCAGCAGATGAGGATGAACCGCTCCGCCCGCGGATCGCGCGGGACGGGACGGTTCGCATGCACCTCCTCCACGAAGACATAATCCGGCGCAGACGGGTCGCGGGCGGTGATCCACCGGAGGAGATTGGCAAACATGTCGTAAAACGTAGCCAGATCCGGCCGGAAAGGAAGTCCGCCCATGGTTCCGGCCCGAAAATACCTCGCCCGTCGGCCGGGGGCGGATAAGTTGCCGGGCGTTTACCCGAGAGTGCCAGCCCCGCCCCGCCCATGAAAATCAACGTTCCCGGCAACGAGATCAACTACCTGCTGCAGCAGACGCGCGTCCATCACATGCACCTGAGCAGCATGGCCGACCTCAAGGCCAACATGCTGCTCACCATGGCGTCGATCGTGGTCACGCTGGCCGCGCCGCAGGTCATGAAGGCCGGCTCCCAGCTCCCGTTGATCGTGCTGATCGGGTTCAGCCTGATGACCATCCTCCTGGCGGCCTACGCGGTCATGCCCAAGCTCCCGTTCACCGGGCGCCATGCCGGTGTGCCCGAGGTGCAGGATCCGCACTTCAACCTGCTGTTCTTCGGCGATTTCACCGGCCTGACCTACGGGCAGTTCGAGGCGGAGATGACCCGGGTGATGAACGATCCCTCCCTGGTCTACCAGGCGCAGGTGCGGGAAATCTACACCCTGGGGGTCTTTCTCGCGAAGAAGAAATACCTCTACCTCAAGCTGGCCTACACGACGTTCATCATCGGCCTGTTCGCGAGTTTCATCACGCTGCTGCTGACCAGCCGGGGCTGAGCCGGGCGATTCTGACTGGCAGCGGGCGGAAGCGTTGCGGCACCCGGCCGGCGGCGCAGCGTCGGGTCCACCCCAACCACCCCATGCGTTATTGCCTGTATCTTTTGCTGGCGGTCCTGGCCGCCGCCCAGACCCCGCCGCCGGCCGCCGATTTCCGCAACCGGCCCATGCCCGCGCCGCGCGACGTAAAGCTGCCCGACGAACGCCTGCGCGACTCGTGCGTATGGGTGGATGAGGCGACACAGACCTACTACCTGGTGAGCGCGGGCCGCCGCGGGCCGAACGGCCGCGCCACGGTCGTCCAATACCACAGCAAGGATCTGGTGACATGGAACGGCCCGCGCGTGATCTTCGAGATCCCCGAGGGTTTCTGGAGCAACCGCGGCATCTGGGCGCCCGAGCTGCACCGATACAAGGACAAGTTCTACCTCTTCGTCACCTTCGACTCCGACCACAAGCTTCCCGAGCAGTGGCGCGACTGGCTCCCCCGCGTGAAGCGCGGCTCGCAGGTGCTGGTGGCGGACAAGGTCGACGGACCGTTCCGGGCCTTCGATCTCGAGAAATCCACGCTGCCCGCGGACATGATGACGCTCGACGGCACGCTCTGGGTGGAGGATGGCGTGCCTTACATGGTGTTCTGTCACGAGTGGGTGCAGATCAAGGACGGCACCGTCGAGCATGTGCAGCTGACCGACGACCTGGCGGCAACCGTCGGCGAGCCCAGGCGGCTCTTTAACGGCAGCGATGCGGCCTGGAGCAGGAAATCCGACCAATACGGCTGCCACGTCACTGACGGCCCCTGGCTTTACCGCACCAAGACGGGAAAGCTGGTCATGCTGTGGACCTCCGGCGGCTACACCGGTTACACGACCGGCATAGCCATCTCCGAGAGCGGCAAGCTCGCCGGGCCGTGGAAGCAGCAGGCCGAGCCCGTCTACGGCGCGAACGGCGAGGATGGCGGGCACCCGATGCTCTTCCGGCGCTTCGACGGCCAGCTGATGATGATTTTGCACTCGCCGAATGTCGTGCCCAGGGAACGGGCGGTCATCCTCGAGATGGAGGACCTCGGCGACACGCTCCGCGTGAAGCGCTGAAAAACACGGCGCGCCAGCCGCGATGGGCCCGGGCGTTGATGTCAACCAATAGTTGACATCAGCCGCGGGACTCGGACGGTTTCCGCGGAACCGGGGGGCGCGGGGCCTTCAACCGAGGATCGTCAGCACGATGCCGGTCAGCACGCCGAGCACGGCGAGGAATTTCTGCCGGCTGTTCACCTCGCCGAAGAGCAGCAGCCCGCCGGCGAATGCGACCAGCACGCTGCCCCGGCGCAGGCTGGCGACCATGGAGACGAGCGCGTCGGGATTGCGCAGGGCGTCGAAATAGACGAAGTCCGCCAGCAACAGCGCGAACGAGACCACCAGGATGCTCCAGCGCCAGTGGAAGACGTGACGTTGCCACAGGCGCAGCTTCCAGCCGAGGGCTAGCGGGAGAAACAGCAGGGCGAGGTAGATGGAGAACCAGCATTGCACGGTGGCGGCGTCGAAGCCCGCGCGGCCGAGCAGGAACTTGTCGTAGAGCCCGCTCAGCGCGCCCAGCAACGTGCCGGCGAGGATGAAGCCGACCCACTTGTCGCGATGAAAGTGGATGCCTTCGCGCGAGCCGGCGAGGGACAGGCCGACGAAGGAGCCGAGCGTGATCACGATGCCGAGGCTCTCGAGCCAGCTCGGGCGTTCGCCCAGCACGAGCACGGCGCCGAGCAGCGTCCACATCGGGCCGGTGGCCCGGATCGGCGAGGCGAGCGACACCGGCAGGTGCTTGATCGCGAAATAACTGCAGACCCACGAGGTCGCCACCAGCGCGGACTTGGCCAGCAGCAGCAGATGCTGGGGCCAGGTCAGCGGGGCGACGAGCAGCGTGGCCGGCAGGGTGCCGGGCGCGGCGTGGGCCACGGTCAGCAGCAGCGTCCAGACGGTGGCGCTGCAGACATTGGCGAAGAACAGCACGGGCAGCACGGCGTTGTCGCGCACGGCGTTTTTCGCCCCGAGTTCGTAGAACCCGAGGAACAACGCGGACAACAGGCTGGCGGCGATCCAGTGCATCAAACCGCGAGGTGTGACGCCCGTGGGCGGACCTCGCAAGGTCGCTTTGCCGGCCGGGCCGGTGTCTTCGGCCTTGCCCGGGGCCGGACGTGTTGAGTATACCTTGCCGCCTTATGGGACGCCAATGGCTTCATGCGAAACGCGCGATCGTCAACCTGAAGAAGGGCCAGACGGTCGGCAAACTCGTCAAGGAAATCACCGTGGCCGCCAAGCTCGGCGGCGGGGATCCCGCCGGCAACGCGCGGCTGCATGCCGTTCTTGAGAAGGCCCGCAAGGCCAACGTCACCCGCGAGGCCATCGAGCGCGCCATCGCCAAGGGCACGGGTTCGGGCGGCGACAAGAGTTCCCTGGACCACGTCGTCTACGAAGGTTACGCGCCGCACAAGGTGCCGGTGATCGTCGAGGTCTACACCGACAACCACCAGCGCACGGCGCCGGAGATCCGCGTGCTCTTCAAGAAGGGCGTGCTGGGCGCGGCCGGCAGCAACAAGTTCCTGTTCGACCACGTCGGCATCGTCGAGGCGCACACGGCGGACGCCGCCGCCGACCTGGAGGCCGTGGCCATCGAGGCCGGGGCCAATGATTTCAGCCCGCTGACCCACGCGCAGAACGACGACATCCCCGAGGGCGCCACCGGCGCGCACTTTGTCACCGACCGCACCGCGGTGCACGCGGTCTCCGTCTGGCTCAAGCAGCACGGCTGGCATGTCATCACGAGCGAGATCGGCTACGTGGCCAAGCAGTATCCCGTGCTCGACGACGCGCACCGCGCCGAAGTGGGCGAATTCCTGCAGGAGATCGAGGACCACGACGACGTGCAGCGCGTCTGGGCCGCGGTGAAGTAAGGGGTCCGCGGGTGGAGGCGGGACCATCAGTCCCGCTTCTTCGATTGATGTAGGGAGCGTGCTTGCACGCCACGTTGCGCGCCAGCGCGCAACCTACAGGAAGGCAGTAACACATGCCCCGCGGGACTGATGGTCCCGCCTCCACCCGGACCGGGGCGAAAAATAAAAATCCCCGCACCGGAAAGGTTGCGAGGGGGAGGGAAAAAACGCCGGCTCAAAGAGCCGGCGTTGAGGGGAGAGGAAGCAGCAACGAAAACGTTACTTCTTCTTTTTCTTAGCGGCTTTCTTAGCCTTTTTCTTTTTAGCCATGACGCAGTGTCGGAAAATTTTTGCGCGGTTGCACTAAAAATATTGCGGTTCGCGAAAATATTTTCGGCGCGGAAAAATCCGGAAAAATCGCGCGGAAAAATTCCTGCGCGCGACGCGCGGGAAAATTCAGCGGCCGTAAAGCGCCGCGAGTTCGCGCAGGTAGTTCGCGGTGCCGGGGAAAAATTTCTCGAGCGCGGCGGCGCGGTAGCGCCACTGCCAGTTGCCCCCGGCCTTCGCCGGCGTGTTGAAGCGCGCCGCGCTGCCGAGCGAAAAAAGATCCGGCAGCGTGACGATGGCGAGGCGCGACGCGCTCGCGTAGCTCGCGCGGATGAAGTCCCATGCGACGTCCCGGCCGTCCACGCGCAGGTAGCGGCGCACGTAGTCGCGCTCCGGCTCGGGCGCGGCCTGATACCAGCCGGTCGTGGTGTCGTTGTCGTGCGTGCCGGCGTAGATGACGGAGTTCGGGGTCGCGTTGTGCGGCAGGTAGCCGTTCTTCGCGTCGCCGCCCCACGCAAACTGCAGGACCAGCATGCCGGGCAGGCCGGAGTCCTCGCGGAACTTGACGACGGAATCCGTCAGCTCGCCGAGATCCTCGGCGATGATGCGGGCGGCGGGGAAGGCCGCGTGAAAGGCGCGGAACAGGTCGAGGCCCGGCCCCGGCACCCATTCACCGACGCGGGCGTTTTTCGCCGGGTAGGGGATGCGCCAGTAGGCGTCAAACCCGCGGAAGTGGTCGATGCGGACGATGTCGCAGACCTCGAAGGTGGCGCGCATGCGGGCCAGCCACCACGCATAGCCGTCGGCCCGGTGGGCGTCCCAGCGGTAGAGCGGATTGCCCCACAGCTGGCCGTCGGCGGAGAAATAATCCGGCGGCACGCCGGCCACGGCGAGCGGCCGGAAGGTCTTGGGGTCGAGCTCGAACAGGCCGGGATTCGCCCAGGCGTCGGCGGAATCACCGGCGACGAAGATCGGCAGGTCGCCGATGACCTCGATGCCGCGTTCGCGGGCGGCGGCGCGGACGAGGGCCCACTGGCCGAAGAAGAGATACTGGCCGAACTGGTAGGCGGCGATGGCATCGGCGAGCTTCGTTCGCAACGGGGATTTCGCCGCGCGGGCAAAATCGCGGGCCTCCAGCGGCCATTCCCACCACGCGAGGCCCTTGAAATGGTCCTTCAGGGCGCGGAAGTAGGCGTAGGCGTCGAGCCAGTCCGCGTTCTTTTGGCAGAAGGCGGCGAAGTCGCCGTAGGGCAGGGCCGGACGCGCGGCCTTGAACCGGGCGTAGGCTTTTTCGAGCAGGCGGGGCTTGAGGTTGTAGATGGCGCCGTAGTCGGTCTGGTCGGCGGACAGCTTGGCGAGTGGGGCAAGGTCGGCGGCCTCAAGCAGGCCGGCCGGGACGAGCCCGGCGAGGTCGACGAGGTAGGTGTTGCCGGCGAAGGCGGAGAAGCACTGGTAGGGCGAGTCGCCGTAGCCGGTGGGGCCGAGCGGGCAGACCTGCCAGTATTTCATGCCGGCGGCCTGCAGGAAATCGAGGAAGCGCACCGCGTGCCGGTCGAAGACGCCGCAGCCCTGGTCGCCCGGCAGGGAGGTCGGGTGCAGAAGAACGCCGGCGCCGCGAGTCGTCAGCCAGTTGAACAACGGTAAGGATGCGGCGGATTTCGGCTTCGTGGCAGACTGCGATGGCGGGCGTTTCACGCCGGCATGAGAACGAGGAACGAGAACGAGAACGAGAACGATTTGCGGGCAGTCAACGCTCGCGGGCGAGGTCGCCCGCGCTCCAATCATCTGGAACCACGGCGACCCCGCCGTGGAGATTTTTCAGTAACCCGCGGCGTGGCCGTCCTTGCGGGACTCGCTGGCGCCGATCCAGGTGCCGTTCTTCTGATCGCGCGCAATCGCCTGGTAGCCGCCGAAGCCGCCGTTGCCGAGGCGGACGACGTGGCCGCGCTGCAGCAGGCCGCGCACGCTCTCGTAGGGCACGCCGCTCTCGACCTCGACGTAGCCGCCGTCGGTCATCTTCGGGTTGTCGTAGTCGGAGGAGCCCTCGTGCTGCCAGCGCGCGGCATCGCCCGCTTCCTGGAAGTTCATGCCCCAGTCGATCAGGTTGCAGACGACCTGGACGTGGCCCTGCGGCTGCATGGCGCCGCCCATCAGGCCGAAGGAAAGCCACGGCGCGCCGTCCTTCATGATGAAGGCGGGGATGATGGTGTGGAACGGGCGCTTGCCGGGCGCGTAGTCGTTGGCGTGGCCGGCGCGGAGCGTGAACATCTCGCCGCGGTCCTGGAACGTGAAGCCGAGGCCGGGCACGGTGATGCCGGAGCCCATGCCGCGGTAGTTGCTCTGGATGAGCGAGACCATGTTGCCGGCGGCGTCGGCGGTGGTGAGGTAGATGGTGTCGCCCTCCTGCACGGCGGGGTTGCCGGCGTCATAGCTGCGGCCGGCCTTGTCGGGATTGATGAGCTTGCGTCGTTCGGCGGCGTAGGCCTTGGAAAGCAGGCCCGACAGGGGGATTTTGTTGAAGTCGGGGTCGGCGTAGAACTTGGCGCGGTCCTCGAAGGCGAGCTTCTTGGCCTCGATCATCAGGTGCAGCGCCGCGGGCGAATTGTAACCGAGGGCCTTGAGGTCGTAGCCCTCGAGGATGTTGAGCATCTGGAGCGCGGCGATGCCCTGGCCGTTGGGCGGCAGCTCGTAGACGTCGTAGCCGCGGTAGTTGACGGAGACGGGCTCGACCCAGGTCGAGGTGTGTTTCTCGAGGTCGATCTTCCGGAGATAACCGCCGTTCGCGCGCATGAAGGCGTCGATCCGGTCCGCGATCGCGCCCTTGTAGAAGGCGTCGCGTCCGCCGGTGGCGAGCGCGGTCAGCGTGTCGGCGAGGTCGGGATTCCGGAAAATCTCGCCTTCCGCCGGGGCGCGGCCGTTCGGCGCGTAGGTGGCCAGGAAGGCGCCGGGGAACTTGTCCTGCTTGGCGTTGGCGACCCCGAGGCCCCAGAGGTAGGCGATGTATTGGGTGACGGGGAAACCCTCCTGCGCGTAGCGGATGGCGGGGGCGAGCACGTCCTTCATCGGGAGCTTGCCGAACTTGCCGTGTAGCTCGAACCAGCCGTCGACGGCGCCCGGCACGCTGATCGGCAGGAAGCCGCGCGGCGGGATGGTGTCCCGGCCGAGTTTGCCCAAGTCGGCCATCAATTGTTCGCGCGAGAGCCCGAGCGGGGAGCGGCCGGAGGCGTTGAGGCCGTAAAGTTTTTTGTCCGTGGCGCTCCAGACGATGGCGAAGAGGTCGCCGCCCATGCCGTTGCCGGTGGGCTCCATGAGGCCGAGCGTGGCGTTGGCCGCGATGGCGGCGTCCACCGCGGAGCCACCGGCCTGCAACACATCCAGGGCGACCTGCGTGGCCAGCGGGTGCGACGTGGCGGCCATGCCGTGCCGGGCGATGACCGGGGAGCGGGTGGCGAAGGCGCGGCCGTTGATGCGGTCGGGCTGGGCCGGGAGCGGAAGGCAGAGGACGGACGACAGCAGACAGAGAACCGGGAGCAGGCGGCGGGGGACGGTCATGCCGGCAGGCTGGCGTCGGAACCGTGCCGGGTCAACCGGTGCTTCTTGCAGGGTCGCTGCTTGCGGCGACCTCGCATGTCAGGTCGGCGCGAGCGCCGACCCTGCATCCGGCCTGAGCAGTCAACTATTTGAACTCTTTCCGCAGCCAGTCCTCGAGCAGCTGGGTGTCGTAGAAGAAGGCCTGGTCGGACCCGATGCGGCGGCCGGTGTTCTGGAAATCCAGGTTGGTCAGGGTGCGCGTGCCCTCCTTGACGACCTGGCCGGCGGCATCGGTGACCGCGAAGGAGAGCTCCATGCGGGGGATGTAGACGCTCCGGATGATGCGGACGCGATCCACGTTGGCGCCCGGCAGGAAATCGCCCGCCAGGTCGATGTCGGTGAAGGTGACGTGCAGCTTCTGACCGGCCGCCAAGCGGGCCGGGGCGTTCTCCTGCAGCCAGGTGCGCAGCGTGGCGAGGGCGTTCTGGTCGGTGGAACCACCGAGGGCATCGCGCACGTCGCGGAAATCATCGGGGTTCCGGAACTCGACCGTGATATCGGCGGCGGTGACGCCGTTGGGGGTGGTGGGGGTCGTGCAGCCGGCCAGAAGCAGGCCGGCGATCAGCAGGGGGTGGGCAAGGCGGATGTTCATGGTAGGCAGGGTGGGACCGCGGAAAGATAGCCAGGTTTCATCCGGCGGCCAGTGCGGGTCAGGCCGGCGGTTGCAGCAGCCGGTGGACCTTGAGCAGCAGCGTTTCGGGCTTGAAGGGCTTGGGCAGGTAGTCGTTGGCGAACTGTTCCGGCTTTTCCGTTTCGCTGCCGGCGGGTCCGCTGGAGAGGCCGCTGATGGCGAGCACCCGGAGGCCCGGCTTGATGCGCTGGAGGATCCGCGTGAGCGAGGCGCCGTCGAGATTGGGCATGTGCAGATCGGTGATCAGGAGGCGGATCTCGTCGGAGCGCGGGATGAAGAGCGACACGGCCTCGGTGCCGCTGCCGGCGGCCAGGACGCGGTAGCCGTAGCGGGCGAGGGTGGCGTGGGTGACATCGCGGTTGGTGGCCTCGTCATCCACCAGGAGCAGGAGCTGGCCGTCGCCGCGCGGCAGGAAGGGCGGCGCGGTGCGGTGGTCGGCGGGGGAATCGGCCTCGGCGGCCGGCAGGCTGATGCGGAAGGTCGTGCCGCGGCCGACCGCGGTCTCCAGCTCGACGAAACCCTGGTGGGATTCGGCGATGCCGCGGACGGTGGACAGGCCGAGGCCGGTGCCCTTGCCCGTCTCCTTGGTGGTGAAGAAGGGTTCCCAGACGTGTTTCAGTATTTCGGGCGGGATGCCGGTGCCGCTGTCCTCGACCTCGATCCGGACAAAGTTGCCGGCGCGGGCCCCGGGGATCGCGAGGGCCTGGGCGGCGTCCAGCCGGTGGTTGCCGATGCGGAGCCGGAGGGTGCCGCCCCGCGGCATGGCGTCGCGGGCGTTGACGCAGAGGTTGAGCAGCACCTGGTGGATCTGGGTGGGGTTGGCCCGGATGGGCCAGGTGTCGGCGGGGAAGTGCTGCTCCAGCTTGATGGACTTGGGAAAAGTCTCCTCGATCATTTCCACGATGTCGCGGGCGAGGTGCTTGATTTGCATCAGGCGCGGTTCCCCGGTGGTGCCGTGGGCGAAGGCGAGGATCTGGCGCACGAGCGCCGCGCCGCGTTCCGCGCTGTTCTCCAGGGTCTGCAGCAGGCGCTGGTCGAGGGGGTCGGTGGCGCGGACGCGCAGCATCGGGCCGGCCATGAGGATGGGCGTGAGCACGTTGTTGAGGTCGTGGGCGATGCCGGCCGCCAGCATGCCGATGCCCTCGAGGCGCTGGGCGCGCAGGAACTGCTCCTGCAGCTTCCGCTTCTCGGTGATGTCCGTGCCCACGCCGATCAGACAGCGCCGGCCGTCGATCAGGATGAGACTGCCGGTGAAGTAATACGGGATGTGCTGGTGGTTCTTGGTGACAAAGTTGGCTTCGGCGTCGGCCAGGCCCTTGGCGAACACCTCGGCGATCCGCGCCTTGAGCAATTCCCGCTCCTTGCCCGTGAAGAAATCCAGCGGTGACATGTGGGCGATCTCGGTGTCGGTGTAGCCGGAAACCTGCGCGAAGCGCGAGTTCCACCGGATGAACTTCAGGCTTTCATCATAGAGGTAGAATATGCCGGGCAGGCTGTTCAGCACGGCGTCGGAGAAGTCGCGTTCACGGGTGACCGCGGCGAGCGCCTGTTTGCGCTCGGTGATATCCTGCATCGAGCCAAGCATGCGGTAGGGCTTGCCGGTGGCGTCGCGCAGGACATAGCCGCGGTCGAGCACGTCGGCATGGGTGCCGTCGGCGCGGCGGTAGCGATACTCGTCGGTCCAGGTGGTGAGCCCCCGGTTGATAGCCGCGTAGATCTTGTCATGGACGCGCGTCCGGTCCTCGGGGTGAATGCGGTCGATCCAGTCGGAGACGCGCGACTCGCGGGCGTCCGGCGGGTAGCGGAACAGGATGCAGTAGCTTTCGTTCCACCACAGCGTGTCAGCCACCAGGTCCCAGTCCCAGATGGCGTCGTTGGTGGCACGGGCGACGAGCTGGAAACGCTCGTTGCTCTCGCGCAGGGCGGTCTCAGCGCCCTGGCGCTGGCGGCGCTCCCCGCTTTCGCGCAACGCGCGGCGAATGGCGGTGGTCAGGCGCTGCATCCGGTCCTTGATCACATAGTCCGCGGCCCCGGCATGCACCGCTTCGATGGCGCGCTCCTCGCCGATGGTGCCGGAGACGAAGATGAAGGGGGTGTCGGGGGCGTGTTCGCGCGCCAGTTTCAGCGCGGAGGTGCCGTCGAAGCGCACGAGAGTGAAGTCCGAGATGATGAGGTCGTGTCCGCCCGCCCGCAGCGCGGAGACGAAGGCGTGTTCGTCGCCGACCGTCCTGACCATGCAGTCGGGCCATTCCTCCAGGAGGATCGCGCGGACAAGCTCGGCGTCGTGGGGATTGTCCTCAAGGTGGAGAATTTTCATGGCGGAGACGGCGCTTTAGACGGGCGGATTGGAGTGCAGGGGCGGTGGCTCGTTGAGCAGCGCCCAGAAGAAGCCGAGCTTGCTGACGGCGGAGATGAACTCCTGGAAGTCCACCGGCTTGACGACAAAGGCGTTGGCGCCGAGCTGGTAGCTGGCCAGCAGGTCGCTCTCCTCGCGGGACGAGGTGAGGATGACGACGGGGATGTGGCGCAGCTCCGGGTCGGCGCGCACGTGGCGCAGCACCTCGCGGCCGTCCACCTTGGGCATCTTGAGGTCGAGCAGGATGACCGCCGGCTGCGGGCCGGTGCGGGCGGCGTGGGCGCCGCGGCGGTGCAGGAAGTCGAGCGCCTGCTCGCCGTCGTGCACGACGTGGATCTCGTTGACGAAATGGGCGCCGGTGAAGGCGGAGAGGATGAGCTCGACGTCGTTGGGATTGTCCTCGGCGAGCAGGATGGGGCGGGGGCGTTTCATGGGGCGGCGGGGGTTGGCGTGGCGGGCAGGGAAAAATAAAAGGTGGCGCCACGGTCGATCGCACCCTCGGCCCAGGTGCGGCCGCCGTGGCGGAGAATGATCCGGCGCACGTTGGCCAGGCCGATGCCGGTGCCCTCGAACTCGCTCGGGCCGTGCAGACGCTGGAAGACGCCGAAGAGCTTGTCGGCGTAGCGCATGTCGAAGCCGGCGCCGTTGTCGCGCACGAAGAACACAAGTTCGCCGGTGGCGGGATCGGCGTGGCTGCCGACCTCGATGCGGGGCGCGGCCACCTTGCCGGAATACTTGACGGCGTTGTCGAGGAGGTTGGCCCAGACCTGCTGGAGCATGGCCGGATCCGCGCAGACGGGCGGGAGCGGGGCGATCACCCAGTCGATGGGGCGGTCCGGCCGGCCCCAGCGGCCCTCCCGGATGACCGTGGCGACGAGGGCGTTGTGGTCCGCCAGCTCGCGGGGCTGGAGCACCGCCCGGCCCATGCGCGAGAACGACAGCAGGTCGTCGATGAGCCGGCCCATCTGGCGGGCCGAAGCGGAAATGGTGGCAAGATGGCGCCGGCCCTGCTCGTCCAGGCGGTCGGCGGAATTTTTCTGCAGCAGGCTGGCGAAGCCGTCGATGTGCCGGAGCGGGGCGCGCAGGTCGTGCGACACGGAATAGGAGAAGGCCTCCAGCTCCTGGTTGGTGGCCTCGAGGAGCGTGGCGCGTTGCTGGAGACCGGCGTTGAGGCGGCGGATCTCGTCGTCCTGGTGTTTCTGCTCCGTGATGTTGCGGAAGAGCACGGCGACCTGCCGGAGCGCGGGATCGCCGTAGCGGAAGGCGTAGATGTCAAACCAGCGGTGCAGCACAGCGGCGTAGTTCTGGAAACGCACGGGCTCGCCGGTGAGCGCGACGCGGCCGTAGGTCTCGAACCAGTAGGCCTCGTAGTCGGGCGAGATCTCGCGGATGCGCCGGCCCGTCGCGCCGGCCAGGCCGGTCAGCTTTTCGAACGACGGGTTGACCTTCGCGAAACGGAAGTCGACCGGCCGGTTCCGGTCGTCGAAGAGCAGGTCGAGGATGCAATAACCCTCGTCCATGGAGTCGAAAAGCGTGCGGTATTCCTCCTCGCTGGCCCGCAGCGCCGCCTCGGCCGCCTTCCGCTGCGTGACGTCCCGGGCGATGGCATACATCAGCCCGTCGGGCTGGGGCACCGACCGCCAGGACAGGATGCGCCACGAGCCGTCCTTGTGCCGGTAGCGGTTTTCGAATTGCAGGACCTTCTCGCCCCGGACCACCTGCCGCTCGACCTCGCGCAGCGTGGCGGCCTGGTCGTCGGGATGGACCAGGTCGATATAGGGTTGCGCCAGGAATTCCGGCACGGTCCAGCCGAGGATGTCCGTGACCGCCGGGCTGACGCGCTTGAAATAACCGTCGCCGCTGGAAATGCAGAGCAGGTCGAGCGAGAGGTTGAAGAAGCGGTCGCGTTCGGCCTCGGCCTGGACGCGTTGGTGAAAATCCCGCCGCACCAGGAGCCCGGCGGTGACGACCAGCGCGATGCCGAGCAGGGATCCGAAGCCGGACACCACGACGGCGCGGCGCTGCTCAAACTCCGCGCGCGCCGAGCGGCCGGTGAGCAGCTGGCGTTCCTCCGCCACCATTTCGGCGACGTGTTGGCGGACCTGGTCCGTGACTTTCTTCCCGGCGAGCAGGGTTTCGGTCAGCCCGTCGGCCGAATGCGTGGCTTCGCGCCGGGCGATGAGTTCGCGCATGATGCCGGTGGCGCCGGCCATGTCGGTTTCCAGGCGGCCCAGGCGTTCCGTTTGCGCCGGATTGTCCGCGGTCAGGCTGCGCAAGGTGCGCAAGGACTGCTCGATCCGGGCGGACCCCAGCTTGTAGGGGTCCAGGAACCTCGCGTCGCCGGTCAGCAGGTAGCCGCGGGTCGCCGTCTGCATGTTCAGCATGTCCGTCAGGCCGGCCTCGAGCTGATCGAGGACCTGATAGGTATGGTCGACCTCCCGGAAGGTATCCGCCGAGCGTTTGGCGCTCCACCAGCCGGCTCCGCCGATAACCAACATGAACCCCACGGCCGCCGAGAAGCCGGCGACGATTTTTCGCTCCAATGTAAAGGGCACGTGGAATTCCCTCCGGGGTTGGGGTTGGATAAATTGGCCCGTGTTGCGGTGGCGTATCTGGGTGGTGGCTGGGTAAGTAGCGGGTTATGAAGAGGTGACCTTTGATTAATACCCTCAGTGCAAATGATCAGCAATCCTAAACGTGCATGTAAAATCAACTGCCGGAGGGGCTTATCCAATCCGTCGGGACGGTGTTTCCCGACGATGCACATAAAAAGCCCACCAAGCGCAAGGCCGGGTGGGCGGGAAGCAGGAGAAAGGAGGGGATTACTTGGTCTGACGGAGGGTGATCTCGCCGTTCATGGTGGAGACCTTGATGTCCACGCCACCGCCGTTGAGGGTGCCGCTGACGAGCTTGCCGCCGGTGATCGGGGGCATCGGGGCCCGCGGCGCGCGGGGGGCGCGCGGGGCGACGGCCGGGGTGGGGGTATCTTCGCCGGTGCCTTCCTTGACGGCCCGGGCGACCTCGCGTTGCACCTCGCGGGCGACATCCCGCGAGACCTGGACGGCGATGCGGGCCGCGTCGGCCGCGGCGGCAGCCGCCGCGCGGGCGGTCTCTTCATGGCCGTAAGCGTAACTGTAGCCGCCGGACTTGCCGCCCTCGGACTTGGTCTTGAGCACGTCCTCGGCGAAGTCGGTGAGGATGGAGCCGTTGTGGGTGCGCATGCGGATGTTGGCCTTCGTGTCGGCCGGCAGGCGGAGGTCGACCTCGCCGTTCATGGAGGTGATCGAGATGGGTTTCTGCGGGGCCTTGGCGTAGCTGGCGCGGACCTCGCCGTTCATGGTGTTGATGACGGCGGAGCCGACCAGGCCCTCGAGGCGGACCTCGCCGTTCATGTTGTTGATCTCGACGTCGCCCTCGACGCCCTGGACGACGAGGTCGCCGCCGGCGTCGGTCTTCAGGTTCAGCGCGATGTTGCGGGGCACCGAGACCTTGAAGTTGGCGTCGTGGCCGCCCCAGGGGTTGTCGCCGGCGAGGCTGAGGGTGACGACGTTGTCCTTTTCGGTGAGCTCGAAGCTGACCTCGTTGTCGAGGCGGCGCAGGGCGCCCGGGCGGGCGGGCTTGGAGTTCTTCTGGCTCAGCGTGGACTCGACCGTGACGCTGTCGCCGTCGACCCCGGTGATGCGGATGTCGGCCCAGGGCACGTCCAGGTTGAGGGTGGCGGGCTTGTCGGGCGCGGAGAGCTTGACGGTGGCGTTGGAGCCTTCGCCTTCGGCGCGCGCCAGGGGGGCGGCGGCCAGGCTCGCGAGGAGCACGAGGCGGAGGAGTTGGGCGGGGATGTTGGTTTTCATGAGAGAAGGGGCGAGGCGGCGGGCTTGAGGGTGGCGGCGGGGGCGGGGTTGGCGGGCAGGCGCAGGACGGCGAGGGCCCGGCGCGCGGCATCACGGACATTCAGGTCAACCGCCTCGTCGCGGGAAAGTTTCTCAAAAACCGGCTCGGCCGCGCGGTCGCGGGCGTCGGTGAGCAGCTCGATCATGGCCACCTGCACCAGCGGGGCGCGCTCGCGGGGGAGCGCCGAGAGCACGCCGGCGCGGACGAGCGAGTCGTCGGAGTGCTGCGCGAGGGCCTCGACGGCGGTGAGGCGGACGTTGATGGAGGGATCGAAGGCGAGGGCGCCGACCAGATCGGTGAGCACCTTCCGGTCGGGGCTCTTGAGGTCCATCTTGGCCAGCACCGTCTGCAGGCGGTCGCTGGTGGACTGCTGCTGGAGGAGGGAGTAGGTGACGAGCTCGCTCATCGAGTTGACCTGGGCCTTGAGCGCGGCGAGTTCCTGCTTGGCGGCGTCATCGGCCACGACGGCGGGCTTGGCCAGGTAGCGCTGCCCGGCGAAGAGGCCGCCGATGAGCAGGGCGAGGGCGAAGGCGAACTGCAGCGCGGGCTGGTCGGGCAGGAGCGCGGCGAAGAAGCGGTCGATCCGGCCGCGGGCGAGGGCGAACGGGCTCGGGGCATCGGCCTCGCGCTGGTGGGCCTCGAGCATGGCGTAGAAATTCTCGCGCAGGCGCGGGCTCGGCTCAGCGACGGGGAGGCTGTCGAGCTTGCGCGTCATTTCCTGGAGGGCGGCCCACTCGCGCTGGCAGGCGGGGCAGCTGGTCAGGTGGGCGCGGAGCTGGGCGGACTCGTCGGCGGGCAGCGAGCCGTCCTGGTAATCGATGAAGTTGTCCTGGACGCGTTGGCAGTTCATGGGAGGTCCTCGGTGTTGTGGGGAGGGGCGGTCAGGCCGCCTTTTCCTTGCGGATCTTGAAATAAACTTCGCGGAGCTCCTTGAGCGCGCGGTGGGCGCGGACCTTCACGGCGCCGACGGAGCAGTCGAGCAGCTTGGCGATCTCCTTGTGCTCGAGGTGCTGGAGGCGCGAGAGCACGAGGACCTCGCGGTGCTCGAGCGGGAGGCGCGCGAGGGCGGAGCGGAGGAGCACGACGTCCTCGGTGGTGGCGGCCTGGTCGGAGGGCTGCGGGCCGGCGTCCTGTTGTTCCAGCAGGTCGGCGGGATCGGTGGGAATGGGGGTGGAGGCGTGTTTGCGGAAATGATCGGCGGCGACCTTGCGGGCGAGGTGGTAGATCCAGGCGGAGAACTTGCCCTCGTCGCGGTAGGTGTGCCGGTATTTGAGGATGCGGTAGAAGACGATCTGCACCAGGTCCTCGCCGACGGACGGCTGGTTGGTCAGGCGCACGAAAAACCCGTAGAGCGGCTTGTGGTAGCGCTCGAAGAGATCGCCCAGCCGGCGGATTTCGCCCGCGCGGACGGCAATCATGAGTTCATGGTCGGACGTGGCTTCCACGGCGACGGGCAGGCTAGCGGTGGCGGGCCGGGAGGGAACTCGGAATTGGGTGACGGGGGCGAGGGTCATGAAGGGAGGTCATAAGGGTGTGCGGCGGGTAATACCGTCCGGCCGCCGAAAGGTTACGGGGTTTCTGGAAATGGCTGGCGCGCGGCCGGGCCCGGGGGCTAGCCTTACTCCATGAACCGCCGTGATTTCCTCCTCCGGTCCGGTGCCGCCGTCTCGTTGAGCCTGCTCGCGAAAGGCCGCTTGTCCGCCCAGACCCCGTCGACCGGCCCCGGTCCGGCCCCGGCTGCGCCGCCGGCCTGGACCCCGGAATTCCGCCCGCTGCGCCGCAATGTCGGGCTCTTCACCGGCCGCGGCGGCACCATCGGCTGGCTGGTGAACGCCGACGCCACGGTCGCCGTGGACACCCAGTTTCCCGACACCGCCGCGGTTTTCCTCAAGGACCTGCCCGGCCGCAACGGCCGCACCCTCGATGCCGTGATCAACACGCATCACCACGGCGACCACACCGGCGGCAACGCGGTCTTCCGGCCGGCGACCAAGACCATCGTGGCCCACGCCAACGTGCCCGCCCTGATGCGCGCCGCCGCCGCGCGCGGCCCGAAACCGCCGACCGAGGCGGAGCTCCTGCCCATGCTGCCCGACCTCGGCTTCACCGACGGCTACCGGCAGGGTTTTGGCGACGAGACGATCAGCGCGCGGTATCTGGGCGCGGCGCACACCAAGGGCGACATCGTCACGCTGTTTGAAAAGGCGAATGTCGTCCACCTGGGCGATCTCCTGTTCAACCGCCTCTACCCGGTCATCGACCGTCCCGGCGGCGCGAGCATCCGCCACTGGGTGACCGTGCTCGAGAAAATCGCGGCCGAATACCCGAAGGATGCGCTGTATGTATTCGGTCACGGCCACGCGAAGTTCGGTGTCACGGGCACCACCGCGGACCTGTTTGTCTTCCGCGATTACCTGTCGGCGCTGCTGGCGCACGTCGAAAGCGAGATCAAGGCCGGCAAGCCCAGGGAGGAGATCGTGAAGCTGGAGAACCTCGCCGGGTTTCCTGATTTCCACGTGCCGCCGGGCCGCGGCAACCGCCTGCCGTCGAACCTGGGCGTCGCCTACGACGAGCTGACCTCCGCCTGAGCGGCCGGATTTCCAACCCCCATGGCCATCCAACAGCTCAACGAGGAACAGATCCGAACCTGGACGCGGGCGCAGAAGGACGAGTGGTGGTTCAGGCATGTCTACCGCGGCGATACGCCGCAGCTCACGTGGAGCTCGGGCCTGTCCGGGTTTTTCCTCGGCGGCATCCTGTCCGCGACCGCGCTCTACATCGGCGCGAAGACCGGGGTCATGATCGGCGTCGGCCTGACCTCCGTCATCATGGCCTTCGCGCTTTTCAAGCTGCTGGCCAAGGTGGGCGTCGGGCGCGACATCTCGATCCTTGAGAACAACTGCACGCAGTCCATCGCCTCGGCCGCCGGTTACATGATCATGCCGCTGATCGGCATCATGCCGGCCTACATGCTCGTCTCCAGCTCCATCATCCCGTGGTGGCAGATGATGGCGTGGAATTGCGTGATGTCCGTGCTGGGCGTGTTGTTCGCCTTCCCGCTGAAACGCCGCTTCATCAACGAGGACCAGATGCCGTTCCCCGAGGGGCGGGCCAGCGGCGTGGTGCTCGACACGCTTTACGAAAAGGGCAGTGACAAGGGCATGATGCAGGCGAAGGTCCTCGCCGTCACGGCCGCCGGAGCGGCCACCTTTCAATTCCTGATGAGCGACGGCCTGCAGCGGCTGCTACAGTTCAAGCTGCTGAGCTTCGACAAGTGGTTCGGCTGGGCGAGCCCGTGGCATCTGCGCGAGCGGCTCGACGACTACTATTATGTATGGGCGGCGAAGGCCGGGGCCTGGATCCCGAAGATCGGCGGCATTGACATCCGCACGCTGGGCCTGCGCGGGGCCATCGATGCCGCCATGATCGGCGTCGGCGGCCTGATGGGCATCCGCATGGCTTCGAGCATGATCATCGGCACGATCGTGAACTTCGTCATCCTCGCGCCGTGGATGATCAACCGCGGCGACATCGCCCCGCGGTTGACGGCGGCCGGCAAAACCATCGCCATCGGCCGCGGCGAGATCGTCACCCAGTGGTCCATCTGGTGGAGCGTGACGATGATGGTGGTCGGCTCGCTCGTGGCGCTCGGCGCCAAGCCCGAGATCTTCACCACCGCCTGGTCGCGCATCGCCGGCCGGAAGGCGGCCGCGCCCGCTCCGGCCGGCTCCGACGTGCTGCGCGACATCGAGCTGCCGCTCTGGGTGTCGTTCGTCGGCATCCCGATCCTGAGCGCGGTCGGCGTGTGGCTCACCCATTGGTTCTTCGGCGTGCCCTGGCTGCTGGCGCTGGCGGCCGTGCCGATGACCTTCGTGCTCACGATCATCTGCACCAATTCCATGGCGCTCACCTCCTGGACCTCGACCAGCGTGATGGCGAAGATCACGCAGTTCACGCTCGGCGCCATTGATCGCACCAATCCGGCGACCAACCTCATGTGCGGCGGCATGACGAGCGAGGTCGCGCTCAACGGCGCGAACCTGCTCTCCGACATCAAGCCCGGCTACATGCTCGGCGCCAAGCCGCGCCAGCAGGCCATCGGCCACTGCATCGGCATCGTGGCCGGCGCGCTCGTGTCGACGCCGCTGTTCTTCGTGCTGTTCCTGCCGGCCCGGGCGGACGGCACGCGTTCCTTGGAGACGATGCTTTCGGACAAATTCCCCTTTCCGAAGGCGCTTGAATGGAAAGGTGTGTCCGACCTGGTCGCCACCGGCCTGAAGGGACTGCCGGCGTCGGCGCTCGTGGCCATGGCCATCGGCGCGGTGCTGGCGGTCGTCATCGAGGTGCTGCGCATCAGAACGCGCGGGCGTTTCCCGCTGTCATCGGTCGGCCTCGGCCTCGGCGTCGTGCTGCCGCCCGACGCGTGCTTCATGATGTTCCTCGGCGCGTTCGTCTTCTGGTGGATGGGCCGCCGCCACCCCACGCCCGGCACCAAGGGCCATTCGCTGTGGGTCGAGTGCTGCGAACCGATCTGCGCCGGCCTGATGTCCGGCGCCGCGCTCGTCGGCGTGGCCAACGCGATCGTGAACGCGCTGCTGAACTGAGGCTTGGGGAAGTCCGTTCCGGCGGCTTGCATTCGTGCCGCGATGTGGCACGTTCCCGCTCCCACGTTCTTTGACGGTGTGCTCAACACATCGGATCAACCTGATACTTTCCCTTTTGGGGGTGTTCTGGATTCGACCCTAGGTTGGAGCGCGCAGCTGCCGGTCGAGAGCCGAAGGCCTCTCGTAAATCCCCCTTCGAAACAAACAAACGGCAACAACGAAGAAATGCTAATGGCCGCCTAAGTGCGGTCACGTTTTCACCCTGACTCCTGCTAGGGGATGAAAACGTCGACAGCAGGAATAGCGGTGAGGGCCGTCATGACCTCGCCGCCGTATCTTCAACCATGGCTGGCCGAGAAGGAAGCGCGCGTCCACGCGTCCTTTGAGGCGAGATCCAAACCGACGCTACACCGGTAGATGCGGCGCGTGAAGGCCCGGGGCACAGGGGTTCAACTCCCCTCACCTCCACCATTTTAAACTGTTGATTAGCAAGTTATAAACTTGAATCAAAAGCCATTTCCGTCAATAATCTGACAGAAATGCGCTTCCCGCATACAGTCCGCTTCGAGTCAGTAAGACTGAAAGTTTACCGCACGAAAAGTGCAGCCGGCTACGTTTCCTATTGGATCGCGTGGTATGTTGGGGATCAACGGAAGCGCGAAACTTTCAGCGATAAATCCGAAGCCCTGAAACGTGCCCAAGAAATCGCTGAAAATTTAGCCAAAGGTAAGCGCACCGTTACGCAGCTCGGCGCTGATGACGCGGTCATTTATCAGGCAGCGCAACTGCGTATCAAAGAGACCGGCCTCTCGTTGCTACAAGTCGTCGATGACTTCATGCGGACATGGGATCGCGAATTCGAGAAGCGCCGCGTTCGTGAGATCGTGGCGGACTACCAATCTCTCAAACGAATCGATGACGAAAAGTCGAAGACTTCAAAATTCTACAAAGCAGATCTCAAATACCGTCTTGCGCGATTCCTGAAAGAATTTGGCCACCGCTGGATCGATGACATCACGACACGTGAAGTAATCACCTGGATCAACGAGCAGACTAAAGCAAACGGTGCACATTGGGGGAACCGAACCCGCCATAATCAGTTCAGCTTGCTTCGGACGATTTGGAACCATGCCAAGGCTGAGAAGGCTTTGCCCAACAAAGACCATGCCCTCTCAAAGAGGCACAAACACTGGGAACATGACCCAGCGTCTCATTCCCTGATGATTCCGGCTGTATTAGGTGGCCTGCTTCACCTGATGAATACCCACGCAGAGCGCACCCAGTTTCTACCATATGTAGCCATCCAAGCGCTCGCAGGCGTGCGCGTCGCGGAAGCGAAAAGACTCACTTGGGAAAACGTCATCGTCGAACGCGATGAAGTGGTCATGATCGATATTGAGAGGAGCCAATCAAAGACCAAATCACGCAGAGCGGTTCCCGTGAATGAGGCTTTGGCGAGCTTCTTGCACGAATTCAAGGTAAGGAGAAAGATGACCGGGAAAATTGCTCGCTGGGCAAAAATCGATATAAAGATCCACCAAATAGCTAAGGAAAATGGTCTTGGCTGGGTGCACAATCAGCTTCGGCACTCTTTCGCTACTTACTCTCTCCGGCTCCGAAAAGAGCCAGCGAAAATTGCCTACGAGATGGGAACGTCGCCGGAAATGCTGGCCGCACACTACAATGAGTTGAAAGCCACAGAAAGCACGGCTAGAGAATGGTTCGCGCAGCGCCACGAAATTTCACCGGCCGTGGAGGACGAGCTTTCGCACATTGAATATGGTGATCCAGCGCTGTCTCCGAAGCCACCATTCTAGTAATCGGCAATAGCATAGGTAGGCGTTTTTGTTTTTGTCGTGGGCGCGTGCGTTTCCTGGTTGTTGCATCGCGCGTGTATCGGGTGGCTGCGTCTGCGGCATCGGGCGGAGCCGATGCCTACCGCCGGAGGCGGTCAGCCGCGCAAGAGGCCCAGTGGGTGTGAGCGCAAAGCGCGCACGCACACTGCGAGATGCAGTTTTGTGCGCGCCATCCGATCCGGATGACGCGCACAAAACTGCCCTCGTCAGGCCAGAGGCTCGTGCCGCCTCTGCCTGAACCCACTCCGCATTTTCTTTCAGAAACCTCCGGCAGAACTCGTCGCGTGTGCTACAACAGATAGCATGGGCACATTCACACGCGCTAGATCCTCTCGGCAACGCCGCCATCCGGCGTCGCGTTCCGAGTCGCACCGCCGCGACAAGAAGGAGGCCGAGGCACGCGGCGAGTCATTGGTCGTAAGGATTCCCGCTCCCGCTCATCCATGCGCCGACCGCCCGTTTGTCGCGATGGGCCTTGAGGGCCACGAGTTCACCTTCGATGGCGCGCGTTGGTCGCGCTGCGATGGTCCCGAGGAGTTTGCCGACCACCTTGAGATTGAGGGCGAGCGAAGAGCCTCCTTTGTAGACGAAACGCAGCGTCGCGGCGTTCCGGTGAGGATGAAACGGAAGGCTGGAACTCCGATCGAGGTCTTGACCACCACTTTTCCGCCGTGGCTTTCCGAGTGGGTTGCCGCTGAGTTGCGCGCAGGGCGAGTGA
Organism: Lacunisphaera sp.; assembly: GCA_041909435.1. Classification (GTDB taxonomy): domain Bacteria; phylum Verrucomicrobiota; class Verrucomicrobiia; order Opitutales; family Opitutaceae; genus Lacunisphaera. The sequence continues at coordinate 52,332 of JAYRDK010000023.1, forward strand.
CGTGACCTCGAATTTTTAAGCCGCTCTGGGAGTTAGTCTGGGCCAAGAAAGGACCCAGACATGAAAGGCAAGAAGTTCAAAACTGAGGAGAAGATCCGCATCCTGCGCGAAGCCGATGCCG
>JAYRDK010000024.1:0-51267 GCA_041909435.1 Lacunisphaera sp.
CGCACCAGGCGCCTGATCAGATCCGCTCACCGTCCTTCATCCGCGCCGCCCGGCGCGGGCGGCGTGAGCTCGCCCTACCTCCCCACTTCCGCTTCCTCCTTCTCCCTCAGAAAACAAGACCATTGCTCCATTTCCGCACTCACACCATCGGTCTGAATTTTCCGACCACGCCGGCCAAACACGCGGTGATCTGGCCCAGTGAGCACACCTCGACGGTGTGCACCAGTTCGCCGAAGACGTTGCCGCCGTTGCGGGCGACGTTTTCCAGGCGCTGCAGGGCTTCGGGGGATTTTCTGGCGTGCTTCTTCTTGAAGGCCTTGAGGCGCTCGACCTGCAGGCGTTGCTTTTTTGGCGAGGTGCGGGCGAGAGGGACGCTCGGCATCGGCTCGTGGGAGATGTATTTGTTGAGGCCGATGATCGGGCGTTCGCCGGAGTAGATCTGCGTCTCGATGCGGTGGCCGGATTCCTGGATCTTGCTGCGCTGGTAGCGCTGCTCCATCGCGGCGATGACGCCGCCGAGCGTGTCCATCTCGCGGAAGACATCGAGGATCGCCTTCTCGACCTGGCGCTCGAGCATCAGCAGGCCGGGCGCGCCGCCGAAGAGGTTCATGGTGTGTTTGAAGAGGCCGGATTCCTCGAGGAGGATGGACTGGCCGTGCGAGGCGAGGAGGGCGTATTTCTCGGTCGGCGTGGTGAAGGGCTCGTCGGCGGAATTCGAGTGGCATGAATTGGTGTAATTCATGTAGGCGATCATCAGCTCGGCGGCGGTGCGCGTGAGGTTGTTCTGGAACTCGGCGGCGATGAGCGAGCGGCCGGAGGTCTGGGTGTGCAGCTTGAGCGCCTGCGCCTTGGCGTTGGCGCCGAAGACGTCGCGCATGCCGATGGCCCAGATGCGGCGGCAGACGCGGCCGAGCACGAGGTATTCGACGTCGAGGCCGCAATCCAGGAAGAACGAGAGGCGCGGACCGAAGGCGTTCACGTCGGCGCCGCGGGCCTTGAGCAGCTCCGCGTAGGTGAAACCGTTCGAAAGCGTGAAGGCCGCCTGCTGCACCGGCGTGGCCCCGGCCTCGGCGATGTGGTAGCCGGAGATCGAGACGGGATACCACCTGGGCATGTGGGGCACGCACCACTCGATCATGTCGCAGAGGAAGCGCAGCGAGGCGTCGACGGGGAAGATGACCTCGTTCTGCGCCTGCACCTCCTTCAGCATGTCGGCCTGGATGGTGCCGCGGAGGTTGGCGACGCAGTCGGGGCCGAAGCGGCGCTTGGCGGCGGCGATGAACATCGCGAGGATGGCCGGTGCCGGGGCGTTCATCGTCATCGAGACGGAGGCGTCGGGGCGCGTCAGGTCAAAGCCGGCGAAAAGGCGCGCCATGTCCTCGACCGTGTCGATGGCCACGCCGCCCTCGCCAACCTTGCCGAGCACGCCCTCGTGGTCGGAGTCGAGGCCGTAGAGCGTGGGGCCGTCGAACGCGGTGGAGAGGCGCAGGCTCTTCTGGTGCGTGTTGAGGTATTTGAAGCGCGCGTTGGTGTCCTCGGCGAGACCGAGGCCGGCGAAGAGACGCATCGGCTCCTCGCCCGTGCCGGCGGCCTTGTCGAGATACATCTCGCGGTAGGCGGCGGTGGCGTAGGGGAACTGGCCGGGAAAACCCTGGCCGAGCAGATACTCGGCGATGGCGCCGGGCTCGTCGGTGTCGGGCAGCGCGAGGCGCGGGAGCGGCGTGCCGGTGGGCGACTTCGTCATCTCGACCGAGGCGCGGAGCTGGGCCCACTTGGCGCGGAGCTCGGCGGCGAACTTGGCGTCGAGGCGCGCACGCGCCACCTCGGCGGCCACGTGGGCGTTGTAGGCGTCGATCGAGTCGGCGATTTTTCCGAGGGAGCTCATGAGGGAGGAAGCGAGGGCACCACGAAACACACAAAAGACACGAAAAGGGATGAGATGGGTAGGGCGAGTCGTCCCCGACGAGCCGGGGCGCGCAAACGGCTCATCCGGAGGATTCGCCCTACCAGTTGCGTGGCAGTGCATGAACTCATTCACGCACCTCCAGGTGGCAGGCTTTCTCGCCGCCGCTCGAGACGGGCAGGTCGCCGAGCTTCGCGATGGCGGCGAAGAGGGCGTCGACGCCGGGGTCAAAGTGCTTGGCGGCGGTGGTCGCGTGAAGCGCCTGGCCCTTGCCGTTCTGGTTGAGGCGCGCCTGGATCTCGGCCTTGGCGGTGTGCGCCATGGGGTGGTCGCACTTGTTGAGGGCGACGAAGTCAGCGCCGTTGAGCAGCGCGATCTTCTGCAGTTGGATCAGGCCGCCATAATAGGGCGCGAGCACGAAGAGCGTGGCGTCGACGAGCTTCGGGCCGGCGCCGAAGATCCGGAACGGGTCGCTTTCCTGGCCGACGCCGACGGACTCGACGAGGATCAGGTCGAACTCGCCGGAGGCTTTCAGGATGTCGATCGCCGCGGGCGCGGCGGCGGAGAGGCCGGTCAGGCTGCCGCGGGTCGCGAGGGAGCGGAAGAACACGCGGTCGTCCTGCGCGTAGATGGCCGAGACGCGGTCGCCGAGGATGGCGCCGCCGGAGTCGGGGTGGGAGGGGTCGTTGGCCAGCAGCGCGATGCGGCCGGCGGGGTTGGCGCGGAGGAAGCGTGAGGTCAGCTCGTCGATGAGCGTGGACTTGCCCGCGCCGCCGGGGCCGGCGACGCCGACGATGAAGGACTTTTTGGTCGTGGTGGGAGCGGATTTACTCCGCGACTTGTTCGAGTCGGGACGTGAAGTCCCTCCCACAAAAGCAGACTCTTCCGCGATCGTGATTGCGCGGGCCAGGGCGCGGTCACCTCTGAACTTCGGGTTCGGTTTCGCAGCCCGCGCGTAGTCGCGCTTGATCTCGGCCATCATCCGGTCGAGCGGGGTGCCGGCGAAATAGATGCGGTCGGTGCCCTGGCGCTGCATGACGCGCGCGTCGGCGGGGGTGATGGTGCCGCCGCCGCCGCCGAAAACGGGGATGTCGGCGTTGCCGGATTTCTTCAATTGGTCGGCGACCTCCTTGAAAAAGACGATGTGGCCCCCGTTGTAGGAGCTGAGGCCGACGACATTGACGTCCTCCTGGATGGCGGCGCGGACGATGGCCGAGGCGGACTGGTGGTAGCCGAGGTAGATGACCTCGATGCCGTGGCGGGCCAGCTCGATGTTGATGGTGGTGACGGCGCTGTCGTGGCCGTCGCAGACGGGGACGGCGGTCAGGATGCGCAGGGGGGCGCCAGGGCGTGGGGTTTTGGCGGCGGCCATGGCGGGGAGGAGAAACGGAGAACCGCCCGGGTGCAACCGCCGAGCGGCCGGGATCGTCGGTCCGGCCGGGATTTGGCCCTTTTGGAGTATGACGTTGTGAATGAGGGCAGGCTTGTCGGGTAAACGGGGTCTGCTAGTTCTTTCTAAGAAACCCCTGCGCCGGCCGTCATCTCCCAGATCCCATGGCATTCCACCCCATCTTTTGCCGCGCGCATTAACCCCGGCTGCGCGTGCTTTTCGAATTCAAGTCCGTCTTCCGGTCGCTGGTGCGGGCACCCGGCTATTCACTGGTGGTGGTCGGCACGCTCGCGCTCGGCATCGGGGCAGCGGCGGCTTTCTACACGATGGTGGCGGGCAGCCTGTTCCCGACAGTGCCATTTGGCCAGCCGGACGCATTGGTCCGGGTCGAGCTATATCACCGCGAGCAGTCGCAAACGAGCGCGGTCTTCCTGATGCGCTTCGCCGCGTATCGCAATGCGTCCGAGTCGTTCAGCGGGGTGGCGGGCATGTCCTGGGACACGCTGAACCTGCTGCTAAACGAGGAGCCGGAAGGGGTGACAGTGTGCCGGGCCACCGCGAATTACTTCTCCGTGCTCCAGGTGGCGCCGGCCCTCGGCCGGACCTTCCTGCCTGATGAGGGCAAGCCGGGCCTGGACAATGTGGTGATCCTGGGTGCATGGTTCTGGCGAAACCGGCTGGGAGCCGATCCCGCGGTGTTAAGCCGGGAGCTGATGTTGAATGGGCGGCCTTATCGCGTGGTGGGCGTGTTGCCGGAAGATTTTCGCCCACCACTGGGTTATCCCGGCGGCCAGATATACCTGCCTTATGTCGTGCCTGCCTCCGTGGATAACCAGGCCTATGTCCAGATCTACACGGTCGGCCGTTTGAAGCCCGGGCGCACGGCGATGCAGGCGGAGGCGGAACTGCGCACGCTGTTCCCTGAGAAAGGCACCCGCTACGAGGAATTCATGAAGAAGGCCGAGGCCACGGTCAGCGCCATCACCGCCCCGCCCACCTATCAGGGCTACCGCCGTTACATCCTCATGACCTGGACGGGGGTCGGAGCGATCAGCTTTCTCTACGCCATCGCATGCGTGAATGCGGGCAACATGATGCTGGTGCGCATGCTTGGCCGCCGGCGCGAGATTGGCATCAAGCTGGCGCTCGGTGGCGGGCGTTGGGACATCGCCCGGCCGTTGCTGGTCGAGGGGCTCGTGCTGGCGCTGGCGTCCATCCTGGCCGGCATCATGGTCGCGAAGTGGCTCATGCCGGTGTTGCTGGCCCTGGTGCCGGGCTCCGACGACTCCTTTGTCCGCAACCTGCGGTTCAGCTGGGAGGCCGTGGGATTCATGGCGGGGCTGGGTCTGTTCACCGGTGCGTTGATCGCCTCCGGTCCGGCCTGGCGGGCCGCGCATCTGAACGTGAACGACGCAGTGAAGGAAGGTGGCGCGGCGATGGGTGAGAGCCGGCGGCTGCGCTTCCTGCGCGGCGGGCTGGTCGTGCTCGAGGCCGCGCTGGCCGTGGCACTGCTCACCGGAGCCGGTCTGATGGTGCGCACGTTCATGCAGTTGCAGGATGTGAAACCGGGTTTCGAGCCTGTGCACCGCTACAACGTGAACCTGCAGGTTTCACGGGAGGAAAACATCGCCTTTGCCGTGCGTCGCGAGCGCTACAAGCAGATTGCCGAGCGGCTAGGTCGCATGCCGGGCGTGGTGGCGGCCAGCCTGGCCACGAACATCGTCCCCAACTACTACAGTCCCCAGAAACTAAAGATTGCCGGTCGCGCGGATGGCGTGGAAATCGAGGCGCAGTGGACATCCGGCTCCGCCGACTTTCTGGAAGTGCTCGGGGTGCCGCTGAAGGCCGGCCGCTCGCTGGCCACCCTGCGCCAGGGCGATGCGCCGGGGGTGGTGATCAATGAGACGATGGCCCGCACCTACTTTGCCGGGCGCAATCCGGTGGGCGAGCTGCTCCAACTCGACGAGAAAACCCTGTGGGAGATCATCGGGGTGGTTGGCGACATGCGCTCGATGCGGCTGGAGGCCAAGCCGCGCTTTTACTTTCCCTTCTGGCAGCCGCGCGGGCCATGAGCGGCGTGCTCCTGCGCACGGCCGGCGACCCGGGGCCGAAGTTCATCAACGAGATCCGGCGGGCGGTCTATGAAGTGGATCCCAAGTTCGCGGTGATGAGTGTCACCGGGCTTGACCGGCTGCTCAAGCAGGAGGTGCAGCTGGAACTGGGCATGCTGGCGGTGCTCGAGGTGCTCTCCGGGCTGGCTCTGCTGCTGGCGGTGCTCGGGCTCTTCACCATGATGGCCTACACCGTCGCGCAGCGGCGCACGGAGTTTGGCATCCGCTTCGCGCTCGGGGCGACGCCCGCGATGATCCACCGGCTGGTGCTCGGGCGCGGCCTGGCCCTGGCGGCGACCGGCGTGGTGCTGGGCCTCGGCCTGGCCTGGGGCCTGTCGCGTTTCATGGAATCCATCCTCTACCAGACGAAGGCGGGCGATCCGCTGACCTACGCCATCGTGGGTGGGCTCATGCTGCTCGTCGCGGTGCCGGCCTGCTGGCTGCCGGCGCACCGGTCCACCAAGGTCGACCTGGCGAACCTCCTGCGACCGCATTGAGCATATAAAAGCCCCGCACGCGCGGGGCTTCGACGGATCCGGTCGTCCGGATTGTTCAGGAGACCGTATGTCTGCGCCGGCGGCGATGCCATGCCGCCAGGCCCAGCGCGCCGAGGCCGGCGAGCGCGGCGTAGGTCGAGGGCTCCGGGATGGCGGAGACGCGGGACATGGTGGCGGAGCCGGTGCTGGGACCATCAGCGTCGGTGATCGTGAGGGTGTCGCCGGAGACGCTGAAGAGCGCGCCGGAGAAGATGCTGGAGGGGCCGATGTCGCCGTTGGAGTCGGTGAGGGTGCTGAGGGTCATGGCGCCGGTGCCGGGGGTCCAGAGATACGTGCCGCGCTCCATGCCATTGAAACCGGTCGGGGCGGCGCCGGTGTCCGCGTTCTCGGCGTGGAAGAAATAGCCGTTCGGGAGGAAGACAACGACCCCGGAGCCGCTGTTGGCGACACTGGGATCGCCGAAGGACCAGGCGCCCACGAGCGCGGATGCGCCCGTGACACGGGACATGGTGGCGGAGCCGGTGCTGGGGCCGTCGGCGTCGGTGATCGTGAGGGTGTCGCCGGAGACGCTGAAGAGCGCGCCGGAGAAGATGCTGGAGGGACCGATGTCGCCGTTGGAGTCGGTGAGGGTGCTGAGGGTCATGGCGCCGGTGCCGGAATTCCACGAATAGGTGCCGCGCTCCATGCCGTTGAAGCCGGTCGGGGCGGCGCCGGTGTCCGCGTTCTCGGCGTGGAAGAAGTAGCCGTTGCTCAGGAAGACAACGACCCCGGAGCCGCTGTTGGCGACACTGGGATCGCCGAAGGACCAGGCGCCGATGATGGTTTGGGCGGAGGCGGAACAAACTGCCAGCATCGCCAAGGCGGCCAGCAGGAGAGGACGGAACGGTTTATTCATGGTGGTGTGACCAAAATGCGATCGAGCCAGAACCCTGAACGCCCGGGACCGGAAATTTTGTTCGACCCAATGGCTTGAGGTCGTTTCCGGGCGCAGGTCATGGAGGTTCCGCCAGGAAAAATGCCGGGCGTCCCTTCCGACTCAAATCCTCACGCCTAGGGAATCCCCTGATTTTTATCCGCCCACGCGGAGCAGGCCGGCAAGTGCGTCGCGAACAACGCGCTCCACCCGTCTCAGAACTCCGCCGTGCCCGGGGTGCGGGCGAAGGGGATGACGTCGCGGATGTTGGCCACGCCGGTCACGAACATCAGCATGCGCTCAAAGCCGAGGCCGAAGCCGGCGTGCGGCACGCTGCCGTAGCGGCGCAGGTCGAGATACCACCAGTAGGCCTTCTCGTCGAGGTGGTGCAGCGCCATGCCGGCGCGGAGCCTGTCCAGCCGCTCCTCGCGCTGGCTGCCGCCGATGATCTCGCCGATGCCGGGCACGAGCAGGTCCATCGCCGCCACGGTCTCGCGGCCGTCGGGCTCGCCGTTCTGGCGCATGTAGAACGCCTTGATCGCGCGCGGGTAGTTGTAGACGGTGACCGGACACTTGAAGTGCTCCTCGGTGAGGTAGCGCTCGTGCTCCGACTGGAGGTTGGCGCCCCACGCAATCGGATGTTCCCAGGTCTTGCCGCTCTTGACGAGAATCTCGACGGCCTCGGTGTAACTGCAGCGGACAAAGGGTTTCTCCAGCACGAAGTCGAGGCGCGCGAGCAGGTCCTTGTCGACGAACTTGCCGAAAAACTCGAGGTCGGCGGCGCAGTGCTCCTTGGCGTCGCGGATGAGGTATTTCACGAACGCCTCGGCGAGGTCCATGTTGCCTTGGAGGTCGCAGAACGCCACCTCGGGCTCGATCATCCAGAACTCGGAGGCGTGGCGCGAGGTGTGGGAGTTCTCGGCGCGGAAGGTCGGGCCGAAGGTGTAGATGTTGCTCAGGGCGTGGGCGAAGATTTCGCCCTCGAGCTGGCCGGAGACGGTGAGGAAGGTCTTCTTGCCGAAAAAGTCCTTCGCATGGTCGACGTGCTTGCCGTCCTCGGTCTTCGGCGGGTTTTCCAGGTCGAGCGTCGTCACCCGGAACATGTCGCCCGCGCCCTCGGCGTCGCTGGCGGTGATGATGGGCGTGTGCACGTAGTGGAAATCGCGCTCCTGGAAGAACCGGTGGACGGCGTAGGCCAGCCGGCTGCGGACGCGGAAGACGGCGCCGAAAAGGTTCGAGCGCGGGCGCAGGTGCGCGATCTCGCGGAGGAATTCCAGCGTGTGGCCCTTTTTCTGGAGCGGGTAGGTGGCGTCGGCCTCGCCGAGCACGGTGAATTTCCCGGCGACGACCTCCCATTTCTGGCCGCCGCCCTTGGACTCGACCAGCTTGCCGCGGACCTCGACCGAGGCCCCGGTGTTGGCCTGCGCCACGTTGGCGTAGTCGGGCAGGGAGGCGTCGACGATGATCTGCAGGCCCTTCAGGCAGGAGCCGTCGTTGAGCTCGATGAACGAGAAGGCCTTGGCATCGCGGCGGGTGCGGACCCAGCCCTGGAGGTGGATGGCCTCCATCGGGCCGGTGGCGTTAAGGGCGTCCTTGACGAGAGTGCGTGACATGGGGGGATGTTTGTAAGCCGTGATTGGCCACAAAAAGCGCCCAAAACGCAAAGACAGAAACGCGCGGATTGGTGGAGGGTCGGCCTCCCGGCCGACCGCGGCCGGTCAGGAGGCCGGCCCTCCAGGTTTCACCGCTCGATGCCGATCGGATAAAGCAGGTAACGGTCGTCGTGGAATTTTGTGCGCTCGTAGAACCACTGCAGGCGGGCCGTGGGATCGGCGGCAAATCTCGGGTCGGCCGCCAGCTTCGCGTCGAACTCGGCCTTCAGCCTCGGGTCGGCGCCCAGCATCTGCTCCGCCATGGGCGCGATCACGTAGCCCTCGATGTATTCGGTGCGTTGGAGGATCTCAGGAAAGAAACCCCAGGCGAGGAACGAGTCGGAACTCTCCGGCTCGAGCAGGGCGACCACGAGGTCGCCGAGCGGCTGGTCGGTCGGCACGCGGACGGAACCGGCGGGGTAGATCTCGGTGCGGGTCTCGGCCTTCACCTTCGTGGTGACGAGATAGCGGCCCTCGAAGGGCTGGGCGGCGGGAGAAGGGTTCACGAGGCGATACATCTCCACGGTTTGGGTCATTGCGCGGGTATGGCCTTGCATGAGCACACCATGAATTTCGAGGCGCTTGATGATTTCGGACTGGGCGGGTGAGATCCAATAGGCCTTCGGGCGGCGGAGCTCGACGCCGGGCTTGGTGTTCAGGTGGACGGGGAGCTTCTCATATGTCTTGGGCGTGCCAAGCCAGCGGACTTCCTTCACCCCCGAGGCGGGCGAAACGAACTCCTCGTAGGCGATGCCGGCGAAATCCATCGTGGTCTGCACGTCGGAGTTGCCGCTCCAGTTGAAGGCGAGGGTCGCGGGATGGGCTTCGTGGTCGCTCCAGATTGCGGCCCGGACATTTTCCACCTGTTCCCCGAGCAGCTTGAGCGAAGCTTCCAGCAGGACATAGGTGCCGAGGACGCGCTGCTTGTAGGGCTTGAGCGAGTGGTTCTCCACCAGGACGGATGGAATGTGCCGGAGATCGCCGTAAGCATTGGAAAAACGCGGGTCTCCCGGGCCGGCGGTGATGCCTTCCAGGAGGTCGCGGTTGTTCTTGGCAAAAACAAGCGGACCCGGGATGTGGCCGGCGGCCTTGAGGGCGGCGTCCATGGCCGGCCGCCATTGGTGGTCCAGCCATTCGCCGACTTTCGGCGCCCACGCGAAGCCACCATCCCAGCCGTGGAAGCCGTAGGTGATGTCGTATTGGTAGTCGATGCCGTCGGTGACGTGCAGGTCGAGGTAGAGCGCCGGCCGCCACTCGTTGATCAGCGCGAGCATTGCCTGCATCTCGGGTGCGTCGGCCTTCATGTAGTCGCGGTTGAGGTTCAGGTTCTGCGCCGTGGTGCGCCAGCCCTGGTGGACCGGGCCGCGCTGGTTGGGGCGGTTCCACGCGGAGGAACGCTCATGGCCGTCGGCGTTGAAGACAGGGACGAAAACGAAGTTCACGTTGTCCAGCAGCTGGGCCTTGCCCCCGAAGGCGAGGTCGCGGAGCAGCATCAGGCCGGCGTCCTTGCCGTCGATCTCGCCGGCGTGGATGCCGGCCTGGGCCAGAAAGGTGGGCTTGGCCACGGTGGACCGCTTGAACTGGTCGGCATAGTCGTTGATGCCTTCCTTGCTGGCGATGGCGGCGTAGAGGAAACGTCCCTGCGCGGTCTTGCCGATGACCTTGAGCTCGATGAAGGGCGAGGCATCGGCCAGTTTGCTTAGCCAGGCGATCGTCTCGTCGTAGCCGGGCGAGTCGGCGAGGTCCGTCTTCTCGGCCGGCGTGATCCACGGGTTGTCCGGCTTCGCGATGAGCGCCTCGCTGGCGCCGTGCCACGGCGGGGCGGGAGGCAGAAAGTCCTGGGGCTCGGTGGCGAAAGCGGACGTGAGCAACAGCGGGGCAAGCAGAAGGGAACGACGCATGCCGGCAGCGAAGCGTGAAACCGCGGAAAGACGAAGCGATTTTCCGGCCGGCCGGCACAGTCCGGGTAATTTTACTGGCGTCCACTTCGTCTCCGGTAACACGATGCCTCCAACCCCGCTCCGCCCTATGCTCCGCTTTATCGTGTTTTTGGCCGGCATATCCCTGTCCGCTGTGCGGCTGGCCGCGGCGGACCACCCGATCACCGATTATGGCGCCGTGGCCGGCGGCGAGACCCTCAATACCGCCGCCATCCAGGCGGCGATCGACGCCGCGGCGGCCCAGGGCGGAGGCCGGGTGGTCATTCCGGCGGGCGTGTTCCGCAGCGGCTCCATCTTCCTCAAGCAGGGCGTGGCGCTCCACCTCGCTGAAGGCGCGGTGCTCAAGGGCTCCGAGAACATCGGGGACTACCCGAAGCTCAACACGCGCATCGAGGGGCACTTCGAACCGTGGCGCATGGCGCTGGTCAACGCCTCCGGCCTGACCGGCCTGCGCATCACCGGTCCCGGCAAGTTCGACGGCAGCGGCCCGGTCTACTGGCGGGCCTTCTGGCAGCGCCGGAAGGAGAATCCCAAGTGCACCAACCTCGAGGTCGAGCGGCCGCGCCTGATGTTCATCGAGCGCTGCACCGACGTCCGCATCGAGAACACCGCGCTCGAGGATTCCGGTTTCTGGAACCTGCACCTCTATCGCTGCCGCGACGTGGTCGTCGAAAACGTGCGCATCACCATCCCGAGTTCGACGCCCGAGCTCCGTGGACCCAGCACCGACGGCATCGACATCGACAGCTCGCAGAACGTAACCGTGCGGAAGTGCTACATCTCGACCCATGACGACAACATCGCGCTCAAGGGCAGCAAGGGGCCGTTCGCCGCGCAGGACGCCGACAGCCCGCCGGTGGAGAACATCCTCGTCGAGGACACCGAGGTCGGTGACGGCAACGGCCTGATCACCTGCGGCAGCGAGGCGACGCTCGTCCGCAACGTCACGGTGCGCAACTGCGTCATGACCGGCCACGCCACGATGCTGACGCTGAAGCTCCGGCCCGACACGCCGCAGCACTACGAGAACATCACGATGGACGGCATCCGCCTCGCCGGCAGCGGCCGGCTGCTGAACGTCGCGCCGTGGATGCAGTTCTTCGACCTCAAGGGCCAGCCGCCGCCGGCGCGGCAGGTGAACAACATCACGCTCCGCAACATCACCGGCCGCTACCGCACGCTCGGCGTGCTCGGCGGCAACGCCGGCGACGTCCTGCGCGACATCACGCTGGAGAACGTGGATGTGCAGCTGGCGGACGAGAACTTCCGGCTCGGGCCGGTGGAGAACCTGCAGCTGAGGAACATCACGGTGAACGGCAAGCCGTTCGTCCCGCCCGCGGTCACGCCGCCGCCCCCGCCGCGGACCTGAGCCGGGCAGAGGCGGTCATTTCCGGTCGGACACCCGCGGGGCGGGTTGACGCCGTCGCGCCGGGAAAGCTTACTCCCGGGATGAACGAGATCCTGTCCGACGCCTCGACCCGCGCCATCCGCTACCTGGAGGACATCCAGACCCGCGCCGTGGCGCCGGCGCCGGCGGCGGTGGCCGCGCTCCGGGCCTTCGACGAGCCGTTGCCGGCGGGCCCGACGGACCCGGCGGCCACGCTGCGGTTGCTCGACGAGGTCGGCTCGCCCGCGACCATGGGCATGGCGGGCCCGCGATTTTTCGGCTTTGTCATCGGCGGCTCGCTGCCGGTGACCCTCGCGGCCAACTGGCTGGCGGGAGCGTGGGACCAGAACACGGGCCTCTACCGGCCCTCGCCGGGCACGGCCCACCTCGAGCAGGTGGCGTTGCGCTGGCTGCTCGAGGTGCTCGGGCTGCCCAAGGACTGTGCCGGGGCGTTTGTGACCGGCGCCACCGTGGCCAACCTCACCGCGCTCGCCGCCGCCCGCCATGCGGTGCTCCGGCAGGTCGGCTGGAACGTCGAGGCCGACGGCCTGTTCGGCGCGCCGCCCATCACCGTGATCGTCGGCGAGGAGGTGCACCCGACGGTGAAGAAGTCCCTCGGCGTCATCGGCCTCGGACGCAACCGGATCGTGCGCGTGCCGGTGGACGGGCAGGGCCGCATGCGGGCCGACCGGCTGCCGGCGATCTCCGGCCCGACCATCGTCATCGTGCAGGCGGGCAACGTGAACTCCGGCGCCTTTGATCCCATCGCCGAGATCTGCGCCTGCGCCAAGGCGGCCGGTGCGTGGGTGCACATGGACGGGGCCTTCGGCCTCTGGGCCGCGGCTTCGCCCAAGCTGGCCGCGCTTTGTCCCGGCCTGGCGGAAGCCGACTCGTGGGCGACGGACGCCCACAAATGGCTCAACGTGCCCTATGACTGCGGCCTGGCCTTCGTGCGCGACCGGGAGGCGTTGCGGGCGGCCATGGCGATCACGGCCGAGTATCTCCCGACCGAAACCGTCGAGCGCAATCCCAGCGATTACACCCCGGAGCTGTCGCGCCGCGCCCGCGGCGTCGAGGTCTGGGCGGCGCTGCGCTCGCTCGGACGCTCCGGCCTCGCGGAAATGTTCGAGCGGAGCTGCGCCCAGGCGCGGCGTTTCGCGGAGAAATTGTCGGCCGGCGGTTGTGAGATCCTCAATGATATCGTGCTCAACCAGGTCGTCGTCGCCTTCGGTGATGCCGACCGGACCAAGCGGGTCATCCAGCGCATCCAGGCCGACGGCACCTGCTGGGCCGGGATTACGGTCTGGCAGGGCCGCACCGCCATGCGCATCAGCGTGTGCTCATGGGCCACGACCGACGCCGACGTCGACCGCAGCGTGGCGGCGATGCTCCGGGCGGCCCGGGAGTAGGCGGCGCAGTCGAACGTTGGACTGACGCCGCGCGGGTGGCCGCTTGCGTTTGCCCGCCGGGCCGCCAGCCTGCGCCCATGACCCCGCCGCCCGACCCCCGCGCCGGCCGTCCCGTCTCCCGTCGCGAATTTTTGGAACGCTGCACCCTCGGCGGTGCCGCCTTGCTGTCGATGGCGGGCCGCGCCGATGCCGCCAATGATGCCCTGCCGGCCCGTAAACTTGGCGTCGCCCTCGTCGGTCTGGGCAATTACAGCGCCGGCCAGCTCGGTCCGGCCTTGTGGCAGACGCAGCATTGCCGGCTCACCGGCGTCGTGACCGGCAGCCCGGCCAAGGGCGCGCAGTGGGCGCGGGATTACGGATTTTCCGGGAAGAATGTCTACGGTTACGACACGATGGCGCGGATCGCGGACAATCCCGACATCGACATCATCTACGTGGTGACGCCGCCGGGGCTGCATGCGGAGCACGCGATCGCCGCGGCGAAGACCGGCAAGCATGTGATCTGCGAGAAGCCGATGGCCAACACGGTGGCGGAGTGCGACGCCATCATCGCGGCGTGCGCGGCGGCGAAGGTGCGGCTCTCGATCGGCTACCGGCTGCATTTCGATCCCTATCACGAGGAACTCCGGCGGCTGGTGCGCACCGGCGAATTCGGGCCGTTCCTGAAGATGGGCGGGGCGTTCGCCTTCCGGATGGGTTCGCTGCAATGGCGCGCGGACCGGAAGCTCGCCGGCGGCGGGCCGCTGATGGACCTCGGCATCTACGTCATCCAGGAGTCGTGCATGGCCGCCGGCGCCACACCGGTGGCGGTGACGGCGCGGGAGCGGCCCAAGGCCCGGCCGGATTTTTTCCGCGACGTGGAGGAGTCGATCGAGTGGACGCTGGAGTTTGCCAACGGCGCGCGCAGCGAGTGTTTCACGAGTTACAACGACGGCGGCAACCGCTTCCGCGCCGAGGCGGCGGGCGGTTGGTTCGAGGTCGGCCCGGCTTTCACTTATTCGGGCCTGGCCGGCGCCACGAGCCGCGGTCCGTTGCGTTTTGACCCGCCGGTGAACCAGCAGGCGCGGCAGATGGACGATTTCGCCCAGTGCGTCCTGACCGGCCGCGCCACGCCCGTGCCGGGCGAGATGGGCCGGCGCGACCTGGGCATCGTCACCGCCATCTACGAATCAGCCGCGGCGAACGGCCGGCGCGTGGAAGTGAAAATTTAGAATGTCCTCTCTGCGAAGGTGGGAGGGGTTTTACACCCCGACTTTGAATTCGCACATGGCTTTGTCGCGGTGTAAAACCGCTCCCGCCTCTCTCTGATCGTGAATCCTGTGAAATCACCCCGCCTATTTCTCCGCCTGGCCCTCGTCTTCGCGCCTCTGGCGCTTTTCGCCCAGCCGGCCGCGCCCGCGGCCCCGCTCGTCTCCACCGTCTTCAAATGGGAGGACCTGAAGGCCCGGCCCACCGGCAACGGCGAGCGCCGCGATGTCACCGACGGTCCGACCGTGACCCTCGAGCGGTTCGAATCCCACGTGACCACCCTGTTGGCCGGCCGGATGTCGCATCCGCCGCACCAGCACGGGCAGGAGGAGCTCATCATCCTGCGCGACGGCACGCTTGATGTGACGATCAACGGCACGACGACCCGCGCCGGCCCGGGCTCGCTGCTGTTCTTCGCCGCGAACGATTTCCATAACGTGCAGAACGTGGGCGAAACGCCGGCGACGTATTTCATATTCAACTTCGCCACCGCGGTGACCAAGACCGTCCCGAAGGAAGGCGCGGCTGCGATGGCCGTGCCCGGCAAACTGGGCTCGGCGGTTTTCGAATGGACGAAGCTGGAGGCGAAACCGACCAAGACCGGCGAACGGCGGGCCGTGGTGGATTCCCCGACGACGACTCTCGCGAACTTCGAGTGCCACGTGACCACGCTCCGGGCCGGCGTGGCCGCGCAGGCCGCGCACCGGCATCCGGATGAGGAAATCATCCTCGTGAAGGAGGGCGTGCTCGACGTGACGATCAACGGCGTGACGACGCGCGCCGGCGCCGGCTCGATCCTCTTCTGCGGTTCCAACGACGAGCATGGGATGCGCAACGCCGGTGACACGACGGCGAGTTATTACGTGATCCGGGTCGTGACAGACATCACACCGAGGCCCGCCAAGGCGGCGCAAGCCAAAGGATAAGGCGCCGGCTCAGGCCCGGTCCTGCCGCTCGATGGCGTGGAAGAGCGCGATCATGTCGTCGTCCGCGTGGCCGAGCCGGATGGTTTCGCGCAGCAGCTGAAGCGTGCGCTCCGTGAGCGGGAGCGTGCAGCCGGCCGCGGCGGCGGCCTCGCCGGTGCGGCCGAGGCTGTCGAACACGTTGCGGATGGCGGAGTGGGCGGTGAAGTCGCGCTGCGCCAGCTTGGCCGAGCGGATGCGGACGTTGTCGCTGCCGAGCTGGCCGTTGGAGACGACCTCGGCCACCTTGGCGCGGTCCAGCCTGTGGGCGTCGGCGAAGCGCATCATCTCGGCCAGGGCGGCGACGCTGTTTACGAGGAGAATGTTGGTGGCGAGCTTGGTCAGGGTGCCGTTGGGCACGGGGCCGCAGTCGACGGCTTGCTTCGCCAGCGGGGCGAAGAGCGGCGCCACCTCGGCCACGGCCGCGGGCTCGCCGGCGAGCATGGCGATGAGGGTGCCGGCCTCGGCCGGCTTGCGGCTGCCCGACACAGGCGCCTCGACGAAGCGCGCGCCGGCGGCGCGGAGAGTCTGCTCGAGCCCGCGCGAGTAATCGGGCGCCACGGTGGCACAGTTGACGAACAGCCGGCCGCGCACGGCGGCGAAGGCGGGTGTGTCGCGGCCCAGCACGGCGTCGGTGGCGGCGCCGTCGGCGAGCATGAGGAACACCACGCGGCACGCCGCGAGCACCTCGGCTGGACTCGCGGCGGCGCGCGCGCCGGCGGCGACAAGGGGCACGGCCTTGGCGGCGGTGCGGTTCCAGACGTGGAGGGAGTGGCCGGCGCGCAGGAGGCGCAGCGCCATCACCTCGCCCATGGTGCCGAGGCCGAGGAATCCGATCGGGGTCATGGCGCCGAGGTTCGGCCGCGGGACGGACGCCGTCAACGGCGCGGCCCGGTGTGCCGGTTGTTCGCGTCAACCACTGGCGCGCGGCGGAAGATCCGCGAGGGGTGTTTGCCCGTCAGGCGAGGAGATAGCGGCCGGATTTGCGGGTGCCGGTGCGCTTGACGAGCTTCGCCTTGAGCAAGGGGGCGAGGATATGGGCGGCGCCCTGCTTGGTGACGTTGAGCGCGGTCCAGATTTCCGCCGGGGCCAGACCTTCCGGCTTGTCGCGCAACAGGTTCAGCAACCGTTCCTGGCTGGGACGCAGCACGGTTTTCTTCGGGCCGGACTTCGCGGCGAACTGTTGGATGCGCAGCCACACGCGCTCGAGGGTCGCCCGCAGTCCCTCGGTGGTATATTCGAGCCAGGCGGTGAGATCACCGCCGTCCTTGGACACGGCGGCGAGGCTGGCGTAATAGCGCGAGCGGTCCTCCCAGAAGAACTCGTCGATGGAGAAGATGTGATGGGTGTCGAAGCCGCGCCGGTAGAGCTCCCACAGCGCCAGCATCCGGCCGGCGCGGCCGTTGCCGTCGGCGAACGGGTGGATTTCCTCGAACTGGTAATGCAGGATAGCGGACGTGAGCACGGGCGACCATTCGCTGCTGGCTCCGTTCCACCACTCGAGCAACTCGCGCATGAGGCCGGACACGAGATCGGGTGACGGCGGCAGGTGCTTGCCTACGCGCACCATGATGGTCCGGTAGCGCCCGGACTCGCCTTGGTCCATGACTCCATCCGCCAGTAACGCATGCAGGCGGAAGAGATCCTCGTGCGTGACAGGCTTCCGCTGGCGGGCGCGTTTCTCGACCCAGCGCAGCCCGGCGAAGTAATTAAGCACCTCGCGTTGCGAGCGGGCGGTATGGACGGGCAGGGGCGTGCCGCCTTCCAGGGCGCGGACTTCCGCCAGCGTGAGGGGATTGCCCTCGATGGCGGTGGAGGCGTGCGCCCCGCGCTGGCGGCTGTCCTTGGCGAGCTGGGGTGTCCAGGCCACCTGCACGGTCGCGCTGGCGATCTTCGCCTTGAGCTCGGCTACGACCTCCAGCTCCCGCAGCAGCCGGGCGGAAACAGTGAACCGGGGGGTGAAGGCCATGGTCGGTAAGACAAGTATAAGTCCAGTGATAAGTCAAGTGGCCGGCCGGATAAGACAAGTGTAAGTCTAGTAATCAGTCCACCGGCTGAAGTGCTTGCTGCCAGGCTCGTTTCGACCCCGCTTTGAGGTCACAAATTGTGACCTTAAGATTGTATGTGTCTGGAAATAAGCGGGTCGCAAATTCAAGGTCGCAATTTGTGACCTTGAATTGAGGTGCCAGATTGGCGTCGCAAATGAACAGGACCCGCCCGGCATCCCTATTCTGATGCCTGGCTGGCGTCGGTTGATACCAGCAGGCATAGCGCGGACAGAATCAGCACAAGGACGATCATGCCGCAGGTTAACACGGCACGCTGACAGCGTTGTGTCAGGAGGGTGCAGCCAGCCGGTTATTTCACAAACGCACTGACGAATTCATGCACCGGCATCGCCTCGAGCTTCGTGCGGTCGGCGAATAGGGACATGAGCGACGCGGCCTTGTCCTTGCCGTAGTGGACGGCAAAGGCGTCATGGGCTTTTTGCTGCAGGACGGGAATGCCCTCGGCGCGGCGGCGGCGGTGGCCGATGGGGAAATGGACCTCGATGCGCTCCGTCTTGGAACCGTCCTTGAAGAAAACCTGCACGGCGTTGGCGATGGAGCGTTTCTCGGGGTCGAGATAATCCTGCGAGTAGGATTTGTCCTCGGTGACGGTCATCTTGGCGCGGAGGGCGTCGATGCGAGGGTCGGCGGCGACCTGGTCCTCGTAATGGTCGGCGGTGAGCGCGCCGAAGATCAGGCCGATGGCCGTCATGTATTGCAGGCAGTGGTCGCGGTCGGCCGGGTTGTTCAGCGGGCCGGACTTGTCGATGATGCGGATGGCCGACTCGTGCGTGGTGAGCTCGACGCGTTCGATCGCATCGAGGCGGTCCTTCACGAGCGGGTGCAGTCTCATGGCGCACTCGACGGCGGTCTGGGCGTGGAACTCGGCGGGGAAGGAGATCTTGAAGAGGATCTGCTCCATCACGTAGCTGCCGAGCGGACGGGCGAGCTTGAGGGTATTGCCCTTGAAGGAGACATCCTGGAAGCCCCAGGTCTTGGCGGTGAGGACGGACGGGTAGCCCATCTCGCCGGTCATGGCGATGAGGGCGAGGCGGACGGCGCGGCTGGTGGCGTCGCCGGCGGCCCAGGACTTGCGCGAGCCGGTGTTCGGCGCGTGGCGGTAGGTGCGCAGCGCGGAACCGTCGAGCCAGGCGTGGGAGATGGCGTTGATGACCTGGTCGCGCG
The DNA here is from genome assembly GCA_041909435.1 of Lacunisphaera sp. Lineage (GTDB taxonomy): Bacteria > Verrucomicrobiota > Verrucomicrobiia > Opitutales > Opitutaceae > Lacunisphaera. The sequence continues at coordinate 18,646 of JAYRDK010000024.1, forward strand.
TGCCGCCGAGCATCGCGGCGGTGACGGCGGTGGAGGCGATGCGCACGAGCAGCACGTGATCGAGGCCGACGCGGTTGAAGGAGTTTTCCAGGGCGAGCACGCCTTGGATCTCGTGGGCCTTCACCATGGCGGTGAGGACGTCCTTTATGGTGAGCGGTGCCGGCCGCGCGGGCAGGATGGAGTGGAAGGCGGCCGGGGCGATGTGGTCGGCCTGGTGGCGCGAGAGCCAGTCGGCGGTGCCGAGGATGGCGCCGAGGTTGTCGGAGGGATGACCCCACTCGGCGGCGAGCCAGGTGTCGTTGAAGTCCAGCCACCGGATGATGGCGCCGAGGTTGAAGGCGGCGGCGACGGGATCGAGTTCGTAGGCGGTGCCGGGGACGCGGGCGCCGTGCCGGATCGTGGTGCCGGGAACGACGGGCCCGAGGAGCTTGGTGCAGGCCGGGTAGGCGAGGGCCATGATGCCGCAGGCGAGCGTGTCGGCGAGGCACCAGCGGGCGGTGTCGTAGGCCTCGGGGCTCGTGATCGGCGCGCTCAGCGCGTAGTCGGCGAGTTCGGTGAGGAGTTTATCCGGGGCGGGGCGGACGTTGGAGATGTGGGAACTCATGTGAGAAAGGCAGGTTAACACAAAGGAGCAAAGAAGCTAAGGCCTCGCTGCGTTGCGGCTTCGTGTTTACACCCTTTGGGCGAGCAGGGGGAAGGGGCGGGGGTCGGGGCCGGTGTAGTTGGCGCCGGGGCGGATGATCTTGCCGTCGATGCGTTGCTCGATGATGTGCGCGGCCCAGCCGGCGGTGCGGGCGAAAACAAAGAGCGGTGTGAACATGGCGGTCGGCACGCCCATCTCGTGGTAGGCGACGGCGCTGAACCAATCGAGGTTCGGGAACATCTTCTTCTCATTCCAGAGCAACGTCTCGATCCGCTCGGCGATGCGGAAGAGGTTGAGGTTGCCCGTCTCGGTGCAGAGTTCGCGGGCGATACCCTTGATGATGGCGTTGCGCGGGTCGCTGACGGTGTAGACCGGGTGGCCGAAGCCGATGACGATCTCCTTGCGGGCGATGCGCTCGCGGATGTCCGCCTCGGCCTGGTCGGGGGAGGCGTAGCGCTGCTGGATCTCGTAGGCGACCTCGTTGGCGCCGCCGTGCTTCGGGCCGCGGAGCGCGCCGATGGCGCCGGCGATGGCGGAGTGGAAGTCGGTGGCCGTGCCGGCGATGACGCGGGCGGTGAAGGTGGAGGCGTTGAACTCGTGCTCGGCGTAGAGGATGAGCGAGCGGTCGAGCGCGCGGACGTGCGAGGCGGCGGGCGGGCGCTGGTGCAACAAGTGGAGGAAATGCGCGGCAATGGAGTCGTCGGCCGTGTCGACCATGATGCGTTTGCCGTGACGCGTGAAGTGATGCCAGTAGAGCAGCATCGACGGGAAGCAGGCGAGCAGGCGGTCGGCGAGGTCGCGGGCGCCCGGGGCGGAGGCCGCCCCGGCGCCGGCGGACGGCAGCTTCTCGTGCTCGAGCGTGCCGAGGAAGGAACAACCGGTGCGCAGGACGTCCATCGGGTGCGCCGTGGCGGGGATCTGCTCAAGCACGGCGCGCAGCGGGACCGGCAGGCCGCGGAGCTTTTTCAGCTTCTCGCGGTAGGCGTGCAGCGTGGCGGCGTTGGGCAGGTGTTCGTGGACGAGCAGGTGGGCGACCTCCTCGTAGGTGGCATGGGTGGCGACGTCGGCGATGTCGTAGCCGCGGTAATGCAGGTCGTTGCCGGTGTGGCCGACGGTGCAGATGGCGGTGTTGCCGGCCAGGACGCCGGAGAGCGCGACGGATTTCTTGGCCTTGGGGGCGGGAGCGGCGTCGGACATGGCGGGGGCGGTTATTTCGGAGGGGTATAGCCGAGGATGTCGTAGAGGTCGGCACGGGTCTGCATCCGGCCGACGACATTCTTCTGGGTGCCGTCGTGGCGGATGGCGGCGTAAACCTCGCGCGAGGCGGCGGCGGCGGCGCGCGAGGCGCCGAGCGGATAGAGCACCAGCGCGACGCCGGTCGTGCGCAGTTCATCCACCGTGAAATAGGGCGTCTGGCCGAACTCGGTGAGGTTGGCGAGCACCGGAACCTCCACGGCGGCGGTGAAGGCGCGGAAATCATCGAGCGAGCGCAGCGCCTCGGCGAAGATCATGTCGGCGCCGGCGGCGACGTAGGCCTGGGCGCGCGCGATGGCGGCAGGGACACCCTCGTTGGCGGCGGCGTCGGTGCGGGCCATGATGACGAAGTCGCGGTTGGGTTTGCCGGAGACGGCGGATTTCACGCGCGCGACCATGTCGGCGGTGGAAACGAGGTGCTTCCCCGGCAGGTGGCCGCAAAGCTTGGCCGGGACCTGATCTTCGAGGTGCACGGCGGCAACGCCGGCGGCGGCCATCTCGCGGACGGCGCGGGCGGGATCATCCCAGCCGGTATCGATGTCGACGAGCAGCGGCAGGTCGACCCGCTGCGTGATGCGGCGGGCGTCGATCAGCACGTCGGCCAGTTCGGTCCTGCCGGTATCAGGCCAGCCGTGGGAATGATTGGCCACGCCGGCGCCGGAGAGATAGAGGGCGCGGAAGCCGGCGCGCTCGGCGAGGAGGGCCGCGTAGGCGTTGATCGCCCCGGCGATCTGGAGGGGCTTTTCGGCGGCAAGCGCGGCGCGGAATTTTTGGCCGGGGGTCATGGGAGTGAGAAGAAGCATCCTGACATTGCCCCGGCCGTCACGGAATGTCGAGGCGGGCGGAGGCTGCTGACCGCCAATTGGTTAATTAGGCGTAAGCGAGGGCGCCCGGGTGGCAAAGGCTCTTGCCCCGGAAGCCCGCAGCTGCCCTTATGCAATCCCCATGAAAGTCGTCATTCTCTGCGGTGGCAAAGGCACCCGATTGCGCGAGGAAACCGAATACCGGCCCAAGCCGATGGTGCCGGTCGGCAACCGGCCGATCCTGTGGCACATCATGAAGACCTATGCCCACTACGGGCACCGGGAGTTCATCCTCTGCCTCGGCTACAAGGGCGACATGATCAAGGATTACTTCCGCAACTACCTCTGGCATACCTGCGACGTCACGCTGTCGCTGGGGCAGAAGGCCGCCCCGCGGTTTCACCACGGTCACGGCGAGGAAGACTGGAGCGTGACCCTGGCGGACACCGGCGAGAACACCATGACGGCGCACCGCGTGAAGCAGATCCAGCGTTACGTGCCCAAGGGCGAGCGCTTCATGCTGACCTACGGCGACGGGCTGGCGACCATCGACATCAAGGCGCTGGTCGCGGCGCACCAGAAGTCAGGCAAGATCTGCACGCTCTCGGCGGTGCACCCGGCCGGGCGTTTCGGTGCGCTGCGCATCGAGGACGACGGCCGCATCCATACCTTCAGCGAGAAACCCCAGTTTGAGGACGCGCATGTCAACGGCGGCTACATGGTCTGCGAGCACCGCATGTTCGACTACCTGCCGGACGATCCGGGGATCATGCTTGAGCGCCAGCCGATGGAGAAACTCGTGCGCGACGGCCAGCTCAACGCCTACCAGCACGAGGGTTTCTGGCAGCCGATGGACACCTACCAGGAGATGCAGCATCTCAACGACCTATGGGCCTCGGGCAAGGCGCCGTGGAAGGTCTGGTGAGCATGGTCTTCGGCGACATCTACCGCGGCAAGCGCGTGCTCGTGACCGGCCACACCGGCTTCAAGGGCTCGTGGCTGTGCGAATGGCTGCTCGCCCTCGGGGCGGAAGTCACGGGCCTGGCGCTGCCGCCGGCGACCACGCCGGCGCTCTTCGACGAGCTGGGCCTTTCGGGCCGCCTGCAGGACCGCCGCGGCGACATCCGCGACCTGGCCACGGTGCGCGCCGCGGTGGACGCGGCCCGGCCGGACTTCGTGTTCCATCTCGCGGCACAGCCGCTGGTGCGGTTGTCCTACGCGCAGCCGGTGGAGACGTATGCCACCAACATCATGGGCACGGTGCACCTGCTCGAGGCCGTGCGCCTGGCTGGCATCCGCTGCGCCGTCGTGGTCGTGACCACGGACAAGTGCTACGAGAACACGGAGCGCGCGCACGCCTACCATGAGGACGAGCCGATGGGCGGCCACGATCCCTACAGTTCCTCGAAGGGCGCCACCGAACTCGTGGTGTCGGCCTACCGTCGGTCATATTTTTCCGCCGCGGACTCGCCCGTGAAGCTCGCCTCGGCCCGCGCGGGCAACGTGATCGGCGGCGGCGACTGGGCGCTCGACCGCATCGTGCCGGACTGCATCCGCAGCCTGCAGCGCGGCGAGGTCATCCCGGTGCGCAACCGCCACGCCACGCGCCCGTGGCAGCATGTGCTGGAGCCGCTGAACGGTTATCTCTGGCTCGGGGCGCGGCTGGCGTCGTCTGCGCCGCGCGGTGAACTTGCCTCCGCGTTCAATTTCGGCCCGACCCCCGCCGCCACCCAGCCGGTGGCCGCGCTGGTGGAGGAAGTCCTGAAATACTGGCCGGGCAAGTGGGAGGACCGCACCGACCCCAAAGCCGTGCACGAGGCCACGCTGCTCAGTCTCGCCATCGACAAGGCCGCCCGCGTGCTCGGCTGGCAGCCGGTGTGGGACTTTCCGGCGACCATCGCGCAGACCGTGGAGTGGTATCGCGCCGTTTCAGCGGACGCCTCCGCCGCGGCCGGCCTCACGCGCCGGCAGATCGCCGCCTACGAGGCGGCGGCCCGCGCGCTCAAACTGACTTGGACCCAATGAACCAGACCCCGGCACAACTGAAGGCGGAGATCCTGCGCCTGACCCGTGAATACTCCGCCTTGACCCATGGCGCGAACCGTGCCGGTGCGGACAACACCGCGCCCTTCGTGGCCGGCCAGACGACCGTGCCCTACGCGGCGCGCGTCTTCAACGCCGACGAGGTCGAGGCGGCGGTCGGCGCGACGCTCGATTTCTGGCTCACGCTCGGGCCCGAGGGCGCGGCCTTTGAGTCCGAGCTCGCCGCGCTGCTTGGCGTGAAACACTCGCTGTTGGTCAATTCGGGTTCGTCGGCCAACCTGCTCGCATTTTCGACCCTCACGACGCACAAGCTGCCGCCCGCGAAACGCATTCAGCCTGGTGATGAAGTCATCACGGTGGCGGCCGGCTTCCCCACGACGGTGGCGCCGATCATCCAGGGCGGCGCGGTGCCGGTCTTCATCGACAACGATCCCGCCACCGGCAACGCCCGCGTGGAGCAGCTCGAGGCGGCGTTTTCCCCCGGCAAGACCAAGGCCGTGATGATGGCGCACACGCTCGGCAACCCCTTCGACCTCGGCGCCGTGCTGGAATTCTGCCGGAAACACGACCTGTGGCTGATCGAGGACAACTGCGATGCGCTCGGCTGCACCTACTCGATGCCCATGGCGCGGGCCAAGGCGCTCGGTTTCACGGAGAATTCGCCGGGCATCCCGTCGAATGGCACGCACATCACGCGCTTCACCGGCGCCTGGGGCGACATTTCCACGCAGTCGTTCTACCCGCCGCACCACCTGACGATGGGCGAGGGTGGGGCGGTGAGCATCGTTCACCGGCCGCCGCTGAAGACCTACGCCGAGAGCTTCCGCGACTGGGGCCGCGACTGCTGGTGTGCGAGCGGCAAGGACGACACCTGCGGCAAGCGCTTCCAGTGGCAGCTCGGCGAGCTGCCGAAGGGTTACGATCACAAATACATCTACAGCCACCTCGGCTATAACCTGAAGCCCTTGGATCCGCAGGCCGCCATCGGCCGCCAGCAATTGAAGAAATTGCCCGCCTTCATCGAGGCGCGGAAACGGAACTGGGAAACCCTGCGCGCCGGCCTCGCCGATCTCGGCGAGTTCTTTGATTTCTCGCTGCCGACGCACGCGACCGGCTGGGCGAAGGGCGGCTTCACTTGGGACGCCACCGGCTGCCGCACCGATTGCTCGTGGTTCGGCTTCATGCTCCGCGTGAAGGCCGGCGCGCCGTTCTCCCACACGGACCTCGGGCGCCACCTCGACGCGAAGAAGATCGGCAACCGCATGCTCTTTGGCGGCAACCTGCTCCGGCAGCCGGCGTTCGTGCAGCTCAAGAAGGACCGCCCGGCCGCGCTCCGCGTGGTGGGCGACATGCCCGGCGCCGACGAGCTGATGCACCGCGCGCTGTTCCTCGGCACCTACCCCGGCCTCACGCCGGCGATGCTGGCCTACGAGTTGGAAGTAATCCACGAATTCGTCCGCGCCCGCTGATGTCAGCTCCGCTGCCACCGCTGCCTGTCGAGGATCTCGACCATGTGCTGGCCCACACGCGCGAGCTTTGGGTCGAGGCGCATGGGGCAAGCTTCTTCATCACGGGCGGCACAGGCTTTTTCGGACGCTGGTTGCTCGAGAGCTTTGTGCGGGCCAATGACGCACTGGCGCTGGGCATGCGCGCGATCGTGCTGACCCGCGACCCAGCGGCTTTCGCGCGGAAGGCGCCGCACCTGGCGGCGCGGGCCGACCTGGGTTTCATGGCCGGCGACATGCGGAGCTTCGAGTTCCCGCCGGGCCGCTTCGCCTATGTGATCCACGCCGCTACGGACACGGCGCTGCCCGCGGCCGGCTCCGACACGAATGAGATAAAAAACACCATCGTGGACGGCACGCGCCGGGTGCTGGATTTCACGGCGCAGGCCGGGGTGCGGAAATTTTTGTTAACCAGCTCGGGCGCCGTCTACGGTTCCCAGCCGGCCGATCTGACGCATGTGCCGGAGGAATATGCCGGGCGGCCCGATCCGGCGGCGCCGGGTTCAGGCTACGGGCTGGGCAAGCTGATCAGCGAGGAATTGTGCATCGAACGCGCGCGCCGGGATGGTTACGAGGGCAAGATCTCCCGCTGCTTCGCCTTCGTCGGGCCGCACCTGCCGCTTGATGCCCATTTTGCCATCGGCAATTTCATCCGGGATGCCCGGCGCGGAGGTCCGGTGCAGGTTGCGGGCGACGGCACGCCGATGCGCAGTTATCTTTATGCGGCCGACCTGGCGGTGTGGCTTTGGACGCTGCTGTTCCGGGCGCCATCCGGGCGCCCATATAATGTCGGCTCGGACGACGACCGGCCGATCGCCGCGCATGCGCGGTGTTTGCACGAATTGTGCGGGATAAAATCCCCGGTGCGGATCGCCCGGTCGCCGGCCCCCGGGGAACCGGTGCGGCGATACGTGCCGGCCATCCGGCGCGCCCGGGACGAGCTGGGGTTGCGCGTCCGGATCACCGAGGAGGAGGGTATCCGCCGCACCTTGGGGTGGCTCGACGGCGCGCCCGGGGATTTTTCCTCGCAAAGCCATCGGGCGGGAGCTCCTAATTGACCTATGCAAGTTGTAATCTTATGCGGCGGCCGCGGGGTGATCGACCCGGAGACCCGGCAGCGGATCCCCAAGGCGCTGATGCAGGTGGGAGGCCGCCCCCTGATCTGGCATGTCATGAAGATCTTCGCCGCGGCGGGCCACGATGATTTTGTCCTCGCGCTCGGCGAGGGCGGCGAGGCAGTCCGGCGGCATTTCCTTTACCAGCACATGGAGGGACGCGACATCATGCTGCACAGCGGGTCCGGCGCCGTGGAATACCTTTCGCGCAGCAACGAGGAAAATTGGCGGATCAAGTGCGTCGACACCGGTTTGAACGCCCAGACCGGCAGCCGGATCGCGCGTTGCCGGCGGTATCTGGAGGCGGGGCCGTTTTTCGTCACCTACAGCGACTGCCTGTGCAGCGTGGACCTGGCCGCCCTGCTGGCCGCGCACCGGCTCAGCCGGAAGCTTGTCACTGTGACGGGCGTGCAGCCCGGCAGCCGGTTCGGCACCTTTTCGCTCAAGGGTGACCAGGTGAGCGGCTATACCCCGGACGGCAAGCTTGCCGGGGTGGGCGGTTACCTGAACGGCGGCTTCATGGCCATGGAGGCGGGTGTGTTTGACCATCTCGAGCTGGTGAGCGAATGCACGCTGGAGCGGGAGGTCTTCGCGAAACTGGCGGCCGCGCAGCAGATCGGGGTGTTTGCCCACAACGGCTACTGGCAGGCGGTCGACACCGAGCGGGACTTGCTGACGGTGACCCGCCTTTACACCGAGAATCAGCGACCCTGGCTGTCGCTGAGCGGCGGCCACTCGACTTCTCCGCTCAAATGAAAGGGGCCGTCATCATCCTGGCGGCGGGCGTGGAAGACACGGAGTTTGCCTATCCCTACTACCGGTTGCAGGAGGCCGGGTTTTCCGTCGCGGTCGCGACCAAGGGCGGAAAAAACACCACCGGCAAGTGGGGCCTGCCGATCGAGGCGACGGCGGATGCCGAGACCATCCGCGACACGGATTACGACCTCGTCGTGGTGCCCGGTGGCTACGAGTCGCCCGACCGTGTGCGGCAGATCAAGAACGTGCTGGCCCTGCTGCGGTCGTTCGATGCGGCGGGCAAGGTGATCGCCAGCGTGTGCCACGGACCGTGGGTGTTGATTTCCGCAGGCATCGTCCGCGGTCGCCGCCTCACCTGCTATCCGGGGTGCGCCGACGACCTCATCAACGCCGGCGCCCTCTACGAGGCGGCCCCGGTGGTGGTGGACCGGAACATCGTGACCGCGCCGCATTTTCGCAACAATCCGGAGTGGCTGAAGGCCACCCTGGAAACCTACGAGCGCCGGGCCCGCCCCGCCTGAGCCCGCGCCCATCCGCCCGTGGTCAAACGCGTCTTTCCCAATTCGTCCGACTTCGAGAACCTCTCCCGCCTGCGCACGGAGGCGCCCGCCCCGGCGGGCGAGTTTGATTACTCGCAGGTGGTCGTGCGCAAGCCGTGGGGCTACGAATACCTGTGGCATCAGAACACGGCGGTGGCGGTCTGGGTGCTGCATCTCACCGCGGGCAGCGCCACCTCCATGCACTGTCATGCGCGCAAGCGCACTTCGCTGATCGTCCTGTCCGGCGCGGCGGTTTGCTCGACCTTTGATGACCGCTATCCGCTGGTGGCCGGCGAGGCCGTCGTGCTCGAGCCCGGGGTTTTCCACACCACGCTGGCGGTCTCGCCTGGCGGGGCCTGCGTGATGGAGGTGGAGACGCCGCCGCTGAAGGGCGACCTGCTGCGGTATCGCGACAACTTCGGCCGGGCGGGCCAGGGCTATGAGGGGGAGAAGCAATACTCCACGGATTTTGCCGCGTTCGACTACGCGCCATTGCGGAAAATCGATCACGGCGGCGCGCCCTTTCGTTTCAAGGAATTGCAGCTGCAACTGCAGGAGCTGCAACCTGGCGCGGATTCCTTCGGCGGGCGCGGGCCCGCGGGGCTGGTCGTGCCGTTCCTCGGGCGGTTGACCGGCGAGCGGAAACTGCTCGCGGACATCGGCGAGGCGGTTCCGCTGCAGCGGGTGTCCTCCGCCCGTCTGGTTTGCCCCTCGGCCCTGCAGCTATTGCATGTGACTCCGCTGCCCGGGCCGGGATCTTGAAAATTTCCATGCGTCACCATTCATCCGTCTTCCGCACGACAACGACATGAACGAACCGGCCGGTCCCAAATATTCGGAAGTGCTCGCCGACTGGCTGGTCGGGCTCGGTTACACCCACTGCTTCATGGTGGCCGGCGGCGGCTGCATGCACCTGATCGACGGCTTCCGGTCGAGGTTCACGATCGTCCCCGTGGTGCACGAGGTCACGGCCGGCATTGCCGCCGAACATTTCAACGAGTGCCGTTCCGCCGGGAAGGCTTTCGCCTTGGTGACCAGCGGTCCGGGCCTGACCAACATTGTCACCGCCATCGCCGGCTGCTATACGGAGCGCCGCGAGCTGCTGGTGATCGCGGGTCAGGTCAAAACCACCGACCTGCGCGTGGCGCCGCTTCGCCAGCGCGGCGTGCAGGAGCTCGACGGGACCACCTTGGTGCGGAGCATCACGGTCGCGACGGCCTGCCTGCGGGAGCCGGTGTCCCGTGGTGAATTTTCGGCCCTGGTCAAATCCGGCTGGGGGCCGCATCCCGGCCCCGTCGTGATCGAGGTCTGTCTCGACGTCCAGGGCGCGCGGGTCGTCCGCCGGGCCTTGGAAGACGAAGCCGCGGCGGCACCGCCGGCGGCGCTCGCGGATATCGCGGCACAGGCGGCGCAACTGGCCGAGGCCCTCTCCCGGGCCCGGCGGCCGCTGCTCCTGCTCGGCGGACTCGTCACCCGGTCCGCGGCGTGGGAGGCGTTGCCGGCGCTTTTGCGGCTCGGAATTCCTGTGGCCACCACCACGGCGGCGATCGACCGCGTCCCGAGCGGCACGCCCATCCACGCCGGGCGGCCCGGCACGTGGGGCGGCCAGCGTGCGGCCAACCTGATCGTTGCGCAGGCGGACGTGATCGTCGTGCTGGGGGCGCAACTTGATCTCCAGCAGACGGGATTCAACTGGCAGGAATACGCCCCGCAGGCCCGCCTCTACCAGGTTTTCCCGGCCGCCGAGGAGCTGACCAAGGGGCATCCGGCGCTCGCCGGCGCCGTCAACGCGCCGCCCGACGACGCGCTTGCGGCGTTGCTCCCGCTGGTCGCCTGGAACGACGCGGAGCGGTGGGGTGACTATGTGCGGAAGTTGCGCGAGCTGGTGCCCGCATTGGATCCGGCCAACACGAACCGACCGCAATACGTCTCGCCTTTCGGGCTGCTCCGCAACCTGTCGCTGGCCACGCAGCCGGATGACGTGTTGGCGCTTTGTTCCAGCGGCGGCACCTTCACGGGCGCGCTGCAATCCTACGAGATCGCGCCGCGGCAATACGCCACGGTCAGCCCCGCCCTGGCCAGCATGGGCTGGGGCCTCGCCACCGCCATCGGGGCGGCGCTGGCCCGTCCCGGCCGGCGCGTGATCCTGACGGAGGGTGACGGTGGTTTTGCGCAGAACCTGCAGGAGCTGGCCCTCGTGCGGCGGCAGAGCCTGCCGATCAAGGTTTTCCTGTCCGAGAACCACGGCTACGGCTCGATCCGCGCCACGCAACGGAAGTTTTTCAACGGCGCCTACGTGGGTTGTGACGAAGAGACGGGCCTGGGTTTTCCGGATTGGGTGGCGCTGTTCCAGGCCTATGGCGTCCCGGCGCGGCGGCTCAGGCCGGATGAGGCCACGCCCGAAGCCTTGGCGCGGCTCATCGCGGAGCCGGGTCCGGGCGCATGGATCGTGCCGATCGATCCCGAGCAGTCCAACTGGCCGGCCGTCTCCAGCCGCATCCTGCCCGACGGCAAGATGGTCTCCAACCCGCTCTACCGGATGCTGCCGCCGCTGTCTCCCGGGGTGGAGGCGCAGGTCTCCAAGTATCTGCCGGCGGACGCGGGCCAGGCATGAGCACGGTCCGTCATCTTCCTCCGTCGGTGCTGCGCGAGTGGGCGGCCGCCGCCTTGGGCGCGGCCGGCGTGCCCGCGGAGAGTGCGGCGTTGACGGCGCGGATGCTGGTGCAGACGAGCTTGTGGGGCATTGATTCGCACGGGATCGCCCGGCTGCCGCATTACCTGAACCGCATCGCGCAGGGCTCGATATCGGTCAAGCCCCGGCTGGAATTCACGCGCACGGCGGCTGGCACCGGCCAGGTCGAAGGCGACCACGGCCTGGGCTTTGTCGTCTGCGAGTTTGCCATGCAACATGCCATCGGGTTGGCGCGCGAGGCGGGGGTGGGTGCGGTCGGTGTGGCCAACTCGAGCCACTGCGGCGCCATCGGGCTCTACACGCGCCAGGCGGCGCAGTCCGGGATGATCGGGATCGGTTTCACCCACTCCGATTCGTTTGTGACCCCGCACGGCGGCACCAGGGCGTTTTTCGGCACAAACCCCATCTCCATCGCGTTTCCCGGCGCGGATCCCGAGCGTCCGCTTTGCGTGGACATGGCGACCAGCATCGTGCCGTGGAACCGGATCATGAACGCGCGGCGGGAGGGGCGCGCCGTTCCGCCCGGCCTCGGGGTTGATGCGACGGGTCGCGACACGACGGACGCGGCACAGGTGATCGCCGTCAAGCCCATGGCCGAGCACAAGGGCTACGCCCTGGCGTTCGCCATCGACATGCTGTGCGGGCCGCTCAACGGGATGGCCTACGGTCCGCACCTGACCAAGATGTATGAACAGCTCGACCAGCACCGCCGGCTGGGCTCCTTCTTTCTGGCGCTGGATCCCCACCGGTTTGCCGGCGGCGCGGTTCTCGCTGGCGTGTTGATGACGGCCGTCGCCGAGGCCAAGGCCCAGAAGGAAGGTGTCCTTGCGCCCGGCGACCCGGAATATCAGACTGCCGAGATCCGCGCTCGCGCCGGCATCCCGGTCGAGGCGGGACTCTGGCTGGAAATAACGGACTGGTCCGCCCGGCTGCGGATTCCGTTTCCGGCCGCCGGGCCCTAGCCGTGCCGCCTCAGAAGTTGAGACGCTCCCGCTCCACGACGAGCGGGCGCTTGGTGACCTTGGTGTGGACGGCGCCGATGTATTCGCCGAGCACGCCGATGAAGAAGAGCTGCACCGAGCCGATGAAGAACAGGCCGACCACAATCGGGGCCGTGCCAAGGCTGAAGCTATCCCAGTTTAGCAGCTTGTAGACGAAGTAGCCCACGCTCACGCCGAAGCAGAGCAGAGCCATCAGGAAGCCGGTGATGGTGGCCAGGCGCAACGGCACCTTCGTGTGGTTGGTGAAACCGAGCATCGCCATGTCAAACAGCGTGTAGAGATTGTTCTTCGTGAACCCGCGGGTGCGGCGCGGTTGCACGAAGGGCACGCGCACGACCGGGTAGCCGATCTCGGAGATCTGCCCGCGCAGGTAGGGATAGGGGTCCTCGCAGGCCCGGAGGTGCTCGACCAGGGCACGGTCGTAGAGGCCGAAGCCGGTGAAGTTGAGCAGCAGGTCGACGTCGGCGAGGCGGGCGACAAGCTGGTAGTAGATCTTGCGCACGAAAAAGAAGAGCGGTGACTCCTTGCTCTCGTTCTTCACGGCGGCGACGGCCTTCCAGCCCTTTTCCCAGAGGGGGATGAATTGCCCGATGAGTTCCGGTGGATCCTGCAGGTCGGAGGCGAGAAAAATGACGGCGTCGCCCCGCGCCTGCAGGATGCCGTGATAGGGCGAGCGGATGTGGCCGAAGTTGCGGGCGTTGAGGATGACCTTGAGGTTCGGGTCCTCGGCGGCGAGGCGGCGGAGGATCTCGATCGAGCGGTCGGTCGAGCAGTTGTCCACGATCAGGTAATCCCACTGATACTGGGGGAAATTCGCGGCCACGGCGCGGACCCGGCGCAGGAGTTCCTCGAGGTTGCCCTCCTCGTTGTAGCAGCCGCTGACGACCGTGATTTTTTTCATGGCTTCGATGAAGTTGCCTGGATCGCTGCACCCGGGGGCGAGGCCTCGTAGGGCTTGAGGCCCATGGCGTCGGCCAGCTCCTGCGGCAGGGCGATTTCCAGTGCTTCTTCGGGCAGATACAGCAGCGGGATGTAACGGGCGCGTCGATAGAAATCATCGACGGCCCCCCAGCGGGCCCTGTGCAGGAACATCAGCGGGCGGACGCGTTGGATGTAGCTCCAGCGATTCACGTTGTCGGCGTTGTCGGCCAGGCCGATCCAGGTGACATAATACGGCGTGGGGTTGGCGCGGTTGATGACGAAACAGAGAAAAAGCGCGTCGTTGCCGATGAGCGCGGCGGGCAGGTCGGGCTGGCGGGAAAGGATGGGGGCGAGGGTGTCCGCGATCCGGCCGTAATCTCGCGCCTGTTCGGGCGTGCCCTTCATGCCGCGCAGGAAGGCCGGGGCGGTGAGCGTGACCAGCGGCCGCGCCAGCGACGCCTGGGCGGACCGGAACTTCGCGTGGACGGACGGTAGGAAAACGGCGGCCACCACCAACGTCACCACGGGCGCCGGCCAGCCCAGGCCGCGCCACAAAACGAACACGATCAGCCCGAGGGCGGGGGCCAGCGACCAGATGATGTGCCAGGAGTCGGGCACCGGATAATATTGCACCAGCGAGCCCACGGACACGGCGGCCAGGCTCGCGACCAGGTAATGCCCGGTGGTCCAGGGACCGCGGGTGGTGAAGACCTGCGTGACGCTGACGGCCGCCTGCGCCAGCACGATGACCGGCAGCAAGATGGTCCAGCCGCCGTCGCGCAGCGCCAGCAACTGGACCACCCGTTCGTGGTGCCAGATGACAAAAACGCCCAGGCCGAGGTAATACGCCAGGCTCACACGCGGCGACAGCGCCGGCCGGAAGCGCCTCACCAGGCCGGGCACGGCCGCGGCGAGCAACAGCAGCAGCAGGCCGGCGCCTTCGCGCGGGTGCGCGAATACCGTGGTGAACGACTTCCAGCTGACGTTCACGCTCCCGAGCACCCATTTGCGCGGCCAGACGAAATTCTGATACCACCACTCCGGGCCGGCGCCCGACAGCAGCACGCCGCCCAGGAACAGGACGTGCACCGCCCCGAAGCCCCCGAGGAGGCCGAGCAGCGTGGTCCGGCGGGACTGGCCGGCGGGCTTCCATCCGGTCCACCACAGCGCGAGCCAGATCGCGCCCACGCAGCCCGTCATGATCACGCCGACCGGCTGCCGGCACCAGAAGGTCGCCGCCGTGGCCGCGCCGAGCCAGAAGGCCCAGCGCGCCGGCTGCTCCCCGGTGATCATCCGGAACAGCGCATAGAGGCCGGCGCTTTGAAACATCAGCGCATAAACCGACGACCAGGGCAGCAGCAGCCAGTATTGGTCGAGCCAGTTTTTCTCGTAGGCCGGGATGAAGAGCATGAACAGGCCGCAGGCCAGCCCGGCGAGCGAGCGGGGGAGGAGCAGCCGCCACGCGGCATAGAGGAAGAACAGGGTCAGCGCGTAGGCCGCCACGGTCATCAGCCGGAGGGCGAGCAGGGTGGGCTGGAACCAGAGCACCAGGGCCTGCAGGTAGGTGGTAAGCGCGCCGTATTGCGTGAAGGTGTCGCGGAACAGCACCTGGCCGCCGAGCACATCGAGCGCCGGCTTGAACATGATCCCGTCATGGTGCGGGTCGATGCCCAGCGGGGCCTGGGGGACCAGCAGCGCAACCAGCCCGGCGGAAAGCGCCCCGCCGATGAGGACATCACGCCTGTTCATGTGGAATGGCGGCGGGGCAGGATTGCCAGGCGGGGGCGGCGCATCGGGCCATTTTCTGTGGGTTGAGCCGGCAAAGGGAAAGCGCGAAAGGGACCGGGTGTCACCGCGGGCCGGCCAGCAGCCGTCTGGTTTCCCGGGTGACATAAACCAGGAGGGCGCGCCCCAGGCAGAAAACCAGCGCCCAGGTGAGCAGCTGGCCGGCCTGAACGGTTATGGCGATCATCCGGTGCGCCACCCCGGGGGACAGGGTGCCGGTGAAGACATTGAGGTTGATGCCGAGGGCGACGCCGCCCTCGACCCACAGCACCGCCATCAGCAGCACCTGCGTGGCCCGGCGCCAGCGGTCCTCGCCTCCGTCCAGGCTCGCCCGCCACAACCAGGGCAGCAGCCAGAGCGCGAAGACCATCTTGTAGAGGTAGGACGACCCGTGCAGGAAGCAGCCCACGATCATCACGGCACCGCAGGCGAATTCACGCTCAAGCGTCCGGGCCTCCCCGGTGGCCGGCGGTGCCTGCCGCGCCGCGCTGCGCCACCAGCAGGCGGCCACCACCAGGAGCATCAGGCCGGCCGCCACCCAGCCCCAGGCGGCGGCGCCGGCCAGGTCGAGGTTGCGGAAAAACATCGGCGCCCCGAAGGCAAACAACCAGGCGGGCGCCGGCTGATGGCGGGCGGCGATGCCCAGGGCCTGCTCCAGCGACGGCCACGCCAGCACCAGCACCAGCCCGTAGAGCAGGATCCAGCCGGCGAATTCCCGCCGCGTGCGCGCATCCAGCAGGATCACCACCGCCGCCAGCGGGAAATACTTCAGCACGGCGGAAACCGCCAGCAACAGGATGGCCAGGGCGCGCCCGGCGCCGCTGGAGCGGCGCAGGCAGCCGAGCGCCAGGCTCATGAGCACAAAGACCACCAGGTCGTGATTGGCGCGGTTGACCAGGAAGAGCACGGGCGGTGACACAAGCACCAGCAGCAGGCCCGCACCCTGCCGCCAGCCGGCGGGTTTCAGCAGCAACACCGTGCTCGCCAGCATCAGGCCCAGCAGCAGGGTGCCGATCCACGCCGTGTCCCTCAGCGTCAGGCCCAGGCGGCCGCTCACCAGCCACCAGTCGCTGAAGCCATACAGCCGGAGATAAGGATCGAACGGATTGGTGACATGGGGATTGAGGCCGAGCTGGGCGGCCTGGCCGGCGGCCAACAGGTGCCGGAGGTCGAGGAACGGTTTGTCCGCCTCGCCGATGCCCGTGAGCAGCCAGACGCCGGGCGTGTAGAAACACGCGACCCAGATGGTCGCGGCGAGCAGGGCCGTCAGGAACGGAATTTCCCAGGCGGGACGGCGGGGCAGCGGGGCGGGACCGCTCAAGGCCGGCGGCCTCCGGGACCGGAAAGGGAATTCATGGGCGGGCGTTCGTGGTGATGGTTCCTGGAGAAATGGTGCCCGGGGTGGGGTTCGAACCCACACACCTTTTCAGGTCACGGATTTTAAGTCCGATGCGTATACCAATTCCGCCACCCGGGCAGGTTTGGGATTGCCGAATCAGGATTGCGGAATGAAGTGGGGCGCGTGGCAAGAGTGTTCCCGCCGTCGTCCTCACCTTCCGTCCGTCCTGGCCGGACCGGCCAGCGCACATGAAGATCGGGTTTCTGGGCGGCAGCTTCGACCCGGTTCATTTCGGGCACCTGATTGCGGCGCAGGATGTGCTCGAGCAGTTCCACCTCGACCGGCTGTTGCTGGTGCCGGCGGCCCAGGCTCCGCTGAAGCCCAACGACATCCAGTCCACGGTCGAGGACCGGCTGGCGATGCTGCGGTCGGCGACCGAGTGGGACCGCCGCCTGGAGATCTCCGACTACGAGCTCCGCAAGGGCGGCATCAGTTACACGGTCGATTCCGTGCGGCACTTCCGGACCCAGTTTCCGCACGACGAGCTGTTCTGGATCATCGGCGGCGACCAGCTGCCCCTGCTGCACCGGTGGAAGGAGATCGGCGAACTGGTGAAGCTGATCGAGTTCATCTTCCTGGAGCGGCCGAAACACCCGACCAAGCCCCACGTCGAGATTGACGGGCTGAGGCTCCACCGTTGCGACGGCCACCTGATCGAGATCAGCTCGAGCGAGCTCCGGGCGCGGGTGCAGGCGGGCCGGTCCCTCCATTATTTCTGCCCGCAGAAAGTTATCGCCTATATCGAGGCCAGGAAGCTGTATCGCTGATGCCGATGAAAGCCAAAGCCACCAAGAAAACCAGCAAACCGGCCCGCAAGGCCCCGGCCCGGACCAAGGCCGCCGCCAAGCCGGCGGAGAAACTGATCAGGCAGATTGTGCACGCCCTGGACGGCAAGAAGGCCGAGGACCTGCGTGTGCTGGATGTGAGCGAGCTGTCGAGCATCACGGATTACCTGGTGCTGGCGACCGGCACGTCGGAGCCGCATCTGCGCGCGCTGCGCATCGAGCTCGAGCGCGTGCTGGATGACAACAAGGCCCGGATCCTGTCGGTGGACACCACGAAGGGCAGCGGCTGGACCGTGGTGGATGCCTTCGAGGTAATGGTGCATCTTTTTACCCCCGAGAATCGCGACAAATACCGCATGGAACTGCTCTGGCGTGATGCCACCGAACTGCCGCTGGCCAAGCTGCTCAAGTGACGTTTTCCCGGGTAGAATAGGGGTTAACGGCCCCATTCAGAGGGCAGATTGGATGAATTTGACTCGGATTTTCTCATGGCCCGCCAGTCGTCGCTTGGCTTTAGGCAAAATCTTTTCTTTAATCATCCCGATCAGTTCGGTTAACCACATATAATCCACATAAAATGAATACACGTTCCACCAAGGGCTTCACCCTCGTTGAAATCATGATCGTCGTGGTCATCATCGGCCTCCTGGCCGCGATGGCCATTCCCGCGTTCCAGAAGGTCCGCCAGTCCTCGCAGGACAAGGCCGTCCTCAACAACGCCCGCCAGCTGTCGGCCGCGGCTGACCAGTTCTTCCTGGAGAACGGTGTTTCCACCGTTGCCTCGAACGGCCTGATCGGCGCGACCAACTACGTGAAGGCCGTCAACACGGTCGCCGGCGAGACCTATCCCGCCAACTTCACGCAGGGCATCACGATCACGATCGCTGGTGTCGCCGGTGCCCGCACCGTCACCTACGCTCCGTAAAGTCCTGTTTATCAGTTCTTAGTGACAAACCCTCCTCTCGCGGGGAGGGTTTTTACTTTTCTTTGGAAAGTTAACCCTTGAGCGGACCGGTCCAAACGGCTCTGATGCGCTCCGCCTGCACTTCGCGGGCTGAAATAAAATAAACACATAATCCGCATAAAATGAATACACGTTCCACCAAGGGCTTCACGCTCGTTGAAATCATGATCGTCGTGGTCATCATCGGCCTCCTGGCCGCGATGGCCATTCCCGCGTTCCAGAAGGTCCGCCAGTCCTCGCAGGACAAGGCCGTCCTCAACAACGCCCGCCAGCTGTCGGCCGCGGCTGACCAGTTCTTCCTGGAGAACGGTGTTTCCACCGTTGCCTCGAACGGCCTGATCGGCGCGACCAACTACGTGAAGGCCGTCAACACGGTCGCCGGCGAGACCTATCCCGCCAACTTCACGCAGGGCATCACGATCACGATCGCTGGTGTCGCCGGTGCCCGCACCGTCACCTACGCTCCCTAAAGTGTAGTATCCTCGCTGAGGATCCACTCTCAAGGCCGCCCCCGCAACGGGGCGGCTTTTTTTTGCCCGGCTTGCGGCGGCGCAGGGTCACGCCCCGCGCGGAGCCGAAACGGAGCTTTTATTTTCACACCGGGCTGTCCATCCTGACGCACGGCTTTTTTCCCGACCGGCCGGCACCTCCCACCTATGGACCGTCGCCTTGTTCTGCTCCTGCTCACCGCGGCCCTGGCCTTGATGCTCGGCTTTGTGGCCTTCACTCCCGACCAGTCGCTGCGCCTCGTGATCTACGGCGGCTACTGGGCCATGCTGCTGCTCACCCTGCTGTTCGGCTGGTCGTTGCTGAAGGTGGCCCGTGACTCCCGGGCGAACCTCACCGGCTGGCAGGAACGGCCGCGCTGGCCCGCGGCCCTGGTCCTTGGCTGCGGCCTGCTCCTGCTCGCGCACGAGGCCTACGGTTTCAAGATCCTGATGGACGAGGTGATGCTGCTCGGCACGTCGATGAACATGCATTTCGACAAGACCGCGCTCGTGCCGATGCGGGGGCACGACATCCAGGGTTCGTTCCAGCTACTGGCCGGGCAGCTCGACAAGCGGCCGCTGTTCCAGCCTTTTCTCGTGTCGGTGCTGCACGACCTCACCGGCTACCGGCCGGAGAACGTCTTTGCCCTCAACACGGCCCTCACGTTCCTGCTGCTGGCCCTGGCCTATGTCACCGGCTGCCGGATCAGCGGGCGCGGCGCCGGCGCCGTGGCGGTGCTGCTGCTGACCAGCCTGCCGCTGCTCGCCCAAAACGCCACCGGCGGCGGCTTCGAGCTGCTCAACCTGGTCCTCATCCTCGCCACGCTGCTGCTGGGCATGCGCTACGTCGCCCGGCGCGACGCCCACTCGCTCGAGGCCTTCGGGCTCGCGGGCATCCTGCTCGCGAACACCCGTTACGAGTCCGTGCTCTTCCTGCTGCCCGTCGGCCTGACGGTGCTCTGGGTGTGGTGGAGCGACCGGCGCCCGGAGCTGACCTGGATGGTCATCATCATGCCCCTGCTGCTGCTGCCCTACGCGCTGCACAACAAGGTCTTCAGCGTGCGCAGCTCTTCCTGGGAAATGGCGAGCCAGCCCGGCTTCGACCGGCCCTTTTCCCTGTCCTACATCCCGGACAACATCGCGCACAACCTGAACTTCTTCCTCAACGCCAACGGCGAGCACTCCAATTCTCTCGTGCTGTCTCTGCTTGGCATCCTCGGCCTGCCCTTGTTTGCACTGTGGACGCTCAAGACGCTGCGCAACCTGCGCGTCGCGCCGCCGGCCCATGCGGCCCTGGCGATTTTTGCGCTCGGGTTCGCCGCCCATACCTTCCTGCTGCTTTGTTATTTCTGGGGCCGCTTCGACGACCCGGTCATCCGCCGCCTCAGCCTGCCGCTGAACCTGACGATGGTCATCGCGGTCGTCACGGCCGCCGCCGAGATGAACTGGCGTGGCCGCGTCTGGCCCCTGCTGGCCGTGGTGGTCGGGGCGGGCTTCTTCGCCCATTCGCTGCCGACCATGGCGCGACACGGCTACTCCAGCGAGTATTACGTCGGGCGCGAGATGGACTGGCGCCGCGAGTTCATCGCGGCCCACCCGGAGCGCGACTACCTGTTCATCGACAACAACTCGATCATCTGGATCACGCACCTGGTCTCGGCCACGCCGATCCGCCAGGCCATCGACCAGAAGGGGAACATCATCTTCAATTTCCGGAACCGCATCTTCTCGGCGATTTATGTTTTCCAGCGCCTGAGCGTCGATCCGGACACCGGCCGCCTGAGCGTGCCGGCCGAGGATGATCCCGGTCCGGACTACCAGCTGGAGACGGTGTGGGAGCGGCGTTTCACCCCGATGACCGTCAGCCGCATCAGCCGGGTGGTCTCGATCCGCGAGGGCCCGACCGTGCCGCCTGCGACGGCGAAACCGGCGGCCGCGGAGAAAATGACCCCGGCCGAACTGGAGAAAATCCGCGCACGGTTCTTCGAGGAGTTCATCAAGAAGCTGCCCTGAAGCCCCCGCTCCCGCCGCCGTGAACGATCCGCTCCCTCTGCCCGTCCGGCTCTGGCTCCGCACCGACGTGCGGCTGGGGCTCGTGGGCGCCGCGGCCCTGCTGGCGGTCTGGCTGGGTTTCCTCGGCGTGTCCGTGGAGGCGGCCGAGGTCTTCGTGAAGCGCAGCGGCTATTACGTCCTGCTCGCCACGTTCGCGCTTTTCCTGCACGCGCTCTGGCGGCTGTGGCGGACGCGCACCGTGCCGGCGGCCGATCCCCTGACCCGCGGGCAGGCGCTGGTGGTCGCGGGGGCGATCATCGCGTTTTCGCTGCTCGCGATCGGGTCCGAGCCCTTCCAGGGCAAGATCCTGAACGACGAGTTCGTCCTGCAGTCGACCGCGTTCAACCTGCATTATTTCCGCGACGTCGCGATGATGGTGCGGGGCTACGACATCCAGGGGGTGTTTCTCTCGACGGACAGCTACCTCGACAAGCGGCCGTATTTCTACCCGTTCCTCGTCTCTCTCTTCCACGATCTCACCGGCTACCGGCCGTTGAACGCGCACCTGGTCAACGCGCTGCTGATGCCGGCGGCCCTCTGGCTGGCCTTTGGGTTCGGCCGGCAGCTGACCGGCTGGCGCGGCGGGCTCCTCGCCGTCGTGCTGCTCGGCACGCTGCCCCTGCTGGGGCAGAACGCGACCGGCTCGGGCATGGAGCTGCTGAACTTCGTCATGATCCTCGCGGCGATGGTGCTGGCGGCGGACTACCTGCGGGCCCCGCGGGACGAGGCGCTCGCCGCGCTCGGCCTCTGCGCGGTGCTGCTGGCCCAGTCGCGCTACGAGTCGGCGCTTTTTGTGCTGCCGGTGGCGGTGCTGGCCCTGGCCGGCTGGTTCCGGGCGCAGCGCATCATCCTGCCCTGGCAGTTGCTCCTGGTGCCACTGCTCCTGGTCCCTTGTGCGCTGCAGAACAAGGTGCTCTCCAATTCCCCGATGCTCTGGGAGCTGACCGAGAAGGCGGCCACGCGTTTCAGCTTCAGCTACTTTCCCAACAACGTCCTCGGGGCCTACCAGTTCCTCTTCAGCCGCACCACCGAGCTGGCCAACTCGCTGCTGCTCTCGACCGCCGGCCTGGCCGGGCTGGCTTGGCTGATATGGCGGCTGGTGCGCACCTTGCCGGCCTGGCGCACGGCGCCGGCGGCCGGCCTGTCCCTGGCCGCCTTCGGCCTGGCGATCGCCGCGAACACGTTGCTGGTCTTCTGTTATTACTGGGCGAGCTTCGTGGACCGCATGGCGTCGCGCTTCAGCCTGCCGCTGCACCTGCTGTTTGCCTGTGGCGTCGTGCTGCTGATGGCCCGGCTGGACCGCTGGTGGCCGGCGACGAAGGTCCTGATCGCCGCGGGGCTGCTGTTTTTCCTCGGCTTCACCTCCAGCCAGTATGCGAGCCACGGTTATTCGCATGTCGGCATCGACGAGGTGGAGTGGGAGCGGCGTTTCGTGAACGCGCTGCCGCCGGGCCCACGGCTGATCATTTCCAACAAGTCCACCCTGCCGTGGTTGCTGGAGAAGAAACCCTCCATCCTCATCGGCCGCGCGCGGCTGGTGGCCGACCGGCTGGCGCACCAGCTGCACGAGCCGGATTTCCGCGAGATCCTGATCCTGCAGGGGGCGCGCCCCACCACGGTCGACGGTGATTTCGAAATCGTCCCCGAGGACCGGCTGCCGGCCGGTTTCAAGGTCGAGCTGGTCGCGGAGAAACGCTTCGGCACCAAGCTGGCGCGCATCAGCCGCCTTGTCGCGCTGGAGCTGCCGCCGGACTTCAAGCCGTCGGGCAATCCGCCCCCGCCGATCCCGCACGGCACCGACTGACGGGACCGCACGACGCATGCGCGCAACAGGCTTCCTTCGGGACGGACGCTGGGTGGCGGTCGGCTTGCTGCTGGCCTATTACGCGGTGCTGGGTCTGGCGGGCCCGGGCGATAAATTCGTCTCCCGCTGGCGCAGCGCCGGGGTTTACGCGCATCCGGCTCCATTCGTCGACCTGCAGGTTTTCCCCGCGGCGCGCGCGACCGTGGCGGGTGGCGGGGATCTCTACGGGCCGAGCGTCACCGACCCGATGCAGCGGCCCTACAACTACCCGCGTGTGTGGCTGACCTTCATGCGGTTTCCGGCGGATGCATCCTGGTTCCGCGTGCTCGGCGGCCTGCTGGCGGTGGCGGCCGTCGCGGTGGTGTTGGCGTTCTGGGGCCGACGGTCCGTCGGCGAGGGTTTTTTTGGCGGGCTGTTGTTTTGCGCCCCCGCCTTCCAGCTGGGCGTCGAGCGCGGCAACACGGATCTCGCCATGCTGGTGCTGGTGGGAGCGGGCCTGTGGCTCGCCGGGGATGAACGGCGCGGGCGGCTGGCCGCATCGCTGTGGTGGACAGCGGCGGTCCTGAAGTTGTTTCCGATCCTCGCGCTCGGCGCCTGGTTCGAGGGATCGATGCGGTCGTGGCTGCGCCGTGTCTGGCTGCCGCTCGGTTTGTTCGCGGCGTATCTGGCGCTGATCTGGCGGGATTTGGCGCCGGTGTTGCACAACACCGGCGGGGGGTGGGTGCAGTCCTACGGCAGCGAGGTGCTGGCCGCCACTTGGTCGCAGGTGCAGGCCTTTTATGGCACCAGCCAGCCGGGTGACCGGCCGTTCTCCGGCGTGGGTCGTTGGGTGGCGGCGGCGGGGGTGGCGTGGATGCTCCTGCGCGGCTGGTGGGCGATCGTCCCGTCATCCGGGCCGGACCCGGTCATGTCAGCGGCGGAGCGGCGGACGCTGCTGGGCTTTCGCGCCGGGACGCTGGTGTATGTGGCCACGTTTCTCGCCGGTTCGAGTTTCGATTACCGGCAATGTTTTCTCCTGCTGGCGCTGCCGCAGTTGTGGGCCTGGCGGCGCTCAGGCCGGTGGCTGGCGGCGGTCGCGCTGGGGGCGATGTTCCTCTCTTTCTGGGCCAACTACCTGCTCGCGGGTTGGCCGGGGTTCTTCCTGAACGAAGCCGGCGGCTGGCTGCTGCTTTTTGTCCTCGCGGTGCTGCTGGCGGGCACCTGGCGCCGGGGCGTGGTTGCCATTGCGTCCTGATCCGCTCCTTACTCTTCCGTGATGAATGCTCCCGTCGCCCAGTCCAACGCCGGCCCGGTCTCGCCCTGGCCGCTCTTTTGGACGGTGGTGCTGACCCTCGGGGCTTGGATGGCCGGCGTGATCTGGCCGCGGTTTCTCGTCACGCTGGGCATCTACGACTACGGGCGGATGTATCTCGACTCCTATGCGATCCTGGCGGCGCTGGACGCGGTGCGCGCGGGGGCCGATCCCCACGGGGCGAACGCCCTCGATGTGCTGATGCGGCCGCATGTCTATTCGGACTGGTGGCTGGGGCTGCGCTGGCTGGGCCTGGCGCGGGAACATAATTTCCTCGTGGGCACGGCGTGGGCCGGCGCCTTCGGGCTGGCCATCTGGACCACGGCCCGGCCGCGCAACCTGGCGGAGGCGCTCTGGCTGGCCGCGCTCATGATCTCGCCCCCGGTCCTGCTGGCTGTCAACCGCGCGAACAACGACCTGGTGATCCTGGTGCTGCTCGCGGGGTGCGGACTGGTGGCGGCGGCGCCGCTGTGGTGGCGCGCGGCGGTCGCGGTGGCCTGCCTCGGGCTCGCGACCGGGTTGAAATATTTCCCGGCGCCGGCTGCGCTGGCCTTTCTGTGGGTGCGACCGGTGCGGCGGTCGCCGGCGGTGCTGCTCGCGGGACTGGTGGTGGTGCTGCTGGCGCTGGCCAGCGTGTGGACGCAGGTGGACCGCGGCCGCTTTCACATCGCGTCCGGCATCTACACCATGGGCGCGCCGTTGTGGTGGCGCGACCTCGGCTGGACGGACAAGGCGGCGGCCCTGCCGAGCCTGCTGCTCATCGTGGTGCCGGCGCTCGCCCTGGCCTGGAGCGGGGTGACCACCGGACTGGCGGTGCGCGGGCAACCGCGGGAGCGACTGCTCGCCGCGCTGGGCGCCATCGTGCTGCTGAGCTGCTTCTTGGCGGGGGTGAATTACGCCTACCGCTGGATCTTTGCGCTGTGGCCGGCGGTCTGGCTGTGGCGGCAGGCGGCGGACGCGCCCGCGGTCCGGTCGCGCTGGGTCGCGCGGCTGGCGTGCGGACTGTTGTTGCTCGGCCTCTGGCTGGACGGTGTGCTCTGCGTGATCGTCAACCTTTTCTTCCGCGACCAGGTGCAGGCCTGGCAGAACCAGCTGGACCTCGTCTGGCGGCAATGGACGCAGCCGCTGCACTGGATGTTGATGATGATGCTCGCCGGCTGGCTGGTGGAGGGCGCGGTGGCCACGTTGCGGGAGTGGTGGAGCCTGCGGCATGAAAAATAAGTTCAGTGCGCGGATCCGCCGGTCATGAGCACCCTGGTTTCCCTCCTGGTCTTTTCGGCCGATGCCGTGCTGGTGGCGTGGATGGCGTGGCTCGGGGTTTGCGCGGCCGGCCTGCACCGGCGCGGGCTGGTTGAGGCATCGCTCGGGTGGCTGTTGCTGGCACTCGCGTGGATCGCGGCATCCGGGGTTTTGCTCGGCCTGGGCGGCGGGCTCGGGCGGACGGGGTTTTTTATCCTGCATGCCGCCGGCTTGGTGGCCTTGCTCGCCGGACGGCGGCCGTGGCGCGAAGACGGCCGGCGCTGGCTGGACTGGCTCGCGGCCTGGGGCCGGTTGCTGCGCGGTGGCACGGTGGAAGGCCGGCTGGCGGGCGGCCTGATCCTGGTCCTGCTTCTGCTCGCGGTGCTCGCGGCGCAGGCCGAGCCGATCGTCTTTGACGCGCTGACCTACCGGTTGTCGCGGATCGGGGCCTGGCTGCAGGACGGGACGATCCGGCATTTTGCGACCGATGATCCGCGGTTGAACTACATGCCCGTGGCGCCCGATGTCGTGATCGCGTGGCTGCTGGGCGCGACGAACGCCGGCTTTTATCTCGCGCCTTGGTCGCAGCTCGCGGGCGGGCTCCTGCTGCTGGGCGCGACCTTCGGCCTGGCGCGCACCGTGGGGCTCGCACGCTTGAACGCCCTGGGCACGGTCGCGGTGGTGCTGGGCATGGCGAATGTCGCCGTGCAGTTCACGACCGTGCAAAGCGACCTGTTTACCGCCGGGGTGTTTGCCGCGGGCTACCTGCTCTGGCACCGGGCGCTGGTGCGCGGCGAGGGTTCCTGGGTCGGCGGCGTGGGGGTGGCCCTGGCGTTTGGCTCGAAGGGCACGATGTTCTACCTCGCGCCCGGCGCCGCGCTCTGGGTCGGCTGGCTCGCCTGGCAGCATCGTGACCAACGGCGCGCGTTGTTGCCGACCGCGGCGGGCCTGGCCGTGGCGGCGCTGATCCTGGTGGTGCCCGGTTATTGGCGCAACCAGGCCACGTATGGTTCGTTGTTCGGCCCGCGCGACGCGGTCGTGCTGCACCACGGCGAATTTCCCTCCCCGGCGCACTATGCGGAGAAAGCCGTCCGGAATCTGGGCACGTCGGCGGTGCAGCTGCTGGAACCGACGGCGCAGCCATTCTGGCTGCAGGGAGTTTCCCGTGCGACGGGGGAGAAAATCATCAGCGGGATGCCGGCTGTGGCCGACGCCTATGTTTTCATCGGCCAGTCCCGGCGGGAACAGTTGGAGCGGGTGATGCAGCTCGCGGCGCCTGATGCCGACGTGGTCACGTGCGGGATCATCAGCGCGGGACTTTTCCTCGGCGGCCTGCTGCTGGCGGCGGTGGCGCGCCAGCGCGCGGGGGCGGCGCAGGCCCTCGTCTGGGCCGCGGGGGTGCTCGTTTACCTGCTGGTGCAGCATGCCCTGGTGCAGTGGCACCAGTGGGCCTTCCGCTTCATGGTGCTGGCGGCGCCCTGGGTGGCGGTGACCGGCGCCTGGGCCATGGGGGCCCTCCCAAGGAAATTGCGCATGGCGGCCTGGGGCGTCGTGCTCGCGGCGGCGGCGGAGGTTTTTGTCATGGTGCAGGCAGGGACGAGCCAGGCGGCCTGGCCGGCGCTGACGCGGCCGGAGCGCTCGGCCTCGTATTTCTACTATCGGAACTGGCGCACCTGGGCCGGGCAGCTTGACCAGCCGGACGCCCCGCTGCGGCTGGCGTTCCCCATCGATCACGCGCTGGCGTCATTTTATCGCTTGGATCCGCCGCGACCGGTGGGGCTCGGGCGCCTGTCGGACATCAAGAACCTGACGGCCGAGGCCGCCGTCGGGTCGGAGCCGGGCTGGCTTGTGGTGCCGTTGGAACAATTCATGGGCAACGAGGGCCGGGTGATGGGTCGGACCGGTTTGTTCAACCTGGCCGCCTACCGGAAGCTGCAACCGGGGGAGCGGCCGCAGCCGCTGCTCTACGGTTACCGGGCAAGCAAACTCGGGGAAATGCTGCGGGACGAACTGCTCCTGCGGACCTGGCCGGATGTGCCGGTGCGGTTGGAGCTCGTCAACCCACGGACCACCGCCTGCCGCTTTGAGCTGCGCACGCCCACGGCGACGCTCGCGTCGGAGGTGCCGGCGGGAGGCCATCTCGTGCTGGAGGTGCCCGTGCCGGCGGATATCCCGGTGTGGGTCACCATCAATTATGCTGCCTCCGCTGCCGCGGCCGAGGGCAACCTGCGCATCCGGCTGATGCCGTGACGGCTCAGGGCACCGGGGTTGCGAGCGCGCGCTCGATCGCAGTGCCAAGCTGCCGGAGATCGCCGTTGAGGGCGGCATCGATCTCGGCCTGGGTCAGGCGATAGACGAGAATGGAATAACCCGGTTGCGCGTCCGGCGGGCGGGCGCGGAGGTAATGACACAGCCGGGCGAAACGCAGCTGCTCAAAGCGGCTCCAGGCCGAGGCCCATTCATCCGCGCTGAGTCCCTGCCGCAGCTCGGGCCGGTCGTGCGGGTCGGCCTTCAGTGCGCGGAAGCTGGGCTCGATCCGCCGCAGCTGCTGGTAGAGGCGTTCGTTTTCCAGCGTCCACGGTCCGCGTTGCGGCTGGTAGACATGCTGGAGCATGGTGGCGCCGATGGCGTAGAGGCCCGGCTCGCACCAATACCACGGGCGTGAACGGTTGAAGCCGGGCAGCCGCGGCAGCAGCACGGCATCGGGCACGTAGCGGGCCGGTTCGTCCGTGCCGAAATAGGAAACATAGACGGTTTCGCCGGGCCGGCGGTTCTGCCCCAGCCATTTTTGCAGCGCCGGCAGGTCCTGCCCCCAGTCGAGCGAGCTGTCCACGAGGTGCCGGTAGCCCTGGGCCGGTCCGCCGGCGAGGGCGTTGAAATAAGCGAGATAGTGCGGATGGATCTGCGCGGCGGTGACGGCCTGCCAGCCCACCAGCCCGGCCACGCCGAGGCCGAAGACCACGCCGGTTTGCCGCGCGTGCGTCCATGCGCGCACCATGGCCCAGCCGAGCGCGCCGATGAGGATGTAGAGCACCGGGTAGGTGGGCAGGATGTGCCGGTGGCCGATGTTGAGATGGCTGGTCAGCGAGATGAACCAATACACGGCAAACAGCGCCATCAGCGGTGTGACGCGATACAGGTGCCCGCGCAAGCGCGCGCCGCCGGTCGCGCGCAGGCGCCACGCGAGCAACCCCGCGGCGGCGGCCACGCCGGCCAGCAGCGCGGGCGGGGTCTTGTAGAGAAAGGTCTTCGGAAAAAACCCCACCCAGCCGAAGATGCTGTAATCGCCGTCGAGAAACGCGGCGCGCGCCTCGGCGTGCTTGAGCACGAAGGCCAGCCCGTAGAGCCAGCCTTCGGGCAGCAGGTGCCAGGTCCGGCAGAACTCGATCACCTGCGCCTTCGCGCCGCCAAAGGAAAGCATGAGCGCCCACGACAGGTTGAACTCGCCCGGCGGCAGCGCGGGGTTGAAGACGCTGTAGCGGAAGCCGAAGAAAAGCCAGATGACGCCCACCGCGACAAGACCCTGGGCGGCGGTGGAGGCCGCGATGGCCCCGAGCCGGCCCAGCCGCGTGCGGAAGACGGCGCCGCCGAGCGTCAGCGGCGCCGGATCCAGGGCCCGCGCCGCCGCCATCACCAACGCCAGCGGCAGGAGCAGCACGGCCGTGTATTTGGCGACGCCGGCCAGGCCCAGCAGGAGGGCGCTCAGCCACCACGTGCGGACGCGGCCGTCCTGCAGGTGGCGCCAGTAGGCGCCCGACGCGGCGAGGAGGAAGAAGGCCATGACCATGTCCGAGGTGGCGAGGCCGCTGTGCGCCAGCATGGTCGGGCACAGCGCGCAGAACGCGGCGGAGACCAGCGCGCCCGCCTCGCCCCAGAGGCGGCGCGACCAGCAATAGACGAGCAGCACCAGCGCGGCGCCGAACAGGGAGTTCATCGCGCGCGCGGAGAACAGCATCTGCGCCGGGTCGTTGCCGCTTTCGTAGAAAAACGCGTAGCCGGTGAGCCAGACCTCGGACTTGCGCCAGGCCGGCGTGTCCATCGGCGGAAACGCCGCCCCGCGGAGCACGGTGGGCAGCGCCTGCCAGCGCTGGGGCAGGTTGCCGTTCTCCGGGTGCAGGCGGTAGTCGTTCCAGTGGTTGAACGTGTAGCCGCCGGTCACGTGGGCGAGTTCGTCCGCCGTCGTGGATTTCTCCCGCATCGCGAGCGTGGCGAGCACGGCGTGACCGAGCGCCAGCAGCAGCGCGAGCCAGGTCAGTCCGGAGGGGAGAAGGGATGAACGGGTGGGACGCACGCGGTGGCCGGGAGAGTGGATAAGCAGTATGGACACGTTCCGGCGCGCCGCACAACCTTCGTGTGTCATCCGCATGAACGCCGAGGAATACGCCAACATGGACCAGATGGAGACCGCGCACTGGTATTACGCGGGCAAGCGGGACTTCGCCCGCGGCTGGTTGCTCCGGGTGCGGCCGCCGGCGGCGACGGACCTGCTGCTGGACTGCGGCGCCGGCACGGGGCGGTTCGCGCAGGAGATGGAGGCGCACTGCCGGGTGATGGTGCTCGACGACCACGAGGAGGCGCTGCGGCTGCTGCGCACGCGCTTCCGCCCGGACCAGATTCTCAGTCTCGCGGGCGACCGGGTGCCGCTGCCGGACGCCTCGCTGGAATACGTCACGGCCCTCGATGTGCTGGAGCACACGCCCGACGATCGCGCCGTGGCGGCGGGTTTTTACCGGCTTTTGAAACCGGGCGGCGTGGCGCTCGTGACGGTGCCCGCCAGCATGGCGCTGTGGAGCGACTGGGATGTCGCGCTGCACCACTTCCGCCGCTATTCGCGGCCGCAGCTCACGGCTCTTTTTCCGGAGGCGCAGTGGGAGCTGCTTCATGTGAACTACACCAATGTCGTCGTCTACCCGGCGGTGTGGCTCGTGCGCAAGTGGCGGAAATGGTTTCCGCAAAAAGGCGGCCAGGCGCGCTCGGAGGACAAGCTGCCGGCGCCGTGGCTGAACGCCGTGCTGCGCTGGCTGTTCGTGCGCCCGGCGTTCTGGCCGGTGCCGTTCCCGTTCGGGGTCAGCCTCCTGCTGGTGGCGCGGAAACGGTGACCGGCTCGTCGTAGCAGGCCTCGAACAGCGGCCGCCCGGCGGCGTCGAGGAACACGAGCTGCAGTTCCGGCCGGCCCGCGGGCACCGGCAGGTCGTGATACAGGCGCAGCTGGCGGAGGCCGTCGATCTGCAGCGGCCACGGGCAGGGTTGCGGCGCGCCGGCGGCCTGGCCGCCCGCATTGATGCGGCCGAGGGTCACACGCGCGTTGCCCGCGTGCCACTCGGCGAACCGGGAGGCGGGGTTGCGCACGTCCCGCAGCACGATGCGTGCGACCGTGGCCCGGGCGGCGACATTCACCAGGACCAGGCCGCGCTCGGGATCGGTGGAGCCGTCCGTCCGCTCGAGATTCTGCGCGACGAAAAACGGCACGGCGGTGCTGGTGCGCGGCACCAGGAAATCGTAGCCCGACACGGTGAACAGCGGCCGGTAGCGGTCGCGGATGAAGTCGTTCAGCGGGCCGGTGATGGTCAGGCCGATCCGCTGGTCGAGGAAATCGATGAGCGGACGGCTGCTGATGACGGCCGGGCGGGGCTCGGCCTGCAGCCGGGCGATGATGGCCTGTTGCTCGGCGTCGGTGAGCAGCCAGAACCAGTGGGTGGCGTTGCGGAGGGTGGGCGTGGGCAGGCCCGTCCAGAGGTTGAAGCTGAACATGCCCGGCCGGGAAAAGAGCAGGTCGGCGTGCAGGCCGGCGTTGGCCGAGAGGATGCGAAGGGCGTAGCGGACGTTTTCCGGCGGACGGACGGACTCGGCGCCCGGCAGGCCGAGCGGGTCCGAGGTGTTCCAGCGGGACCAGCCCTGGCCGAGCAGCAGTCTCACCTGCCAGCCGGCGGCGAGCAGCGCGATCGCGGCGATCGCGACCCGGAGTCCCGGCCGGCCCGCGCGGCGGGCGAGATGCGCCGCGGCGCCGGCGAGGCCGCTGGCGAACAGCGGCAGGAGCAGAAACGAACCCCACGCCATCTGCGTGCCGGCCACCGGGTAGGCGTGCAGCACCTGGCCGAGGCCCGCCAGCGCGACCAGCGACGCGGCCAGCCGGCGGCGGTCGTGGTGTTCCATCTCGCCCAGTGGGAGCAGAAACAGCGGCGTCAGCGGCAGCACCAGGCTGATCAGGCGGCCGACGCCGTGGATCGTCAGCCAGGCCTCCGCCTGCCAGACGAAGCCGGCCAGCGCCAGCAGCCGCAGCCCGGCGACCGCATCGACCAGCCGCGGGCGGAGCGCCGGGCGCAGGCACCACAACGCCGTGACCACCAGCGCGGTGCCGAGCAGCAGCCACGCGGCCAGGGGCCAGGGAAACCCGAAATGAAAATTGACCGGATGCCGCAGCGGATCGAGCAGCACGCCCCGCAACAGGCCGCCGGGGCTGGTGCCTTTCACGAGGATGGCCGCCACGACCAACGCCGCCAGACCGGCCAGGCCGGCGAATCCCGCCAGCCAGTCGCGCGGCCGCACGGTGCGGGTCGTTTCCGCCGCCACCAGCGCGCACACCGCGCCGCCGGAAAACGCAAACACCACCGCCAGGTTCAGCACCCAGGATTCACCCAGCAGCGGACGCATCAGGATGAAGGGCAGCAGGACAAGGCCGGCCGCGGCGAGCCACGCGCCGCGGCCGCGCAGCAGCGGGCTGTCCGTCTGCAGCAGCAGGAATGCGCCGCACGAGCAGATCCAGAGCAGGCCGACGTTGATCTTGGTGAGAAACAGGGCGCCGCCGGCCAGGCCAAGCAGGAGGGCGGCGAGGCCCGTCCGGCCGCGCCACACGGCCTCGACCGCGCCGGCCAGGGTCAGGGCGGTGATGAGCGCGATCAGTCCGCCGGGGTGGGGCGGCTCCCACGTCATCTGCCACAGGTAACCGAAGACCGCCACCAGCGTGAAGAGCGCCGTCCAGTAGCGGCCCGAGAGCCGCCACGCGATCAGGCCGGCGGCGAACGCAGCCGCGACCCAGTGCGCGAGGGTCAGCGTGCGGCCGAAGAGGTTGGTGATCGGCCAGTCGAGCAGGCGGTGCGGGACATCATAATAGAGGAAGGGGACCGGCCCGTATTGGGTGAAGACGCCGTCGTAAAGCCGGCCGTGCCCGGCGAAGTTCTTCAGGCCGAGGAGGACATAGCCCTCGTCGTCATGGATCATGAAGTTGGTGTCCATCAGCAGCCAGCCCGCGAAGGTCAGGACCGCCGCCAGCACCACCAGACCCGGCACGCGCAGCGCTGGCATCATTCCTTTGCCCCGGGACCCGGCGGCGGGTTCCGCCGGAGCAGGAAGAGCGGCCGGTGCTTCACCTCGTCGTAGATGCGCCCGAGGTATTCGCCGAGCACGCCGATGCCGATAAGCTGCACGCCGCCGAGGAAGAGCACGATGGTGACCAGCGTGGTGTAGCCGGTGGGCGCCGTCTCGATGCCGATGATCCGGCGCACCGCGTAGAAGATGGCGGCCGAGAAACCGAGGAACGCGATGA
>JAYRDK010000025.1:0-49144 GCA_041909435.1 Lacunisphaera sp.
CCCGTGGCCTCGACGAGCTCGGTCACGTTCTTCTCCCCGTCGAACAGGGACTGGATGAGCCGCAGCCGCATGGGCTCCGCCAGCACGGCGAAGCGGCGGGCGACGATCTCGAGGGCCTGGTCGTTGAGGAGGGCGTGACGGGACATGGGAACCAGCAAATGCCGGCTTGACCTTTTGGCAAGTATATACGTATTTGCTCATATATTAGTATGAAAACCGAGAACCTCATCCGCATCCTCGCCGGCTCCATGACGCTGCTCAGCGTGGCGCTGGCGCATTTCGTGAGCCCCTGGTGGCTGCTCCTGACCTGCTTCGTCGGCCTGAACCTCATCCAGTCCGCCTTCACCGGCTTCTGCCCGCCGACCCTCGTCCTCCGCAAGCTCGGCTGGGTCGACGCCAACGACGTCATCCACTGGGGCGGCCAGACCAAATGATCGCCGCCCTGCCCGCCCGCGCCCGGATTCTCCTGCTGGTCCTGCCGGCGATCACCGCCTGCAGCCGCCAGTCGCCCGCCTCGGCCGCGGCCGAGGCACCGCCGGTGCCGGTCCGTGCCGCCGCGGTGACCGCCGAGACGGTGCCGGTGCTGGTCGAGTCCCCCGCCACCGTGCGCCCGGCCGAGCGCGCCAGCATCGCGGCCAAGCTGACCGGCTCCGTCGCCGCCTTTCCGCACGGCCTCGGCGCCGCCGTGGCCGCCGGCGAGATCCTGCTCACCCTCAGCGCCCCCGAGACCGAGGCGCGCGTCCGCCAGGCCCAGGCCCAGCTGGCCGAGGCCGAGCGCAATGCCACCCGCCAGCGCACCCTCGTCTCCACCGGCGTCAACCCGGCCGACGCCCTGCGCGACGCCGAGGACCGCCTGCGTTATGCCCAGGCCGCCGCCGCCGAGGTCGAGGCCCTGCTCGCCTACGCCACCGTCCGCGCGCCGTTTGCCGGCGTCATCACCGAGAAACACGTCCTGCCCGGCGACCTCGCCACCCCCGGCCTGCCGCTGCTGGTGCTCGAATCGACGCAGCACCTCCGCGCCGAGGGCACGATCCCCGAGAAGGCCGCCGCCACCCTCCGCCCCGGGGCGGAGATCAACGTTTTGCCCGACGAGGCCGGCACCCCGGTCGCCGGCCGGCTTGATGAAATCTCGGCCGCGGCCGATGCCGTGAGCCGCAGCGTGCTCGTCAAGGTCGCGCTGCCCGCCGGCACGGTCCGCTCCGGCCAGTTCGTGCGCCTGCAGGTCGCCTGCGGCACGGCGGAGGCCCTGTTGGTGCCGGCGGATGCGGTCACGCGCTTCGGCCAGATGGAGCGGGTCTTTGTCATCGAACAGAACCGCGCGATCCTCCGCCTCGTGAAAACCGGCCGTCTGACCGGCGGTCGCATCGAGATTCTTGCGGGGCTCAGCGCCGGTGAAACCATCGTGCTGTCGCCCCCCGCCGCCCTGCGCGACGGCCAGCCGGTCAGCCTCCGGCCATGAGCCAGCCCGGCGCCACCCCCCCGCACGGCTTCGCCGGCCGGCTGGCCGGGATGTTCATCGACTCGCGCATCACGCCGCTGCTGGTGCTGGCCTCGCTGCTGCTCGGCGTCTTCGCCGTGATCATGCTGCCGCGCGAGGAGGAGCCGCAGATCAAGGTCCCGATGGTCGACGTCCTCGTCGCCATGCCCGGCGCGACGGCGCACGAGGTCGAGAACCGCGTCACCCGCCCGATGGAGAAACTCCTCTGGGAGATTCCCGGGGTCGAATACCTCTACTCCACCTCCAGCCCCGGCCGCTCCCTGGTCATCGTGCGCTTCAAGGTCGGCTCCGACCTCGAGCAGAGCCTCGTGCGCCTCAACCAGAAGCTGCAGGCCAATCACGACCGCATCCCGCCGGGCGTCGGCGCCCCGCTCATCAAGCCGCGCACGATCGACGACGTCCCCGTCGCCGCGCTCACGCTGCACAGCGCCACGCACGACCACCTCACCCTCCGCCGGCTGGCCGCCCAGCTCGACGACGCCGTCAAGGCCCTGCCGGATGTCGCCGAGACCACGCTCATCGGCGGCGTCCGGCGCCAGCTGCGCGTGCAAGTCGATCCCGTGAAGCTCGCCTCGCGCCAGCTCACGCTCGACGACCTCGCCGCCGCGCTGCGCGCCGCCAACGCCCGCAGCCAGGACGGCACCCTCGCCACCGCCAACCGCGACCTGCTCATCGAGACCGGTGCCTATTTCCGCGATGCCGCCGATGCGGCCGGCCTGGTGCTCGGCACCTGGGATTCCCGCCCGATCTTTCTCCGCGATGTTGCCACGGTCACCGACGGTCCCGCCGAGCCGACTGACTATGTGCTTTTCGGCCACGGGGCTGTGGTAGGGGCGGTTGCCCCCAACCGCCCGGCCTCCGGCGCCGAGGAAGCCGCCGTCACCCTCAGCGTCGCCAAGCGGCCCGGCGCCAATGCCGTCACCGTCGTCCATGCCCTGCAGGACACCGTCGCGCGCCTGCGCGGCGTGCTCCTGCCGGCCGACGTCGCCGTCACCTTCACGCGCGACTACGGCGCCACCGCCAGCGAGAAGTCCAACGAGCTCCTCCTCCACATGGGCATCGCCGTCTTCGGCGTCGCCCTGCTCATCCTGTTTTTCCTCGGCTGGCGCGAGTCGCTGGTCGTGCTGCTCGCCATCCCGGTGACTCTCGGGCTGACGCTGCTGGTTTTCTATCTCTACGGCTACACGCTGAACCGCATCACGCTCTTCGCGCTGATCTTCTCTATCGGCATCCTGGTGGACGACGCCATCGTCGTCGTGGAAAACATCGTCCGCCACCAGCGCCTGCCCTCGGCCCGCGGCCGCTCGCTGCAGGAAATCGCGGTCGAGGCAGTCAGCGAGGTCGGCAACCCGACCGTGCTGGCGACCTGGGCCGTCATCGCCGCCGTGCTGCCGATGGCCTTTGTCGGCGGGCTGATGGGACCCTACATGCGCCCGATCCCGGTCGGCGCCAGCGCGGCCATGCTGTTCTCCCTCGTCGTCGCCTTCACCGTGACGCCCTGGGCCGCGCTTCGCGTCCTTCGCCGCCACCTGCCGGGGGACGCCGCGGGCGCCGGCCATGACGACGACCATGCACCGAAGGATTTCTTCACGCGGCTCTATCACCGCATCATGGACCCGATGATCGCCCGCGCGCGCTGGCGCTGGACCTTCCTCGCGATCGTCGCCGCCCTGCTCCTTGCCGCCATGGGGCTCGTCGGGGTCGGCATCGTGCAGGTCAAGATGCTGCCCTTCGACAACAAGTCGGAGTTTCAGGTCATCCTGGACATGCCCGAGGGCACGACCCTGGAGGAAACGACCCGCGTCGCCCGCGAACTCGGCGCCGCCCTCCGGCCCGAGCCCGAGGTGCGCGACTACCAGGTCTACGCGGGCACGGCCTCGCCGTTCAACTTCAACGGCCTTGTCCGCCACTACTTCCAGCGCCGCGGCGCCAATGTCGCCGACCTGCAGGTCAACCTCCGCCCGAAACACGAACGTTCCGCCCAGAGCCACGACATCGCCGTCCGCGTCCGCCCGCGCCTCGCCGCCATCGCGGCGAAACATGGCGGCACGATCGCCCTCGCCGAGGTGCCGCCCGGCCCGCCCGTGCTCCAGACCCTCGTCGCCGAGATCTACGGCCCGACCGAGGATGCCCGCCTCGCCCTCGCCGGGCGCGTGAAGCAGATCTTTGCCACGACCCGGGGCGTGGTGGACGTCGACTGGTATGTCGAGGAGCAGCAGCCCACCGTCCACCTCCGCGTCGACCGCACGAAGGCTGCGCTGCACAGCATCAGCGTCGACACCATCGCCCGCACCATCCGCACCGCCGTCACCGGCGCGCGGGTCGACCTGCTTCACCAGCCGCTCGACCGCGAGGACGTGGACATCCGGCTCGAGCTGCCCCGCGCGCTCCGCGGCCGGCCCGAGGAGCTGCTCACGCTCCAGCTGCGCTCCGACCACGACGACATCATCCGCGCCGGCGAACGTCCGCTCGTGCCGCTCGGCGAGCTGGTCACGCTCGAACGCACCGCCGGCGAGCGGAACCTCTACCGCAAGAACCTCCGCCCGGTCGTCTACGTCACCGGTGACGTCGCCGGCGCGGTGGCCAGCCCGGCCTACGCCCTCTTGGCCATGAACCGGGAGCTCGCGAAGCTGGACGGCCGCGACTTCGGCGGCACGCGGCCGGACGTTGCGCTCTACAACGCCAGCCAGCCCGACAGCGAACTCGAGCCTGCGATCAAGTGGGACGGTGAATGGCACGTGACGCTGGAGGTCTTCCGCGACCTCGGCCTGGCCTTCGCCGCCGTGTGCATCCTGATCTACATGCTGATGGTGGGCTGGTTCAAAAGCTACATCACGCCCTTCATCATCATGGTGGTGATCCCGCTGTCCCTCATCGGCATCCTTCCGGCCCATGCGCTGATGGGCGCGTTCTTCACCGCCACGTCGATGATCGGCTTCATGGCCGGCGCCGGCATCGTCGTCCGCAACTCGATCATCCTCGTCGATTTCATCGAGCTGCGCCGCGGCCACGGCCTGCCGCTGGCCGAGGCCGTGGTCGAGGCCGGCGCCGTCCGCTTCCGCCCGATGCTGCTCACCGCGCTGGCCGTCATCGTCGGCGCGTCGGTCATCCTGGCCGACCCGATCTTCCAGGGCCTGGCCCTGTCGCTCATGGCCGGTGAGGTCGCCTCGCTCCTCATCAGCCGCTTCGCCGTGCCGGTGCTTTATTTCATGATCAACCAACGCAAACCATGAACCTGCTCTGGATCATTCTAGCCGTGGTCGGCGGCTTCCTCGTGCTCCGGCTGTTTTTCCTGGGCCGCCCGGGCCTTGACCTGGTCGCGGCCCAGGCCGCGTTGCAGTCGGGCACAGCCGTGCTGGTGGATGTCCGGGAGCCGGCCGAGTGGCGCGGCGGGGTGGCCGGGCAGGCGGCCCTGTTGCCGCTGAGCGACCTGCGCGGCCCAAGGGCGCAATGGCGGGCGTTTCTGGAAAAAAATCCCGGGAAGAAACTGCTGCTTTATTGCCAGTCCGGCACCCGCTCAGGCCTGGCGGCCGCGCAGCTCCGCGGCGAGGGCGTTGACGCCGTCAATGTCGGCTCGCTCCGCGACTGGGACCGGGCCGGCTGGCCGGTCTGCACCCCCAAGGGTCTCCGCTGATCACATTTTTCGCAGCATCCACCCCAAACCCTGAATCCCATGAAAGCCAATGTCGGCGGTTTCGACCGCGTTCTCCGGGCCCTGGTCGGCCTGTCCCTGCTCGGTGCCGGTTTGTATTTCAAAAGCTGGTGGGGCCTCGTCGGCCTCGTCCCGCTTTCGACCGCCATCTTCCGCTTTTGCCCGGCTTACCTGCCGATCGGGCTGAATACCTGCAACCTCAAGAAGGATTAACCTTTCCGGGGCCGGGCAAAAAAATGGAGGCAGGACCATCCGTCCTGCGTGGCCTGCGCCATGCTCCTCGCCAAACGCGGGGCTGATGGCCCCGTCTCTAAATCAAGCCGGGGCATCGGACCGCCGTTGACGCCAACCAGCATGAGCAGTGCCACCGGGCTGCGCATGGATTGGCATTTGCTGGTCCCGGTGACGGATCGGCCGCCGGGGTATATACTCGGGGGATGAAAACCACCCTTACCCCCTGGCTGGCCCCGTTGCTGTGGGCCGGCCTGCTGGCCACGTCGCCGGAGAACCCGGAGCTCCAGCGCAAGTTCACCTGGATCGACGCCGCCGACCCCACGGTCGCCGAAATCCGTCGCATCGCCGATCCCCTGATCCAGCAGACCGGCAACCGCATGCTCAGCGAGGTCAACCGTGTCCTGACAAAGAAGGGCGCGGAGGCCGGCATCGACGACCTGCACCTGAAGGAGTGGAAGCTGCCGGTCGCCGCCGCCGGCCAGCCCCGGATCACCGCGGTCAAGCGCACCAGCCTGCGCGTCCGCAATCTCGCCAACCTGCCCGACAACGCCGATCTCGCCGCGCTGATGTCGATCCAGACCGCGATGGCCGACGGCAACACTCCTCCCGGTGTGCTGGTGCAGCGCGTCGAGGCGGCCGCGGGCGCCCCGGCCGAGTGGCGCGTCTACCGGCCCATGATCACCACCGCGGCCTGTCTCGTCTGCCACGGCCCGGTCGATTCGCTCACCCCCGGCGTGAAGGCGAAGCTCGAGCGGCTGTATCCCGGGGACAAGGCGACGGAATACCGCGCAAATGAGTGGCGCGGCGTGATCCGGGTCTCCATCGTGGCGCCCGAAGAACCCGCCCCCAGGCAAACCCCCTGATCCCATGCGCCGCCTCCTTCTGCTTCTCGCCCTTGGCTTTTCCACCGCCTTCGCCGCCGACGTCGCGAAGGTCACCCCGGCCGCCGCCGCGCAGCTCGTGGCCGAGGGCAAGGCCGTGCTGGTCGACATCCGCGAACCCGCCGAATGGGCCGAGGCCGGCGTCGCCGCGCCCGCCGTGCTGCTGCCGAAAAGTGATTTCGACGGCGACAAGCAGCAGTGGAAGGACTTCCTGGCCAAGGTCGGCGACAAGCAGATCATCCTCTATTGCCGCTCCGGCCGGCGCGCCGACACCGTCGGCCAGGCCCTCGCCGCCGAGGGAAAATCCGTCGCCAACGCCGGCGGCATGAAGGACTGGGTGGCCGCGGGCCTGCCGGTGCGCAAGACCGAAGCACCGGCACCGAAACCCTGATCACGGGGGCCGGCCGCCCCCAGGCACAACCCGCTTCCCGGTGCCTTCTGGCGGGCTGTGCCTGTCCGGTTGATGTCAACTAATAGTTGACATCAACCGGACGGAGAAAACGGGCTGACCACCTGAATCACACCACCATCCGTCCGGAGTCCAAGGCGGGCGGCGGGGGGCCGCTCACGGCTCCATCTTTGCGCCGGCCTTGACCCACGCGGCGAGCACGGCGCGCTCCTGGTCGGTCATCTTCGTCAGGTTGCCGAGCGGCATGATGCGGGTGACGACCACCTGCTGGTAGAGGCGCGGCGCGTTCTGCACGAGGTCCGCCGGCGTGTGCAGCAGCACGCCCGCCTGCGGCTGGGTGTAACCCGGGAAGGTCGGCTGCGGGGAGTGGCACTGGATGCAATGCTGGCCGACGATGGCGCGCACGCGGTTGAACGTGACCGCGCCCTCGACCGGCGGCAGCCCGACCACCCGCGGCTGCGTCCACCAGGCGACGACCGCCAGCAACGCGGCGCCGAGGGCCGGGTAGCCCCACGCACGGACGCCCTTGTGCTTGCGGTTGAAAAAATGCCGGATCGCCGCGCCCGCCGCCATCATCAGCACGAGGATCGCCCAGTTGTGGGCGTGCGCATAGGTCGAGGCGTAGTGGTTGCTGATCATGATGAACAGCACCGGGAGCGTGAAATAGTTGTTGTGCACGCTGCGCTGCTTGGCGCGCTTGCCGTCCTCCGGGTTGACCGCCGCGCCCGCGCGCATCGCCGCCACCATCCGCTTCTGGCCGGGGATGATGATGAAAAACACGTTCGCCGCCATGATGGTGCCGATCGCGGTGCCGACATGGATGAACATCGCGCGGCCGCCGAGCAGGCGCGACAACCCCCAGGCCAGCACGCCCAGCAGGACAAACACCACGAGCCCGAGCAGCCCGTCACGCCGTCCGAGCGGGGAGCGGCAGAGCAGGTCGTAGACGAGCCACGAGCCGGCCATGCTGGCGGCGCCGATGCCCACGGCCTGGAGCGGCGTGAGGGCCCTGACGTTGCCATCGATCATCATCGTCCCGGCCTTGAGCCAGTAGACGAGCACCAGCAGCGCCGTGCCCGAGAGCCACGTCGTGTAGGCCTCCCACTTGAACCAGTGCAGCTTCTCCGGCAGCGCCGCCGGGGCCACGAGGTATTTCTGCGGGTTGTAGAAACCGCCGCCGTGCACGGCCCAGAGTTCGCCGCCCACGCCCTTCTTCGCCGCGTCGGAACCCGGCGCCGGTGCGTCGAGGCTGTTGTCGAGCCAGATGAAATAGAACGACGACCCGATCCACGCCACGCCGGCGATGATGTGCAGCCACCGCACCAGCATGCTCAGGAACTCCAGGTAGTGCGCGTCCATGTTCGGTGCGCGCCATGCAAGCATCCGGCGCGCCAGTGGCAACGTCGATTACCCCGGGCGCGGCAGCCCGCGCCCTGCTATTTGCAACCCATGCGCAGCGGACCGGTCTTGGTTGGTGCTATCTTTTCCCGCAGCCGCCCGCCGTGCTGCGTCCGCCATGAACGCCGCCGAGCCACCCGTCCCGTCCGATCCGATCCGGATCATCCAGCCGTGCTCGGAGGCCTGCACCTGCTTCCGCCCGCTGCCGGACGGCCGCTGGCCGGACTTCGGCTTGTGCCGCAACCCCGCGTCGCCCTTCCACGGCTCCGTGGTGCACACCGGCCGCGAGTGTCCGCGCTACCGGGCGGATTTGCCGCCGGTCGGCAAAACCCGCGGCTAGCCACGCCAGTTTTTCAGCCGCACCGCCTGCACGAGGCACACGCAGTCCTCGCCGTCCTCGGTGTGCAGCCAGTGCAGGTCGAGTTCCGGGAACGCCGTGTCCATCGCGGCGCGCAGGCCGCCGACCTCGAGCACCACGATGCCGTGCGGCTGCAGGCGCCCGCGCGCCTGGCGCAGGAGCTGGCGGATGATGTCGAGCCCGTCCTTGCCGCCGTCGAGCGCCATGGCCGGCTCCTGCTTGAATTCCGCGGGCAGGCCGCGCAGCTCGCGCGTCGGCACATAGGGCGGGTTGCTGAGGATCAGGTCGTATTTCACCGCCGGCACCGCGTCGAAGACGTCGGAGTGGAACAGCTTCACGCGCTTCCCCAGGCCGTGCATGGCCACGTTGAACTTCGCCACGGCCAGCGCGTCGGGCGACAGCTCGATGGCATCAACCTTCGCCTCCGCAAATTGGTGCGCCAGCAGGACGGCGAGGCAGCCGGAGCCGGTGCACACATCCACGGCGCGCTTCACCGGCTGGCCCGGCGGGAGCCACTGCGGGATCTGTTCCGGCAGCAGCTCGAGAAAATAGGAGCGCGGGATGATGACACGCTCGTCGACGTAGAACCGGTGTTCGCCGAGAAAGGCCTCGCGCGTCAGGTAGGCGGCGGGGACGTGGTCCTCGGTGCGGCGGCGGATCACCTCGGTCACGCGGGCCCGTTCCTCCGGCGTCAACTTGCGGCGCAGGACCGCGGGCTTGCTGTCGAGCGGCAGGCCGAGGGTGCGCAGCAGCAGGTAGAGCGCCTCGTCATGGGCGTTTGTCGCCACCTGCCCGAGGGCCACCCGGTGCCGGGCGTAGGCGCGCTGCGCGCGTTCCAGCCACTCGCCGAGGGTTGTGGGGGTGGCGGGCATGCTGCGATCAGAGCGCGATCCGCTCCATGACCAGGTAAAACGGCAGCGCGACGATGCCCTGCAGGATGCCGAAGATCATGGCGACCGGCTTGAGGTTGATCAGGATGATGATCGCGAGCCCGCTCCAGCGCGCGATGTTCTGATAAGTCTCCTCGGAAAAATATCCCAGGTGGCGCAACAGGACGCCGGCCGGCAGCGGCGGGAGCGGCAGGCAGTCGAACACCACCAGGCAACTG
Organism: Lacunisphaera sp.; assembly: GCA_041909435.1. Lineage (GTDB taxonomy): Bacteria > Verrucomicrobiota > Verrucomicrobiia > Opitutales > Opitutaceae > Lacunisphaera. The sequence goes on from JAYRDK010000025.1 coordinate 9,539, forward strand.
TTGATGGCGATCAGCGCGCCGAAGACTCCGACGATCTGCGGGTCCGCCCGGTAGAGCAATCCGCCGGCAACGGCCGCGACGAACAGCAGGACCAGGCTCATGATGAGCCCGGAGAAACTTACGAGCACGGCGCCGCCGCGCGGGTTCCGGAAATTGTGCGGGTTGATCGGCACGGGCTTGGCCCAGCCGAGGAACATCCGCAGGTCCGCCCGATCCAGCGACGGCTGGAGATAAAAGATGAAGATCAGCGGCAGCGCCACGGTGCCGAGGATGTCGACATGGGGCAGCGGGTTGGCGGTCAGGCGGCCTTCCAGGGCCGGCGTGCGGTCCCCGAGCCGGTTCGCCATCCAGGCCTGGGCGTAGGCGCGAAGACAAAGGCTGGCGGCCAGAATGATGAAATAAATCAGCCCGTTGCGCAGGACGAGGGGATCCATGGTCGCTTATTTCTCGCCCGCTTTGGCCAGCTGGTCGAGCAAAGTCTGCTTCTGCTTCGCCAGTGTGAGCTCGGTGACGGTGCCGATCAGCGCGCGGGCCTCGTCCGCCTTGCCCTGCTTGAGCAGCACGTTGGCCTGGTGGAGCCGGAGCGTCTGGTGCTCGAGCGGCGTCTCGACGCCGGCGTCGAGCTTGCGCCAGAGCGCGAGCGCGTCGTCCCACTGCGGGGTCTCGAGATCGTAGTAGGCCTCGGCGTGGCGGTAGGCGTAGCCAAAATTGGATGGCGCCAGCTCGGCGGCGCGGGCGAAGGCCTGCAGCATTGCCTTGTCCAGCGAGGCGCGCGTGAACTGGCCGGTCTTGATGAAATCGTCGCGGCCCTCGGTGAGCAATTTGCCGAGGTGATAATGGTAGAGCGGCTGCGTCGGTTCGAGGTCGATCGCCGCCATGATCCACGGCAGCGCCTCGACCAGCTTGCCGTCCTCGGCGAGGAAGCGGCCGATCTCGTTTTTCACCACGGGGATTTCTTTGTCGAGCTGGTTGGCCTTGAGCAGAATGCCGACGGCCTGCTTCGTCATGCCGACCTGCCCGAGCAACATGCCATAGGCGACGTAGGCGGGGGCGAAATCCGGGCTCTTCTGGATGAGGATGTCGTAGCTGTTGATGACGCTCTGCAGCTCGCCGCGCAGCCAGGCGACATCAAGGTGGTCGCCCTCCTTGTCCGCGCGGCCGAGCAGGTCGCGCTGCCGGGCGACGATGTCCTTGAGGGTTTTTTCCGCCATGGTCTCGGCCCGGGCGGGCGCCTCGGCGGCCCCCAGGGACAGACCGGCCAGCAACACGGCCGCCAGCAGGAGGGTTTTTTGGAAAATTCGCATGGGCCTACGACACGGGCTCCGCCTGATCGTTCAAGGCTTTACGTCGATTCTAATGCTGGGATGCAGCAGCATTCATAAGGCTGCCACCTCGTGTTGTAACCGGATTGCAACGTGCCGGCTGGCACCGGAGGTGCTATGGTAGGGGCAGTCGCAAGACTTTGCTTTCAAAGGACCCTCCCCAAGGACGTTCTTTGACTCTGGCCGGATGACCCGCGCGAGGCCGCGAACATCCGACCGGGATAATGTGAGTGTTTTCTGTCGGGTTGCCGGTCGCGCCGCTTTTGCGCGCCCGGATCGCCCCAAAGCAGACTTTTGCCGCCGCCGGGCCCATTTAACCCGGCGATGGCGAAACGGGACGCAGATCTGCGGTCATTCCGGCCGGTGGTCGCGTCCTGTCCTGAACAGAAAAAAACCTCCGCCTCACCGCGGAGATTAAAAACATGAACACAAAGTCCAAACTAGCCCTCAGCCTCGGTCTGCTCGCGGCGCCCCTCGCCCTCCTGGCGAAAACGCCCGAGAAGGCCTATGTCGAGTCCTACCGTGGTCGCACGGACATCCCGGCTCCCCTCGCGGTCGTCACGCCCGCGCTGGATTCCCGGTTTGCCGGGCAGCAGGTAACGCTCGAGTTCGTCGTGGATGCGACGGGCAAGCCGACGCTCTTCGCGCCGGCCGCGCCCGGCGCGGACGCCGAACTGGTGGCTGCCGTGGTGGACGCCGTCTCGCAGTGGAAATTCTCCCCTGCGCTGGTGGACGGCCTGCCCGTGGCCAAGAAAGTCATCCTGCCGGTGAACATTGTCGACAGCTTCGACAAGTCCGCCGTCGCGATGAAGTAAACAGTAACCAAGCAAACAACCAAGGCCGTCCCCCGCGTGAGCGGGGGGCGGCCTTGTCATTTGCAGGGACTGTCTTGGTGGGAGGGGGTTTATACCCCGACTCGAACGCGATGCCATGGGCGAGTCGGGGTATAAAACCCCTCCCACCGCAAAAAACCTCAGGCGGGTTCGATCTTCAGCGCCCGCCGCCAGAGCCACACCACCAGCCACGCCACGAGCATCGTCGTAAGCGTGTGGCTGAGGTAGTGCGCGCCCTTCAGCATCTGGTAGCCGCCCATCCACCAGCCCAACCCGAGGCCGAGCGCGAGGATGCCGTTCCGCCAGCGGCGCGTGCCGCGCACGGCGAGCAGGCCCATCAGCGCGAAGCCGCCGCTGGCGTGGCCCGCCGGGAAACACCCGCCGCGGCGCGGCGGCCGGTCGTCGTCCGGATAGGGGTCGCAGAGTTTCGCGTAGGCGACGTCGCCGCCGTAGCGGCGGATTTCCGACGGGCAGAAGATGTTGGTGTATTTCTTCCCGAGCCCGGCGAGAGCGGGCACGGTCGCGATGACGAGCACGCCGAGCCAGAGGCCGCGACGGTCGACCCGGCACTTCTCGCGCCAGCGCGCCGGGCCGGCGGCGAGCGTCAGCGTCGTGAGCGCGAGGACCCACACGAGGGCCTTGGGCCCGTTGTAGAAAACCAGCCGGCCGAGCGGCGCCTTCTCGTCCACGGCCCAGCGCCGCGTCTCGAAGTTGTAGAACCGGTCCTGCAGTTTCAGGTCGAGGTCGGTCAGCTCGAACAACGCCAGCACCGCGGCGAGCAGGCCGAGGGTGATCCAGAGGGTGCGGTTGGAAACGGCCGGGCCGTGACTCATCACGGGGAGGCTGGCGCCTTCTTCCGGCCGAGCAAGCGTTTGAAATCGAAATTCACCCGCAGCTTGGCCCCGGCGCCGATGTCGTTGCCGTCCTGCCCGTGGCTGAGCTTGAGGCTGAAGCCGAGCAGCCACTTGCCCTTCGCGCCGAAGGTGTATCGGGCCGGGACCACCCAGACAAACCCGGGGCGCAGCACCAGGATGTCGCCGCCGAGGTCGCGGATCGGGTGCTCCGTGTCGTAGGCGGCCTCGAACGTGTAGGTCATGGATCCGCGGGTGAAAAGGAAGCCGCCCGACACGCCGAGGTTGTCGTTGTTGAGCTGGTTCTTCGCCAGGATGCCGGGCGTCGGGGTGATGGTGATGTCCTCGTAATTCAGCCCGAAGAACACCCGCCAGGCGGGGTGGCTGGTCAGCTGCCGCGAAAAGGTGATGTAAGGCGTCAGGTGTTCCAGCCCGTCCGTCACCTCGGGCGGCGGCGAGCCGATGGGCCGGCTCCAATCCACGCCGACCGCGGTTTCCCAGCCAAGGTGAAACGGGTCGCCGAGCTGGTATTTGGTGCCGAGGTGCAGGCTGGAAATGCCCTTCTCCTCGAAAAAGCCCCGGTCGCGCAGGCCGTGGGAAAAATACGCGTCCACCTCGGTGGTGGCCTCCCAGCGCGCCGTGAGGCCGTAGCGCAGGCCGAGCGCCGTGCGGAGGTGCGCGTGTTCCCACAGGTCGCCGAGGTGCGGGTGCACGACGAGGCGGAGCGAGTGCTTCTTCTCCGTGCGCGGCAGCGCGCTGTCGAAGACGCCGCGGATGCGCAGGTCGTCGTCGGTGGCCTTGGCCGGCGCCGCCGGCTCGTCAGCCGGGGCCAGCAGCGGGATAAGGAGCAGCGCCGCCCAGCCCAGGCGGCGCGGGAAACGGGGTGCGCTCACGGATTCTTTGTGACTTTGCCCGTGGCGGCCTGTTCCTGCCCGAGCGCGGTGTAGCGCCGGTATTCGTCCGGCGTCAGCTCCCGGTAAAGCCCGTTCTTATACATGTAGCTGGCGGCCTCGTAGAAGCTGATGGCCTCGGTCAGGTCGTAGTCGGCGGGTTTCTGGGGGACCTGCGTGCGGGCCTTGAGGTCGTAATGGTAGGCCGTGGCGCCGCGCTGCGGGCTGAGGACGACGAAGTTGCCGTTCTCGAGGTGGCCGAGCTTCTGGTAGCTGCCGATGAGGGCGTGCGCGTCCACCGGGTCGATCTTGCGGACATCGTGGCCGAAGAAGCGGCTCGGGTAGCTCCAGTTCAACAGGCCGAGGAGCGTGGGCGCGTAGTCCATCTGGCTGGTGAGCGTCCGGATGTGGCCGGGCGCGATGTGGCCGCCGGGCGCATAGATGATGAGCGGGATGTGGTAGTTCTGCACCGGCAGCTCGGTCTTGCCGGCGCTGGAGGCGCAGTGGTCGGCCACGATCACGAAGACGGTGTTCTTGAACCAGGGCTTCGTGGCCGCGTCGCGCAGGAACTTGCCGATGGCGTAGTCGGTGTATTTCACGGCGCCGGCGCGGCCGGAGATCTTCGACGGCAGGTCGATGCGGCCCTCGGGGAAGGTGTAGGGCCGGTGGTTCGATGTCGTCATCACGAAATAATGGAAGGGCTTGCCGGACGCGGCGCTGGCGTCGGCCTCGCGCATCGTCCAGCGGAAGAGGTCCTCGTCGCACACGCCCCAGACGTTGGCGAAGGTGATGTCCTCCTTCGGCACGCCGGTCCGGTCGATGACGCGGTAGCCGTTGTGGCCGAAAAAGTAGTTCATGTTGTCAAAGTAGCCGAAGCCGCCGTAGATGAACGCGGTGTCGTAGCCCTTCGCGCGGAAGACGGAGCCGAGGGTGAAGAGGTTCTCGTTGCGCGGGCGCTTCACGATGGAGCGGCCGGGCGTTGGCGGCATCGAGAGCGTCAGCGCCTCCATCCCGCGGTCGGTGCGCGTGCCGGTGGCGTAGAAGGTGTCGAAGACCAGGCTCTGCGCCGCGATCTCGGTCAGGTTGGGCGTGAGGTTGGACGCGCGGTTGAAGATGCCGAGGAAGTCCGCGCTCAGGCTCTCGACCGTGATCTGGATGACGTTCGGCCTGAGCTCGGGGCCGTCGTTGCGCACGTAGCGCAGCGTGTCGAGCTCGCCGGGGCGGAGCAGCACGGAGCCGTCCTCGACCAGCTCCTCGTTCAGCGCCTTGAAGGAGGCGACCGGGGTGCGGGTCTGGTAGAACTGGTCGTAGTCGAGCTCGTTGTTCTTGAACGCGGCAAAGAGCGACCACAGGCCGTCCTTCGCCAGCTCGCGGTTGAAGTTGTTCCGGAAGGCCGGCAGCTGGCTCTCGCTCAGGGTCAGGCCGAGGGCAAGGATGCCGGCGAACCACACGCTGCCGGCGGCGAGCCGGGACTTGAAGGGCTCGTGCGCCGCGGCCTGGGCCCAGCGCCGCGGGTAGCCGGTGCGCCAGCACAGCCAGTAGGCCACGGCGGACGCGACCGCCAGCCCGCCGAAGATCAGCGGCAGGTTGTAGGACTCGCGGATGTTGCCGATCACCTCGGTCGTGTAGACGAGATAGTCGACCGCGATGAAGTTGAAGCGCACGCCGAACTCGTCCCAGAAGGTCCATTCCGCGACCGTGCCGAACAGCAGGCCGTAGATCACCAGGAAGCCGACGCCATGCGCCAGCCATTGCTGCCACCGGTGCTTGAACCAGCCCCCGGGCAGGAAAGTCAGCAGGAACAGCAGCGGCAGCGCCGCCCACCCGGCCGCCCCGAGGTCAAACAGCAGGCCCCAGGCAAAGGACACCACCAGGCTCAGCGTCCAGGTCACGTCGGACGACGCCTTCACCAGCAGCACGACGCGCGTCAGGAAGGACAGTGCCAGAAAGACCCCGAAAAACACCAGGAGGCCGCCGTGCCGGCGGGTGAGATGGTGGGAAAAAAAACGGCGGAGCGGGCTTTTGGTATCGTTCAATGCAGGAGGGTGTGCGGAGGCGACGGGAGTAGGGTAAGACTAAGTTCCGTTGTTTTCGTTCATTGTTCGCCCCGGACGCGAGGTTAAACGCCGGCCCAGCAAGGCGATGGCCAGCACCGCGGCCGCCACGGCCGGCACGGCGGGCGGCAGGTATCCGCGCCCCTCCGCCAAGCCAATCCCCAGTCCCGAACCGGCCCAGCCTGCCACCGCATAAACCAAGGCCGCGAGACCCACCCGCCCGCCGGAAGCCGGGTAAAACACCAGCGCCGCCGAGTAGACCGACACTCCGGCGACATAAAAAAATCCGGCCGCGACCAGCCCGGGAAGCAGGCCGCTGATCATCAGGCAGGCCAGCAGCAGGGCCGCGGCGCCGAGCCCCGCGGCCCACCCCAGCCGGCGCCGGTCGAACGCCCAACCCGCCAGCACGGCGGCACCCAGGTGCACGCCGGCATTCAGCCACAGCCGGTTCCCGCCGGACCACATCGACTCCTTCAGGGCCGGGGTGTGCTGGATGATGAAGAACGCCGCGCTGTCGAGGCCGACGAGCACCAGGAAAACCATCACCCACGACGCGACCCCGGCCCGGGAATAATCCCCTTCCCTCCGCGGTTCGGCCGCGACCCGCGGTCCGAGCGCGCTGCCACCCAGCATTCCCGCCGCCACCGCCAGCAGCGCGAGGCGGGCCTGCGCGGCTGCACTGGCTTCAAAGACCACGGGCAGGTTGCAAAAAGCATAGGCCAGACCCGTGCCCAGACCGATGAGCAGGCCGAGGCGCCCGTCCCCGGCGGCCGGCCGCAGCAGCACCGCGAGGGTCACGGTCACGAGACCGGTGCCCAAACCGGTCAGCAGCGCGACGGCATAAAACGCCCCCACGCTTTTCGCCGCCGGCGTCCACGCGGCGGCGCCGGCACAAATCACGAGGCCGGTCATCAGCTGGCGGCGGCCGGCGGGACGCCCGAAGATCCACGCCGCCACGCTGCCCGCGATCCCGGCAAAACCCATGACGGCCATGACCGGCCGGATCACGCGGACGTCCTCACCCAGCGTGGCCAGCACCGCCTTCAGGAAACCGAACTGGGCGAAAATCAGGAAATACACATAGACCGCCGCCACCGTGGTCACGGCGGCCAGGAGGGTTTTTCCATCCGGCCGGTAGGTTGAGGGCGCCATGCTTGTCGCTTATGACGCACCAAGTTGCGCAGCCGGCGGCCTGTCGCGACAGGAAAATACTTGCGCCACCACGGGGCCGGGGGCATCAAGACGGCCCTTCGTCCATGGTTCCCAACCACCATCACCACCACGTGAGCTAGCCTTCCCTCCTCGGGAAGGCCTGGAGCGCCTTGCCCGTGGCAGATGGAACCCGATTTTCCTAAACCCCGGCAGGTGCAAACCGCCGGGGTTTTTCTTTACCCCGGTTCCAGGCCTCCCGGTGACCCGGCCGACCCACTCCGCGCCTCGCCAACCACCTTGTTTTAACCCTCACTTCTTGCCGCGCCATAGCCCATCGGGCGACGGCGGGTCCCTCTCACTCTCATCTCCTCCGCCGCCATGCCTCCCATCACCATTCCCAAAGACCGCCTCCGCCTCGCCATCCAGAAGAGCGGCCGGCTCTCCACCGACTCGCTCGACCTGCTCAAGAGCTGCGGCATCCGTGTGAAGTCCCCCAAGGAGAAGCTGCTCCTCCACGCCGATAATTTTCCCCTCGATATCCTCTTCGTCCGCGACGACGACATCCCGCAGCTGGTCATGGACGGCGTGTGCGACCTGGGCATCGTCGGCACCAACGTGCTCGAGGAAGCCGCGCTGCAGCGCCGCACCGAGGGCCTGGCCGGCGGCTACTTCGTCGAGCGTCCGCTCGATTTCGGCGGCTGCCGCCTCGCCATCGCGCTGCCCGAGGAGAAACCCTACGCCGGCCCGAAGGACCTGCAGGGCACGCGCATCGCCACCTCCTATCCCTACCTGACCAAACGCTACCTCGAGGAGCAGAAGATCAAGGCCGAGGTCGTGACCCTCAGCGGCTCCGTCGAGATCGCCCCACGCCTCGGCCTCGCCGACATCATCTGCGACCTCGTCTCCAGCGGCTCCACCCTCGAGGCCAACAAGCTCCGCGCCGTCGAGACGATCTTCAAGAGCACCGCCGTCCTGCTCCGCAACGCCCGCGAGCTCAACGCCGAGAAGTCCCATGCGCTGGAGATCATGCTCCGCCGGCTCGACGGCGTGCAGAAGGCCGCCGACACGAAATACATCATGCTCCACGCCCCCAAGGCCGCGCTTGAGCAGATCAAGCGGCTCCTGCCGGGTTCGGAGAATCCCACCATCCTGCCGCTCGCCGGTGACGATACGAAGGTCGCGCTCCATGCCGTCTGTTCGGAAGCCGTCTTCTGGGAGACGATGGAGTCCCTCAAGAAGGCCGGCGCCAGCAGCATCCTCGTGCTGCCCATCGAGAAGATGATGCTCTGATATTACCGGGCGGGGTCTCCGAACCCCGCCATCCTTCACCCATGCAAGCCCTCGTCTGGAAAAAACTCTCCGCCTCCGCCCGTCGCGCCGCGCTCCAACGCCCGGCGCAAAAGGCGCAGAAGCGGACCGCCGTGATCGTCGCGGGCATCCTCGCCCTCGTCCGGCGGAAGGGCGACCAGGCGTTGCGTCGGCTCACGGCAAAGCTCGACGGCGCCAGGCTCACCTCGCTCCGTGTGAGCGCCGCGGAATTCGCCGCGGCCGAAAAAGCCCTGCGCCCCGCCGACCGCGCCGCCCTGCGCCGCGCCTACGCCAACATCCGCAAGTTCCACCTCGCCCAGCGCCCGAAAGCCATCCGCGTCGAGACCATGCGTGGCGTCGTGTGCGAAAAGGTTGCGCGTCCCATCGAACGCGTCGGCCTCTACGTCCCGGGCGGCAGCGCGCCGCTGTTTTCGACCGCGTTGATGCTCGGCGTGCCGGCCCAGATCGCCGGCAATCCCGTGCGTGTGCTCTGCACGCCGCCGGGCCGCGACGGCAAGATCAGCCCGTGGATCCTCTGCGCCGCCCGCCTCTGCGGCATCACCGCCGTCTTCAAGCTCGGCGGCGCCCAGGCCATCGCCGCCATGGCCTACGGCACCGCCACCGTGCCGAAATGCGACAAGCTCTTCGGTCCGGGCAACAGCTTCGTCACCGAGGCCAAGCTCCAGGTCTCGCGCGACGCCGCGGCCATCGACCTGCCGGCCGGCCCGTCGGAAGTGATGGTCATCGCCGACCGTTCCGCCTGGGCCTCCTTTGTCGCCGCCGACCTGCTTTCCCAGGCCGAACACGGTCCGGATTCCCAGGTGATGCTCGTCACTTTCTCGGAGGACATCGCCTTCCGGGTCATGCTCGAGGTCCGGAACCAGCTCAAGCTGCTGCCGCGCGGCGCCATCGCCGCCGAGGCGCTGGACAAGAGCCGCATCCTCATTGCTTCCTCCCCCGCCGAGGCCGCGGAGATCGCCAACCGCTACGCGCCGGAGCATCTCATCCTCCAGCTCGCCAAGCCCCGCGCGCTTCTGCCGCAAATCACGACCGCCGGTTCCGTTTTCGTCGGTGACTGGACGCCCGAGTCGCTCGGCGACTACGCCAGCGGCACCAACCACGTTCTGCCGACCTACGGCTGGGCCCGTGCCTGCTCCGGACTGGGTCTCGCCGATTTCCAGCGTTCGATGACGGTGCAGGAAGCTTCACCGCTCGGGCTCGCCCGCCTCGGCCTGACCGTCGCCCGCCTCGCCACGGCGGAGAACCTGATCGCCCACCGCCGCGCCGTGACTGTCCGCCTGCAAAAACTCGCCCGATGAGCCCCGTCGATTCCGTCCTCAAACTCGTCCGCCCCGACATCCTCGCGCTGACGGCCTACAGCTCCGCCCGCAAGGAGTCGAAGGGCGGTCGCGTGTGGCTCGACGCGAACGAAAACCCGCAGACGCCATCCGCCGCCAAGCCGCTGCTCAACCGCTATCCCGAGCCGCAGCCGGCCGACCTCGTTGCGCAACTCGCCACGCTTTACGGTGTCACGCCCGCTCAGGTGCTCGTGACCCGCGGCTCCGACGAAGGCATCGATCTGCTGCTGCGCACCTTCTGTCGCGCCGGGCAGGACGCCATCCTCATCACGCCGCCGACCTACGGCATGTATGTCGTCGCCGCCGGCATCCAGGGCGCGCGCACCGTCACCGTGCCCCTCATCCGCGAAAAGAACTTCGCCCTCGATGCCGGGGCCGTGCTCAAGGCGGTCACGCCCGAGGTGAAGCTGGTCTTCCTCTGTTCGCCGAACAACCCGACCGGCGGCCTGCTCGACCGCACCGCGGTGACGTCACTCGTCCAATCCCTCGCCGGCCGCGCCGTCGTCGTGGTGGACGAGGCTTATGTCGATTTCTCCGGCCAGCCGAGCCTCGCGGCCGAGATCCCCGCGCATCCCAACCTGGTTGTCCTGCGCACGCTCTCGAAGGCCTACGGTCTCGCCGGCGCCCGCGTGGGCACGACCATCGCCGATCCGGCCGTCATCGCCGTGCTGCAGAAGGTCATCGCACCCTACCCGGTCCCGGCGCCCGTGCTGGTCGCCGCCCTCGCCGCCCTGACGCCGGCCGGTCTGGCCGCCGCCAAAAACTCCGTGGCCACGCTCGTCGCCGAGCGCGCCCGCCTTGCCGCGGCCCTGCCCAGGCTGCCGGCCGTGAAGCGCGTCTGGCCGAGCGACGCCAACTACCTGCTCGTCGAGGTCGCCGATTCCGCGAAGACCATGGCCGCCGGCCGCGCCGCCGGCGTCGTCTGGCGCGACCGTAGCAAGGACGTCCCGCATCACATCCGCATCACCGTCGGCACCGCCGAGGAAAACAACGCCACCCTGGAGGTTTTGTCCCGTGTCTAAAAAAATCCTGTTCATCGACCGCGACGGCACGCTCATCACCGAGCCGTTCGACCAGCAGATCGACCGCCTCGACAAGTTCGCCCTCGAGCCGGACTGCGTGCCCGCCCTGCTCCGCCTGCGCGACGCCGGCTGGATCTTTGTGATGGTGACCAACCAGGACGGGCTCGGCACCCCGAGCTTCCGCGAGGAGGAGTTCCGCCCGCTGCAGAAGCTGCTGCTCGACATCCTGGCCTCGCAGGGCATCGCCTTCGAGGCCGTGCGCGTGTGCCCGCACACCGCCGCCGACAAGTGCGACTGCCGCAAGCCGAAGCTCGGCCTGCTCACCGACTACGTGAAGGACGTGTCCTGGTCGCGCGAGCAGTCCGCCGTCATCGGCGACCGCGAGACCGACGTCACGCTGGCGCAGAACCTCGGCATCCGCGGCCTGCGCTATGACCGCAAGGCGCTCGGCTGGACGGAAATCGCCCGCCAGTTCGTCGACGCCCCGCGCCGCGCCACCATCGTCCGCAACACGAAGGAGACGAAGATCACCGTTTCCGTGGACCTCGACCAGGCCGCGCCCGCGCAGTTGTCCACGGGCCTCGGTTTCTTCGACCACATGCTGGAGCAGATCGCGAAGAACGCCGGCATCGGTCTCGTCATCAAGTGCGACGGCGACCTCGAGATCGACGAGCACCACACAATCGAGGATGTCGGCATCGCCCTCGGCCTGGCCATCAAGCAGGCGCTCGGCGACAAGCGCGGCGTCGGCCGCTACGGTTTCGTGCTGCCGATGGACGAGGCGCAGGCGCAGGTCGCGATCGACCTGAGCGGCCGCGCCTACTTCACCTTCGACGGCAAGTTCGACCGCGAGTTCGTCGGCGAGATGCCCACGGAGCTTGTCGCGCACTTCTTCCGTTCGGTCAGCGACTCTCTGCTCGCCACGCTCCAGATGAGCGTGCGGGGCGACAACACGCACCACATGGTCGAGACGCTCTTCAAGGGCTTCGGCCGCGCCCTGCGCCCCGCCATCGCGCGCGGCGCCGGCAGCGAGATCCCCAGCACAAAGGGGGTGCTCTGATGAGTTCCTCTTCCTGTAGGTTGCGCGCTCGCGCGCAACGTGGCGTGCAAGCACGCCACCTACAAAACCGCCAACCCGTGTCAGTGCCATGCTAGCCATCGTCGACAGTGGCGGCGCCAACATCGCCTCCGTGCGCTTCGCGCTGGAGCGGCTTGGCATCCACAGCGAGCTGACCGCGGACCCCGCCGTCATCCGCTCGGCCGAGCGCGTCATCCTGCCCGGCGTCGGCTCCGCCGCCGAGGGCATGAAGCGCCTGCAGGCGAAGGGCCTCGTCGAGTGCGTGCGCGGCCTCACCCAGCCCGTCCTCGGCGTCTGCCTCGGCATGCAGCTGCTCTTCGAGAAGTCCGAGGAGGGCAACACGCCGACCCTCGGCATCATTCCCGGCGAAGTCGCGCTGCTGCCCGACTCGCCCGGCATCACCGTGCCGCACATGGGCTGGAACACCCTCACCACCGGCCGCGAGGTCGGCCTGCTCGACGGCATCGAGCCGGAGTCCCGTTTCTATTTCGTGCACAGCTACGCGGCGCCGGTGAATGCGTTCACGCAGGCCAGCTGCCGGCATGGCACGCCTTTCGCCGCCATCGTGCAGCGCGCCAATTTCTCCGGCTGCCAGTTCCATCCCGAGCGCTCTGGCGTGGCGGGGGCCCGCTTGTTGCAAAACTTCGTGGAGGGCCGTGTATGAGCCACCCGAAAACTTGTAACGTATTATATTACAAATTTCCCGCGTCATGATCATCTATCCCGCCATCGACCTGCGCGGCGGCCGCGTCGTGCGCCTGACCGAGGGCAAGTTCGACCAGGAGAAATCCTACGGCGACGACCCGCTCGCCGTGGCGAAGGACTTCGCCGCCTCCGGCGCCACCTGGCTCCATGTCGTCGACCTCGACGGCGCCAAGGACCCGGCCAAGCGCCAGACCGCGCTCGTCGAGCAGATCGCCCGCGGCAGCGGCCTGCGCATGCAGACCGGCGGCGGCATCCGCGATGAATCCCAGATCGCCGCCCTCCTCGCCGCCGGCGCCCGGCGCGTCATCGTCGGCAGCCTCGCGGCCAAGCAGCCCGGACTCGTCCGCGGCTGGCTGAAAAAGTTCGGCCCCGAAAGCATCATCCTCTCGCCCGACGTCCGCCTCGATGCCGACGGCACCCCGCGCGTCGCCGCCGCCGGCTGGCAGGAAAGCACCGGTGTGGCGCTCGATGATTTCCTCAACGGCTTCCTCCCCGCCGGCCTGGTCCACATCCTGTGCACCGACATCAGCCGCGACGGCAAGCTGACCGGCCCGAACACCGCGCTCTACGCGCAACTGGTGAAAAAATTTCCCACGCTGCAGATCCAGGCCTCCGGCGGCGTGTCGTCGCTCGACGACCTGCGCGGCTTAAAGCCAACCGGCAGCGCCGGCGTCATCGTGGGCCGCGCGCTCTACGAGAAGAAGTTCACGCTCCAGGAGGCCCTCGCATGCTAGCCCGCCGCATCATCCCCTGCCTCGACGTCCGCGACGGCCAGGTCGTCAAGGGCACGCAGTTCCGCGACCACGAGGTCGTCGGCGACATCATCGAGCTCGCGCAGCGCTACCGCGACGAGGGCGCCGACGAGCTGGTGTTCTACGACATCACCGCGAGCAGCGACGGCCGCACGGTCTCGACCGAGTGGGTGACCCGCGTCGCGCGGGTGCTCGACATCCCTTTCTGTGTCGCCGGCGGCATCCGCACGCTCGACGGCGCCCGCGCCATCCTGCACGGCGGGGCGGACAAGATCTCCATCAACTCCCCGGCGCTTGAAAGGCCCGCGCTCATCACGGAGCTGGCGGCCGAGTTCGGCTCGCAGTGCGTCGTCGTCGGTATCGACAGCCGGCAGGAGGCGGGCGATTACTTCGTCAAGCAATACACCGGCGACCCGAACAAGACCCAGTCCACCCGCTGGCGGACGATCGACTGGGCCCGCGAGGCCCAGCGGCTCGGCGCCGGCGAAGTCGTCCTCAATTGCATGAACCAAGACGGCATGCGCCAGGGCTACGACCTGGCCCAGCTGAAGCTCGTGCGCGCCGTGCTGCACATCCCGCTCGTCGCCTCGGGCGGCGCGGGCACGACCGCCCATTTCCACGATGCCTTCCGCCTCGCCGGCGTGGACGGCGCGCTCGCCGCGTCCGTCTTCCACAAGGGCACCATCAGGATTCCCGCCCTGAAACAACAGCTCATCGCCGACGGCATCTCCATCCGCCCATGAGACTTCTCCCGCCGAGAAAGCATATGCCCATTGGGTGCGCCCGTAACATCTGACCGTATCGAAAAATGAAACTCCCGAAAATCGACTGGAAGAAAAACTCCGGCCTCGTGCCCGCCATCGTGCAGGACGCCGCCACCCTGCAGGTGCTCATGCTCGGCTACATGGACGCCGCCGCGCTGAAGAAAACCCTGCGCACGAAAAAGGTGACCTTCTTCAGCCGCAGCAAGCAGCGGCTCTGGACCAAGGGCGAGTCATCCAAAAATTTCCTGCACCTCGTCGACATGCAGGTCGACTGCGACCGCGACACCCTGCTCGTGACCGCCCGGCCCGACGGCCCGACCTGCCACCGTGGCACGGTCAGCTGCTTCGGCGACGCCGGCGCCAGCGGCGTCGGCTTCCTCGCGCAGCTCGAGCAGACCATCGTGGACCGCATCAAGAGCGGTGACAAAAAGAGCTACACGGTGCGCCTCGCCAAGGAGGGCGTGACCCGCGTCGCGCAGAAGGTCGGCGAGGAGGGCGTCGAGACCGCGCTCGCCGCCTTGAGCGCGAAGAACCCCGAGTTCGCCGGTGAGGCCGCCGATCTTCTCTACCACCTGATCGTCCTGCTCCGCGTGAAGAAGATGTCGCTCGGCGACGCTGTCGCCGTCCTGCAGAGGCGGCACGCGCCCAAGCCCTGAGCTTGTGTCAGGGTCGCGTGTTCTTCGCGACCAGGGAATAGAGCCGCGCTTCCGAAAGGTCGCCGGACCAGGCCGTCGGTTTGGCGAGCACGGGTGCGGTGGCCGGGTTCAGGCGCAGCGTCTTCATGTCGCCGGTGTGATAGTTGTGGCACTGCTGGCAGCTGTCGCCCGCCTTCGCCGGCTGGTGGCAGGTGGCGCAGGTCGCCTTGTTCATCGGCGTGAAATTGCTCTGGAAGACCGCCGGGTCGCGGTTGAGCCCGAAACCGCGGGCATGGTCCGCCTCCACATCCAGCGAGTGGCAGGTCGCGCAGCCCTGGTCGCCCATCAGGCTGAAATGCGCCGTGTGCTTGAAGGTGGTGAACGGCCGCCGGTCCGGCTGCGGCTGGGCGGTGTCCCACTGGACCGTCTGCCGGCCGCCGACCCGGTCGATGGTATGGCACTTCATGCAGACCCCGGGCGCGGTGTCGGACGACAGCTGGTTGAAGATCGCCTGCGCCACGGGCGTCGCATCGTCGGCCGTGGCATCGAGCCAGGCGGTGAGGAACGGATCCGCATGGCCACCGGGCTTGTAATAGAGCGTGTAGTTCTGGTCGCGGCGATACCACCCGCCCTCGGCCACGCGCGCCTCAGCGTCATCGAATTCCAGCGCGGCGAGCGAAAACACCGGGGCGGTCGCCGCCGTCGCGGCCGGGACCGCCGGTTTCTCCCCGCGACGATAAGCCGCGACCTCGGTCAGCAGATTGGGCAGCCAGGCCTGCTGGGCCGCCTGCAGGCTGTCGGCGGAAAACTGTCCCGTGCGGTCGGCCGCCGCGGCACCCGCCGGCCGCGGGCCGAGGCGGCGGAGGATCGCGGTCTGGCCCTGGGTGGAGAGATCCGCAATCAGGCCCTTCACGCTCCACAGGAGCCGGCCGGCCGCGGCTTTCTGGGCCGGCGTGGCCTTGGCCAGGTCCGTGATATTCGCCGAACCGAGATCCTGCAGCGCGGCGCGGGCCGCCGGATCGCCTTCCAGCAAGCGGCGCATGAACGGCGTGAGTCCGCCGGCCGCGCGGCCGGGCCATTCGCCGACCGTCTCGCCGGCCGCCTCCAGCGCATCACGGTCGAAGCCCGGCAGGCGGAGGAACGCGAGGCCCTTGGCGCCCGTGCGGCCCTCGCCCCTGATCTGCCCGTCGTGGCACGAGGCGCAGGTCTGCTCGTAATTTTTCACCATCATCTGCCGGCCGTCCAGCGCGGGTTCGTGGCAGGCGGCGCACGAGGTCGGCGCGCCGGCGCCGGTCAGCTTGGCGTCGGGGAAATACCGCGACCAGTGCGTCACGTGGTCGAAGCGCTGCCGGGTGCGGCGCGCGTAGGGATAGTCCTTGAACTCGGGGTGCCCGCGCTCAAAGCCGGCGAACTGCGTCTGGTGACAGCCCTGGCACTGCTGGTCGCTCAGACGCTTCAGGTCGAAATCGCGGCCCTTGTGCTCCACGTGGCAGGAGGCGCAGGCCAGATCGTGCGGGCCGCCGGGCTGCAGCGCGTGCACCGCGGCCAGCGCCAGCGGGCGCGCACCGTGGTCGGATGGCTCGGCGCGGGCGAGGGCGGCGAGCTGCGCGCCGGTCACGCCGTGCGGCGAGCGGGGCTGCGGGCCGAGATCATGGCATTGCAGGCAAAGCTGGTCGTGCGCCTCATGCCGGGCGGCGCGCGCCGTGGCGGTGATCGCGAGGCTCCCGGTCTCAAGGTGGCAGTCGGCGCCGCGCTGCGCCGACATCGCATGGTGCGAGCTCAGCGGCCCGGGGTTGGACCACTCGCCGGCGGGCCGGCCGAGGATGGCCAGCACCACCAGGCCTAGGGCGAGCGCGGACAACAGCCAGGTCACCCGGCCGCGCTGGGCGCGCAGGCTGCGTTGCGGGCGGCAGGGCGGCACCGGGCAGCCGCAGGAGCCGTCGGGCCCCGGTCCCGGCTCGCAGGCCGCGCCGAGCGAGATCGGCCGCGTGCAGATCCAGCGGTCGCCCTTCTTGGCCGGCAGGCACTGGCCGGTGGCGCGGCATTCCCCCTTGGGCCCGGGCCCGAAGACGCAGGCCTGGCACTCCGCCGCGCGCCCGCAGGTCCACTCGTCCTGCGGCCGGTCGTATAGCTTGCGGTTGTAGATGATGCTCTGCAGCAGGCGGCGCATGGGGATCGGGGGCTACCGGTGCGAATACTGCAGGATGAGCCAGACGTGCGCGGCCGTGAACACGAGCAGCACGAACGTCAGCGGGAGGTGGGTGAACAGCCAGAGCTTGAGCAGGCGCTGGCCGGCAAACTGGTGGTCCAGGTTGCGCTTCGCCTCGACGAGGTCCGCGAGCTGGTCGGCGATCTCGATCTCGCGGACGCTCAGGAAGCGGCGCAGCGCCTCCAGCTCCAGCTTGACGCGGTGGTGCTCGGCGTCGCCGCCCGCCAGCGGGGCCAGCCACGCCGGCTGGTGCGCGAAATAACCGGCCAGCACGCGCACATGGAAGTCGCCCAGCGTGGTGGACTGCGTCTCGGCCTCCGCCGCACGCACGATGTCCTTCGCCTCGGTGACGAGCCGGTGGCGCAGCATGGGGATCCGCTCGTAGACCAGGCTCTCGCCGGAGCGCGTGAGCCGCGGCGGCAGCCAGCGGCTGAGCCAGAGCCCGAACGCCCCGCTGGCCGCGACCAGCCCGAAGGCGGCCGCCAGCCCGGTCTCGACCGCCCCGTCCGGCCACCGGCCGCCGGTGTGCAGCAGGAAGACGAAACACGCGAGCCAGCCCGCGTAGATGTGCGCCTGCAGCCAGGTGCTCGCGCTGAGCAGCGGGATGAAGGGCAGTTTCTTCCGCGCGTTGAAAAAGGTCAGCCCCAGCAACAGCGCCAGCAGCAGCCAGCCCGTATACATGCCCACCGGCCGCAGCGCGACGCGGCCGAGCAGCCACGCCGCGGCCAGGCCGCCGGCCACGGCGAACGTGAGCAGGGAGAGCACGAGGCGGCGGGTGAAAAACGAGCTCATCGGTGCAGCCACGCCGTCAGGGTGTCCATCTGCCGCATGTCGGCCCGGAGCAACGCATCGTGCGGGCAGGCGCTCACGCAGGCCGGCCCGCCGGGCTGGTCGATGCAGAGGTCGCACTTGGTGGCGCGGCGCACGGGCGCGCCGGTCTCCTCCGTCACGATGGGCAGGCCCTCGTCGTCGTGCAGCGCGACCATCTGGATCGTGCCGTAGGGGCAGCTCTGCGCGCAGACGCTGCAGCCGATGCAGGTGTCGGGGTTGATGCCCACCTGGCCGTCGGCGCTTTCGCGGTGGATGGCCCCGGTCGGGCAGCCGATCATGCAGACGGGGTCGACGCAGTGCATGCAGGCGCTGGCCACCATCACGCCGCTGGCCTCGGGGCCCTGCCGGATGAAACGGGGGTTGTTGTCGTGCGTGGCCGCGCAGGCGCGGACGCAGTCGTCGCACCGCGTGCAGCGGTCGAGGTCGATCAGCATGGTGGCGCGGCCGTTGATGAACCGCTGCGCGACGATGAACTCGAGGAAACTGTCGCCGCCCGGCTCGTGCCGCGCCCGGGTGGCCGGCGTTTCCGGCGGCAGCCGGAGCGCGTCGAGCTGTTCCCGGGACAACCGCGGCAGCACGTGCTCCTCGAGCACGGCGGTGGGGATGAAAAGGATGTCGACGTAGCCGAGCGCGCGCAGGCTGCTGCGCAGGGGCACGTGCGGGGCGCGCCAGCCGGTGACGATCTCGCGCAGGCCGAAGGTCTGGCCCTTGCCGAGGTAGCTGTCGGTGCGTTCGCCATGGTTGTAGCGGCTGCTCACGCGGGCGAAGCCGCTGCGCACGAGCAGCAGGCCGTTGGGGTAGTCGCCCTCGCGGGCGATCACCGGTTCCTGCTCGAGGCGCTGGCGCTCGTCGTCCTTGTGGCCGCGGTGGTAGGCGCTGTGCCAGTCGAACTCGCCGAAGGTCTCGAACCGGGTCGCGTCGGCGACCAGCTGCAGCGTGGCCTCGGGCAGGTTCCACAGCAGCGGGGTCTCCGCCAGGTGGCGCAGGAGGCTGCGCTCGCGGTAGCGGCGGTCGATCTCCTGCTTCCATTCCGGCGCGTAGTTGCGGATCTCGCGCAGGCCCTGCCAGCGGATCTCCAGCAGCAGCGCCTCGTCCACCGCCACCACCGTCGTGGTGCGGGGCGTGCGACCGAGGGCGGCGATCTCGCCGAACAGCTCGCCGGACTGCAGCAGGATGGAGCGGTCGGGATCCAGCACCCCGGGCACGTCCTGCAAAAACAACCGGGCCTCGCCGCCCTCGCCGACGCGCAGGCCGGGCGGCGCGCCGCCGGTCTTCGCCTGCTCGGCGAACCGCGGCTGCTTCCACCAGCGTTTCAGGCTGCCCCAGACCGACGGGCGCAGCTGCTGGCGGCGGCCGAGCTGCTCGGCGGGCGGCTCCTTGACGAGGACGCGCACGGAACCGGCCAGGATGACAAAGGCGGAGTGGCCGTAATCCCCCCGGCGCACGATGACCTCGCCCGGCAGGAACCGGCGGATGCGCGCGTCGTTCTTGAGGATGCCGCGCAGCGGGATGGACGGCGGGAAACGCTCGGGCCGGGTGGTGATGAACAACGGGTGCGCGAGCACGAGGTTCACGTCGGCCTCGGTCATCTCCTTGCTGAACGGCGTGTCCCAGCGCTCGGGCTCGGCCTGGCGCGTGGCCTGGGAGAAGGGCGCGCTGGAGCCGGGAAGGATCGCGGGGCGGCTGGCCGGTCTTGCCATGGCGGGGTCAGGTGACGCCGGCGACCCGGGAGGGTTCGCCGCGGTGGCTTTCCGGACCGGGAGGCAGGGGCCCGGGGCTGGTTCTCGTCGAGTGCATCACGCGGGTTGGCGGCGCCGCTGCGCGCGAAGATTGTGGCCGTAAAAACCAGCGCAAGCCGAATCTCCTCCACATTCCGTTTGTCAGGCGCGCCGTGATGCCCGATAACCCGGGCGCGGCACGTTCGCGGGCCGCCAAATTTTTCCGGATTACCGCCCATGCTCTGGACCTATCTCGGCGCCGCCCTGCTGCTGCTGGCCATCGGCCTGCTGGGGTTGAACCTGTTCACCGCCCTCCGGCGGATGCGGGTCGAGACCGCGCAACAGGCGCTGGACCTCGCGCGCTTCGAGGAGGAGCTCGCCATCCTGCGCGAGAAGCGCCGCAAGGTCGCGCAGGAGCCGCTGCCGTGGAACGGATTTCGCAAGTTCGTCGTCAGCCGCAAGGTGACCGAGGGCGCGCAGGTCAGCTCGCTCTACCTCACGCCGCACGACGGCAAGCCCCTGCCCTCCTTCCGGCCGGGCCAGTATCTGACCTTCCGCCTGCCGGGCACGCGCCCGGGCAGCCAGCTGATCCGCTGCTACAGCCTGAGCGACCACCCGCACCAGCCGCATTACCGCGTCACGATCAAGCGCGCCGGCGCCACCGGCGCGACGTCCGCCGGCGTCTGCTCCACGATTCTGCACGAACAGGTCCGCGAGGGCGACATCCTCGACCTGCGCGCGCCGCTCGGCAACTTCACCCTCGAGCCGGCGGACCCGGAGCCGATCGTGCTCATCGGCTGCGGCATCGGCATCACGCCGGTCTTCAGCATGCTGGCCACGCTCTGCCACCAGAAGAGCCGGCGCCCGGTCTGGTTTTTCCACGGCGTGCGCAACCGGCAGGAGCACCTCTTCAAGTCGGAGTTTGCCGCCTTCGCCCGCGCCAACCCGCAGCTCACCCTGCGCGTCTGCTACTCGCAACCGGGGCCGGACGACCGCCCGGGCGAGGATTACCACGTCGCCGGCCGCGTGACGGTCGACCTGCTGAAGCGGGAGCTCCCCTCGAACAATTTCCGTTTCTACTACTGCGGCCCGGGCGCGATGATGGAGGAGCTCACCAACGGCCTGAAAAACTGGGGGGTGCCGGACACCCACCTGCACTTCGAGGCCTTCGGCCCGCTGAGCGTGAAGCGCGTCAGCCACGCCACGACGGCCACCGCGGCGGCGCCGGCCGCCCTGCGCCCGCTCGTCACCTTCCGCAAGACCGGCACCGCGGTGCCGTGGGACGGCGAGCATGAGACGCTGCTGGACCTCGCCGAGCACCTCGGCATCGGCATCGCCTCGGGCTGTCGCGCGGGCAACTGCGGCACCTGTGTCCTCGCCATGCAGTCGGGCGAGGTCAGCTACATCCAGCCGCCGGGCAGCCCGCCCGAGGCGCGCACCTGCCTGACCTGCATCGCCCAGCCGAAGGGCGACATCGTGCTCGACGCATAGGACGCGGAGGAGCGTGGCAACAAAAAGGCCGGCGCTGTTGGCGCCGGCCGCAATGGTCGCTGGATCTTCGCCGGCTTACTTCGTCGCCGGGGTGATCGAGACGCGGAGCATGCCGCGCCACTCCTGGGCGGCATAATCAATCGCCTTGTCCTCGGGATACTGCGCGTCGAGGGCTTCCTTCACGCCGGGCTTGAAGGTCTTCGGGTCGCCGTGGCAGGCGAGGCAGGACTGGGAGGAGGCGATGGGGCGGTAGACGCGCCACTCCAGCGGGTGGCCGGGCTGCTCGATCTTCTGCACGACGACCTTGTCGGGCGACTCGTCGGCCATGAGCTGCTTGTGGATGCGGTCGAGGGCGGCCTGGTCGGCGCCGTCCGGGGCGTTGAGGGGGTTGCGGATCAGCAGGCTGGTGCGCTTGATCGCCGTGATCTTCGGCTGGCCCGGGACCGGTTTCGGCAGCGTCAGGTCCTTGTTGTGCATGATGCTCACGACGAGGCTCGTCTCCTTGGCGGCGAGCTCGCGGTTGACCTCGGAGACCAGCATGCCGCCGACGCGGTCGATGGTCTTGTAGCCGAGGGCGACGATGTCGGCGATGGCCGGGTCGGCGCTGTCGACGAAGGTGTAGACGGCACCGTCGGCGCGGGGGCCGGCGGCCGCGGTTTCACTGGAGATATAAGTGACCTTGCCCGACACGGCCGCCTTCGGCGCATCGGCGGCGATCAACCCTGCCAGCAAAAGTCCGCACGAAAGAAAACTGAGCGTGGTGTATTTAGTCGCTTTCATCGCGTGGACTCCATCCTGACCCGGAAATATTGCAAGCCTGCAAGCGGCACCCGCTAGGGTGAGATGCGCAGCGCCTGCACATAAGCCGCCAACGCGGTGATTTCACCATCGGCGAGGTATTCATGGCCCGCCATGGCGCCGCCGGGCAGGCCGAACTTGATGATCCGCGCCAGCGCACGGCGCTCGGCCTCCGGTCCTGTTCCGCGCGGAAAATAGAGCCACTCGGCCCGCCCAAGATCCCGCGGCGGCCGGCTCAGCCGCGCCGCGAGCGGGCCGTCGCCCCGGCCGGCGGTCCCGTGGCAGCCGGCGCAGTAATTTTGGAAAAGCCGCCCGGTCGCACGCGGCGGCGGCTGGGTGGCGGGGGCCGGCGACCATTGCGCCGCCGCCAGCCACCAGTCGTCCTGCGTGGCGACGCCGAGGCTGCCCAGGTAGGCGACCAGGGCCTCGCCCTCCGGCCGGCCGTCACGGAACAGGTGGGCATAGGCCGGCATGCGCGAACCCGGGGTCAGCGCCCGCGGCGCCGCCAGGTGCAGCCGCTGCCACTCCGCGCTGCGGCGGGCGCCGACGTTCTGCAGGTCCGGCCCCTGCCGGCGGTTGCCCAGCAGCGGCGGGTGCGGCGCCTCCACCTCGGCGAGCGGATGGACCGGACCCCAGCGGCCCGCGTCCGCGGTGTGCGGCCGCACATATTGGGAATGACAGTGGATGCAGCCCTCGGCCACATAGACCGCGCGGCCGCGGCGGATCAGCGCCGCCCCGTCCTGCGCCGCCGCCGGCCACGCGGGCAGCAACGCGAGGACCACGCCGAGGATCATCCGGCCGTCAGCGCGCATCCTGAAAAACCCCGCGCCGCAACAACCACGCCTGCGCCGCGGCCAGCGCAAAATCCGTGGCCGGCACGCTCACCCACGCCGGCTCGAGCCGGCCGGCGGCGAGCGCCCACCCGCAAAAGCTCCCGGCCGCGAGCCGGAAGAAAACCGTCAGTGCAAACACGAGCCGCAGCGCCGCCGGCCCGCGCCGCAGCGCCCACAGGTAGCTGAAACCGACCAGCCCGACAAACACGCCGAGAAAACGCAGGTAGGTTTCCGCCTCGCCCGCCGGCGGGGTCACGCCCATCAGGCGCAGCGTCAGCGCCGGCAGGAACACCAGGCCGAGGCCGGTGGAAAAATCCAAGGCCCCCGCGCCGAGCGCGAGCCCGCGGGCGATCATTTCATTTCGTGGTTGGTTCATGTCGGGCCAGGGTCCGCCACCAGTCGAGGGATGCGAGCAACATCGCGGCGCCGGCCGCCAAACGCAAACCATAGGCCAGGTCCGCCGCCCCGCCGCGCAGGTAAAGCAGCGCGGGGGCCGTGCCCTCCTGCCACCCAAGCCACAGCAGGGCGACGATGTGCACGGCGCAACCGGCCTGCCAGAGCCAGAAACCGGCGGCGCACGGCGCGCGCCCGGGTCCCAGGTTGAGCAACAGGGCGAGAAACAGGCTCGTCACCAGGCCCGCCATCGCCAGGTGCGCGTGGGCGACAAGCCCGTTGGTGAACTTCAGGTGATCGGCGATCTCCGGCAGAAAGTCGGCCCAGCCGGTCAGCACGAGCAGCACCCACCAGGCAAAGGCCGCGCCCAGCCAGCGCGCCGATCCCGGGGCCCAGACAAAGGCGCGGGCATACCACCACACCAGCGGGATCCAGATGACGAGGCTCCCCAGCCCGACGATCTGGTCCGGCCGGTGGTTTGAGGTGTCGCCATGGCCCATGCCGGCGTAGAACGAAACCGCCAGGGCGAAGGCCGCGGCATACCCGCGTCGCGCCCGGGTGCCCGTCACCGCCGGCAGGCGCAGCAGCCACGGGATCAGACCGAAGAGCCCGACCACGCCAAGCGTGGACCCCAGCAGGCTCGCCCCCGTCGCACCGCCGGTGTCGGGATCAACCGGCGGATAAGAGTCCGGGCCCGCCGCCCGGAAAAGCACGAACGGCACGAGGCCGAGCGCGAACAAGGCGCCGCGCGCCCACCACGGGAGCCCGGCCCGGCGCCGGGCCTGCCACACCAGGCCGCACCAGAGCACGAGCCCCGCAAACAGCCACAGCAGCCGCGCCGGCCCGGCCCAGTCGAGAAACAGTTTCCCGCCCACCCCGCCGGCCAGCCAGCTCAGGCCGCCCGCCAGCAGTGCGAGCGACCAGATCGCCAGGCTCAGCCGCGCGGCAAAGGCGGCCCGGTCGTCCTCCGGCAGGTAATAATGGAACAACAGGCCCACGAGCGGCAGCGCGCACCAGCCGTAGAGCTGCCAGTCGAGGTGCAGCGGCACCCACCGGCCGTAGGTCAGCGGTGCCAGCAGGTCGTTGAGCCCCGGCCAGAGCAGGAGCACCGCAAGCCAGAGGCCGGCCAGGTTGGCCGCCACGAGCCAGCCGAGGCTGTGCCGCCGCACGGCGGTGACGGCGCGCGGGTTCACGGCGTCTCGATCCGGCCCGAGCGCACGCGCAGGACGCGGTCGCATTGCTCCGCGAAACGCCGCTCGTGCGTGGCGAGCACCACCGCGATGCCGCGCGTCTGCACCAGGTGGCGCAACAAAGCGAAAACTGTGTCGGCGGTCTCCTCGTCGAGCGAACCGGTCGGCTCGTCGGCCAGCAGCAGACGCGGCGAGTTCATGAGCGCGCGGCAGATCGCGGTGCGCTGACGTTCGCCGCCGGAGATGTCCTGGATGCGATGGTCGAGCCGGTGCGCGAGGCCGACCGACTCCGCCAGCTCCTTCACCCGCTGCCGGGTGACGCCGGCCGCCATCCCGTTGGCCAGGGCGGGCACGCGGAGGTTTTCCGCGACGGTCAGGTCGGGGGTGAGGTTGTGCAGCTGGAAGACAAAGCCCAGGTGCCGGCGGCGCAGTTCCAACCGGTGCGCCTCGCTCCGCGGATCGAGGCCGCAGACGCTGATCTCGCCGGAGTCCGGCACGTCGAGCCCGCCAAGCAGGTGGAGCAGCGTGCTTTTGCCGGAACCGGATGCGCCCCATAGCGCGACCATCTCGCCGGCGGGCACCTCCATGCTCACTCCATCGAGCACGCGCACGCGGCCGGCGTCGTAGGTTTTGCGCAGATCGCGCGCGGTGATGAGCGTCTCATTCATGGCCAAATTAATTTGTCACGTAATACGTTACAAATTTCCGGGCGGGCCTTATTCATAACGCAACGCCTCCGCGGGTTGGATTTTCGAAGCGAACCGCGCGGGCCAGAGCGAGCCGGCCACCGCGGTGACGATCGCCGTGGCGACGATGCCCACCAACATGCCGGGTTTCACGACGGCCTGGATGTAGCCGTTGAACTGCGGGGTGTGCTCCAGCGCGAACAGGGTGCCGTAGCCCAGCGCCAGCCCGAGGGCCAGGCCGGCGGCGGCGATGACGACCGCCTCGCCGAGGATCAGCCCGGCCACCTGCCCCGGTGAAAAACCGCAGACGCGCAGCACGGCGATCTCGCGGATGCGGCTGAACACCGAGAGCAGCATCGTGTTCGCGACCCCGAGCCCGCCGAGCAGGAAGGCGCAGAGCCCCACGGCCCAGGCGGTGAAGTTCAGGATCTGGAACTGGGTGTAGCTCTGGTTGAACTCGCGGTTCTCCAGCGCCATCAGGCCGGGGTTCGCGGCCTCGACCGCGCGCTTGAACTCCGCGCCGCGCGCCTGGTCGCGCAGCTTGACGGCCACGACCGAGGCCACGCCCTCGCGGCTGAAGAAGGCCTGCGCCTCCGGCAGCGGCAGGAACACGCCGCCGTCCTCGAAGCCGTTCTCCGTCGAGAAAATGCCGGCGACCGTGAAGGTGCCCTTGCCGACCGCGATCTTCTGCCCGGCCTTGGCGCCAAGGAACCCCGCCGCGCGCGCGCCGAGCCAGATGCCGTCCTTGATGCGGCCGAAATCCTCCCGCCGGCCGGCCTGCCACCTGGCCTTCGCCAGCCGCGGGTTGGTGGCCTCGAGGCCGAAGCAGGTGATGATCGGCCGGTCGCCCGAGGTCACGAGGCCGAAGAGCAGCGGCTCGGCCGAGGCGACGTTGTCCAGCGCGCGCAGCGCCGCGGTCCGGTCGTCGGGCACGCTGCTGAAGAACAGGTCCGAGACGTTCTTCTCAAACACGAGGTAATGCGAGTCGACGGCGAGGATGCGCTCGAACATGCCGATGGCGCCGTTGACGATCGAGAGGATGGTCAGCATGGCCGCCACGCCGAAGCCGATGCCCGCGACGCCGATGAGGGCGCGCAGCTTGTGGCGCCGCAGGTTGACGAGGACGAGCGCGAGGTGGCGCATGGTGGTTGGTGGTGGAACCCGGCCTCCGGGCGGGTTGGTCGCGTTCACCACAATCAACCCGGCCGGAGGCCGGGTTCCACCTTAAACTCAGCCCTTGGGCGGCTCTTCCACCGGCGTGCCGGTGAACTTGAAGCGGATCTTCACCTCGGGGTCGACCTTCAGCATGAGCGCGATGCGGATGACCTTCAGCTTCCAGTTGCGGTAGTCGATGGTGGTCTCGCCGGTGACGGTGTAGGTGTCCCCGGTCCGGGTGACCTCCACGGGAAACTCGATGCGCTCGGTCACACCGTGGAAGATCAGGCGGCCGGAGGCCTGGCCGATGCCGTTGGGCGTGACGGCGAGGTTGCCGAGCTCGAAGCGGCCCTCGGGCTCGCCGCCGCCGAGCCACTCGATCATCTTCGCGTCGCGGTCGGGCTTGCCGGTCTTGAGGTCGCGAAACTTGAAGGCGAGGACCGCGGTCTTGATCTTCCCGGCGTCGTCCACCGTGATCCGCGTGTCATGGGCGTCGAGGCGGCCGGTGAACGA
Organism: Lacunisphaera sp.; assembly: GCA_041909435.1. GTDB lineage: Bacteria > Verrucomicrobiota > Verrucomicrobiia > Opitutales > Opitutaceae > Lacunisphaera. Next base: position 36,080 of record JAYRDK010000025.1, read on the forward strand.
GTCGACTGTGGCCTTGACGTCGACGTCGACGAAGGTGCTGCCGCGGTCGATCTTGAGCGGGCGTTCCGCGGCGACGGCAAGCAGGGGCAGGAGGCAGAGCGGGGCGAGCAGGCGGAGGGCTTTCATGTCGGGGAAGAGTGTATTTGTCCCCGGTCAGACCGCAAACCCGGGTTTGGGTGCCCTCCTGCGCCAAAGCTTCGAAGGACGCGGCCATCGGGAGGCTTGCGCTGTCGCGGGAGACGCGGCAAGTTGGCGGGCAGTCAACCCATGGCCACCCCGCGGAAGTCTGCCGACCAATGGTTCGCCGAGTATGGCGAGAGTCACCAGGACGATACCAACGAGACGATCCACTGGATCTGCGTGCCGGTCATCTTTTTCAGCGTCATGGGCCTGTTGTGGTCCATCCCCGTGCCGGCCGCGCTGGCGGACGCCCTGCCCTGGTTCAACTGGCTGCATCCCATCATCCTGGCCGCGCTCGGGTTTTACTTCCGGCTGTCGGTGCCCCTGGCTTTCGGTCTGCTCGGGTTTGTCTCGGCCTGCTATTTCCTGATCGAGTGGCAGGCGATCCTGGACTGGCTCCCGGTCTGGCAGACCAGCCTCGGGCTGTTCGTGCTGGCGTGGATCGGCCAGTTCATCGGCCACAAGATCGAGGGCAAAAAACCGTCCTTCTTCAAGGATGTGGTCTTCCTGCTCATCGGCCCGGCGTGGCTGATGCACTTCATCTATAAGAAGCTGGATATCGCCTACTGATTTGCCGGTGGGGGCCGTTGCCCTCAACGGCCCGGGCTGGAGGCGGGACCATCAGTCCCGCAGGTTGCAATTCACGCCATGCTTCGCGGGGCTGATGGCCCCGCCCCCAACCTTCACCCGCGCCCGCCGCGCAGGAGCACGATGTTCGCGAGGTCGTTTTTCTCGAATTCGGCCCAGTAGCGGTCCTCGATCTTCTTGAGGCGGTCGTCGCGGGACGGCGCCGGCTCGACGCCGGGGGTGTCCATCGCCCGCTTGACCTGGTCGCCGTCGATGTCGCGGTCCGCCAGCCGGGTGACCAGCTCGTGCCAGAAGACGTCGTTCTGGAACTCGCTCTGGATCTCGCGGACGCGCTCGTCCTCGGACAGCTTCGGCGCCGGCTGCAGGCTGCCGTCGTCCATGGATTCGACCAGGTCCGCGCAACCGGCGTCGGTCGCCAGCTCGAGCAGCTTCTGGTCGAGGGCGTAGTAACGCTTGGCCGCGGCGGTGTCCTCGCCCTGGTAGCCGGTGACGGTCCACATGCCGAGGTGCACGAGTTCGAGGAGCTGGCGGTATTCCTTGGCGGTGAACGGGGCTTTCATGAGGGCCCACCCTTGCCCGGCTGGACGGCCCCGCAAGCGCGAATTGAGTGACAAGACCCAGCCTTGACCGCGTCGGGGCGGGTGCTTCACTCGCCAGCTGCTCCCCACATCCAGTTGGGGGCGATCCTTCCCACCATGTCCAACGCCGCCGAACCCGCCAACCTCATGGAAGCCCTTGTGTCGCTCGCGAAGCGCCGCGGCTTCATCTATCCGTCCTCCGAGATCTACGGCGGCCTCAACGGCTTCTTCGACTACGGCCCGCTCGGCTCCGAGCTGAAGAAGAACATCCGCGACTGCTGGTGGAACGACATGGTCCGCCGCCGCGACGACATCGTCGGCCTCGAGTCCTCGATCATCATGCACCCGAAGGTCTGGGAGGCCTCCGGCCACGTCGCCGGCTTCAGCGACCCGCTCGTGGATTGCAAGGCGAGCAAGCAGCGCTACCGCGCCGACCAGCTGTTCTGGTCACCGGTCGTGGTGGACGGCAAGACCGTCGGCCATGTCTCCGCGCTCGAGAGCGAGAACACCGCCGGGGACCTCCAGGCCGCCGCCGAACTGTTCAAGCGCAAGAAGGCCATCACCGGCGCGCTGAGCCCGGTCACGCCGAAGGACTTCACCGAGGCCGCCGAGGCCGAGATCCCGCTCATCCCCTCGCCCGCCACCGGCGAGCCGGGCAGCCTGACGGCGCCGCGCGCCTTCAACATGATGTTCCAGACGAACGTCGGCGCCATGACCGACGCCTCGTCCGTCGCCTACCTCCGCCCCGAGACGGCGCAGGGCATGTTCGTCGACTTCAAGAACGTCGTCGACACCACCCGCGTGAAGCTGCCCTTCGGCATCGCCCAGATCGGCAAGTCGTTCCGCAACGAGATCACGCCGCGCAACTTCATCTTCCGCTCGCGCGAGTTCGAGCAGATGGAGATGGAATATTTCATCCACGAGGACGCCGACTGGGCCAAGTGCCACGAGGAGTGGATCACCTGGTGCGAAAACTGGCTGAAGAGCATCGGCCTGCCCGCGTCGCACCTCTCGCGCTACGCCCACCCGAAGGAGAAGCTCGCGTTCTACTCCAAGGGCACGGTGGACATCATGTTCAAGTATCCCTTCGGCGTGCAGGAGCTGTGGGGCATCGCCGCCCGCGGCAACTACGACCTCAACCAGCACGCCACCGCCAGCGGCAAGCCGCAGGACCTCTTTGACGAGGCGTCGAAGAAGAAGTTCGTGCCGCACGTCATCGAGCCCGCCGTGGGCGTCGACCGCATTTTGCTCGCCGTGCTCTGCGCCGGCTACGCCGAGGAGGACGTCAAGGACGAGAAGGGCAACGTCGAGAAACGCACGGTGCTCCGGTTCTCGCCGCGCATCGCGCCGGTCAAGGTCGCCGTGCTGCCGCTGCTCAAGAACAAGGAGCAGCTGACGAACCGCGCCCGCGCGCTCTACCTGAAGCTCCAGAAACGCTACGCCGTGCAATACGACGACGGCGGCGCCATCGGCAAACGCTACCGCCGCCAGGACGAGGCCGGCACGCCGTGGTGCGTGACCATCGACTTCGACACGATCGAGAAACCCGGCGACACCTTCACGCTTCGCGAGCGCGATTCGATGGCGCAGCGCCGCATCACCGAGGCCGAGCTCTTCGCGCTGCTGGAAGAGCAGGTTTACTGATATTTTGCGCGGCGCGGCCCCGCCCCGGGACACATGGCCCGGGGGCCGGGCAGGAGCATTCCCCAGACCCGGGGTTTGCTTTTGCCTCGCCGCCGGCGTTCCGCCTGAATGCCGGCATGTTCACCCGCCGCCGGTTCCTGTCCCTCCTCGCCCTGACCGTGGCCCTCACGGGCCTGACGCCCGCCGCCTTTGCCAAGGGTTCGCCCGATGAGCGCCGCGAAAAAACCCGGAAGATGCACGACGCCGTGCTCGCCGACCTCTACAAGCAGAAGCCCGAGGTCAAGGCGCGGATCAAGAAGGCCGCGGGCTACGCCGTGTTTTCCAACGTCGGCATCAACCTGGTGCTTGCCAGCTTTGCCGGCGGCTCCGGCGTGGTCGTGGACAAGAAGGGCCATGAGACGTTCATGAAGATGGGCTCCGCCGGCATCGGCATCGGGCTCGGGGTGAAGGATTTTCGCGGGGTGTTCATCTTCTACGACAAGGACAAGCTCCAGAAATTCATCGACAAGGGCTGGGACTTCAGCGGCCAGGCCGACGCCGCGGCCAAGTCGGACAACAAGGGCGGCCAGATTGCCGCCGCCGGCAACGTGATCGACGGCGTCGAGCTCTACCAGCTCACCAAGAACGGCCTCGCCCTCCAGGCCACGCTGCAGGGCACGAAGTATTGGAAGGACCGGGACCTGAACGACTGAGGCGCGCCCGCCTCAGGGTTGGCCGGCCACCTCCGCCTCGATCGGCTTGAGCTTCGTCGTCTCCGGCCGGTAGTCGGGGCGCGGCACGAAGGTCGGGCGCATCAGCTTAAGCGACCCGATGTCCGCGAGCACGAAGGTCCGCCAGCCGGGCGGCGGTTCGCTGGCGCTGCCGCCCGACACCTGCCAGCCGAGCAGCGCGGGCCGGTCCCCGGTCACGCGGCCGAGCGCGTGCGGCTCCACGCGCCGGGAATATCCGTGATACTTGAACTGCACCACGCGTCGTTCCCTCAGCGCCTGCCGGATCAGTTCCCCGGCGGTCTTTCCCGGCGCAGCCGACAAAAGCGCCGGGCGGGTCAGCAGGCACCACAGCCCGGTCGCGCCCACGGCCCGTAGGAAGCCGCGCCGGTTCATAACGACCGTATCATCGCACAGGCTCCGCTTTTTTCAAGACCGGCTTCGGCCCCCTCGTTGGTTTCCAGCCGGACCGCCTCCAGCGAAAGCGCGATCTCGCGCAGGAATCCGACCACCGCCCCGATCAGCGAGAGCTGGCCGAGCGCGAAAAGCAGGATGATCGGCACCCCGAACTCCAGTTCGAGCAGGGCGGCGAGAAAGAGCACCAGGATCATGATGCTGACGAACAACACGGTCAGCGCCGCCAGCGTGATCGCCCAGCGAAGGATGCCCGCCCGCCGGTCGATCAGTCCGATCTGTTCCCGTAACAAGACCTGGCGCTCGGGCGTCGGACCGGACAGCCGCTCGCGATGCAGGAGCCGCGCCCGGTCGATCAGACGCCCCAGCCGGTTGGTGAACGACAGGAGCAGCAGGCCGACACCCGAGATCAGGATCACGGGCCCGACGGCGAGCTGCAGGGTGGGAATCAGCTGGACCAGGGTGATGTTCATGGCGGGCGGTCCTTACTTTAGCAGAGGTCTCATCCGCCGGTTGCGCCGATCTTGTCCAAAACCGGCTATGCCTTGCCTCGCCCGCGGCGCCCCGCAAGCTGCGAGGCCATGGACGCCCATGCGAAAGCCCGCGGTCTGATCGATGCCGCGCACGCCGCCGACCCCAAGCGCACGCCCGACGGCCGTGCCGCCGAGCTGGTCTATGCCGACCGGATGGAAGCCTGGGTGTCGCGCCTCGTGCCCGCGGCCGCGCCCATCCTGCTCCTCGCCGCCCGCTGCCAGCATCTCGAACGCTGGAGCGTGCCCCGCGCGACCTTCCCCGAGGGCAAGGCCGGCTACCTCAAGTGGCGGCAGTCACTCTACCGCAAGCAAGCCAACCGCGCGAAGGAGCTGCTGCTGGCCGGCGGCGTGCCGCCGGCCGAGGCCGACGAGGCCGCCACGTGGATTTCCAAGACCGCGCTCAAGACCAATCCCGGCACGCAGGCGCTGGAGGACGCCGCCTGTCTCGTGTTCCTCGAGAACGAGATCGCCGACTTTGCGGCGCAGCACGCCGACTACCCGCGGGAAAAGTTCGTCGATATCCTCCGCAAGACCTGGAAAAAAATGAGCCCGGCGGCGCAACAGGCCGCGCTGGGCCTCGCCCTGCCGCCGGCGGTCGGCGACTTGGTGCGCGAGGCTGTCGGGTCTTAGCAGACCGCAGGCGGAACCCGGCCTCCGGACGGGTTGGTTGCCGCGCGCATGGAACCGGGCCGGCCGCACCACGTCCTGAAAACCCGTCCGGCGGCCGGGTTCCACCTCAGGCAAACCGCCCGACGCTTGCCTCGCGGCGGATTCACCGGTTGCATCCCGGCGCTTGTCCACCGCTGCACGCACGATCCCCGCCTCGCGCTGGCGCTGGCTTTTGCCGGCACTGGCGCTGCTGCTGGTGTTTCATTTCTCGCCCTTCGGCGCCACCCTCGACCGGTCCTTCTTCGACGCGGCCAGCCGGCATCCGCTCGCGGCCCCGCCGTTGCCGGACACTTCCGCGCTCGTGCTCGTGGACGAACAGACGATGTCCGCCATGAGCGAACAGGGCGCCCGCTGGCCGTTCCCGCGCGTCGTGTTCGCGCAGCTGATCGCCGCGTTGCACCAGGCCGGCGCCAGCCGCGTGCTCGTGGACTTCACCTTCCTGGAGGAATCCAGCGCGGCCGAGCAGGACCTGCTGCTGGCGGAAATCGCCGCGGCCGCGCCTTCCGTCGTGCTCGCGCGGACCGCGGACCGGAATCCCGTCTTTTGGCCCGCGGCCTTCGTGGCCCGGCATCCGGCGCTTTTTTCCCAACCCCGCACCGGGTTGGTGGATTTCAAGGTCGACGACGACGGGGTCGCGCGGACCTACCAGCCCCGGGATTCGCTCGTGGCCGCGGCCCTGCCCCGCGCCCTTTTGCCCGAGGCCGGCCTGCTGCGCTGGCATGGCGGGCTGGAAAAAATCCGCGCCCGGGGCGTGCCGGTCCTGTCGGCCGCGCCCTACATTGCCGCCGGCCGGCCCATGCTGGAGCGCATCGCCCAGGCGGCACCCGACCTGTCCTCCGAACCGGTGGCGCGGGCACTCGCGGCGGAGGCGCCGCTCCGCGGGCCGCTGGCCGAAGCGGTGAAGGGCCGGACCGTCTTTGTCGGCGCGAATGCGAGCGGCACCTTTGACGTGAAGCCGATGCCCGTCGGCCGGGTCGAGCCGGGCGTGCTGTTGCACTGGACCGCCTGGACCAATCTCGCCAGCGGCGGCTTTATTCGTCCCGCGCCCCGCCCGGTCCCGTTGGTCGCGGCCCTGCTCGTCGCGGCGGCCATCATCTGGGCGGGCCGCCGGCAGATCGCGTTGCAGGGTCCGCTGCTCATGACCGGCGGGCTGGTGCTCGGGCTGCTGGGCGGCGCCTACGCGCTGTTATCCGCCGGCTGGTTCCTCCCGCCGGCCACACCGGTCGCCGCGGGCCTGCTGACGCTGCTCGGCGTCGTGGCGGAGAGTTTCTGGCGCGAGCAGGCGCGCAAGCGCGAGATCCAGGCGATGTTCGGCGCCTACGTGGACCCGGCGGTGGTCGCGACGCTCGTGCGCAACCCCGACGCCATCCGCCTCGGTGGCGAGCGCCGCGAGGCCACGGTGTTCTTCTCCGACCTCGCCGGCTTCACCGACCTCTCGGAAAAACTCCGTGACGAGCCGGAGCGCATGGTCGAGGTCGTCAACGCCTACCTCGAGGAAACCAGCGAGTGCCTGCACAACCACGGCGCCTACGTGGACAAATACATCGGCGATGCCGTGATGGCCGTGTTCGGCGTGCCGGCGGATCTGCCCGACCACGCGCTGGCGGCGTGCCGCGCCGCGCTCGAGGCCCGGCAGGCGTTGACGCGCATCAACACCCGCTACGCGGCGATCGGCGTCGAGCTCGAGGTGCGCATCGGCCTCAACACCGGCGGAATGATCGTCGGCAACCTCGGTTCCAGCCGGAAGAAGAACTACACCGTCATGGGCGACGCCGTGAACCTCGCCTCCCGTCTCGAGGGCGCGAACAAGGAATTCGGCACGAACATCCTGCTCGGCGAGACCACGGCGCGCGCCGTCGCCGGGCGCATGGCGACCCGCCCGCTCACGCGGCTGCGCGTCAAGGGCAAGCTGGTGGCCGTCGAGGTGCACGAGCTGGTCGGCGCGCCGGAGGACCTGACCCCGGCCGAGCGCGATTTCCTCGCCGCCTACAATCCCGGCTACGCCCACTTCGCGGCCCGGCGTTTCGCGGAGGCCGCCGCTGATTTTGGCCGTGCGCTCGCGCTGCGGCCCGATGATGCTGTGACGAATGAGTTGCTCCGTCAGGCGCAGCTTTACACCGCCCAGCCGCCCCCGGCGGACTGGGAACCCATTCTAATCCTGGAATCAAAATGAAGCCCCCCTCCCCCCTCCGGCGCTGGCCGGTCGTTCTCGTGCTCGCATCAGGCGCCACGCTCGGCGCGGCACTTGGCACCGGTGGCACCGCCTACACCAAGAAACTGGAGACCAGTTTGCTCGCCGAGCCCTCGCCGCTCGCCGCCGTCACCGGCAAGGTCGGCTTTGGCCGCGCCCTGAAGGTGCAGGAGGCCCGCGGCGCCTGGTTTCGGGTGACCGATGGCGGCAACGCCGGCTGGGTCTTTCAAGGCAACCTCAGCGAGACCAAGCCCGCCGAGGGCAAGGGGCTCGACGGCCTGGGGCTGGCCGCGAGCTCGACCACCGCCACCGCCGCCGCCCGCCCGCTCACGCCCGCGGCCGACGATTACGCGGCCCGGCACAACCTCACCAACGCCCGCGACGACCTCAACTGGCTGCTGGCGCAGTGCCACGCGTTCACGCCCGCCGCGGTGGAGGCTTTCCTGAAGGAGCAACGGAAGGGGGAATACCAATGAACCCGCGCCTGCCGGTTCCTTTTGTAGGTTGCGCGCTTGCGCGCAACGTGGCGCGCAAGCGCGCCACCTACACCCTGTTCCTCCTGCTATTTCCGCTGTCCGCGTTCGCGCTTGACCTGGGCGGCCTGAGCAAGGCGCTCGGCAACGCCGACAAACTCAAGAAGGGCCTCGATACCGCCAAGGACGCCTCGAAGGTCATGAAGGGTCTCGCGGGCATCGGGCCCGAGGAGGAGCGCCTGATCGGCGACTCCGTCTCCCTGGAGATCGTCGGCAAATACGGCGGCCTCGTGCGCGACGAGGCGACCATGCGGCGTGTCAACCTCGTCGGCCGGGCGCTGGCGCGCTACTCCGACCGGCCCGGGCTCGACTGGCGTTTCGGCGTGCTCGACTCGGCCACGGTCAACGCCTTCTCCGCGCCGGACGGCTACGTGTTCATCACGCGCGGGCTGTATGCCCTCGCGGAAACCGACGACATCCTCGCCGCCATCCTCGGCCATGAGATCGCCCACATCACCGGCAAGCACGCGCTGAAGATCGTGCAGCGCGGCGAACTGCTCTCCGGCCTCGGCAGCCAGGTGGTCAAGCGCAGCGGCAACACCCGCGAGGTGGAGGCGCAGCTCCAGCAGTTCAACCTCGGCGTGACCGAGATCACGAAGACGCTGTTCGAAAAGGGCTTTGATCCGCAGACGGAATACGCGGCGGACCAGGAAGGCCGCCAGCTGGCCGTCGTCACCGGCTACGCGCCCGGCGGGCTGCGCGCCGTGCTGGCCCGGCTGCAGCAGATCCCGGCCGGCCCGCAAAAGATCTTCTCCACGCACCCGCCGCTGTCCGAGCGCATCCGGCGCCTGCCGGCCGAATCCGCCACCGCACCCGCGGCAAAGGCCGGCCCGGCGTCCGACGCCGCTGCCCCCGTCGCAAAACCCGCGGCGCCGGAGGTCGACGACGACGACAAGGCCTTCGCCGAGGCGGCCGAGAAAAAACCCGCCGGGAAGAAGGGCAATTAAGCCGGCTCAGTCCTTGGTCCCGGCCGCCGCCGGTTCCATCGCCAGAGCGACCTTGCCCAGCGACTTTTCAATCTGGGCGGCCTCGGCGTCGGTGAGGTGCGCCGCGAAATATTTCGCGATGCCCGCCCGGTAGACCGGCCAGATCTTGCGCAGCATATCGACCCCCTTCTCGGTCAGCTGGGCGTGCTGCACGCGGCCGTCGGAGGGGCAGGACCGGCGCTCGATGAGCTTTTCCTTCTCCAGCTTGTCCACCAGCCGGGTCAGGCCGCTGCGGCTGAGCAGGGCGCTGCGCGCCAGCTCGTTCATGCGCAAATGGCGGCCGGGCGCAAGGTAGAGCTCGTAAAGGGCGTCATACCAGCTGAGCGACGGCAGGCCGGCGGCGTCCAGGTCCGCCTCGATGGCGGCCATGATGCGCCAGAAAGAGGGGTAATATTTCCGCCAGGCGTGGAGGTGCCCCTCGGGCAGATTGGGCTTCATGGGAAAGATTCCTGAAGATTTTTGTTGCATACGCAATCAAATTAACGAGATTGGTTGTGTATGCAACTATCTTCCCTCCTCCCGTCCCTCGTCGCCACCGGCGACTCTTTCGCGGCGACCGCCCTGCGGTTGGCGCTCGGTCTCATGATCCTCCCCCACGGCCTGCAGAAAACCTTCGGGTGGTTCGGCGGCTACGGTTTCAAGGGCACCATGGGGTATCTCACCGGCACGGTGGGCGCACCCTGGGTCTTCGCCCTGCTGGCCATCCTCGCCGAGTCCGTCGGGGCGGTCATGCTCCTGGCCGGCTTCGGCACGCGCGTGGCGGCGCTCGGCCTCGGCGGCGTCATGGTCGTGGCGGCGCTCCAGCACCGGGCCAACGGCTTCTTCATGAACTGGACCGGCGCCCAGAAGGGCGAGGGCGTCGAGTTCCACCTGCTGGCGCTCGGCATGGTCGTCGCGCTGCTGATCCTCGGCGGCGGCAGGTGGTCCGTGGACGCGCTGTTCAACCGGTAAGGCCCGCTTTTCGCGCTGCTCATCGGGGCCGGCTTGTGCCGGCCCCCTTTTTGCGTTCACTGGGCAGGATGCCCACCGACAAGATCGACCTCGCACAGAAGTTTGCCCTGTTTTCCAGGCATTGGAGCCCGAAGATCGTCGCGGAGCTGAACGGGCAGCACGTGAAGCTCGTCAAGTTCCAGGGCCCGTTCGTCTGGCACTCGCACGCGCACGAGGACGAGCTGTTCTACGTCGTGCGCGGTTCTTTCAACATGGAGTTCCGCGACCGCACCGTGGCCCTGCAGGCCGGCGACCTGATCGTGGTGCCGCGCGGCACCGAACACCGGCCCGTGGCGGACGAAGAGGTTGAGGTCATGCTCTTCGAACCGGCCTCAACCGTGAACACCGGCGAGGCCGGCGGCGACAAGACCGTGGCGGCGCCGGACTGGATCTGACGGATCCGGACGCGGCCACCGGCCCGCGGTTACGCGGACCGCTGAAATTCTGCCGGTCATTTTCCCGGGGACGGCGAAACGCCCGGCGCGCCACCCCGTCATGGTCCGTAACCATGAAACATGATCCTTACTTCAAATATCTCGCGGCGGTCATTGCCGCCGGCGTGCTGGTGGCGCTCTTTGATTCCACTCCGTTGACCGCCACCCCGCCCGATAAGCCGGCGGGGGCGGCGGAAGCCCGCTCACCTTGAGGCCTGGATCGGGAACCCGTGCTTGCGCAGCGCGCGGTGCAACTCGCGGATGTGCGCGTGGTCGCGCGTCTCGACGGTGCACACGGCGTTGACGGCCGACACATCCGGGCCGCTGAAGGCGCGGTCGTGCTCGATGTCCTTGATGCTGGCACCGCTGCCGGCCACGACGCGCGTGAGCTCGGCGAGGCCGCCCGGCCGGTCGCTGATGACGGCGGTGAAACGCGTGAGGCGGCCGTCGTGCACGAGGCCCTTCTCGATGACGCGGCTGAGGATGGCGGGGTCGATGTTGCCGCCGCAGACGGTGAGCACGACCTTCCTGCCCTTCAGGCCCGGCAGCAGCCCGGCCATCAGCGCGGCGAGCGGGGCCGCGGCGGCGCCCTCGACGACGGTCTTCTCGAGCTCGACCATGCGGAGGATGGCGAGGGCGATCCAGTCCTCGGAGACGCGCACGACCTGGTCGACACGCGGCCGGGCGAGATCAAAGGCGTTTTCGCCGACCTTGAGCACCGCGAGGCCGTCGGCGAGCGTGGCGCGCCGCGGGATCGTGACCGGCCGCCGGGCCTTGAGCGCGGCGGTGAAGCTCGCGGTGGCGACGGACTCGACGCCGATGACCTTGATGCGCGGCTTGAGCGCCTTGATGGCGACCGCAAGGCCGGCGATGAGCCCGGCGCCGCCGATCGGGCACACGATGGCGTCGAGGTCCTTCACCTGCTCCAGAATTTCCAGCGCCATCGTGCCCTGGCCGGCGATGATGGCCGGGTTGTCGAAGCCGTGGATGTAGGCGAGGCCCTCGCGGTCCACCAGGGTGTCGGCGTGGGCGCGGGCCTCGGCGAAATCCTTCCCCGCCACGATGACGCGCGCGCCAAGCCGCCGGCAGGTGCTCACCTTGATGAGCGGCGCGTAGTCGGGCATGACCACCGTGACCGGTATCTTCAGCAGCCGGCCGTGGTAGGCGAGGCCGAGCGCGTGGTTGCCGGCGGAGGCCGCGATGACGCCGCGCTTTTTCTGCGCCGGCTCCAGCTGGAGCAGCGCGTTGCGGGCGCCGCGCTCCTTGAACGAGCCGGTGCGCTGGAAGTTGTCTAGTTTGCAGAAGACGCGGGCGCCGGTGACCTCCGACAGCGGGATCGATTCCGGGCAGGGGGAAACGATCACGCCACCGGCGATGCGCCGGCGGGCGGCGCGGATGTCTGCGAGGGTGACGGACGGGGTGGTTTTGATGGCGCCGTTCTAGCGCGCGCCGGACCCCGTGCAACAAAGATGCGGACGCCTACTGGCCCTTCTTCCGCTTGCCGGCCGGCTGGCCGTCCATGAAGGCCTTGAGCGCCGCGTCCTTCTCGGCGTCGTTCAGCTGGCCGTCGCCATCCGCGTCGAATTTCTTCACCTGCTCGGCGCGGAATTTCTCCGCGGCGGCGCGCTCCGTCTCGTTGAGCTGGCCGTCACCGTCCTTGTCGAAGCGCTTGATCGCCTGGTCGCGGAATTTGCCGGCCCCGCCGTTCTTCTCGAGCAGCTCGCGGGCCTTCTCCGCCTCGGCGCGCTCGGCGTCGTTGAGCCGGCCGTCACCATCCTTGTCAAAGCGCTTGAGGATCTGCTTGCGCCGGTCCTTTTCGCCGCCGCCACCCTCCATGCGCATGGCCTTGTGCGCCGCGGCCTTCTCGTCCTCGTCGAGCCGGCCGTCGCCGTTCTTGTCGTAAAGCCTGATGAGTTCCTCGTGGTTTTTCTTCATCCGGCCGCCGCCCGCGGGCTTGGCGGCGGGATCGGTCATTTCGGTCTGGGCGGAGGCGGGGACCGCGAGCAGGGCCGCGGTCAAAAGGAGGAGCGAAACAGAGCTGGTTTTCATGTCCGGGGAGATATAGGGGTGACGTTGCCTAGACAAGACGCGTCGACCCCTCCACGGTTACGGCTTCGTCCCCTCCCACCATGTATCAGGTCACCTTCTCCGAACAAAGCATGCGCGAGCTGAACAAGCTCGATAAACTGGCGCAGCTGGACGTCATCGAGCCGATCAGCAAGATCCGCCCCGCCGACCTGACGCACCCGCGCGAGCCGCTGGGCAAGTTCCACCGCGGCGGCAAGGACTTCTACCGGCTGCGGGCGGGCGACTTCCGCTTCTACTTCGAGGTGCAGGGCGAGACCCTCCACACCCACTACATCCTGCACAAGGACTCGCTGGAGGACGCGCTTTTCCGGATGAAGCTGCCGGTGAGCGAAAAGCAGCTGTTCGAGCAGGACTCGAAGTTCTGGAAATACCTCGAGAGCCTGACCAAGTAACGCCGCCATGTCGGACCTCGACCAGCGCAACAACCCCTACAACGTCACCCAGGCCAGCCGGATTTATTTCCTGCCGAACCTGATGACGGCGGGGAACCTGTTCTGCGGCTTTGCGGCGGTCATCAAGTGCATCCAGGC
>JAYRDK010000026.1:0-38414 GCA_041909435.1 Lacunisphaera sp.
CAAAGTAGGAGTAAAGCCGGTGCCGCACCCTGCGGCACTTTGAACAGCTCGAGCCGGATGAGCGGAAACCATCATGTCCGGTTCTACGGGGAGGGGGTCGGTGTAACCCGACCTCCTTACCCAAGAGTCCGGTGTGATCTAGGAGTCCGTCACGATGATAATCTTGCTACCCTTACCGTGGGATTGAAATTATCGCGTGCCACGTTTGCCAGATCTGGCCAGAAGCAAGCTGAAGCAAATCCCTGAATCAGACCCATTCGCCCCTTCGTTCGATCTTACATATTACCACTTGCTGACATTGCAGCCGTAGCCATGCTCGCGAGCAACCACTTGGGCCAGTGGCACTTTCTCGCATATGTGCAGATTTTCTAAACGGCCTCGCTATAGAGGGAAATATTGGGGTGCTCCTCGCTCGAGCTATGGCATTCCATTGCATTGGTCCTGTGGATTACAACGGACCACCTTGCTTCCACGCATTGAGTTCTGGCGGGACAATTTCCCAATCCAGGTTAGTTTTACTCACGCTTAGTTTCATGCACACTGAATCGGCTAGTTCAAAGCATTCGGCACCCGGACAGCTGGCGGGATATCTTTTTCAAGTTGAGCGCGCCCTCCTGCACCTAGCGACTTCTGGCCGGGGCGGGGTGGTCGAAATCGAAACCGCCGACGATGTCTTGGCAAAAAACGCTGCTGGGAATACCACCCATGAACAGGACAAGAGCTATGTCACCGGTCGCACGCCGCTAGCCGACCGTAGCAAGGATCTCTGGAACACTCTCTTCATCTGGCTAAAGGTCGTCGATGCCGGCGAGACGGACATGGACAAGACCGAGTTCCACCTGGTCACCAACGGCAGTCTTTCAGCCGGCATTGCTTGTGACTTGCGCGACCTCAACGGCGAAGGATCCGAGCGGCAACTTCAGGCGATCGTGAAACGCTTGCGGACATGCGGCGAGAAATCTCCGGCGGCTTGGGCGGAACAGGCCGACGCGGTGCTCGGGCACACCAACGGGGAAATCGTGACCCTCCTCCGGCACGTGCGCGTGACCGATGCCACAGCAGCGAGCCACGGTCCGGCACTACGCAAGAAAATATCCGATCACTTGGTGCTGCCGCTCGATTGCGCCGACGAGGTAATGCGGGGCTTGGTAGGTTGGCTTCACGACACGACGCTAGAGTTGATCCGGGCCGGGAAACCCGCGCAATTCACGGCCGAAGCGTTCGAGCAACGCCGCCGACAGGAGTTGTTTGCCCATAGCGACCGGCGTTTCTTCCGGGAGACTGCCGCTGCGGAGATGCCGGTTACCGCGGAAGAGCGCGCCAAATACCAGCAGGCCCTCTTCGTGAAGCAGATTCTCTGGCTGGGGCTCGCGGAGGACAACGAGCAGTTGATCGCCGCCATAGAGAGCGTTTATCGCAGCACCTCGGAAACCGTTAGGTTAACCAAGCAAGGCGCGCTGACGCCGGCGGATTTCGCCGCGTTCGACGACCGGCTTTTCGAGAAATGGAGGCACGTCCGACGGGCACACCTGACAACCAGCTCCACCGATGAAGCCGGGCTGCAGGAGGCTGGCCGGAAGGTGCATGACCAGTGCATGGACCACCGAGAAATGCTCGGCGGCCAAGCAACGCAGGAATGGTATCTGAGCCAAGGAGCATTCCACAAACTCGCGGATGCCCCGGCTGCCGCGATGCCTCGGCTGGGATGGCACCCGCGCTACCAGGACCGGTGCAAGGAGACCTGAGCCATGTCCCTCGCGACCGAAGCCGATCTAGTCCAAAACCCAGCCTTGGGTGCCGCCTTGCTTCACACGTTCACCCTCGAATATTGCGAGCAGAATCGGAACAAGAGCGGCCCGCCGATCACTCATCTTCTGCCGGTCCTGCCCATGCTGCTGCATGAGGAAACGGTCCAAGAACTCTACCGCCGACACTACGAAGGTGGTCTGTTGCTAGCGCTTTCCGAAAACCGGACATTGACGATCGGCCTGCAGGAACGGATGCAGTCCACGGTGCCCCGGACGATGCGCGCCCTGAACCTTGCGCTGGCCGCCGGCCTGCTGACTTACGACCCGGTCGAAGACCAGGTGCGGGTCGCCGCCAAGCCCCGCGCGGAGTTCAGCAGCGGCGCCGAGACGAAGCCGATGCATGCCGCCGCCACCCGCCTCGGCTACTGGTTCGCCACCGTCCGCATCGAGCAGCTTTGCTCCTACCTCCGCATCAAGTTTTGAATGAAAGCCAAAATCGCGAAGATCATCCTCTGGCCGAAGCGTGCGGGCAAAAAACCGCGGGAAATTTCCTTCACCGGGAAGGGTGTTGAGGTTATTACCGGTCAGAGCCAAACCGGAAAATCCTCCCTGATTTCAATCGTGGATTATTGCCTCGGAAGCGGCAAATGCACCATCCCGGTTGGCGAGATACGCGACGCTACCGAATGGTTCGGCGTCCTTCTCGCGCTGCCGGGGGCCCAAATGCTGATCGCCCGGCGCAACCCCGGTGCGCACGGCGCGGTGAGCGAGGCCTACCTTGAGGAAGGGCGCACGGTTCGGATACCCCCCGAACTGGAATCCAATGGCAGTGCCACGGCGGTCGTGAACAGGTTGAACCAGCTGGCGGAGTTGCCTTCCTTGGCGCTTGCCGACTCAGCTGAACCGGGATTTGGCGGCCGACCCAGTTTCCGCGATACCGCGGCGTTCCAGTTCCAACCTCAGCACATCGTGGCGAATCCCTACACGCTGTTCTTCAAGGCGGACACCTTTGAACACCAAGAAAAGCTGAAGCATTTCCTGCCGTTTGTGCTGGGCGCGATCGACCGGCAGACACTCGAGCTTCGGCGCGAACTCCGCACCGTGGAGGCCGACCTGAAATTGAAGCGAGAGCAACTGGAGGACCGTCGGGCCCGGAGCGCGGAGTGGCTTCAGGATTTCCAAGGCATGTATTCGCAATCCCGCGAGTTCGGCCTCCTCCCCAAGGCGGCTGACCCGGCTCCAGACTGGACCGTCGAGAGTTTCGTCGGGCTGTTGCGGCCCGTTCCGGCTAACGTCGACCGACAGGGAGTTCCGCAGGTGGAGCGGGGCGCTTCCAGCCGCATGTCCCGAGAACTAGCCGCCCTCCGTCGCGAGGAGGAATCGATCGCGCAGGGCATCGAGGACCGCAAACGCAAGCTCACGAAGGTCGAGCACCTCCGCGCCTCCTCGACGCAATACGGAGAGGCTCTGGCGGTGCAGTCGAGTCGACTCGGACCGCTCGGCTGGTTTTCCCAGCACCTTGAACAATCCACGCACTGCCCCGTGTGCGGCAGCGACTCGGACAGCGCGACGAAGGAGGTCAAGCGCTTGGTCGGCCACGCCAAGCGCGTCGAGGGTTCCATCGGGACGATCAGCGTTGTCACCGAGGTCCTCGACAAAGAAAGCGCTCAGTTGACCGAACAACTTCAGGAGTTGGAAACCAAGCTCGCCAATGTCCGCAAGCTACTCGGCGACCTCGAATCCAAATCCGAGGAAGTGAAACGCCAGCGCCAAACGACCCACGAACTTTACGCTTTCGTCGGCCGCTTGAGGGAGGCCCTCCGGAACTACGCCGCGGCGGACAAGGGTGGGGCCCTCGCGGAGGCGATTTCCAAGTTGGAAAGGCGCGCCCAACAGCTCCGCGCCAAAGTGGACCAAGAGGCCATCGCGCGCCGGCAGGAAACCGCGCTGGCCTCCATCGCGAGGACCACACGCCACTATGCCAAAATCTTGGGCGTCGAGCACCACGACCGCACCGCTGTGATCGACATCCGCAACCTCACGCTTGTCGTGCACGAGCCCGGCGGGCGGCGTGATCATCTCTGGGAGATCGGCAGCGGCGCGAATTGGATGGGCTATCACCTCGCGGTCCTGCTTGCCCTCCACGAACATTTCCTGACCGTGGCTCAGAGCTGCGTGCCGCAGTTTTTAATCATCGACCAGCCCAGCCAAGCTTTTTTCCCGGAAGGCACCCGCGCGCCGTCTCGCAAAGGCGCCAAGTCCATCGAACCGGCGATGTCGTCCGATGACATCGCCCGGGTGCATCAAATCTTCGCCGCCCTTGCAGATGCGAGCAAACGGACGGCTCAGCGGCTGCAGATCATCGTGATCGATCACGCCGACGAAAACACTTGGGAGGGAATCGATGGTATCCAGGTGGTCGAGCGCTGGCGAGGCGGCAAGGCCCTCGTCCCGTCTGACTGGCTGGAGGCGAGGGGCAAGTAAGTGAGCCGCCATGGATGACGTAAGTTTGCGCAGCAGAACCTTTCCTAGATCGAACTGCATCGAGCGCGCCCAGCCCACTATTATGCCCGCAGCCGTCAAGGTATTGCTCGCTTTGCTGCGCTCCACCTTGACTGCTGAGGCGGAGGGCTGGGTATTCTGGGCGCGCGGGGAGTCTGCCTTCCCAAAGAATTCAGTGGGCTACAACGAGAGCAGCTCCGCGAAGGGCGTGAGCGGGTCAATCTCGACGGTGATGGGTTCCAGCTTCGCCACCGGAGTGCGGGGATGGCAGAAGGTGCGCTGTTCCTGCTGGTAGATGTAGCGCATATGCTTCGCCCTTGGCAGCAGGATCGACTCGTCGCCGGGATTGTCGGGGTCACTGTAGGTCATGCCGAACGCGGTCACAAACCAGTCGGAGAATCGCAGCCGGAGCGCTTCGAGAACCCGGCGTCCGAATTCGTTCGGGTCGTAGATGATCAGGCAGCTGTCCGCCTCGAAGTCGTCGAACATGATACCGCCGAGGTCGCGCTTCACATCAGCACCAAACTTAGAATTCCGGCCCGTGGCGAATGAGGTGATTTTTCCTATCGCCGCGCCACAATAAAGCCCTTTCCCGTTGACTATGCCGTCAGGAAAGCCTTTCTGTCCGTGGGCCTTTCAGCGGCGCTTGCGCCGCTCGCATCGCAAGATGTGTTTCTCTCCAGGGCAGTTTACCTGCGCGCTATGCGCTGCTTCTCACGAGGCACCAATGTCCTTAAATTCTTGAAAGGCCTATTTTTTCCATGAGCAAGTTGTCGGACGCGATCTGGGTAACCCGCAAATGCCATATCAATGCGGAAAAACGGCTCAATCAGCGGAGCCTGTTGGCCAATCTCACCTTGACGGTGTATTCGACCTATCTGGTCGTGGCTTCATTGATCTCTCTAAAAATCGCGCTGCCCCAGTTTGAACTCGTTAGCCTCACCGGAGCAGTGCTAATGCTGACGGCCTCAGTGTTTGTCTGGGGGCTGCGCTTTTCCGAACGGGCGGGACAATTCAAAGCTTCCTACGTCAGGCTCCAACTACTCATCCCCGAGGCCAGGGCGGCGGAGGAACGGCAAGACACGGTGGCGCTCGCCACCTTGCAACGCACATATTCGGACATCCTGCAAAGCTGTGAGAATCACTCCGAAGGTGATTACTTGAAACTTCGCTTTGCCCTGCGCGCCGCTAAAGAGAAGACGGTGGAGGACATGACCGGTATAGATTACGTGCAATATTTTGGTGGCCTGCTGGTCGCTTTCTGCGGCAATGTGCTGCTGCTCGTCGGTCCCGCCCTAGCCATGTATTGGTATGTGCGCCGACTTTAGCAGCCTGCTGACGCAGCACTTTAACGCCGACAACCTGGAACGGGTTTTTACCGAGAAGGTGCAGTTCCAGAGTGCGACCGGCACGGATGGCATCACGGCCCGTAAGTTTGGAGACATTGCCACGGCCCAAATCCAAATCGCACTCCGCAAGATATGGGCCTCTACCTATCACTTTACGCGCTATCGCGAGAAACTGATCCTAAAGAGCCGAGACAAGCCGCCCCGTGTCATCGCGATTCCCACCGTGCGCGACAAACTTGTGCTGCGCGCCCTTAATGAGTGCCTCTCGCAGGCTTACCACGGTTGTCATCCCCCGCCAATCAACCGGACAATTGCCCGAATCAAGGAGGGCCTGCGAGGAGGGAAATACACCGGCTATCTGCGCCTCGACATCCAAGATTTCTATCCGACCATCCGCCATGAGCCACTGTTGGAACGACTGGAGGCGCTATCGCTCCCGCCCGAGATAATGATCCTGGTAGAGCGCGCCATCCAGCAGCGCACCTATAAAGTCAAGGCACAGTCCGACAATCTGGGCATTCCACAAGGTTTACCGATATCCAACGCCGTCGCGAATATATATCTGGAGAAAATCGACGAACACTGGGCTGCCGACACCACACTGCTCTATTCCCGGTTCGTAGATGACATTCTGATCCTCGGCACGCTGGAGAAATTGCCAGCAATTCATGCGCAAATCACCACGATGTTTGAAAAACTCGGATTGACGGCGCATCCGTTGGAGTCAGGCAAGTCTGCCTTAAAGCCGATCTCTGAGCCCGTGGCTTATCTGGGCTACCGGCTTGCCCCGAACTTGACCTCCGTTCGGGAAGCATCGCTTCACAAGCTCAAGGAATCGTTGATCGCCATCTTTGTCAGCCATGCCCGGAACAAGAAAAAGGGTTACCGGAAGAAGCTGCTTTGGCGGCTTAATTTGCGCGTCACTGGCTGCACCGTAAACAAGCAGCGTTTCGGTTGGCTGCACTTTTTCTCTGAAATTGACGATCTATCCCTCCTGAAATCGCTGGATGTCTTCGTGGCCCGCCAGCTCACGCGCTGGCAAATCAAGCGGGTCAAGCCTCGCAAGTTTGTGCGGACGTATTTTGAGGTCCGCTACCGGTCCGAAAGCACGCGCTACATCCCGTCCTTTGATGGTTATGAACTCGCGGAAAAGGCAGCGCTGTTGAAGAATATTTTCGGCGTGAAAATCACCAGCGGTTGGACAGAAAAAGACATCAGCCGGGAATTTTTTCTGCGCTTACGCCGGGAAACAATCTCCTTGGAGGAGGATCTTGTCCGTCTTTCGTAAGTGGCAGCTTGCAGCGTCGCACCCGTCTGGGGCCAGCACGAGATAGTGCAACCGCAGATGAATACGCGCAGACAGACTTCGCCGATCCAGGTCGGCTGAATCGCTTCGATTTGTTGGCCGGCAACCCGATCAGATCAGCCATTTCCCACCAACCGACAGATCATATTGGCCGGGTGCATCGTCACTGTTTCACGTCAGAAAATCCCCGCGAAGCTGAACAAATTTGCCGGTCCCAATAGCACCAAAAGTTTTGACCTGGTTTAGGGGCGGTTCTGGCTTTTACAGAAATCGTGGTCATTACGAGAAGGCAAAATCGAACTCGACGAAAGTCAGGTCAAAAGTCCGTTTTTGTTTTCTCCCAAGCATCAATCACTTAGTGTGAGTTTTGACCTGACGTGAGAAAAGTTCGATTTTCAAAAAAACTGGCTGCCCGACATGGATTCGAACCATGACTAGGTGAGTCAAAGTCACCTGTGCTACCATTACACCATCAGGCAGTGAGAGGGGCGAAAGAAGCCCTGCGACCTTGGGGGGTCAAGGGCGGATATTATACGTAGAGCTTGAGAAAAACCATCGGTTGGGAAGCCTCGGCGGCCATGCCAGCCAAGCGAGCCTTTGTCTACATCGTGCGGTGCGCCGACCGCACCTTCTACATCGGCACGGCGAAGGACGTGCCGGCGCGGCTGGCGGTGCACAACCGCGGCAAGGGGGCCAAATACACCCGGCCGCGGCTGCCGGTGCGCTTGGTCTGGCAGGAGGGGCCCATGAGCCTGACCCGCGCGCTGCAGCGGGAATACCAATTGAAGCAATTGACGCGTCCGCAAAAACAGGCGCTCATCCGGGGCAAGCTGGTCGTCAAACGACCGCGCTGATCCGCCCATGCTTTTCCTGAACAAACTCCTGCCGGTCTTCGTGCTGCCGATTGGCTGGGTGGTCCTGCTGGTGATCTTCGGACTGTGGAGAAAGAAGCGCTGGCCGCTGGTGGCGGCGCTGGGCGTGCTTTATGTCGGCAGCATCCCCGCCGTGGGCGGGCGGCTGCTCGGCTGGGTGGAGTCGCGGCACCCGGCGGTGCCGGTCGCGCAGGTCGAGCCGGCGGATGCGGTCGTGGTGCTCGGCGGCCTCCTCGGACCGCGGGTCGGCGACGGCCTCGTGCCCAATTTCTCGGAGACCTCCGAGCGCTTTGACGCGGGCGTGATCCTGCTCCAGGCTGGCAAGGCGCGGATGCTGGTCTTCACCGGCGCGCGGATGTCCTGGCGGAACTCGGAGGCGACCGAGGGTGATGAACTGAAGCGCATCGCGGTGACGCGCGGCGTGCCGGCGGACCGGATCCTGGTCACGCGTCACGTCGAGAACACCGCGGACGAGGCCGCGGCCGTCGCTGAGCTGATGAAGACGCACGGCTGGAAGCGCATCGTCCTCGTCACCACCGGCTGGCACATGCCGCGCTCGGCGGAGCAATTTCGGAAGGCCGGCGTGGACTGCACCCTTTTCCCGGTGGATTTCCGTTTCGACCGGACGCGGACCCTCGTGGCGATCGACTTCGTGCCGCGGGGCGAGGCCTGGCAGCAGACCGAGACGGCGCTGCGCGAATGCTACGGGCGGCTGTTCTACCGGCTCTTCCGGTGAGGTCCGTCCGTTGTCCAAGGTGGAACCCGGCCTCCGGACGGGTTGGTTGAGCGGGCGTTTGACAAACCGGTCCGGAGGCCCGGTTCCACCCAAGAGTCCGGACAATCAGCGTTTTTTCCGCGAAGTCTTGGATGGCTTCACTGTCTTGGCCGGCGCGGGCGCGACCACGAAGGGCGTGTAGAGCGCGGCGAATTTCCTCGGGAAGCGGCCGGTGAGGCGCGTGCCCTCGTCGAGCGACTCCTGCTGCTTCACATGGCCGACGCTGTGCAGCTTCGCGACGACGTCGTAGCGGTCGTGCGGGATGAGCAGGTCGGCGGACTCGGTGTCATCCTTCGCCAGCTCCTCGCAGTGGCGCAGCAGGGTGTCGAGCCCGGCGCCGGTGTGGACGCTGATGAAGAGCGCGTCGGGATGCTGCGCGCGGAGGTGGGCGAGGGTGTTCGCCTCGAGCAGGTCGGTCTTGTTGAAGACGGTGAGGGTGGGGCGGTCGGCGGCGCCGAGCTCGCCGAGCACGGCCATCGTGGTGGCGTGGTGCTGGTCGACGTTCGGGTTGGACGCGTCGAGCAGGTGGATGAGGAAGTCGGCGACGACGACCTCCTCGAGCGTGGCCTTGAAGGCCTCGACCAGGCGGTGGGGCAGGCGGCGGATGAAGCCGACGGTGTCGGTCAGCAGCAGCGTGCGGCCGTCGGGCAGGACGAGCTGGCGCGTGGTCGGGTCGAGGGTGGCGAAGAGCTTGTCGGCGGCGAGGACCTGCGCGCCGGTGAGCTTGTTGAGGAGGGTGGACTTGCCGGCGTTGGTGTAGCCGACGATGGCGGCGCCCGGGACGGGGGTGCGCTGGCGCTTGATGCGCTGGGTGGCGCGCTGGGAGATGACCTGGGCCAGCTCGGACTTGAGCTTGGTGATGCGGTTGCGGACGAGGCGGCGGTCCTGCTCGAGCTGCGTCTCGCCCTCGCCGCCCATCTTGCCCTTGCCGCGCTGCCGGGAAAGGTGGGACCAGGCGCGGGTCAGGCGCGGCAATGAATATTCCATGCGCGCCAGGGCGACCTGCAGCACGGCCTCGCGGGTCTGCGCGCGGTCGGCGAAGATCTCGAGGATGACCTCCTGACGGTCGATGACGGCCAGGCCGGATTCCTCCTCCCAGTTGCGCTGCTGCGCGGGGGAGAGCTCCTCGTCGATCACGATGACGTCGGCGCCGTCCTCCTTGGCCTTGGCGATGAGCTCGGCGGCCTTGCCGGTGCCGATGAGGAACTTCGGCTGGTGGCGGTCGCGCAGGGTGATGAGCGTGGAGTGGCTGATCTCCAGGCCGAGGTTCTCGACCAGCTCGTTGAGCTCGGTGAGCAGCTCCGCCCCTTCGCCGGGTTTCATGTCCGGCGTCTGCACCCCGACGAGGAGGGCGCGGGTGGTGGGTCTTTTCGGATCGAGAAAATTGGACATGGACCATCCCTGAGTAGCCGCGGCGTCCGGCTAGTCAACCGAAGCCGCCGGAATTCTCCGGCGGGGCATGACACACTCTTTTCCGGTTGCGGACTGGACACCACCGGCCGCTCCGCGCAAACTCCGGGCATTGGTTCAGCCCATTTGAAAAACCCCACTTTGCCCGCGAGGGTGGTCACGTTGGAAAAGTTGCAGAAGCATAGGGGATGTAACTCGCTTTTTCCGTGGCCGCCTTCGCGGGCATTTTTCTGAGGTGGAACCCGGCCTCCGGACGGGTTTTCAGGATTCGCGAATTGCACAAACCCGTCCAGAGGCCGGGTTCCACCCCAAGGCACTTAGCCGTGTCACGACACCGGCCAGAATGTCGCCGCCGCTGTGCCAAGGCGCCCATGGCGCGCCGGACACGCCAAGCTAAACTGCCATCACCCAACGGGAAATGGCGGGCCGGGATTGGAACGCACCGTGCAAGGTAGTGGGACTTTTATGAATCCCGAGAAAATGACCGTCATGTCGCGCCAGGCCGTGCAGGAGGCGCAGAACGAGGCCCGTCGTCGCTCGCACAACGAGGTCGACACCTGGCACCTGCTCGCCGCGCTCCTCGCGCAGGAGGGCGGCATCGTGCCGTCGCTGGTCGAGAAGCTCGGCCTGACCGTCAGCGCGCTGCAGCTGGCCGCCAACCGCGAGCTCGAGCGCCTGCCCAAGGTTTCCGGCGCCGTCGACGTCTCGAAGATCTACGTCACCCAGGCACTCAACGAGGTGCTGACCAAGGCGGAAGCCGAGGCGGAGGCGCTCAAGGACGAGTTCATGAGCGTCGAGCACCTGTTCCTCGCCCTCATCGCCGCCGGCAAGCCGGACACGCTCAAGAAATACTTCACCAGCTTCGGCCTCGACCGGGCCAAGGTGCTCAAGCAGCTCCAGGCGATGCGCGGCAGCCAGCGCGTGACCACCGACAATCCCGAGACCACCTACAACGCCCTCGAGAAATACGGCATCGATCTCGTGGCGCAGGCCCGCAAGGGCAAGATGGACCCCGTCATCGGCCGCGACGCCGAGATCCGGCGCGCCATCCGCATCCTTTCCCGCAAGACCAAGAACAACCCCGTGCTCATCGGCGAGCCCGGCGTCGGCAAGACCGCCATCGTCGAGGGCCTCGCCCAGCGCATCCTGCGCGGCGACGTGCCCGAGGGGCTGAAGGACAAGACCGTGTTCGCCCTCGACATGGGCGCGCTGGTCGCCGGCGCGAAATACCGCGGCGAGTTCGAGGAGCGCCTGAAGTCCGTCCTCAACGAGGTCAAGGCCGCCGAGGGCCGCATCATCCTCTTCATCGACGAGCTCCACACCATCGTCGGCGCCGGCAAGACCGACGGCGCGATGGACGCCGGCAACCTGCTCAAGCCCATGCTCGCCCGCGGCGAGCTGCACTGCATCGGCGCCACCACGCTCGACGAATACCGCCAGCACATCGAGAAGGACCCGGCCCTCGAGCGCCGCTTCCAGCCCGTGGTCGTGGAGGAGCCGAGCGTCGAGGACGCCATCTCCATCCTGCGCGGCCTGCGCGAGCGCTACGAGCTGCACCACGGCGTGCGCATCCAGGACAACGCGCTGGTGTCCGCCGCCGTGCTCTCGCACCGCTACATTTCCGACCGCTTCCTGCCCGACAAGGCCATCGACCTCGTCGACGAGGCCTGCGCCATGATCCGCACCGAGATCGACTCGCTGCCCACGGAGCTCGACGAGCTCCAGCGTCGCGTCATGCAGCTCGAGATCGAGGAGACCGCCCTGAGGCAGGAGAAGGACGATCCGTCCAAACGCCGGCTCGAGGCGCTCCGCAAGGAACTCGCCGACGCGAAGGAGCAGGCCACCGCCCTCCGCGCCGTCTGGTCGAAGGAGAAGGAATCCCTCGGCCGCGTGCAGAAGGTCCGCGAGGAACTCGAGGCCGCCCGCCTCGAGATGGCCAAGGCCGAGCGCAACTACGACCTCAACAGGATCGCCGAGCTCAGGCACGGCCGCATCCCCCAGCTCGAGAAGGAACTGGCCAAGGCCGAGAAGACCGGCACCGCCAAGACCACGCTCGTGAAGGAGGAGGTGTCGTCCGAGGAGATCGCCGAGATCATCTCGAAGTGGACCCACATCCCGCTGTCCAAGCTGCTGCAGGGCGAGAAGGAGAAGCTTCTGAAGCTCGAGGACGAGCTCCACACGCGCGTCATAGGCCAGGACGAGGGCGTGCGCCTCGTCAGCGAGGCGATCCTGCGCGCCCGCGCCGGCATCAAGGACCCGCGCCGCCCGATCGGCAGCTTCCTCTTCCTCGGGCCGACCGGCGTCGGCAAGACCGAGCTCGCCAAGACGCTCGCCGAGCAGCTCTTCGATTCCGAGGCCAACCTCATCCGCCTCGACATGTCCGAATACATGGAGAAGCACAGCGTCGCCCGCATGATCGGCGCGCCCCCGGGCTACGTCGGCTACGACGAGGGCGGGCAGCTCACCGAGGCCGTGCGGCGCAAGCCGTATTCCGTCGTCCTCTTCGACGAGATCGAGAAGGCGCACCCGGACGTGTTCAACGTCCTGCTGCAGGTGCTCGACGACGGCCGCATCACCGACTCGCAGGGCCGCACCGTGGATTTCAAGAACACCGTCATCATCATGACCTCGAACATCGGCAGCCGCCACCTGCTCGAGGGCGTGAAGGGCGACGAGATCCCGGAAAGCGTCCGCGAAAGCGTGATGGCCGACCTGCGCTCCTCGTTCCGGCCCGAGTTCCTCAACCGCGTGGACGAGACCGTGCTCTTCAAGCCGCTCGCGCTCGAGGAGATCGAGCGGATCGTCACCCTGCTCGTCGCCGACATCAACCGCCGGCTCGCCGACAAGCGCGTCACGGTCACGCTGGACCAGAAGGCCCAGGAATGGGTGGCCGAGAAGGGCTACGACCCGGTCTTCGGCGCCCGCCCGCTCAAGCGCTTCCTGCAGCGCCACCTCGAGACCCGCCTCGCCCGCGCCCTCATCGCCGGCGAGGTCGCCGAGGACTCGACCGTCACCTTCAAGGTGAAGGGCGACGAGCTGGTCCTGGGTTAAAAACCCGGCAACACGAAGAAACAAAGAAGCGAAGTTCAGCCTTTGCTGCTTCGCTTCTTTGTGTGATGTCTTTGGCCGCATGTCCGCCGAGCCCATCCGCTATTTCCACCGCACGAAGCAGGTCGTTGAGACCGAGCAGGTCTACGGGGGCGACTGGCTGCGCTGGACCTACGGGACCGGCCTTGGCCGGTTCGCGCTCAACGCGCTGGTGAAGCGCGCCGTCGCCTCGCGCTATTACGGCTGGAAGATGTCACAGCGGTCCAGCGCCTACCGCGTGCTGCCGTTCATCGTGGACTACAACCTCGACGTGGAGGAGTTCGCGAAGTCGCCCTACACGTTCAAGAGCTTCAACGAGTTTTTCTACCGCGCCCTCAAGCCCGGCGCGCGGCCCATCGCCGCGGGCGACCGCACGGCGGTGCTGCCGGCGGACGGCCGGCACCTGGCGTTCCAAAACGTGGACGCGGCGGAGGGCTTTTATGTGAAGGGCCAGAGGTTCGACCTGACGTCGTTCCTTGGCAGCGAGGAGCTGGGCCGGGAGTTCGCCGGAGGCTCGCTGCTCATCTCGCGGCTGTGCCCGGTGGATTACCACCGCTTTCATTTCCCTGTGGCGGGCACGCCGGGCGAGCCGCGGCTGATCAACGGGTTTCTTTATTCGGTGTCGCCCATCGCGCTGCGGCGGAACCTGGCCTACCTGTGGGAAAACAAGCGCGTCGTGACGCTCGTGGAGTCGCCGGTCTTCGGGAAGGTCGCGGTCTGCGAGATCGGCGCCACGATGGTCGGCAGCATCCTGCAGACGCACGTCCCCGGCCGCGCGGTGCCGAAGGGCGAAGAAAAGGGCCTGTTCAAGTTCGGCGGCTCGTGCGTCGTGACCATCTTCCAGCCCGGCCGGATCAGGCTCGATGCCGACCTGGTGCAGCACGGCGCCGCCGGCCTCGAGGTCTATGCGAAGATGGGCGAGTCGCTGGGCGTGGCGGGCTGAGCAAATCAGCCTGAAGTATAGCCACGAAAAACACATAGCTCCAAAGAAAACTAGGGCGTGTCTTCAAACTTTGAAACCGGGACAGGGCTACCACTAATGGAATTTCGCCAACGGCGAAATTTTGGCGATGCGGCTCCGGCTGATCGCCTTCGCGGTGGAGTCCGGGGGCCCGCTAATCGCGGGCAGAAGGGGCGGCGATCGGCCGCCCCCTTGACCTGACGGCGGAGGCGATCAGCCGGAGCGGTGAAGGTAGATTCCGCCGTTGGCGGAATCATTCTAGTGGTCCCATTCCGGGGCTTGAAAACACTCCCCGGCCTGAATGAGTCGCCTTTGTGCTCCTTGCGTTCTTTGCGGTTAAAAACGGCCTCTGGCTAGGCTGCAAGTTTCGCTAAACCACCCCGGCCTTGGCCAACGGCGAATTGCTATTTCGGCCCGCGGGCCGCAATGATGCCGGGATGAAATTGCGCCGCCCCGCATTGGTTTTGCTCCTCGCCGCCTCGTTCGCGCTGGTCGCGACCGCCGCCACCCCGCCGGCCATCGTCGAGCAGGTGGCGCAGCACCCCGACGGTCGCGCGGCCTTCACCTTCAATGCCGCCGCGTATCAGGGCGACCTGAGCGCGCTGCCCATCGGGGTGTTTGATTCCGGCATCGGCGGGCTCACGGTGCTGGAGGCGATCTACCAGCTGGATGCGTTCAACAACGAGACCCACGCGCCGGGCGCCGACGGCCGGCCGGATTTCGAGCGCGAGCGCTTCATCTATCTCGGCGACCAGGCGAACATGCCCTACGGCAACTATCCCGCCTCCGGCAAAACGGAATACCTGCGCGAGCTCGCCATCAAGGACGCCGTCTTCCTCCTCGGCCAGCGCGCCTGGGCCACGGGCGCAACCGCGCCGCATTTCGACAAGCCGGCGGTCAAGGCCATCGTCATCGCCTGCAACACCGCCACCGCGTATGGGCTGGCCGACATCCGCGCCGCGATCCAGCGCTGGGGCGTGCCGGTGTTTGTCGTCGGGGTGGTGGAGGCGGGCGCCCGCGGCGTCACGGCGCCCGCGGCCGGCAAGCCGGCGGAGACCGTCGCCGTCTTCGCCACGGTCGGCACTTGTGCGAGCGAGGCCTATCCGCGCGCCATCACGGCGCACCTGCGCGAGACCGGCCGGCCGACGGCCCCGGTCATCCAGCAGGGTTCCCCGGTGCTCGCCGGCGCCATCGAGGGCGATCCCGCCAGCCTGATGCCCGGTTTGGATGCGCGCGCATCGGTGACCCGGATCATCCGCCAGGAGATCGCCGCCCTCGTCGAGGCCCACCGGCAAAGCGGTGCCACCGCGCCCATCGGCAGCATCGTGCTCGGCTGCACGCATTATCCGCTCGTGCAGGATGAGATCGCCCGCGCCTTTGCCGACCTGCGGCAGGGCGACGAGCGCTACCGCCCGCTGATCGCGGAGCGCCTGGACTTCGTGAATCCCGCCGAGCTGACGGCGAAGGAACTCTACCAGCAACTGGTCGAGACCAAGCGGTTGCTCCGCCCCGGCGCCACCGCCATGCTCGGGCGCGACGCCTTTTATATCTCCGTGGCGAATCCCGCGAGCCCGGGCGTGAAGCTCGACGCCGCCGGCGGCCTCGAGAAGGACTACAAATACGGGCGCAACCCGGGCCGGTTCACGGTCGAGGACACCAAGAACGTCCCCATGCAGATCGGCGAGCTGCCGGCCGCGAGCGCCCGCCTGATCCGCGAGAAACTCCCCGCGGTGGCCCGCCGGTTGGAGTAAACCTGCCGTCGAACCGCCTGGCCCGGGGGCAAAGGCCGATTTTCCATGAAATCACGATTCCTGCTGCTGTTCGCCACACTCGCGGTCCTCGCCCGGGCCGCGTTGCCCGATCTGTCGGCGGACATCGACACGCTGCAACGGCAGATGCAATCGGGGCAGCTGACCTCGCACGCCCTCACCGCCGCCTACCTTCAGCGCATCGCCGACATCGACCGGGCCGGGCCGAAGCTCAATGCCATCATCGAATTGAATCCCGACGCCCTGGCCATCGCGGACCAACTCGACGCCGAGCGCAAGGCCGGCAAGGTGCGCGGGCCGCTGCACGGCGTCCCGGTGCTGCTCAAGGACAACATCGACACTGCGGACAAGATGCAGACGACCGCCGGTTCGTTGGCGCTCGTCGGGCAGAAGGTGCCGCGCGATGCCGCGGTCGCGGCCCGGTTGCGCGCCGCCGGGGCCGTGATCCTCGGCAAGACGAACTGCACCGAGTGGGCGAATTTTCGCGGCAACAACGCCAGCAGCGGCTGGAGCGCCCGCGGCGGGCAGACCCGCAATCCCTACGCGCTCGACCGGACGCCGTCCGGCTCCAGTTCCGGCTCGGGCGTGGCGGTGTCGGCCAATCTTTGCGTCGTGGCGATCGGCACCGAGACCAACGGCTCGATCGTGTCACCCGCGTCGGCGAACGGCATCGTCGGTTTCAAGCCGACGGTCGGCCTCGTCAGCCGCGACGGCATCATCCCCATCGCCGCGTCGCAGGACACGGCCGGGCCGATGGCGCGCACCGTGCGCGACGCGGCCCTGGTGCTGGCGGCCATCGCCGGCGCGGACGAACACGATCCGGCGACCAGCGCCATCCCGGCCGGTCTAGCGGCGGAGCTGACGGCCCCGCTCAAGCCCGGCGCGTTGCGCGGTGCCCGCATCGGCGTGGTGCGCGGGCCCTTTGGTTTTCATGCCCGGATGTCATCGGCGCTGGACGCACTCGTCGCGGCGCTGCGGGCGGCCGGCGCGGAGGTCGTCGACCCGGTGAAGATCAGTTCGCTCGGCAAGTTCGGTTCCGCCACGGGCGACCTGCTCTCGTATGAATTCAAGGACGGCCTGAACCGCTACCTCGCCGCGCCCGGCCGCGTGACGCCGATGAAGACGCTCGCCGACCTGATCGCCTTCAACGAGGCGCACCGCGAGCAGGAGATGGCGTTCTTCGGGCAGGAGGATTTCATCGCCGCTCAGGCTCGCGGGCCGCTCACCGACCAGGCCTACCTCGACGCCAAGGCCACCTGCCTGCGGCTCGCGCGCACGGAGGGGCTCGATCCGGCGCTAAACACGGACCGGCTCGATGCGCTCGTGATGTTCACGCGCGGTGTGCCGACGCTGATCGACCCCTACAACGGCGAAGGCGGCAGCGGCGGTAGCTCGACGATGGCCGCGGTCGCGGGGTATCCGAGCGTGACGGTGCCCGCCGCGTTTTTCTTCGGCCTGCCGGTGGGTCTGTCCTTTGTCGGCCGCCCCTGGAGCGACGCCAAGCTGCTGGCGCTGGCTGCGGACTTCGAGGCGGTGGCCAAGGCGCGGCGCGAGCCGCGGTTTTTGCCCACGGCGCCGTTGAAATAGGGTTTGATTGCCGTCCTGGATTTTGTGGGCCAGCGAGCTTGCTCGCGCCGAATTTGCGCCTGCAAGCAGGCTGCCCACCGCGGCCGGAGGGAGTCGGATTACATTTTAAAGCATGTCCTGGGCGGCAGTTTCTCCGCTTGCGGCACCCCGCGAAATCGGCAATCCACAGGTCGTTCCGCTCGGGTGATGGAATGGCAGACATGCGGGTCTTAGAAGCCCGTGCCGTAAGGCGTGTGGGTTCGAGTCCCACCCCGAGCAATCTTCTAATTGCGGTAGGGGCGCTTGCCCTCAAGCGCCCTTCGAAGGGCCGTTGAGGGCAACGGCCCCTACCGGGTTGGCAGCACACAGTTGGCGGGTTTTATGCCGGGGTGATGCACTTCGGGCGGGCCGGGCATCCCTTGACCCGGAGGGCCGGTGACCTTGGGATGGAGGGAATGAGTCAAGGGGCTGACAAATCTCTGGGGCAGGATGCCGTGCTGAAGGTGCTGCTGGCGTTGAGCGCGGCGCACATGCTCAACGACATCTTCCAGGCGACGCTGCCGGCCATCTATCCGCTGCTGAAGGGGTCGTATCACCTGACGTTCACGCAGATCGGGCTCATCTCGCTGACCTACCAGCTCACGGGTTCGCTCCTGCAGCCAGTCGTCGGTTACTACACGGACCGCCGCCCCAAGCCCTATTCGCTGCCGGTGGGCATGACCGCGACGCTGAGCGGCATGGCGCTGCTGTCGCAGGCGGATACATTCATGTTGATGGTCTTGTCGGCGGGCCTGATGGGCCTCGGGTCGTCGGTGTTCCACCCCGAGGCCTCGCGCGTGGCGCGGATGGCGTCGGGCGGCCGGCATGGTTTCGCGCAGTCGTTGTTCCAGGTGGGCGGCAACTTCGGCACCTCGCTCGGGCCGCTGCTGGCGGCGGCGATCATCATCCCGCGCGGACAGGCGCACATCCTGTGGTTCACGGCGCTGGCCCTCGCCGGCATCTTGCTGCTGATGAAGATCAGCGGCTGGTATCAGCGGAACATGCACCGGCTGAAACCCA
Source organism: Lacunisphaera sp. (assembly GCA_041909435.1). Classification (GTDB taxonomy): domain Bacteria; phylum Verrucomicrobiota; class Verrucomicrobiia; order Opitutales; family Opitutaceae; genus Lacunisphaera. The sequence continues at coordinate 18,405 of JAYRDK010000026.1, forward strand.
AGGCCGCGGCGCACGGCGACTTCGTGCCGGTGAAGCTGGGGCGCAACCAGGTCCTCCTCGCGCTCGGCATCCTCGTCGTGCTGATCTTCTCGAAATATTTCTACCTGATCAGCCTGACGAACTATTACACGTTCTACCTGATGGACAAGTTCGGGGTCTCCGTGCAGGGCTCGCAGATCTACCTGTTCGTGTTCCTGTTCGCGGTGGCGGCGGGCACGATCATCGGCGGGCCGGTGGGCGACCGCATCGGGCGCAAGCGGGTCATCTGGATCTCCATCCTCGGCGTGGCGCCGTTCTCCCTGCTGCTGCCGCACCTGGGGCTCATCGGCACCGTGGTGCTGTCGGTGTTCATCGGGTTGATCCTGGCGTCGGCCTTCTCGGCCATCCTGGTCTATGCGCAGGAACTGGTGCCGGGCAACGTGGGCCTGATCGCCGGGCTGTTCTTCGGGCTGGCCTTCGGCGCGGCCGGCATCGGCTCGGCCCTGCTCGGCCGGCTGGCGGACCACACCAGCATCGGCATGGTGTTCACGGTCAGCGCGTATTTCCCGCTGCTCGGCCTGCTCACGGCGTTTCTGCCGGAGGTCGAGGTGAGGCGGGCGAAGGCGGCGTAAGGTAGGGCGGGCACTCCGCTGCCCGCCGTGTGAAGGCGCGGAGCGGAGTCCGCGCCCTACCATGATCGACGGCTTGTAAAAGAAGTTCCGGCAATACCTACGGCGCTAAAGGCAATATCTGCGGAGTCGATTTTGGCCGGCTCTGCAATGATGGGGCACACCCGGTGATAACCCGGTCCAGCCCTCCCGCCCCTCCATGTTCACCACGCCAATCGCCCCGCGGTTTGTCACTTGCGACGCCAACGAGGCCGTCGCCTCCGTCGCCTACCGGCTCAACGAGCTGATCGCCATCTATCCCATCACGCCGTCCTCGACCATGGCCGAGGTGTGCGACGAGTGGGCCGCCGCCGGCAAACCCAACCTCTGGGGCGAGGTGCCGCGCGTGGTCGAGATGCAGTCCGAGGGCGGCGTGGCCGGCGCCGTGCACGGCGGCCTGCTCGGGGGCGCGCTGACGACGACCTTCACCGCCTCGCAGGGCCTCCTGCTGATGATCCCCAACCTTTACAAGATCGCCGGCGAACTGCTGCCGTTCACCATGCATGTCAGTGCCCGCGCGCTGGCCGCGCAGGGCCTGTCGATCTTCGGCGACCACCAGGATGTCATGGCCTGCCGCGCCACCGGCTGCGCCCTGCTGTGCTCCAACAACGGCCAGGAGGCGCACGACCTCGCCCTCATCGCCCACGCCGCGAGCTACCGGGCGCGCGTGCCGTTCATCCATTTCTTCGACGGTTTCCGCACCTCGCACGAGGTCTCCAAGCTGGCGACGCTCTCCGACGACGACCTCCGCGCCGTCATCGACGAGGCGGACATCGCGGCCTTCCGCGCCCGGGCGCTGACGCCCGACAAGCCCACGCTGCGCGGCACGGCGCAGAACCCCGACGTCTATTTCCAGGGCCGCGAGGCCGTGAACCCGTTCTACGCGGCCCTGCCCAAGACCGTGCAGGCGGTGATGGACAAGTTTGCCGCCGTCACCGGCCGGCAATACCGGCTGTTCGACTACTACGGTGATCCGCACGCCGAGCATGTCATCGTCGCCATGGGCAGCGCGATCGAGACGATCGCCGAGACCGTCAACTGGCTGAACGCCCGCGGCGGCAAGGTCGGCGTCATCGCCGTGCGCCTGTTCCTGCCCTTCGACGCCGCGGCCTTCCGCGCGGTATTGCCGGCGACCGTCCGCTCGATCGCCGTGCTCGACCGCACCAAGGAGCCCGGCTCGGCCGGCGAACCCCTCTTCCAGAACGTCGTCGGCCTGCTCGCCGAGGCGGCCATGGCCGGCGCCATCATGCCCCGCGTGGTCGGCGGCCGCTACGGGCTCGGCTCCAAGGAATTCACCCCCGGCATGGTCCGCGCCGTGTTCGACAACCTCGCCGCCGCCAGCCCGAAGTCCCGGTTCACGGTCGGCATCCTCGACGACGTCAGCGGCCTGTCGCTGCCGTTCGACGCCGACTTCGACCTCGAGACCTCCGACGTGCGCCGCTGCGTCTTTGTCGGCCTCGGGGCCGACGGCACCGTCGGCGCCAACAAGAACTCGATCAAGATCATCGGCGAGCAGACCGACAACTTCGCGCAGGGCTACTTTGTCTACGACTCGAAGAAGTCCGGCTCGATGACGACCTCGCACCTGCGGTTCGGGCCGAAGCCGATCCGCGCGCCCTATCTGATCCGGCAGGCCGGCTTCGTGGCCTGCAGCCAGTTCAACTTCGTCGGGCGCACCGATGTGCTCGGCTACGCGGCGCCCGGCGCCACCGTGCTGCTCAACTCGCCCTACACGCCGGAGGACACCTGGCGCATGCTCCCGCGCGAGTGGCAGGAGCAGCTCATCGCGAAACAGCTCAAGTTCTACGTCATCGACGCCACGCAGGTGGCGCAGGCGAGCGGCATGGGCCGCCGCACCAACACCGTGCTGCAGACCTGCTTCTTCTACCTGTCCGGCGTGCTGCCGCAGGAGGAGGCGATCAAGCAGATCAAGAAGGCCATCGAGAAGACCTACGGCAAGAAGGGCGAGCAGGTCGTGAAGATGAACTACGCCGCCGTGGACGCCGCGCTCGCCGGCCTGCACGAGGTCAAGCTGCCCGCCGCGCCGGACAAGGCCGCGGTCACCACCGTGCCGCCGTCGTTCGACGATGCGCCGGAGTTCATCCAGAAGGTGACGGCCAAGCTGCTCGCCAACCAGGGCGACCTCATGCCGGTCAGCGCCCTCCCGCTCGACGGTTGCTGGCCCACCGGCACCGCCCGCTACGAGAAGCGCAACATCGCCCTCGAGATCCCGGCGTGGGACGCGTCCATCTGCATCCAGTGCAACAAGTGCGCCATGGTGTGCCCGCACGCCGCGATCCGCGCCAAGTTCTACGATCCGCGCGAGCTCACGACGGCCCCCGAGGGTTTTGCGTCCGTGCCGTTCCGCTCGACGGAGCAACCCGGCCTGCGCTATACCATCCAGGTCGCGCCCGAGGATTGCACCGGCTGCTCGCTCTGCGTCCAGGTCTGCCCGGCCAAGGACAAGAGCAACCCCCGCCACAAGGCCATCGACATGGTCGCGCAGCCGCCGCTGCTCGAGAAGGAGAAGGCCAACTGGGACTTCTTCCTGCAGCTGCCCGATCCGGACCGCACCAAGGTCGACATGACGACGGTCAAGGGCTCGCAGTTCCTGCCGCCGCTCATCGAGTTCTCCGGCGCCTGCGCCGGTTGCGGCGAGACGCCCTACATCAAGCTGCTCACGCAGCTCGTCGGCGACCGCCTCGTCATCGCCAACGCCACCGGCTGCTCCTCCATCTACGGCGGCAACCTGCCGACCACGCCCTATTGCTCCAACCAGGAGGGCCGCGGCCCGGCCTGGGCCAACTCGCTCTTCGAGGACAACGCCGAGTTCGGTCTCGGCCTGTTGCTCGCCACCGAGCAACGCACCCGCACCGCGCGGCGCCTGCTCGCCGACCTCGCCCCGCAGGTCGGGTTTGACCTCGCCAATCTCCTGCGCGACGCCGACCAAAGCGACGAGACCGGCATCGCCGCACAGCGCAAGCGCGTGGCCGAGCTCCGCACCGTGCTCGCCGGGCTGACCGGCGAGACCGCCCGCCTGCTCGAGGTGCACGCCGACGACCTCGTCAAGAAGTCCGTCTGGATCATCGGCGGCGACGGCTGGGCCTACGACATCGGTTACGGCGGCCTCGACCACGTGCTCGCCTCCGGCGCCAACGTGAAGGTGCTCGTGCTCGACACCGAGGTTTATTCGAACACCGGCGGCCAGTCGTCCAAGTCCACGCCGATGGCGGCGGTGGCCAAGTTCGCCTCCGGCGGCAAGGGCACCGCCAAGAAGGACCTCGCCCTCATGGCCATGCAATACGGCCACGTCTACGTCGCCAAGGTCGCCTTCGGCGCCAAGGACAGCCAGACGCTCACGGCCTTCCGCGAGGCCGAGGCGCACCACGGCCCGGCGCTCATCATCGCCTACTCGCACTGCATCGCGCACGGCTTCCCGCTTCACCTCGGCCTGGAGCAGCAGAAGCTGGCGGTCGACACCGGCTACTGGCCGCTCTTCCGCTACAACCCGGAGGTGGCCGCCCGCGGCGAGCCCGGCCTCAAGCTCGATTCCGGCGCGCCGAAGGGCGACCTCGCCCGGTTCATGGCCAACGAGACGCGCTTCGGCATCCTCAAGAACGTCGCGCCCGAGCGCGCCACCGAGCTCGCCGCACAGGCCCAGGCCCAGGTCCGCTCGCACTACGCCTACTACCAGCAGCTGGCGGCCCCGCCGGCCGCCGCCAACGGCACGCCCCCCGCGCCGACGGTGCCCCCGGCCGCGAAGAACTGATCCCCTCCACGCCATGCATGCCCCGAACCTCACCACCCACTACCTCGGCCTGAAGCTCAGCAGCCCGCTGATCGTCGGCGCCTCGCCGTTTTGCGACAACATCGACTCCGCCAGCCGCCTGGCGGACGCCGGGGCCAGCGCGATCGTCATGCGCTCGCTCTTCGAGGAGCAGATAGACTACGAGCAGAAGGCGCTGTCCTTCCTGCTCGAGACCCCGGCGGAGAGTTTCGCCGAGGCCACGTCGTATTTTCCCGGCTACTCGGAATACCAGCTGACGCCCGACCATTACCTGAAACAGATCGCCTTGCTGAAGAGCACGCTGCCCATCCCCGTCATCGCCTCGCTCAACGGCCACCGGCCGGGCGGCTGGACCGACTACGCGGTGAAGATGGAGCGGGCCGGCGCCGACGCGATCGAGCTGAACCTTTACCAGCTGGTCACCGACCCGCGCCAGAGCGGCGACGAGATCGAGGCCGACATGCTGCAGACGGTCCGCGAGGTCGCGGGCTCGGTGAAGATCCCGGTCGCGGTCAAGCTCTCGGCCTTCCACACGGCCCCCGCCCAGTTCGCCGTCGCCCTCGAGCACGCCGGCGCCAAGGGCGTGGTGCTGTTCAACCGCTTCTACCAGCCGGATTTCAACCTCGACGAGCTCGACGTGCAGCCGCAGCTGAAGCTGTCGGACTCGACCGAGCTCCTGCTGCGCCTGCGCTGGCTCGCGGTGCTCTCGCCGCATGTGAAGGGGTCGCTGTCCTGCACGGGCGGCGTGCACACCAAGGAGGACGCGATCAAGGCCCTGCTCGCCGGGGCGGACACGGTCCAGCTGGTGTCGGTGCTGCTGAAGCACGGTCCCCGGATGATGGCGCTGTTGCGCGATGGCCTGCGGCACTGGATGGCCGAGCACGAATACCACGATGTCGCGGAGCTGCGCGGCGCCCTGAACCTGAAGCGCTGTCCCGACCCGGCGGCGCACGAGCGCGCGAACTATATCCGGATATTGCAGAGCTGGCGGATCTGAGACGGAAGCAGGCAGAGTCATTCGTGGGCCAGCGAGCTAGCTCGCGCTCTTTGTGCGTCCGTGAGCGGACTGGCCTGCTGTTACAAATACGAGGAGCCTTGGCGGGAAGTGCCCAGAATCTAGCTGCTCCGGCAGTTTAGCTGCATGGCGCGAGCAAGCTCGCTGGCCCACAAGAGACTGACCAGCCCTGCGGCCCTAGAAGATCCCCAGGATCAGCGAGGGCAGCACCCCGAGGACCACCAGCAGCGCGGCGGCGGTGAGCAGCGCGAGCGCGGCCGGCACCGGGATTTTCACCGCGGGGGCGTTCTCGGCCGGGGTCGCGACCAAGGCCTGCTTCAGGATCAGCAGGTAGTAATACAGGCCCACGGCGCTGAGGGCGATGGCGGCGATGGCCAGCCACCCGACCGGACCGCCCAGGCCGCCGAGGCGGAGCACGGCGGCGAACACGGCGAACTTGCCGAAGAAACCGGCCAGCGGCGGGATGCCCGCCAGCGAGAGCACAAAGATCGCGAGGCAGCCCGCGAGCAGCGGCGAGCGCTTATACAGGCCGGCGAGGTCGGTGAGCTTCTGCGCCGGGCCGGCGGCCTCGAGCACGGAGAGCACGCCGAACGCGCCCACGGCGGCGAGCCCGTAGGTGGCGGCGTAATAGAACAGCGGCCCCGGGCCGAGGCGCCCGGCGGCGATGACGCCGAGGAGCAGGGCGCCCGCATGGGCGATGGCGGAATAGGCGAGCAGGCGGCGGACATTGGCCTGCGCGAGGGCGCCGATGTTGCCGAGCAGGAGCGAGGCGGCGGCGATGAGCGCCACGACCGGCGCCCAGCCGACGGAGATCGGCACGTGGGCGATGGTGCCCACGGCGGAACCGAGCCCGGGCCAGAGCAGGCGCGCGAACACCACGAGCCCGGCGAGCTTCGAGGCCGAGGCGATGAGCGCGGCGGCGGGGGCGGGCGCACCCTGGTAGACGTCGGGCGCCCAGAGATGGAACGGCGCGGCGGCGGCCTTGAAGCCGAAGGCGACGAGCACCATGCCCAGCGCGACCAGCAGGAGCGGCGACGGGCCCCGCATCGAGAGCTGCGCCGCGATCGTGTCGAGGTCGAGCGATCCGGTCAGGCCGTAGAGCAGGCTGAAGCCAAAGAGCAGGAACGCCGCCGCCATGCCGCCGAACAGGTAGTATTTCAGCGCGGCCTCGGCCGACTCGGGGCGGGTCTTGTCGAAGCCGGCCAGCACGTAGAGCGACAGGCTGGCCAGTTCCACCGCGAGGAAGACGATGAGCAGCTGGTTGGCCACGGCCATCAGGGTGAAGCCGGTGGTGGCGCAGAGCAAAATGGCGACAAACTCGGCCGGGTGCCGCAGGCGCGCGGGCGAGGGCAACAGGGCCACGGCGAGCGCCGCGAGGGTCACGACGCCCACGCGGGTGGCCGTGGCGAGGGTGTCGAGCATCAGCACGCCGCCGAAGACGGGGCCGGTGCCGCCGGTGGTCACGGCCTTCCAGCCGGCGAGGACGAGCGAAAGCAGGCCGATGGCCAGGGCGACATGATGGCGGTTGGCGGGCCGGTGGTGCGCCCAGACCATGTCGAAGCCGAGGACGAGCAGGGCGCCGAGCACGAGGTGCGCCTCGGGCTGCAGGGCGTGAAGGAGTCCGGCGTAGTCCATTTTCATGAGGGACCTCCCGAGAGCAGGGCTTGGAAGACGGGGGAGTGCAGCGCCGGGCGGATCCAGTCCAGCAGCACATCCGGGCAAACACCGAGGTAGATCGTGGCGCCGAGCAGGAGGAGGGCGCCGGCCTTTTCCGGCCAGGTGATCGGCGGCAGCGCGTGCGGCAACTCGGCGCAGACATCGGGACCGGTGCGGCCGAAGAACGACACCTGGATCGCGCGGAGGGTGAACGCGGCGGCGATGAGCACTCCGCCTGCGGCGGCGAGCGCCCAGAGCGGCTTGGTCTGCCAGGTGCCGATGAGGATGGTCAGCTCGGCGGGGAAACCGCTGAAGCCCGGCAGGCCCATCGAGGCGAGACCGGCGAGGACGAAGACCACGGCGGCGAACGGGATCAGCCGGTGCAGCGGCATGGCCTTGAGGTCCGCCAGGTGGCGCGTGTGGGTGCGTTCGTAGACCATGCGGCCGACGACGGCGAAGAGCAGGCCGGCGATGACGCCGTGCGAGAACATCTGGAGCACCGCGCCGCTGACCGCAGTGGCGTTGGCCGCGGCGAGGCCGAGCAGCACGAAGCCCATGTGGCTCACGCTCGAGTAGCCGATGACAAACTTGAAGTCCTCCTGCACCAGCGCGACGAAGCCCGCGTAGAGGATGCCGGTGATGGCCAGCCAGGCGATGACCGGCTGGAAGAACTCGAAGCCCACCGGGAAGAGCGGCATGGCCACGCGGAGGCAGCCGTAGGCGCCGAGCTTCATGACGACGCCCGCCAGCAGCATCGAGGCGGCCGTCGGCGCGGCCACATGGCCGGTCGGCGCCCAGGTGTGGAAGGGGAACATGCCCGCCAGCACGGCGAAGCCGGTGAAGACGAGGGCGAACATGCCCAGCTGCTGCGTCCGCGTGAAGTCCGCCGCGGCCATGGCCAGCTGCGTGAGCCCGAAGCCCTGGCCGCCGGACGCGGCGTAGGCCCAGAGCATGCCCGCGAGCACCAGCGCGCTGCCGGCGAAGGAGTAGAGCACGAGCTTCATCGCGCCGTATTCGCGGTTGGTGGAACCCCACTTCGCGATGAGGAAATATTTTGGCACGATCGCGATCTCGTAGAACACGAAGAGCACGAAGACATCGGCGCTCAGGAACACGCCGCACACGCCGCCGATGAGCGCGAGGTAGAGGGCGAAGAACTCGCCGGTGCGTTCCCCGATGTTCCAGGAGAACAGCACGCCGGTCGTCGCCGCGAGCCCGGTCAGCACCAGCAGCGTCAGGCTGATGCCGTCGGCCGCGAGGTGGTAGTTGATGCCGAGCTGGGGAATCCACGGAATGTTGACGAGATCCTGCAGGCCCGCCGCCGGCACGAAGCCGGATGCGGCGTAAAGGGTGAGGCCCCAGAGGGTCAGGGCGGTGAGCAGGGCCACGACGCGGGCCGCCTGCGCCGAGCGCGCGCCGGCGACCAGCGCGAGGAAGGCGCCGGTGAAAGCCACGTAGATGGTGCACGGCAGGGCGTTCATGGCAGGGTGGCCGCCCAGGTGGTCACGAGCGGGTTGATGAGGCCGGCCAGCAGCTGCGGGACGAGGCCGAGGAGGAACATGAGGATGATGAGCGGCAGGAGCGTGAGCAGCTCGCCGCGGTCGAGGTCGCGGAAGTTCACGCCGGCGCCGGCGGCCGGGCCGTGGAAGACGCGCTGCCAGAAGGTCAGCAGGAACAGCGCGGTGGCGAGGAGCCCGAGCGTGCCGACGGCCGCGGCCCAGGGCGCGAGGCCGAAGACGCCGCGGAAGATCAGGAACTCGCCGACGAAGCCGTTGAGCCCCGGCAGGCCGATGGACGAGAACATCGCGATGCCGCAGAGCCCGGCGAAGAGCGGGGCCGCGCTGCGGACGCCGCCGAAGTCGGCGAGGCCGCGCTGGCCGCCCGAGCGCTGCTCGAGGAGGCCGACGCAGTAGAAGAGCGCGGCGGCGGACAGGCCGTGGTTGAAGAGCTGGAGGATCGTGCCGCTCAGGGCGGCCGCGCTGGCCGCGGGATTCGTCGAGCCGGCCGCGGCGACGGCAAAGAGGGCGAGCAGGCAGTAGCTGAGGTGGTTGATCGAGGAGTAGGCGACCATCCGCTTGAGGTCGGTCTGCTTCAGCGCGGCGAAGGCCCCGAGCACCACGCCGCCCAGCGCGAGCCAGAGCAGGGGCGTCGCGGCCGCCTGCAGCGGCGCTGGGAAGACCGGCCACAGGATGCGGAGGAAGCCGTAGACACCCATCTTGGACATGACGCCCGTGAGGAACATCGACGCACCGGTCGGCGCCTCGGCATACGCCGGCGGCAGCCAGGTGTGGAAGGGGAAGAGCGGCACCTTGACGGCGAGGCCGAGCAGCACGCCGAGGAAGACGGCCTGCGGCCAGAAGGCGCCGGGTCCGCCGAGCTTGGCGGCCAGCGTGCCGTCGCGGGCGAGCGCGGCCAGCTCGACGAAGTCAAACGTGCCGGCCGCGGCGTAGAGGGCGGCGAAGCCCAGCAGCATGAAGGCGCTGCCGCCGATGGTGTAGATGACGAACTGGTAGGCCGCGCGGCTCGCGCCGGGTCCGCCCCAGAGCTTCATCAGGAAGAAGGCCGGGATGAGGCTCAGCTCCCAGAAGACAAACCACGGGAAGAAATCGAGGGCGACGAACACGCCGAGGGCGCTGCCCTGCAGCACGAGGAAGAGCGCGCCGTAGATCGCCGGGCAACGCGCGCTGCGCAGCGTGCCGTAAAGGGCGACGGGCGAGATGATGCCGGTGAGGAGGATCAGCACGAGGCTGAGGCCGTCGAGCCCGAGGTGGTAGTTGACGTTCAGCGCCGCGATCCACGCGTGCTTCTCGGTCAGCTGCATGCCGGTGACCGCCGGGTCGAAGTGGGCGGTGGCGCAGGCGCCGAGGGCGATCGTGGACAGGCTGAGCACTAGGACGAGGGCGCGGGCGAGATTCTCCGGCAGGCGGCTGCGCAGCACGAAGACCAGCAGCGCGCCGGCCCACGGGGTGAAGACCAGCCAGGAAAGGAGCGGCCAGGTGTTCACCGGGCACCTCCCAGCACGACGAGGATCAGGAGGATCACAAAACCAAGGGCGAGTGTCCGCAGGTAGCCGTGGGCTTCACCGGTCTGCGCATCGGAATAGGCCTGGCCGGCCCCCCGCAGGCCCTGGCTGGTGGAGTCGAAGCCGCCGTTGAGGGTGCGCTCATCGGTCTCGCGGCTCACCAGCCCGGTGTAGAGGCCGAGGCCGGCGAGGAAGCGGATCGCGCCGCCCCACACGAAGCGGTCGAGCACGTCGGCGAGGGTGGCGAGGGCGGAGTTGAGGCGGCCGAAGGTGGCGGCGTAGAGTTCGTCGAAGCCGAGGCGGTTGGCCAGCGCCGCCATCGGGCCGGGCGCGAGGGTGGCAACCGGGTCGGGGGACTCGGCCTTGGCGCGCGGCTTGCGTCCGTAGTAAGCCCAGCCGATGCCGACACCGAGCGCGACAAGCAGGACGGAAAGCCCCATCAGGCCGGCACCCTCGAAAATCGGGTGGCCGTGCACCTCGTGTTCGCCGAGCAACTTGGCCTGCAGCCACGGGTAGGAGGGCAGGTTGACCAGGCTGAGCAGGACGGCGGCGGCGGCGAGGATCACGAGCGGGAGCGTCATGGCCGGGCCGTTCTCGTGGGCGTGGCCGGCGTGCTCCGAGCGGGCGGAGCCGAAGAAGGTCTCGGCCATCAGGCGGGTGTTGTAGAAGGCGGTGAGGACGACGCCCAGCACCGCGGCGTAGAAGGGCAGCTGAGAAACCTGCCAGCCGTGCGCGGCGTGCAGGATGGCTTCCTTGGACCAGAAGCCGGAGAAGAAGAGCGGCACGCCGACGAGCGCCATGGTGCCGATGGTGAAGGTGATGAAGGTGATCTTCATCTTCCTCGAGAGCCCGCCGAGGCGGCGGATGTCCTGCTCGTGGTGCGCGGCGTGGATGACCGAGCCGGCACCGAGGAAAAGCAGGGCCTTGAAGAAGGCGTGCGTCAGCAGGTGGAAGATGGCGGCGACCCACGAACCGACGCCGAGGGCGAGCATCATGTAGCCCAGCTGCGAGACGGTGGAGAAGGCGAGGATGCGCTTGATGTCGTTCTGCGCCGTGGCGATCAGCGCGCCCAGCAGGGCGGTGATGGCGCCGATGCCGGCGACGACGGTCAGGGCGTGGACCGGCACATTGGCGAGGGCCTGGTCCGCCGCCATGAGGGGGTAGACGCGGGCGATGAGGAAGACGCCGGCGGCGACCATGGTGGCCGCGTGGATCAGGGCGGAGACGGGCGTCGGGCCCTCCATCGCGTCCGGCAGCCAGACGTGCAGCGGGAACTGGCCGGACTTGCCGATGGCGCCGCAGAAGACGAGCAGGCCGATGGCGGTCGAGGCGGCCAGGCCGCAGGGCAGAAGGGCGGAGAGGTTGGCCAAGGCGGCGGGTTCGAGGAAGCCGGCGCCGCCGTCGTAGAAGAGCAGCGTGCCCTGGGCGTCCTGCAGCCACAGGAGGCCGAGGAGGAAGCCGAGGTCGCCGATGCGCGTCGTGATGAAGGCCTTCTTGGCGGCGGCCGCGGCGGAGGGCTTGTGGAACCAGAAGCCGATGAGCAGATACGAGGCGAGGCCGACGAGTTCCCAGCACACGAAGAGCAGGAGGAGGCTGTTGGCGATCAGCAGGCCGAGCATCGCGGCGGCGAAGAGGCTGAGGAAGCAGAAGAACTGCTTGGCGTTGGCGTCCTCCTTCATGTAGCCGGTGCTGAAGATGAAGATCAGCAGGCTGACGAAGGTGACCATCACGCACATGAAGGCGGTGAGCGGATCGAGCAGGAAGCCGAGGCGGAGCGCGCCGTGGCCGAGATCGAACCAGTTGAAATTGAAGACCTGGTGGGCGGCGGGGTCGGCCAGCGCGCCGGCGAGGGCGAGGCAGGCCAGCACGAAGGCGCCGGCCATGGCGCCGATTGCGGCGCCGGCGGCGAGTGTCCGGCCGCTCCGCGGCACCAGCGCCCCGATCACCGCGGCCGCCAGGGGCAGCGCAGGGATGAGCCAAAGATGTTGGACGGCCAGGGTCATGGTCAGCCTTTGAGGGTGTTCGCGTCCTGCAGCCGGACGGACTTGCGGTGGCGGTGGACGGCGATGACGAGGGCCAGGCCGACGGCGGCCTCGGCCGCGGCGACGGCGATGGCGAAGATCACGAACACCACCCCGGTGCCGGTGGCGGCGTGCGGGCCGTAGCGCCAGAAGGCGATGAAGTTCAGGTTGGCGGCGTTCAGCATCAGCTCGATGCCCAGCAGGACGAGGATGGTGTTGCTGCGCGCCAGCGCGCCGGCCAGTCCGATGCAGAAGAGCAGGCTCGAAAGGATGAGGCAGAGCTGCAGCGGGTTCATGGTGCGGGATCCTCCGGCCGGTCGATCGCGGCGATGATGACCGCCCCGAGCAGGGCGACGGTGAGGAGGACACCGACGACGAGCAGGGCGGCCGCGTGCGGGCCCATCAGCTGGGCGCCGAGTTGCTTGACGCTGATGGCGGCCGGGGCGGGATGGGCGGAGACGGCGAGCGGGGTGCCGGCGATGGCGCCGAGCAGGACGCCCGCGACGCCGCCGGCGGCGATGAGGCCGACGATCAAACGCTTGAAGGAATCAAACTCGACCGGCGCGGCGGTCGCGCCCTGGCGCGTCAGCAGCACGGCGAAAAGCACGACCATCGAGACGGCGCCCACGTAGACGAGGACCTGGGCGAAGGCGACGAACTCGGCGCCGGCCCAAAGGTAGAAGGCGGCGAGGCCGGCCCAGGCGCCGACCAGCAGCAGGGCGCTGTGGATCAGGTTGCGCGACAGCATCGCCGCGGCGGCGGAGCCGAGGAGCACGAGGGCGATGAGGAAAAGCGCGGGGGTCATGCGGCGTAGCGGTAGGTGCGCGGGGCATAGCCGGCGCTGAGGCGGCGGCCGAGGATCAGGAAGGGCACGATGACGATGGCGGCGGAGACGCCCCAGCGGACGAGGACGAGCGGGCCGGTCCAGCCGGCCGTCAGCGACCAAAAGGCGGCATTGCCGAGGTTAAGCAGGGCCAGCGGCACGAGGAACTTCCAGGCCAGGCGCGTGAGCTGGTCGATGCGCAGGCGGAGCAGCGTGCCGCGGATCCAGATGAAGAACACGATCATGCCCGCCAGCTTGGTCATGAACCACAGCCAGGACGGGATGAACTCCAGGAACGCGAAGGGCGCCTGCCAGCCGCCGAGGAAGAGGGTGACGCCCAGGCCGCTCAGGGCGGTGAGGCCGAAATACTCGGCCATGAAGAAGAGGGCGTATTTGAAGCCCGAGTATTCGGTGAGGTGGCCGGCGATGAGCTCGCTCTCGGCCTCGGGCAGGTCGAAGGGCGAGCGGTTGGACTCGGCCAGCGCGGCGACGAGGAAGATGAGGAAGCCCGCGAAGCCCCACGGCGTGAACACGTGCCAGTGCGGGAGGACGCCCCAGGTCCAGCCGCCCTGGGCGAGGGCGATCTCCGAGGTCGAGAGCGTGCCGACGACGAGGATGACCGGGACGACGGAGAGGATGAGCGGCAGCTCGTAGCTGATGAGCTGGGCCAGCGCGCGCATGGCGGCGAGGAGCGAGTATTTGTTCCGGCTGCCCCAACCGGCCATGAAGATGGCGAGCTCGGTGGCGGTGCCGGCGGCGAAGAAGTAGAGGATGGCCGCGTCGAGCTCGACCGGGATCAGGTGGCGGCCGAAGGGCAGGACGGCGAAGCCGAGCAGGGAGAACGCCACGATGACGACCGGGGCGAGGAAGTGCAGGACCTTGTCGGCGACGGCCGGGACGACGTCCTCCTTGGTGATCGCCTTGATGGCGTCGGCGAAGGGCTGGGTGAGGCCCCAGAGCTTGAGGCGGCGGAACCAGGGCAGGCCGCTGCGGTTCGGGCCGAGGCGGTTCTGGAGGCGCGCGAGCAGCTTGCGCTCGGCGATGGTGGTGAAGGCGAAGAAGAGGCCGAAGACGGTGAGGATCGCCGTGATCGACAGCAGGTGGTGGACGAACCACTGCAGCGCGTCCGGGAACAGGCTGACGATCCAGTCGCGGAACTGAAGGGGCAGGGTCTCCAGGTTCATGACGCGGTCCCTCCTTCGGCCGGCTTGGGCGCGGGAGTTGCGGCGGGAGCAGCGGGTTTGGCGGGGGCCGCAGCCTTTGCGGCGGCGGCGGCCTTGGCCTTTTCCTCGGCGGCCTTGCGCTCGGCGGTGAGGCGTCCGTCCACCTCGGCGGCTTCGGTCGGGCGGATCTGGTGGAAATACTCGTTGGGCTTGGCGAGCTGCTCGCGGTTGAGCAGGAGGCCCTCGAACCGGTTGGTCGCGGCGACCGCGAAGACCTGGTCCATCTTGATCGCGTCGAACGGGCAGACCTCGACGCAGAGCTGGCAGCTCATGCAGACGGCGGTGTCGATGGCGAAGACGGCGGGGTAGAGCTGGGGCTTGCCGGTGGCGTCGGGCTTCTTGTCCTTGCTCTTCTCGATGTAGATGCACTGCGGCGGGCATTCCTTCTCGCAGATCTGGCAGGCCACGCAGCGCAGCGTGCCCATCGGGTCGGTGGCGTTCTCCGTGACGAGGAAGGGGAAGTTGCGGTAGGCCTCGGGCAGCTTGGCCGGGGTGTCGGGATACTCCTCGGTGACCATCCGCGCCGGGTCATGGTAGCTCCCCACGAAGTTCTTCGCGGTGACGCCGAGGCCTTTGAGGATGCCGGAGCCGAGCATGGGGTTTTGGGATTAGGAAATGTGGAACTCAGGAAGGCAGGAATTGAGGAAGAGACCTGCTTGGCTTGATTCCTGATTTCTTGAGCTCCACATGGATTGAATGGTTTCAGCGGTCGACCTCGCCGAGGACGATGTCGATGGAGCCCAGGATGACGACGGAGTCGGCGATCGTGTGGCCCAGACACATTTCCTCGAGGAGGGTGAGGTTGATGAGGGAGGGGGGACGGACGCGGTAACGCCATGGGTTGGGCGAACCGTCGCTGATGAGGTAGAAGCCGAGCTCGCCCTTGGGGCTCTCGAGGCGGCCGTAGGCCTCGCCGGCCTTCGGGCGGAAGCCGCGGAGCTTGGCCTTGGGGTCCATGATCGGGCCGGCGGGGAGGGACTTGAAGGCCTGCTGGAGGATCTTCACCGACTCGCGCATCTCGAGGATGCGCATCATGTAGCGGTCGTAGGTGTCGCCGTGCGCGCCGAGCGGCACGCGGAAGTCGAAGCGCGGGTAGAAGCCGGTGCCGTCGACCTTGCGGATGTCGTAGTCCACGCCGCTGGCGCGGAGGACGGGGCCGGTGAGGCCGGCGTTGATGGCGTGCTGCGGGTCGAGGCGGCCGACGCCCTGGGTGCGGGCGAGCATGATCTCGTTGCCCGTGAGCATCGTCTCGTATTCGTCGAGGAAGCGCGGGAAGTTGTCCACCAGCGCGGACGCGGCGGCGAGCCACTCCGGGGTGGGGTCGACGCGGCAGCCGCCGAAGCGCTGGTAGTTGCACATCATGCGGGAGCCGGAGAGGGCCTCGAAGAGGTCGAGGATCTTCTCGCGCTCGCGGAAGGCGTAGAGCAGCGGCGTGAACGAGGTGCCGAGGTCGTTGAAAAGGAATCCGACCAGGCAGGAATGGTTCACCAGCCGCGTGAGCTCCGCCATGATGATGCGCAGATACTGGGCGCGGTCGGGCACGGCCTGACCGGAAAGTTTCTCCACCGCGAGGGCGTAGGCCCAGTTGGTGGACATCGAACAAAGGTAGTCGAGGCGGTCGGTGTAGGGCATCGACGCGAGGTAGCTCGTGCCCTCGGCGATCTTCTCGTGGTTGCGGTGCAGGTAGCCGAAGACGGGCTTCAGCTTGACGATCTGCTCGCCATCGAGCGTGACGACCATGCGGAACACGCCGTGGGTGGACGGGTGCTGCGGCCCCATCGAGACCTCGAGGAGGTCGCCGTGGAACTCGTCGTGCACGGGCCGCACCGTCGGGCCGCCGGGGCGGCCGAAGGTCGAGAACTCGGCGTCGAGGCCGGACTGGTCGGAGCAGCTCATGGCTTGCCCTCCTTCGCTGAAGCTTCGGAGGGTCCGTCCGTCGGCGGAGCGGGGTAGTGAGCCTTGGCGCGCTCGTGGACGTCGCCGTGGGGGGTCGGCTCCCATTCGAAGTCGTCCGGGGAGACGTAATCCTTGCGCATGGGGTGGTCCTTGAACCCGTCCCACATCAGGATGCGGCGGAGGTCGGGATGGCCCGAGAAGACGATGCCGTAGAGGTCGAAGATCTCGCGTTCCTGGAAGTCGGCGGCGCGCCAGACGGGGGTGAGCGAGGGCAGGGTGACCTGGTCGGTGCGGTTGCCCGTGCGCAGGCGGAGGACGACCGGGCCGTGCTTCAGGGCCATCGAGTAGAGGTGGTAGACGGCCTCGAGGTAACCGGGCTGGATGCGCTTGGTCTTTTCCTCAACGACCTTGTCCGGGCCGCCGGCGGGATCGGGCACGGTTTTCTTAACGGTGTCGGTGACCTCCTTCTCCGGCCAGTCGACGCCGGTGACGTTGGAGCAGTAGTCGAGGCGGAGGGCGGGGTCGTCGCGCAGGAAGCGGGCGATCTCGGGGGCAAAGACGGCGTCGAGCAGGAGCGAGTGTTCGGCCGCGGTGCCGGGATTCGTCACGAGCTCGACCTTCGCCGCGGGAAAGCGGGCGAGGAGGCGGTCGCGGATCTGCTCGAGGGTTTCCATGGGTCAGGCCTTGCGGGGCAGCACGGGGGCGGTGAAGACGGCGGGGTTGCTCGGCGGCGCGAGGTCGTGCGGGCCGTAGTCCGGCACGGGGAACTCGCTGGCCGCGTCCGGCTGGAGATGGCGCGCGGCCTGCGGGCCGGAGACGCGCTCGGCGCGGATCTTTTCCTGCAGTTGGGTGAGGCCGTGAAGCAGGGCTTCCGGGCGCGGCGGGCAGCCCGGTATATAGATGTCGACGGGGATGAAACGGTCGATGCCCTTCAGGACGTTGTAACCCTGCTTGAAGGGGCCGCCGGAGATCGCGCAGGCGCCCATGGCGATGCAGTATTTCGGCTCGGGCATCTGGTTCCAGAGGCGGACGACCTGCGGGGCCATCTTCTTGGTGACGGTGCCGGAGACGATCATGAGGTCGGCCTGGCGGGGGGAGGGACGGAAGATCTCGGCGCCGAAGCGGGCGATGTCGAAGCGCGCGGTGGCCGCGGCGATCATCTCGATGGCGCAGCAGGCCAGGCCGAACTGGAGGGGCCAGATGGAATTGCTGCGGCCCCAGCCGTAAAGCTCCTCGAGGCTGGTGAGCAGGATGCCGTGCCGGCGCAGGTCCTCGCGCTCCGCGTCGGAGATGTTCCCGGCGGCGGGGAAGGGGGTGTGGCCGGAAGGTGTGGGGGTGTCGCTCATGTCATTTCCACTCGAGGTGGCCGCGGTGCCAGGCCCAGACGAGGCCCTCGGCGAGCAGGAGGATGAAGACCAGCATGGCGAACAGGGCGCCGCCGGGCAGGCCGGTGAAGGCGACGGCGAAGGGCAGGAGGAACAGCACCTCGACGTCGAAGATCAGGAACAGGATCGCATACAGGTAATAGTGGGCCTTGAACTGGATCCAGGAGTCGCCGACGGGCTCGAGGCCGCACTCGTAGGTGGCGTTCTTGCGCGGGCCCGGCTTGGCGGGCTGGAAAAACCGCACCCAGAGCCAGGCGACGGCGAGCATCAGGAGGGGAAACGCAAGGGCGACGCCGAGAAAAAGGGCCAGGAATGCGTGGGGTTGGTCGCTCATGTTTCCTACTGAGGCCGTGAGCTTCAGTGGATTGTGCGCCGGATTCAACGGTGAAGGTGCCGTGTTCCTTGGCGGAAACTGGGCATCTCTTGCGGTCCGGATGCGGGGCGCGGATTTGCCCGCCGGCCGCCCACGGCAAAAAACGACCAGCGACGGTCAACCGATGGCGAGCGACCGGTCCGGCCGCCTGCTACCCTCGGGCTCCAACCCACAACCCCCACCCACCATGGCCAGCATCTCCGACCGCCTTCCCCTCAACGTCGCCGGACGTTTCTTTGTCGATTCCAGCTGCATCGATTGCGACCAGTGTCGCGTCGAGGCGCCCGAGTTCTTCGCCCGCGACGGCGACAACGGGACCTCCTACGTGATGAAGCAGCCGGTCACGGCCGAGGAGATCGCCGCGGTCGAGTCGGCCGCCGCCAACTGCGCCACCGGCTCGATCGGCGACGAGACGGCGGGGTGACCCGCCTTCGGGTAGGCCATCAATCCGCGTTTCGTGGGCCAGCGAGCTTGCTCGCGCCAAAAGAGCGCGAGCAAGCTCGCTGGCCCACGGGTTACCGCTTCAGCCACGGCAGCGACTCGAGATCGACGTTGCCGCCGGACAGGATGACGCCGACGTTTTTGCCGGCGAAGGCGGGCTTGTGCTCCAGCAGCGCCGCGTAGGGCACGGCGGCGGACGGCTCGACGACAAGGTGGAGCTTTTCCCAGAGCTCGCGCATCGCCGCGATGATGCCGCCCTCGGTCACGGTGACGACATCGTCCACGTATTGCCGGATGAGCGGGAGATTGGTCTCGCCGGTGCTGTTGGTGCGCAGGCCGTCGGCGATGGTGGCCGGCGTGGGGATGGAGATGCGCTGGCCGGCGCGGAAGGACTGGGCGACGTCGTCGGCCAGCGCCGGCTCGACGCCGATGACCTTGATGCCGGGCTTGAGGCCCTTGGCCGCGACCGCGGTGCCGCAGAGCAGCCCGCCGCCGCCGACGGGGCAGAGGATGAGGTCGAGGCCGGGGACATCCTCCAGCAGCTCGACGGTGGCCGTGCCTTGCCCGGCGATGACCCGCAGGTCGTCGAAAGGATGAATGAGGGCGGCGCCGGTCTCGGCCGCGATCTTGGCGCAGGTGGCTTCGCGGGCACTGAGGCCCGGTTCGCAGAAGGTGATCCGGCCGCCGAAGCTCTCGACATTCCGGACCTTGGATTGAGGCGAGCCCTGCGGCATGACAATGTGGGCCGCGATGCCCCGCAGCCGGGCGGCGCGGGCGAGGGCGGCGGCATGGTTGCCGGAGGAATGGGTGACCACGCCGCGGGCGGCCTCGGTGTCGCTCAGCGAGAAGACGGCGTTGCAGGCACCGCGCGACTTGAAGACGCCGGCGGCCTGGAGGTTCTCGCACTTGAAGCTCAGCCTTGCGCCGCGGGCGGCGTCCAGCGCGTCGTTGGTCAGCACGGGCGTCCGCTTGATGTAGGGGCGGATACGGTCGTGGGCGGCGCGGATGGCGGCGAGATCGAGGGACATGTCTGGGCAGAAGATGGGAAACCGGGTGCGGGAGGTCAAAGTAGTATCGAGGGTTCTCTTTTACCACGGATATCACGGATTAAATCGGATGGGCCGGATCGTTTTATCCGTGGGAATCCGTGAAATCCGTGGTCAAAAAATCGCAGACTGGAGTTTGGGTGAAGAATACCTAACCTCTCCCGAACCATGACCGTCACAAAACTTCTCCACACCCGCATGCGGCTGAACGACCTTGAGCGCTCGGTGAAATTCTACGAGCAGGCCCTCGGGCTGAAGGTCACGCGCCGGCACACGTCGCCCCGCGGCGCGCAGCTGGCCTTCATCGCCACCCCGAACAGCGAGGAGGAGATCGAGCTCTGCCAGATGCCCCCCGGCGCCGAGCCGGTGAAGGTGCAGCCCGACCTGATGCACCTCGCCTTTGAGGTGGCGGACCTGGAGAAGTTCGCGGCCGAGCTGACGAAGAAGGGTTTCGCCCTGAGCGACGGCCCGACCAAGACCGGCAGCGGCTCGGTGATCGCCTTTATCGACGCCCCCGAGGGTTACGAGATCGAGCTGATCCAGCGGGCGAAGTAGGCTCCAGCCATTGGAGGGCCGGTCGGCTGACCGGCCGCGGGGGGGGGGGGGGGCCCCCCCCCCCCCCCCCCCAGACCCCCCCCCCCCAACCCCCCCAGCCCGGGGGCCAACCCGCGGCCG
>JAYRDK010000026.1:38424-48219 GCA_041909435.1 Lacunisphaera sp.
CGGTTCCCCGGGGGGCTAGGTCGCCCCCCCCTTTGGGGGGGCGGGGGGGCGCCCCGCCCGCGGCTGGTCGGGAGACCAGCCCTCCACCCGCAACATGACGCAAGCAGATCACGCGCCGAATCGCTGGAGCAACGCCTGGCCGGATGCGCTGGCCTTTGCGGTCGGGCTGGGGCTCGCGTGGTATTTCCATTGGGAGACGCGCGACCTCGTGTGGAGCCTGTGGCTGTCGAGCGCGGTGATCGGCTATGCGATGATCGTCTGGAGCATCTTCGGCCCGGCGGTCTCCGTCGCGACCAGGGCCTGGCGCGAACGCGAGAACCTGCGCGGCACCCGGCCCAGCTGGGGCATGGGGCTGGGCGCGGGGGTGCTGGCGTTCGGCGGGTTCTTCCTGCTGGCGTTCTTCACGGTGCATTTCGGCGGGTTTCATTTCGTGCACTCGGTCTTCCTCAACTCGTTTTTCCCGGTGGAGCCGGCGCTGGCGAAGTCCTTCCCCGGCCTGTCCCTCTACTGGGAGGTGTTCCAACGCTACTGGTGGTTCCTGCCCGCCGCGGCGATCGCGGAGCGGGCGGCGTTCCGTTTAACACCGTCGGAGCCGGCCGGACCGCCGGACACCGCGGTCACGGTGGAGGCGATCGCGGCGCGGAAGTTTCGCAACGCCCAGTCAGGCCTGGGTGGCGGCATGATGGCGCCCTACAAGAACGTGGTCCGGCTGCACCTGCTGATCTTCTTCTTCGCCGGCGCGCATTTCCTGAAGCTCGACGGCTTTCTGGTCTACGCGGTCGTTTATGCGGTGTATTTCTTCCCGTGGCGGCTCGTTCGGAAAGGGGGGTAGGGGCCGTTGCCCCCAACGGCCCGGGCTACCGGTTGCCGAATTTCCGCTCCCACGCGAACAGATATTGCTGGGCCAGGCCGGCGAGCGGGCCGAAGTGGGTGCGGCCGAAATGGGCCACCGGCGCGGGCTTCCAGCCGGTCAGCCCGTAGCGGCGCGCGAGGGACTTTAGCACCCACGTGTCGACGGGGAAGGCCTCCAATTTGCCCGCGCCGAAGAGCAGGACGCAGTCGGCGACCTTTTCGCCGACACCCGGAAGTTCGAGGAGGCGGGCCTTCGCGGCGGCATAGGGCAGATGCTCGGTTTCCTCGAGCCAGCCGGGACGGGCGGCGATGAACCGGGCGGTGCCGTGGATGTATTTGGCGCGGAAGCCGAGCAGGCACTGGCGCAGGTCCTTCTCGGGGATGGTGGCGAGTTCGGGCCAGATGGGGAGGCGGTTGCGAGAAGCCTGGAGCAGGGAGCTGGGAGCCGGGAGGGGCTGACCGTGGCGCTCTGCGAGGAGCGCGACCATCTGCTTGATCTGCACAATCTGCTTCGTCGCGCTGCAGAGGAAGCCGAGCAGGGTCTCGCCGAAGGGCTGGCGCAGGATGCGCAGGCCCGGGAAGGCGGCGAGGCATTGGGCGAGGTGCGCGTCGCTGCGCCACGGGAGCGAGTCGGTCAGCGCGGCCCAGTCTCGGTCGAGCCCGAGGTAACGGGGCAGGGCGGTGGCGACGGCGGCGCGCAGCGGCGCGGGAGCGCGCCACTCCACTGAACCATCCTGCAGGCGGAGTTGGGCGACGCAGCCGGACCAGGTGCCGGTCCAGAGTCCGTCGATCTGTTGCCAGCGGAAGCTTTGTCCGCCGTCGAGGGTCTCGGCGAGGATGCCGGGAGCCAGCCGGAGCGCGAGCGGCTGCCAGTCAGACCACGCCGGCTTGCTCATGGCTCACTTGTCCGCGGGTTTTTCCCAGAGGTAGCTTTTCTCGGAGGCCAGCACGGTGCCATCGTCGGCCAGGACCTGCAGGTGCCAGGCCACCGGCTGGGACTCGGCGTCCTGCCATTCCGGACCGGTCAGGCCGAGCTGGAACACCTCGGACCCGGACTTCAGCCCGGCCGGGAAGGTGGCGGTGTGCAGGGCCGAGGCGCCTTGCGCGAAGAATTGCAGCTGGAACCGCACCTGCCGCGCGGCGCCCGGGTTGGCGAGGCGGACCAGGAAGTAATAGCCGGTGCGCTGTTCCGGGTGCGTGCGCAGGACGGTCTCCTTGCCGGTATTCTCCTTGCCGTCGAAATATTCGGAAATGCGCTTGAAGGACGCGGCGTCCCGCCAGCCGGTGAAGGTGCGGACGATGCTCAGGTCCGCACCCAAGGCGGAGACGGCGGACAAAGCGAGAAGCAGGAGGAGACGGGGAAACACGGGAGAAAAGTGCGGTCAGGGCCCCTTTAGGTAAACCTTTTTGTATTGGTAGAGGCCGATCAGGGCGGGATCCCAACCCTTGACTGCGGGATCGATGAGATAGTTCCGCGCACCGAAGACGAGGGGGATGATGGGGGCTTGTTCGAGCAAAAGGGCCTCAGCCTGCTGGAAACACGCGAAACGCGCCTGCGGATCGGGGGTCTGCGCGGCCTGGGCGATCAGGCGGTCGTAGGTGGCGTCGCCCCAGCCGGTCCAGTTGGCGCCGCCGTTGGTCACGAACAGCTCGAGGAAGGTCGCCGGATCGGGGTAGTCGGCGACCCAGCCGTTGGCGCCGACGGTGTAATCCATGACGCGCTGGTTCTGGACGGAAGTCTTCAATTCCAGGAGGGCGATGGTGGCGTGGACGCCGAGTTCCTTCGCCCACATGGCCTGGACGGCCTCGATGATCCGCGGCTGCAACTCGTCGTTGCGGACCTGGATCTCGAAGGGCGGCAGGCCCCGGCCGCCGGGGAAACCCGCGTCGGCGAGCAGCTGGCGGGCGGCGGCAAAATCATCCGGCGCCGCGGGAAGGGAAACATAGCCGGCCACGCCGGGCGGGACCAGGTGCCGGGCGGGCGGGCGCGAGCCGTGCAGGAGGTTGCGGGAAATCGAGTCGCGGTCGATGGCGAGCGAGAGGGCGCGGCGGAGCTTCGGGTTGTCGAAGGGCGGCTTGGTCGTGTTGAACCGGATGAAGATGCTTTGCGCGAACGGATCGATGCGGAGCTTGTCCGGATCGCTGGCGCGGTAGGCGGGGATCTTGGACAGGGGCAGGTTGTGGATGAGGTGGAGCTGGCCGGCGCGGAAGTTGCGCTCCTCGACGTCGGGATTCTCGATGGGGTAGAAGACGATGGAGTTGAGACGGACCGTCGCGGCATCCCAGTAGCGCGGGTTTTTCGCAGTCACGATCCGCGAGTTGGCGGACCACTCGGTCAGGACGAAGGGGCCGTTGCCGACGAAGTTGGCCGGGGTCAGCCAGGGGGTGTCGCGGCGGTTGAGTCCGCCCAGTTTGGTCAGCACGCGGGGGTTGACCGGATACCAGGCGGAGTTGGCGATGAGCAGGGGCAGGTGGGGCGTCGGGTGGGCCAGCGTGATGACGAGGGTGCGGGCGTCGGGCGCGGCGAAGCCGAGGGCGGCCGGATCGGTGAGCTGACCGCCGTTGAAGGCCTCGGCGTTCTTCACTTGGAAAAAGAAATACGCGTAGGGCGAGGCCAGCTCCGGCGAGAGGCAGCGGCGCCAAGATTGCACGAAGTCATCGGCGGTGAGCGGTTCGCCGTTCGACCACTGCAGGCCGGGGCGGAGGTGGAAGGTCCAGACAAGGCCGTCGGCCGAGGTTTCCCAGCGCTCGGCGGCGGCGGGCACGGCCGCGGAGGTGCGCTCGTCGATAACGGTCAGCCCCTCGAACAGGGCGGCGATCAGCCGCGCGTCGTTGTAGGCGTCGATGAGGTGAGGGTCGAGCGTGCCGGGCTCCGCGCCGTTGCCGATGTGGAGCGTCCCGGTGCGGAGGCCGGCGTCGACCGGGGTCTCGCGCCGGCTGCAGGCGGTCGTCAGAAAACAGAGGACGGAGGACAGAAGGCAGACGGTCAGGGCGAAGACCTGAAACCTAGGGCGGAAAACCATACGGGCAGTTAAACGGCAAATTTACGGTGGGCAAGGAGGGTGCGGCATATTTCTGTGTCCAAGGCCTAAGAAACCCGCCCATCATGCGTCGAAGGAGCAAGGTCTCGTGAATATCGAACCCGAAACAACCCATGCCAGCCCCGATGCCAGCTCCTTCGTGCGGGCGGCGGTGGAACGCCATCAGGCCCCGCTGCTGCGCTACGCCACCCGCCTCCTCGGCGGGGACGGCGAACGGGCGCGCGACGTCGTGCAGGACACCTTCGTCAAGCTCATGGCCCAGCCGCCGGCCGAGGTGGACGGGCATGTCGCGGAATGGCTCTTCACCGTCTGCCGCAACCGCACGCTCGACGTGCTGCGCAAGGAGGGCCGCATGAAACGCTTCGAGGAAGGCCAGGCCGAGCGCCTGACCGCCCCGGATCCCCGGCCCGGCCGCACCCTGGAGCGGGCCGAACAATACGCCGCCGTGCTGAAACTCATCGGCCGGCTGCCCCACAACCAACAGGAGGTCGTCCGGCTGAAGTTCCAGAACGGATTCAGCTACCAGGAGATCAGCCGCATCACGTCGCTGTCGGTCGGCAACGTCGGCTTCATCCTCCACACCGCGCTGAAGGCGCTGCGGAACGAGATGGCCGCGCAACCGGAATGACGGAGGACAGCAGACAGAAAACAGAGGACAGAAAATGAACCAAAACCAAATTTCCCCCGACGATCCCCGCCTGACCCTCTACGCCCTCGGCGAGATGGAGGCGCACGAGCAGGCCGGCTTTGAAAAGCTGCTGGAGCAGGATCCCGCCGCGCGCGCGGTGGTGGCCGAGATCCGTGCCATGGCGACCACCGTCACAGCCGCGCTGGAACAGGAGCCCGCGGAAGCGGCCCCGGTCAAGTCCGTGGGCAAGGTGCTGCGCTTCCCGCAGGCCTATTTCGCGATCAGCGGCCTGGCCGCGGCCTGCTTCGCGGTGTTCTTCGTGCTCTGGCAGAACGAGCAGCAGCTCAAGCAGCAGACGCACCTCATCGAGATCCCGCTGACGGCCGGCAAGGAAGGCAAGGATGACAAGGCGGCCGCGACCGGCTCGGTGGCCGTGGCTTTGCCGGCGGCGCCCGCGCCGGTGGTGACCATGGGTCTGGCCGAGGCCAGCCCGATGCCCCAAGCGTTGCCGTTGGAAGATTCCTACCGCAGCGCCTCCAAGGTGGCGCGTGCCGAGGTTGACGCCGGTCAGCTGGCGGCCGTCGCCGCCAACGAGGCCCGGTCGCGCGAGGCTGATTACTCCACCCGCAAGAGCGAGCTGGAGCGGCAGGCGGCCGCGACGATGCAGAAGGCCAAGCTGTCGGCCCCGCCGCCGGCCGCCGTGCACAAGATGTCGTTGGCTGAAACGACCGCCAACACGGAGGCCTACGCCTACCAGCAGGACAACGCCTACCAGCGCGTGGCCGACCACCCGCTGTCCACCTTCTCCATCGACGTCGACACGGCCTCCTACTCGAACGTGCGCCGCTTCCTCCACCAGAAGCAGCGTCCGCCGGCCGACGCCGTGCGGATCGAGGAGCTCGTGAATTATTTCCCCTACGATTACGCGCCGCCGACGGGCGACGGGCCCTTTGCCGCCAGCCTCGAGGTCGCCGCCGCGCCGTGGGCACCCGAACACCGCCTTGTGCGCATCGGGCTGAAGGGCCGCGAGGTCGGCGACGCCCAGCGCCCGGCCGCGAATCTGGTCTTCCTGCTCGATGTGTCGGGCTCGATGAACCAGCCCAACAAGCTCCCGCTGCTCAAGCAGTCGCTGCGGCTCCTGGTCAACAAGCTCCGCCCCGACGACCGCGTGGCCATCGCGGTTTACGCCGGGTCGTCCGGCCTGGTGCTGCCCTCGACCAGCGCGGCGCAGCAGGCCGCGATCATCGACGCGCTCGACAACCTGCGCGCCGGCGGCTCGACCAACGGCGCCCTGGGCATCCACCTCGCCTACGACATCGCCAAGGCCAACTTCATCCCCGGCGGCGTGAATCGCGTGATCCTCGCCACCGACGGCGACTTCAACGTCGGCACCACCAGCGAGGGCGAGCTCGTGCGCCTGATCGAGGAGAAGGCGCAGAGCGGCGTGTTTCTCAGCGTGCTCGGCTTCGGCATGGGCAACCTGAAGGACGGCACGCTCGAGTCGCTCGCCGACAAGGGCAACGGCAACTACGCCTACATCGACTCGCTCGCCGAGGCGCGGAAGGCGCTCGTCGAGCAGGCCGGCGGCACGCTCGTGACCATCGCCAAGGACGTGAAGATCCAGGTGGAGTTCAACCCGTCGCAGGTGGCGGCCTACCGCCTCATCGGCTACGAGAACCGGCTGCTCGCCAAGGAGGATTTCAACAACGACAAGGTGGACGCCGGCGAGATCGGCGCGGGCCACACCGTCACCGCGCTCTACGAGATCGTGCCGGTGGGGACGGAACCGCCGGTGGCATCCCCCGCCGTGGACGGGCTAAAGTATCAGGCGGTCGATAACCGGGTGGCGCGGGCCATGGCCGTTCCCTCGAAGGTGCAGGATCCCAGCTCCGCCGAGCTGCTCACCGTGAAGATCCGCTACAAGGAGCCGGCCGGCGACGTCAGCAGCAAGCTGGAGTTCCCGCTGGTGGATGCGGGGAAGCGCTTCGAGGAGGCCAGTCCCGACTTCAAGTTCGCCACGGCGGTCGCCGGTTTCGGCCTGGCGCTGCGCGACTCGCCGCACAAGGGCCGGCTGACGCTGGCGCAGGTGGCGGAGTGGGGCCGGGCCGGGCTGGGACAGGACGCCGGCGGCTACCGCGCGGAGTTCCTGTCGCTGGTGGACGCGGCCGGGCTGCTGCTGCGGTAGGGGTGGCTTGGTGGGAGGGGCTTTATGCCCCGACAAGGTGGGCGTCGGTTTCCATACCGACGCTGTCGCCGGTGTGGAAACCGGCGACCACCTCAATCAGTCGGGGCGTAAAGCCCCTCCCACCGCCAGAAGGTCAGGTGAAATCACCGCGTATAATTTCCTCCGCCGGACCGAACTCGGACCTTGCCGGGGCGCCGGGCCGCAGGAAACTTCGGGCATGGCTGTCTTTGGTTCCCTTTCCACCGTCCGGGCGCAACTGGCCCACGATCCCCGTTTCCAGGCGGCGTTTGATTACGTCGCCGAGGCGCTGAACCCGGCGTCCGCCGTGCGCGCGCGCATCGGCGCCGTGGCGGTTGGTGCGACCGAGCGCCACGAGCTGGCCGGCGGGTCGTTCGCCCTCGAGCAGGTGTATCTCTCGCGGCCCCGCGCCGAGGCGTTCATCGAGTCGCACCGCAAGTATATCGACGTGCAGGTCGTGGTGGCCGGCGAGGAGATCCAGGAGGTGGTCGACATCGCGAAGCTGGCCGTGGATGCGCCCTACGAACCCGAGCGCGACCTGATCAAATACCTCGACTGCAAGGATACCTCGTTGCTCAGCGCCCGCGACGGGCTGGTGGGGATTTATTTCCCGGCGGACGGGCACATCTCCCGTGCCGCGGGCCCGGCGGTGCTGGTGAGGAAGACCGTGGTGAAGGTTCCCGTGGGGTAGGGCGATCACTCCGCTGAGCGCCATCGATCGGCGCGGAACGGAGTCCGCGCCCTACCGCGCAAAATGAAAAAATGAACTACCGCCACCACTACCACGCCGGCAACTATGCCGACGTCTTCAAGCACGCGCTGCTGCTGCTGCTGATCCGGGCGATGCAACGCAAGGAGAAGGGCTTTCTCTACCTCGACACGCACGCCGGCCGGGGCGGCTATGACCTCTCGATGCCATCGGTGCTGCCCGACGGCCGGTCGCGCGAGCCCGAGTATCCGGCCGGCATCGGCCGGCTGTGGGGCGCGCAGGACCTGCCGCCCGCGCTCAACGATTACCTGGAACTGGTCCGGCGGTTCAACGACCGGAACGGGGCCACGGGCGAGGAGCTGAAGTTTTATCCCGGTTCGCCCTGGATCGCGAAACTGCTGCTGCGGCCGCAGGACCGGATGGCGCTGTGCGAGCTGCGGCCGGATGACGCCGAGGCGCTGGACTTCGAGTTTGCCCGCGAGTCGCGCGTCAAGGTGGAGGTCATCGACGGCTACACCGGCCTGAAGGCCATGCTGCCGCCGCCGGAGAAGCGGGCGCTGGTGCTCATCGATCCGCCGTTCGAGACGAAGAAGGAATTTGCCGACATCGCGCGGGGGTTGAAGGACGCGCTGAAGCGCCTGCCCGGGGCGGTGATCGCCGTGTGGTATCCGATCACGGAGCGGGCGCGGACGGAGGAATTTCACCACGCGCTGCTGGAGCTGGCCACGCCGACCCTGTTTGCCGAGGTGAACATCGCCGGGGCGGAGTCGCTCCTGAAGATGAAGGGCTGCGGGCTGCTGATCCTGAACCCGCCGTGGCAGATTGACCGGGAGATCCGGGCGTTGCTGCCGGTGCTGCGGGAACGGCTGCGGGCCGAGCCCGGAGCCAGCGCGGACTGCGGCTGGATCGTGCCGGAGAAATAATTGGAGGGCCCAGCTCCAGCTGGGCCGGTTTTGGTAGGGGCCGTTGCCCTCAACGGCCTTTCGAAGGGCGCTTGCGGGCAAGCGCCCCTACCGTGGTCCGCCGACAAGCGGCGACCCTACATCAGAAACAGATTCAGGCCGGGGCCGACGGCCGGCGCGTGATGCGCGTGGCGCGGAGCGGCAGGGGTTCGAGCGCGATGTTCGGGATGGGGAGCGCCGGCGCCTTGAAGACGGGCTGGTTCCACAGGACGTCGCGGGGGAGCGTCTGCCGCACGTCGCCGGGCTGCGCGGCCGCGTGCATCGCGGGGCGCTCGGGAAGATGGTGCGGGAAGTAGGTCATGGTGTTTTGGGGTCCGGCGGGTCAGGGCCGTCGATCTTAGAACCCCCGGGACGGTGGATTGTTCCAAGAAATCACACCAAAAAACGGAAAAAACCCGCGCGCGCGGCCCAACAACGGGCCGCGCATCCGCCTTCGCCAAGGCTTCGGCGGACAAGCGCACAGGTTTCTCCGGGGTCAGGCCACCTGGCGCTGGCGGGCGGGCAGGCCGGTGACGGCCGGTCCGCTTTTTGGCAGCACGATGGTGAGCACTCCCCGGGTGACGGATGCCTGCAAGGCCTCGAAGTCGAAGCCGGTCCCCAGCCGCAGCTTGAGCTGGTAGTCGCGCTGCACGCTTTCCAGGTGCAGCGCCTGCCAGTTGGCGCGGAGGTGGTGGGTTTTGCGGGCGGTCACAAAGAGGTCGGGGCCCGCCGTGGTGATGTCCACGCCGCTCGCGTCCACGCCGGGGACGTAGAGCGTCAGCTTGAGGGCCGACGGCAGGTCCATGCAGTCAAAGTGCGGCGAACGGAAGTCCTGACGGGGCTCCGGATTCGGGAAGCGACTGTGGTTATGGCGATGGATGATGGTATGCATGATGATTCGGTTCTCGTCGGTCTGGTAAGACCTCCGGGACTCCTGATTGATTGGGACTTGATCCGTGTTCTACGGGGTCCGTCAGGCCAGGCAGCCCGGAGCGGTCTTTTGTTTCAGCCAATTGGCGACGCACGGGCACATCTGCGCGCAGCCAAGAGGCAGACCGGCCTTCGTAATCGAAGTGCGGGCCTGCAGGCGGCGCTGGTGCTGTTGGGAGGGCGTCATTGGACTGAGTTCACCGTCCAAAATGCACACCTCATGCCAGCCGCCAAATTTATTTTGCCCGTATGACAAGACAGCGGCCGCGCTTGCGCGGGGGGCACTGTGCCGGTGCAAACCGGTCGGGATGGACGAGATCCGGTGGCCAGCGAGCTCGGGAATGTTTTCAACCCCCGGAGAGATTTAACCACTGATTAGCTGTGTTGGGTGGCAAGGATTAGTTCGTGGGTGTGGGCGATCTGGTTGAGACGGAGGAGGAGCTTGCGCATGACCGCGGTGATGGCGATGCGGTGACCTTTGCCGCGGGCCC